>NZ_JBHJXQ010000001.1:0-686024 GCF_042274785.1 Microbacterium sp. NPDC056003 | reverse complement strand
GGGTCGCGCCCGGCTCACCCCCCCGACGTACTCCGGCCTGCCCCCCGCCCCCCCGGGCCCCGCCGCCCCCGCCCCTCACCCCCAACACCCCACGCGGGGCGGCCGCGCCACCCCCTCTTCTCTTTCTCGGTCGACGACGGGGATCCGCCGTGGGCGGAGCGGCTGACGGCGGAAACGGATGCCGCCGCCCGGCGCCGCGCGCAGGCTGGGCGCATGACAGAAGAAGGCAAGATCCCGATGTTCGGCGCCGAGGCCCGGCGCGAGCTGTTCCACCAGCGCGTGCTCGTGCTCGACGGCGCACTCGATGACGACAACGGCACCCTCCTCGCGACGCAGCTGCTGGCGCTGGCGGCCGAGGACGAGGCATCCGATATCTCCCTCTGGATCCACTCGCCCGGCGGATCCGTCCCCTCGATGCTCGCGATCCGCGACGTGATGCGGCTCATCCCCAACGACGTCGCGACGCTCGCCCTCGGGCTGGCGTGCAGCGCGGGGCAGTTCCTGCTGTCGGCGGGCGCACCCGGCAAGCGCCGCGCGCTCCCGCACGCGCGGATCCTCATGCACCAGGGATCGTCGGGCATCGGCGGGTCGACGGTCGACGTCGAGGTGCAGGCCGGCGACCTGCGGCACATGCGCGACACGGTGCTCGGGCTCATCGCCGCCGACACCGGGCAGCCGCTCGAGCGCGTGTTCGACGACTCGCTGCACGACCGCTGGTACACCGCCGCCGAGGCGCTCGAGTACGGCTTCATCGACGGCGTGGTGGACGAGTTCGCGCAGGTCGTGCCCCGGCGCCGACGCACCGCCGGCCTCGGCGTCGGTCCGGCGGAGGTGGCGGCATGAGCTCGTACACGATCCCGAACGTGGTGGCGCAGCATCCGCGTGGCGACCGTGTCATGGACGTCTACTCGCATCTGCTCGCCGAGCGAGTGGTCTACCTCGGCACGGGCATCGACGCCGGCGTGGCCAACGCTCTCATCGCGCAGCTGCTGCACCTCGACGCCGAGAGCCCGGAGCGCGACATCCAGCTCTACATCAACTGCGAGGGCGGCGACCCGGCGGCGATGCTCGCGGTCTACGACACGATGCAGCACGTTCGACCCGATGTCGCCACGACGGTCGTCGGCCAGGCGATCGGCGTCGGGGCGGTGATGCTCGCGGCCGGAGCCCCGGGCAAGCGTGCCGTGCTCCCGCACGCGCGGGTCGTGCTGCACCAGCCGGCGGGACAGGGGCGGGGCGCGATCCCCGACCTCATCCTGCAGGCGGACGAGCTCGTGCGCGTGCGCGGAGAGGTCGAGGAGATCCTCGCCCGCCATACGGGCAAGGACCCGGCGCAGCTGCGGGCGGACACCGACCGCGACCGGGTGTTCACGTCGACGGATGCTGTCGCCTACGGCCTCGCGGATCGGGTGCTCGCCGAGCGCTGACGCCGTGGTCGGGACGGCCGCGCCGCCCACCGTTCACTGTTGAGTGTCCTCAGATGCGGTCCTCGCGACGCCGGAGACTCCACAGCTGTGGACATTCACCCCAGGCGCGCCAGGGCGCGCGGACTCAGGCGGCGGCGCGGACCGCGGCGGCGACGTCGGCGGGCGAGCCCTGCCACGGCGTGCCGTGACCCGGCAGCACCCACGATGCGTCGACGTCGGCCAGCCGTTCGAGCGACCTGAGCGCGAGCGCGGGCTCGTCGGTGAAGGGCGCGGGCTGCATGCCGGCGCGACCGGTGAGCACGTGGCGCGTGGTGAGTGCGTCGCCCACGAACACGGCCTCGGCGATCGGCACGTGGATCGCGATGCTGCCCGGGGAGTGCCCGGGCAGCCCGATGACGCGCGGCGACCCGGGGAGGGCGAGCACGTCGCCGTCGGCGACCTCGACCACCTGGGTGAGGTACTCGGTGCGGAAGCCCCGTTTGCGCAGGGCGTACGCCGCGAACCCGAGCGTGGGGCCGATCCGCAGCGGCCCCATCGGCGTCTTCGGCTTGTCTCCGCCCTGGGCGCGGTCGGCGTCGGCGGCGTGCACGTAGACCGGCACGCCGTGCTCGCGCCGCAGGCGCTCGGCGAATCCGATGTGGTCGCTGTCGCCGTGCGTGAGCACGAGGCCCTTGACGTCGTCGAGCGAGCGGCCGATCGATGACAGCTCGGCGGTCAGGTCGTCCCAGTGGCCGGGGAGCCCGGCGTCGATGATCGTGATGCCCTCGGGCGTCACGATGAGGTAGGCGGCGACGATGTCGTTGCCGATGCGGTGCAGGTGCGGACCGAGTCGCATGATGTCCTCCGTGATCTTGTGTTGGCTATGGTACATAGCTATCATGGCTTAGGTCAATAGCCATCAAGGAGGACCACATGCCGACGCCTGACCGCACGTCCCTCGCCGCGATCGTCGACGCGGGCCGCGCACTGCTCGAAGTCGGGGGCCCGTCGACCGTCACGATGCAAGCCGTTGCCGAGCGCGTGGGCGTGCGCGCGCCCTCGCTGTACAAGAGGGTCCGTGATCGCGATGCGCTGCTGCGGCTCATCGCCGAGGCGACCATCTACGACCTGGGCGGCCGGCTCGCGGCATCCGATGGATCACTCACCGCCCTGGCCCGCGCCTACCGCGCCTTCGCGCACGACCGTCCGGAGGGATTCCGCCTGATGTACGCCGTGGAGGGGAACGCCGCCGCGATGGCTCGGGCGAGCGAGCCGGTGCTGCGCGCCGCCCGCCAGGCCGCGGGTGAGCACCGGGCGCTGGACGAGGCGCGGCTGCTGACGGCCTGGGTGACGGGGTTCGTCTCGATGGAGCTCGCCGGCGCCTTCCGGCTCGGGGGAGACATCGATCAGGCGTTCGACTACGGGCTGCGTCGCCTCGCGGCGAGCGCGCCGCGCTAGGCGGACCCCTCGCGTCCGGGCCACACCTTGCCGGCCCACGGGTCGTAGTCGGCGATCAGCTCCTCCTGCGAGGGGCGGTCGTCCTCGGGCACGTGCTGCAGGTTCACCCGCACCCGGTACCAGAGCGAGCTCGATCCGCGCATTCCGTCGACGAGCACGTCGGCCGGATGCAGGAGTGCGGTTGCGGCAGGATGCTTCGCCTTCCACTCCTCGAGCGCCTCGAGCGCCTCGGGCTTGGTCTTCGTGCGTGCCACCTCGACGAGGGGCATGGTCGACTGTCGCCGCCCCTCGCCATCGCCCGCCCGCGGCGGTTTCTCGGCGGGGCCGAGCTGCTCGGCCAGCGCGAGGAGTCCGTCGAGGGTGCCGACGGCGTCGTCGATGCCACGGTGGGGATCGCCGATCTCGGCGTAGCGTTCGAGAACGCTCGCGACGGTGAACTCCTCGGGGCGCCGCACGGCGACCTCGTTCCAGTCCAACGGCGTCGAGACGCGCGCGTCGGGCAGCGGGCGGATCGAGTACGCGGATGCCACGGTGCGGTCTTTCGCGTTCTGGTTGAAGTCCACGAACACGCTCTCGCCGCGCTCCTCCTTCCACCAGCGGGCGGTAGCGAGTCCCGGTGCCCGGTTCTCGACCTCGCGAGCCAGCGTCTCGGCGGCGA
This sequence comes from Microbacterium sp. NPDC056003, assembly GCF_042274785.1. Lineage (NCBI taxonomy): Bacteria > Bacillati > Actinomycetota > Actinomycetes > Micrococcales > Microbacteriaceae > Microbacterium > Microbacterium sp. NPDC056003. Next base: position 682,502 of record NZ_JBHJXQ010000001.1, on the reverse strand, counting down.
GGCGGAGCTGCTTGTAGTCCCAGTGCGGCGCGATGCGCACCAGGATGTGCAGGCCGCGCGACCCGCTGGTCTTCGGCCAGCCGACGAGACCCACATCGTCGAGCACCTCGCGTGCGACCATGGCGACGTCGACGATCTGCGACCAGTCCACGCCGGGCATCGGGTCGAGGTCGATGCGCAGCTCGTCGGGGTGGTCGAGGTCTTCGGCGCGGATCGGGTGCGGATTGAGGTCGAGGCACCCCAGATTGACGACCCAGGCGAGGCCCGCGGCATCCCGGATCACCGCCTCCTCGGCCGAGGTGCCGCGCGCGTAGTGCAGCGTGGCGGTGTCGATGAAGTCGGGATGGTTGTCGGGCACGCGCTTCTGGAAGAAGGCTTCGTGATCGATACCCTTCACGAACCGCTTGAGCACCATCGGCCGTCCGCCGGCCCCGCGCAGCGCCCCGTCGGCCACGGCCAGGTAGTACTTCACGACGTCGAGCTTCGTCAGCCCCGGCTCGGGGAAGACGACCTTGTCGGGGCTCGAGATGCGCACCTCGTGTCCGCCGATCTCGAGGAACTCCTCTTTGCGCGCTGGGCTCACCCGCCCCACGCTAGCCCGGGGCCCGGACGGCGGCCAGGGCTTGCGCGCCGCGCGGGCCGGGCGTCAGGCGGCGAGCGTGTAGGCGGCTCGCACGCCGACGGCGGTGCGCGCGGGAGCGTTCGAGCGGAGATCGTCGACGACGGCGGCGGTGAGCTCGATCAGCGTCACCTCGAGCGCGCCGGCGACGGCGGCGATCATCTCGCTCGACGGCTCCTTCAGCCCGCGCTCGATTTCGGAGAGGTACTGCGGCGAGAGGCCGGCGCGCTCGGCGGTGTCGGCGAGGCGCTCGCCGCGGTCGTGCCGCAGGCGGCGCAGCTGCTCGCCGAGGGCGTCGCGCCAGAGGGGTTCCGGTTCGCGAGGAGCACGGGGTGCGATGGGTGCGGGCGCCGTCGGCAGCGGGATGATCTCGGCCATGTCGAAACGATAGGACCCGGATGCCGCGAGCCTCGACCCCTTCCGCTCAGAGCAGAACGGGCCGGCTGTGCGCCGGCCGACACGCCGGGCCGACCGCCCCGGGGTCGTGCACAGAATCGGATGCCGCGGCCGACACGCCGGGCCGACCGCCCCGGGGTCGTGCACAGAATCGGATGCCGCGGCCGACACGCCGGGCGGCGGCCGGCACCCCCCGGCGTGTCGCCACGATCTCCGATGTTGCGGCGGACGACGCGGCCCGAGACGCAGAACGGCCGCCCGGAGGACCGGGCGGCCGTTCGAGAACGCGGACCGTGGGCTAGTTGGAGCCGCGGACGATCGCGATGATGCGCAGGATCTCGATGTAGAGCCAGACGACGGTCACCATGATGCCGAAGCCGCCGAGCCAGCCGTACTTGCGGGGGGCGCCGTTGCGCACGCCGCGCTGGATCGAGTCGAAGTCGAGCACCAGCGAGTACGCCGCCATGATCACGACGAGCACACCGATGATGAGGCCGATCGGGATTCCCATGATCGTGTCGCTCAGCAGGCCGAACGGGTTCGAGTTGACGCCCGTCCACATGAGGACGAGGTTCAGCAGCGAGAAGACGAGGTAGCCGACCATGGCGATCATGAAGACCTTGGTCGCCTTCTTGGAGGCGCGGATCTTGCCGCTCGCGAAGAGTGCCAGGGTCACGCCGACGACCGACAGGGTGCCGAGCGTCGCCTGCAGGACGATGCCCTCCCAGATCATCTCGAAGTAGGCCGAGATGCCGCCGACGAAGAGACCCTCGAACGCCGCGTACGCGAAGATGAGCGCAGGGCGCACCTTCTTGCGCGACGTGAAGATCACGACGAGCGAGAGGATGAAACCGCCGAACAGACCGATGAGCCACGGCGTGAGCGTCGGCTGGCCGGTCGCGGCGACGGTGGACATGGTCCACACCCAGCCGACGACGGCGGTGACGAGCAGCACGCCGAACAGGCCGACGGTCTTCCAGATGGTGTCTTCGACCGTCATGCGGTCGGTCTCGAGAGCGCCGGCCGAGGGGGCCGTGTACATGCCTTCGAGCTGGGCCTGGGCCGCGGCATCCGTGCCCGCGTGCTGCGCGGTGGCGAACTGCGTCTGGCCGGCGGGGGGAGTCAGGCCGGGACGGCCCGGGTAGGTCTTGGCGGCCTTCGAATCCTGGAAGGCCGGATTGTTGAACGCGGGGTTGTCGAGGGCCACTGCTCTCACACTCCAAGTCACGGGGTCGAACAGCACGGTGCTGTTGATCAACGATATCGGACGCGGTGCGTGCCAGGTGGGGCCTGCGGCTGTGAGTGGGCTATGAGCGGATGCCGCGTCCCGGCGCGCGGGTAGCCTGAGACGATGGCGCGCCGCACCCCGCTCGTGATCGGGCACCGCGGCGCCCCCGGCTACCGACCGGAGCACTCGCGCTCGTCGTACGACCTCGCGCTCGAGTTCGGCGTCGACGCCGTCGAACCAGACATCGTCGTCTCGGCAGACGGGGTGCTGGTGGTGCGCCACGAGAACGAGATCTCGGGCACGACCGATGTCGCCGACCGTATCGAGTTCAAGAACCGCCGCACGACGAAGACGGTCGACGGTGCGGAGCTGACCGGCTGGTTCGCCGAGGACTTCACGTGGGACGAGCTGTCGACCCTGCGCTGCCGTGAGCGGCTGCCGAAGCTGCGGACGACGAGCGCGAGCTTCGACGATGCCCAGCCCGTGCTGCGACTGCGCGACGTGCTCGACATCGTGCGGGCCGCGTCGCTGGCCCAGGGTCGCGAGATCGGCGTCGTGCTCGAGATCAAGCACGCCACCTACTTCGCCTCCATCGGCTGGGACGTGGCCGAACTGATCGACGCCGAGCTGCGCGAGGCCGGCTGGGAGGCGGGGCAGCTTCCGCTCATCATCGAGTCCTTCGAGTCGACCGTGCTGTACGCGCTGCAGGAACGAGGCATCCCCGCCGCCTACGTCTATCTGCTCGAGGCGGCGGGGCGTCCTTTCGACCTGTTCGCCGCGCACGGCAAGGCGGCGCCGACGTACCGCGCCACCGCGAAGCCGGCGGGACTCGACGGCCTGGTCGGCCGCGTCGACGGCATCAGCGTCGACAAGCGCATGATCCTCGCGCCCGACAAGCTCGGCCGTCTCACCGGTCCGTCGCCGATCGTCCGCGATGCGCACGAACGCGGTCTGCGGGTCTTCACGTGGACCTGCCGCCCCGAGAACAACTTCCTCATCGGCCAGTTCCGCGGCCGTGGGGGTGCGGCGGCGTTCGGCGACTGGGAGTCGGAGTGGGGAGTGATCCGGGATGCCGGGGTCGACGGCGTCTTCGTCGACCATCCCGATCTCGGCGTGGCGTTCTTCAGTTCCTGAGGTTCCCCGCGGCGCGTATGAGATTGTGAGTCTCATGACTTCCGCCGGCATCGTCGTCGAAGGAGTCCGACGCGCGTTCGGCGACATCCAGGCGGTGCGCAATGTGTCGCTCGTGGCGCACGCGGGCCGCGTGACCGGACTCGTCGGGCCCAACGGCTCGGGCAAGACGACCCTCCTCCTCATGCTCGCCTCGCTCCTCGCGCCCGACGCGGGGTCGATCCGCATCGACGGCGTCGACCCGGTCTCCGATCCGCACGCGGCACGCGCGCTCATCGGGTGGATGCCTGACGCGCTCGGCGCCTGGGACTCGCTCACCTCGCGCGAGACGCTGGTCGTCACCGGCCGGCTGTTCGGGATGCCGAAGGCCGAGGCATCCGCTCGCGCAGCCGTCCTGCTCGGAGAAGTCGGTCTCACAGCGCTCGCCGACGCTCCGGCGAAGGTGCTCTCGCGGGGCCAGAAGCAGCGTCTCGGGCTCGCCCGCGCTCTGGTGCACGAGCCACGCGTGCTTCTGCTCGACGAGCCGGCGTCGGGGCTCGACCCGCAGGCGCGCATCGACCTGCGCGTGCTGCTGCGCCGGTTCGCGGCCGAGGGGCGCACGATCCTGGTGTCGAGCCACATCCTCTCGGAGCTCGAGGAGGTCGTCGACGACGCCGTGTTCCTCGTCGCAGGCGAGACGGTCGACGCCGGGCGCGTCGAGGCGGCCGCTCGCCGCGCACGCCCGTGGCGGGTGCGGCTCGACGGGATCGAGGCATCCGACGCGCGTCCTCAGGTCGCGGCCGCGCTGCGCCTGTCTCCCGAGTCGATCACGGTCGATCGGCGCGACGTCGTGGTCGAGATCTCGTCCGACGAGGACGCCGTCGCCGCGCTGCGCGAGCTCGTCGCGGCCGGGCTGGCCGTCGTGGAGTTCGCGGCCGCGCAGGGCAGCCTCGAGCGCACGTTCCTCGATCTCGGCAGGGGAGTGCCTCCACAGGAGGTGGCGGCCCGACCCGCACCGCCCACACCGCCCGCCGCCGGTGGCGCACCGACGAACGACGAGGGGGCGACGGCATGAGCGGTCAGCGACTCGGAACCATCGTCCGCCTCGAGCTGACCCAGCGCACCCGCAGCATCGCCTGGTACGTGATGCTCGGCGCCTTCGGGTGTCTGCTGCTGATCGTCACGCTGCTGTCGTTCCTGGCGTTCGGCTCGCTGGAGGATCAGCAGGGTCAGGCCGTCTACTCGACGATCGTCTACATCACCCTGCTGCTGATCGTCCTCGTGTCTCCGACGCTCAGCGGCAACTCCATCAACGGGGATCGGGATGCCGCGACCCTCGCTCCGGTGCAGGTCACCCTCGCGACCACCGGCGAGATCCTGATCGGCAAGTTCCTGGCGGCGTGGGTGACGGGCCTCGCCTTCGTGGCTGTGTCGGTGCCCTTCCTCATCGCTGCGACTCTGGCCGGCGGGGCGAACGCGGCGACCATCGTGGTGTCGCTCGCGGTGCTCATCGTCGAGGTGGGCGTGATCGCCGCGATCGGCGTCGGGCTCAGCGGCATCCTGGCCCGTCCGCTCTTCTCGGTCGCCACCACCTACCTCGTCGTGGCCGCGCTCGTGATCGGCTCGCTCATCGCCTTCGGGCTGCTGGGCGCGACGATGCGCACCGAGCAGGTGAACAACTACCGCGCGATCGACTGGGAGCAGTACCAGGGCGACGACTTCCCCTGCATGCCGGGAGAGGAGCCGTCCGCGGACTATCCGTGCAAGGACGAAGGCCCGCTCGCGTGCGGCGAATGGCAAACGTACACGTACGAGGTTCCGCGCTTCGACCGGGTGTGGTGGATCCTCGCCGCGAACCCCTTCGTGATCCTCGCCGACGCCACCCCCACGACCTTCGACCGGAGCGGCTATCCCGTCGATCTCTTCGGGCAGATCAAGACCGGCGTGCGCGGGGCGCAGCAGGCGCCCGAGGCGGAGACGACCTACGACGAATGCCGTCCGCCCGCGAACGAGGAGAACAAGACTCCTGAGGAGATCGTCGACGAGACCGCACCGAGCTGGTTCGTCGGGCTCGGCCTGCAGGTACTGCTCGCGGCCGGACTGCTCTGGTGGGCGTGGGCCCGCACCCGTACGCCCGCCCGCACGCTGCCGCCCGGGACCCGGATCGCCTGACCTCTCCCTGGTGCAACCAGAGGGTTGCAATCAAAGACGATCGGTGCAACCATGACGTTGCATTGCGGTGCAACCAAGGGGTTGCACTCATCGTCAGAGAGGAACGATCATTGTGAGCATGACAGTCAACCCGTCGTCGGTCGTCGACGACTCCGCGTTCTCGGTCCGCCGCACCATCCGCATCGCGGCGCCCCAGGCCAAGGTCTGGGAGGCCGTGACCGAGCCGGAGCACATCTCGCGCTGGTTCGGGCAGGCGGCGTTCGAGGGATCGTACGCCGGCGCCCGCGGCACGCTGACCTGGCCGGACCGCGCACCGATCCCCGTGCGCATCGAGGCGATCGAGGCGCAGCGGATGGTCTCGTACCGCTGGGGGAACGACGACGCCAGCGGCGTCGTATCCGGCGAGCTCGACGACGCGCACTCGACCGTCTTCACCTTCACGCTGGCCGAGGTCGCCGACGGCACCGAGCTGACCGTGGTCGAGACCGGGTTCGAGACGACGTCCGACCCTGCGGCGAATCTCGCCGACCATCGTGACGGCTGGAACGGCGAACTCGACAAGCTCGTCACCCTCCTCGAGAGCGACTCGTGACGGCCGAAGCACTGGTCCCGGTGTTCGCCGCACTCGGAGACGAGACCCGGTGGAGCATCCTGGCGGCGCTCGGTGAGGGGGATGCCTCGGCATCCGCCCTCGCCGGGCGTCTGCCCGTCACCCGCCAGGCCATCGCCAAGCACCTCGCCGTGCTGCAGGAGGTCGGCCTCGTCGAGCCGGTCCGCGTCGGCCGCGAGGTGCGTTTCCGCATCGTCGGTGCGCAGCTCAGCGCCACCGCACGCCGTCTCGACGCCGTGGGCGCCGAGTGGGAGCGCCGACTGGCCGCGATCAAGGAGATCGCGGAAGGGCTGTAGGCACCCCGCGTCGGCGTTGATACGTCACCGGCTCCGGCGCGTCAAGGCTCCTGCGGGCGAGCACTCGACCGGCGAGGATCGGACGGTGCACTCGCACGCGTCACCGCTGTCGCGGTGAACGGAAGGAGCATCATGAGCGACTCGAATCCGGCCGACGACCTCGCCCTTGCCGGCGAAGACCAGCCCGCTGTCCAGCCGCTGCGCGACGGCGACACCTCGATCGAGACCGACGCGCAGCAGGACCCTGCTCAGGCCGAGTGGGATCGCACCACCGCGCTCGACGAGGGAGCCGCCCCGCAGGATCTGGACGTCGACACCGCGACCGGCGCCGATCCGGCGATGATCGCCGACGAGCGTGGCGAGATCCCCGCGGAAGACCTCCCGGGCCGCGGCGTCCAGCCCGAGACGCAGGGACAGTCGCCGGTCGACGCCGAACTCGGGGACGAAGGCCAGGGCGACCTCGCGCCCGAGGACCTCTGACGGCCTCAGTTCGCGATGACGAACCGGTCGCCGCCCGCGCTTTTGGCGCGGTACATCGCGACGTCCGCTCGCCGCAGGAGTTCGGCGGGCGCCTCGCCCGCGTGTTCCGCGATCGCCACACCGATGCTGGCCCGCAGGGCCGCCCGCGAAGACGCTCCGTCGTGCTCGCCGCGCAGGACCGACAGCATGCGATCGGCGATCTCGGTCGCGACAGAGCTCTCCGTGACGTTGCAGAGCACCACGAACTCGTCTCCGCCGTAGCGCGCAACCAGATCGTCGGCACGGACTGCGCTCGCCAGCCGCTCGCCGGCATCGCGCAGCATCCGGTCTCCCGCATGGTGGCCCAGCTGGTCGTTGACGCTCTTGAAGTCGTCGAGATCGACGAACAGCGCCGCACATCGGGTCGTGCGCATGATCTGCTCCATCTGCGCCTCGAGAAGGCGGCGGTTGGGCAGTCCGGTCACTTCGTCGTGCGTCGCCGCGTGCGCGAGCCGGGCCTGCAGCCGCAGAGTCGCGAGCGACTGCGCCGCCTGACCGGCCAGCGCCTCCGCGAGCGTCGACGCCTCGTCGTCGAACACGCGATCGTGGTGGAACCAGCTGACGAACGCCCCGAAGTCGATCTCCTCGTGATGCAGCGGTGCGGCGATGAACGCGCGCACACCGGCGGTGCGCATCGCCGGGCCGAGACCGGGGACGAGACGCTCGGCCTCGTGCTCGCTCTGGACCTTGAGGATCCGTCGCGGCGCGCTCACCATCGCGATGAGCGTCTCGGCGTCGAGGCGGCCCTCGAGCCCGTCGTAGCCGGCGGCCACCGCGCTGCTGCCGTCGGGCAGGTGGAGGTACACGGTCGACTCCTCCGCCCGATAGGCGCGTGCCGTCGTGTCGGCGAGGATCTCGGCGAGCCGGGCCTCTGTCGTCGCCGTGGAGAACGCGATCGACGAGTCCATGACCAGCTCGAGTCGTGTGCGGGTGCGGTCGGCCAGGGCGTACTGGCGGCGCAGATCGCGAAGGGCGCTGAATCGACTGGATGCCTCCGCCATGACCACGACGTCGTCGTCGGGCCGCCGGTGGCGCGTGGCCATGACGGCCTTGCTGGGATCCTGCGCATGCACCATCACCCACGGCCCGGAGTCGTCCAGCGACATGATGTCCTCGCTGGCGTGGACGAGGAACTCGTCGATCATCCTGCCCGGCAGTGCGTCCAGCGAGGCTCCGGCCCAGTCCGCGAACCAGGCGTTCGTCTTGACGATCCTGCCGTTCCCCTCGAGGTGCACGATGCCGACCGGCAACAGTGTCTGATCGTCCAACCATGTCTCCGTTCACTCGCCCCGGAGCAGTACCTGAACGATATCGTCCTCCGATGGTCGGACCACTTCCAGTGTCCGGATTGCGCAGTCGAGCCGGAATGCGCACCTCTCCGGAGGCGGAACGCAGGAACGCGGCCCGCTGCGTCGGCGTGACGTACGATCGGCTAGGTGCGGCTTCCCACCCCCCGTCGCACCCGATTGGAACGCCATGACCGCTGTGCGGACGACCGACGTTCTACGTCGCAACAACGTCACCCTCTCGGGCGACCCCGCGGGGCGGGTGATGATGTTCGCGCACGGGTTCGGCTGCAGCCAGTCGACGTGGAACCTCGTCGCCCCGCACTTCGAGCGCGACCACCGCGTCGTGCTGCTGGATCACGTGGGCGCCGGCAACTCCGACTCGTCCGCCTACGACCGCGGCAAGTACGACTCGCTCGAGGGGTACGCGACCGACGTCCTCGAGATCCTCGAAGAGCTCGATGCCACCGACGTCGTCTTCGTCGGCCACTCGGTGAGCGCGATGATCGGGGTCCTCGCCGCGAACCGCCGGCCCGACCGGTTCGGCGCCCTCGTGCTGATCGGTCCGTCGCCCCGCTACACGAACGACGGGTCGTACCGCGGCGGGTTCGAGCCTTCTGACATCAACGCAATGCTCGAATCGCTGGATGCCAACTACCTCGGCTGGTCGCGCGAGACGGCTCCCGTCATCATGGGGACACCCGATCGGCCCGAGCTGGGCGAGCGGCTGACCGACAGCTTCTGCAGCATCGACCCTGTGATCGCGCGGCACTTCGCACGCGTGACGTTCCTGTCCGACAACCGCGCCGATCTGGCGCTCGTCTCGGTGCCCACGCTCATCCTGCAGTGCACCGCCGACGTGATCGCACCCGAGGCCGTCGGCGACTTCGTCCACGCCGAGATCGCCGGCAGCCGGCTGTCGGTGCTCGCCGCCACCGGACACGTCCCCATCCTCTCTGCTCCGGATCAGGTCGTCGCGGCGATGCGGGGATACCTGCAGTGAGCGCGCACGACTGGTTCGAGACAGCGCCCTGCGGGCTCGTGGCGACGACCCTCGACGGCGAAATCCTCGATGCCAACCCGACCTTCCTGGACTGGACCGGATACGACCTGGACGCCGTCGTGGGCCGGCCGTTCGCGTCGCTGCTCGATCCGGGCAGCCGGCTCTTCTACGAGACCCGCCACATGCAGGTGATGCACCTCCAGGGGAAGGTGCACGAGGTTGCTCTCACGCTCGTGACAGCGGACGGGTCTGCGATGCCCACCCTGATCAACTCCGCCCGCGACGACGAGGCGGGGGTCATCCGCACCGCGGTCTTCAGTGCGGCAGAACGACTGCAGTACGAGCGGGAGCTGCTCACCGCCCGGCGCGCGGCGGAGACGTCCGAGGAGCGCGTGCGCATTCTCCAGGACGTCTCGACCGCGTTCGGCGTCAGCGCCACCGATGAGGACGTCGCCGAGTCGTTCGCCTCGGTCGCACGCCAGGCCTTCTCCGCACGCGAGACCGCCGTGCTGCTCATTCAGGACGACGGTGAGCTGGCGCTCGTCGGCGGCACCAATCCGCTCGCCGGCAAGGTGTCACCAGTCCCCGAGCTGCGGTCGACCCACGATGTGGCCGTGGTCACCGCCGGGCCCGAGGAGACGGACTTCCCACAGGTGGCCGCAGCCCTGCGCGCCGAGCGGCTCGCCTCGCTCACTGTGACGCCGCTCGTCGCGGACGGTGTGCGGCTCGGCATCCTGGTCTGCTTCTTCGCCCGTCGCACAGAGTTCGACTCGTCCTTCTTCGACCTGCTCGACGCCCTCGGCCGGCAGGCCTCGCAGACTCTCACACGTGTGCGCCTGCAGCGTCGCCTGGCCTTCCTGGCGCTGCACGACCAGCTCACGGGCGTGGCGAACCGGCAGCTGCTCGAGCTGACGCTCGATGACGCGATCCGGCACGCGACCGACCGGAACGAGGCGCTCGCCGTCATGTTCCTCGACGTCGACGACTTCAAGGGCATCAACGACGCGTTCGACCACGCCACCGGCGACCTCGTGCTCATCGAGCTGGCGACCCGCCTGCAGGCGGGCGTGCGCTCGGACGACGTCGTCGGGCGGATCGGAGGCGACGAGTTCGTGGCGATCTGCGCCGGAGCCGACGACGCCGCCGCCGCGGCGATCGCGTCCCGCATCCTCGAGATCTGCAGTCAGCCGATCGTGGTCGCCGACGGCATCATCTCCGCCTCCGTGAGCATCGGCATCTCGCTCTACCGCCCGGGTGTGGATGAGGCGCCGACGCCCGAGCAGCTCCTCGTGCGCGCTGACGCCGCGATGTACGACTCCAAGCGGCAGGGCAAGAACCGGCACTCCTTCAACGGGGTCTGACCCGGAAGAGCGGATGCTCCGCCCCGCCGTTCTCGCGGTGATCACCGTCGAGCGCTGCTCGCCGGCATCCGCTCTCCGTTCTGCTCTCGTCGTCGAGCCGCTTCCACTCTCGCGGGTCACCGGGTAGACCAGAGGGGAGAGGACGGAGGAGCGCATGGCTGACCGCGCGGGGACCAGAGGAATCGAGAAGCTCGAGACGGCGGAGTGCTGGAGGCTGCTCGAGACCAGCTCGTTCGGCCGTCTGGCCGTCATCAACGCCGACGGCACGCCCGACATCTTCCCGGTGAACTATGTGCCGCATGAGGGCTCGATCTACGTGCGCACCGCGAGGGATGCGAAGCTGCTGCACATCGCCCAGCACCCTGCGGTGGCATTCGAGGTCGACGATCACGACGAGCACGTGCGGTGGAGCGTGGTCGTGCGGGGCGATGCCGAGCGGGTCACGCGCGAAGACGAGATCCGCACGAGCGGCGTGATGAGCCTGGCGTCGTGGAGCCCCGCGCCGAAGTTCTTCGTGATCCGGATCGCAGGTCGCGCCGTCACCGGGCGACGATTCCCGAAGACCGACGGACGCGTCGATCACCCGCGGCCTTTCGAGTCGCATGCGGCGGTCGAGGAACCGGACGATCACGACGATGCGACGACCCGCCCGGAGCCGATCCCGCATCACCACCCGGTCACGACACGGCGGACGCCGCACACGCCCCATACCCCGGCGGACCCGGGCTGATGTGGGTCAGCGCGCGGGGAGCGCTGCCTGCCAGCGATGCTTCTCGCGCGTGAGGAGGACGGCGAAGATCGCCCAGATGCTGACGTCGTCGGCGATTCCGAGCGGGCCGAGCACGAGCTCGGGAATGAGGTCGAACGGCACGAAGGTGTAGACCGTCGCGGCGAGCGCGGCGACCCACGTCGTCGGCGCGACGCGGTGCTCGCGCGTCTTGACTGCTCGCAGGAATTTCCACCACATGGGTCCAGTGTGCGCGCCGGGAGGTCGAGGACGGCTGGACGCCAGGAGATTTACAGCGAGCCGTTGCCGCGCCGTGATGTGGCGGTCAGGCGGACGGCGTGGTGGTGTCTCCGCCTTCGTCGGGCACGAGCGCCTCGTAGCGGTCGATGAGGATCCGGATGCCGGTGTTCTTCCACCAGGACGGCAGCACCGCACCCGCCGACATGCCGTGGCCCGGATCGAACTCGGCGACGTGGATCGGCTCGCCGGCGTTCTTGAGCGGGGTGCCGAGGATGCCCGCGGCCGCTGCGTGAATCGTGTCCTGGAGCTCCCACCCGTTGGGCGGGAGGGGCGTCGTCGCGAGCTCCGCGCGGAGCGCGCGCCACAGGTACGGGTCGCCCCGCAGCCCCCACTGGCTGGGGGAACGATCGAAGAGCCGGCCGATCGTGTCGGGCTCGGTGGGTGGCGGGAAGCGCCGCAGCACCTGGGCATGCACGCGGCGGTGGGTCTCGGCGGTGAACGAGACGAGCCGGACCTCCTCGACGCGCGACGGCGTTCGATGGATCGTGTCGACGGCCGCGTCGATCGCGTCATTCAGCGGCCACGCGTAGATGCCGGCGCTGATCAGCGGGAAGGCGAGGCGTCGGGCGCCGAGCTCGTCGGCCACCTCGAGCGAGCGTCGATAACAGGACTCCAGGAGTGTCCGGTCGCGCTCGCCGGCCGAGTGATTCGGGCCGACCGTATGGATGACCCACGTGGCAGGCATGGCGCCGGCGGTCGTCCATCCCGCGTCACCCGTGCTCAGACCGCGGGGGAAGCGTGCGATGCAGTCGTCGAGGATCGCGCGCCCACCGGCCCGGTGGATCGCGCCGTCGACGCCGCCTCCGCCGCGCATCTGCCGATTCGCCGCGTTCACGACCGCGTCGACGCGCTGCTCGGTGATATCGCCGTGGACGGCGGTGACGGTGACCACGGTTCGAGTCTGCACCCCGCGAACGAGATCTGGTGGCCGCATGCGGGATTCGGACCCGGACCATCGGGATGCGAACCTCATGACACAGGCGGGGGATGATGGGCGGGTGACGACCTCGACGACACCTGCGGTGGTCGTGCTCGACGGAGGGCTGTCCAACGCGCTCGCCGAACGCGGGCACGACCTCAGCGACGAGCTCTGGACCGCACGACTGCTGCGCGATGCGCCGGGCGAGATCGCAGCGGTGCATCGTGCGTACTTCGACGCGGGCGCCCAGGTCGCCACCACCGCCGGCTACCAGGCTAGCGTCGCGGGATTCGAGCGCCACGGGATGGCTCGCACCGAAGCGGAGGCGCTCATCCGGCGGAGCGTGACGATCGCCCGCGAGGTGCGCGACGACGTCGCCGAGACAGCCGGTGATGGAGCGGTGCGGCTGGTCGCGGCATCCGTCGGTCCCTACGGAGCGGTGCTCGCCGATGGATCGGAGTACCGCGGACGGTACGGGGTGAGTCGCGCCGCGCTCCGCGACTTCCATGCCCCGCGGATCGAACTGCTCGCGAGCGCCCAGCCCGACCTGCTCGCACTGGAGACGATCCCCGACCTCGACGAGGTGTCGGTTCTCCTCGAACTGGTCGACGAGTTCGCGATTCCCGCGTGGCTGTCGTGCACCATCTCCGGGGACCGGCTGCGGGACGGCCGTTCGGCCGCTGAAGCCTTCGCGCTCGCCGCCGGCCACGGATCCGTGGTCGCCGTCGGCGTGAACTGCTGCGCGCCGGGGGATGTGCTGCCGGCGGTGCGGTCAGCCACCGCGGCGAGTGGCAAGCCCTCGGTCGCGTACCCCAACTCGGGCGAGACCTGGGACGGCGTGGCGCGGCGGTGGGTCGGTGAGCCGGGATTCGACACGGCGCTTGCGGTGGCGTGGGCGGACGCCGGATCGATGTTCATCGGCGGATGCTGCCGGATCGGACCGTCGGCCATCGCAGAGATCGCCCGGGAACTGCGCCGGCCGATCGAGTAGCGGGCGCTGTGCCTATCGCCCGAACTCGTCCGCCGGCCATCCGACGGGAGTTCTGATCGACGCGACGGCGGGAGTCGAACCCGCAACGCATCCGGGTATGAGCCGGTGCCCGGGACCGCCCGGATCGCCGCGATGACCCCACGCTAGCGCGGGAGCCAGCTCGCTTGGCCAAGCGTTAACCGTGGTTTCGCTTTGCGTCGGCATGTGACGAGGCCGCGGGCGGCGGCATCCGATCACAACTCCGCGAGGTACGCGCGAAGCTGCTCGACCACGAAGGCGTGGTCGTCGGCCTGGGGGAGGCCCGAGACGCCGACGGTGCCGACGACGCCCACGCCGGCGATGGTCAACGGGAACACGCCGCCGTGCGCCGCGTAGAGCGCGGGATCGAGCCGGGCGTCGACGTCGAAGTCCTTGCCGGCAGCACGGAACGACTGGCCGACCCCGTACGACGACCGGCCGTAGCGGCGGGCGACCCGGGTCTTGCGCTCGAGCCAGCCGTCGTTGTCGGCGCTCGATCCGGGCAGGGCCGTGTGGAAGACGCGGGCCTCGCCGAGGGTGATGCCGATGACGATCGGCAGGCCCGCAGACTCGGCCGCGGTGCGCATCCGAGAGCCGAGGGCCCAGGCATCCGAGAGGTCGAAGCGGGGCAGGATCAGCTCACGCTCCTCGGACTCGATCCGGTCGAGAACGCCCTGCGCATCGTCGCTCATGGCGTCGAGCGTATCTCTCGATAAGGCCGCTTCCACTGCGCATCAGGACAAGACAGGGGCCGCTGACGGCGGGTCGATTGTGCGGTCTGCTCAACCTGGGAATCCACCGTTGACTTGATGTGAATTGCCACATACGTTCGCCGAAGTGCCCCGCTTCCACCCCCAGAGCGAAACGGGACCATCCACACTCCACCCCCAGTACGGAGAAAGTAGGACCCCCTTGTACCGACGTGTATTGGCGGTCGCCGCAGTCGTGGCGCTGTCACTCCCCACAACCGCGGCATTCGCCGCGGCAGACGACGATCCGTCGTCGCGGTTCGACGAAGCCCCCACCCGGGGCCCCGTGAGCGCCACCGTCGAGCCGCTCAGCGCGAACGCGAACGGCGACGTGACCGTCGTCGTCGAGCTCGCGGGCGACCCGGTCGCTGTGGTCGAGGCCGAGAAGGGCCGCGAGCTCAGCAAGTCCGAGCGCAGTGCGATCAAGAAGTCGCTCCAGAAGGTCCAGCAGCCCGTCGTGGGTGCTGTCGAGGCCGAAGGCGGCGCCGTCGAGGCCACGATGCAGTCTGCGTACAACGGCGTGCAGGCGACCATCCCGGCCGACGCGGTCGACGCTGTGGCAGCGCTGCCCAACGTCGTCGGCGTCCACGCCGCTCGTACGTACACGATCGACAACGCGGTCTCGGTCCCGTACCTCGGTGTGCCCCAGGTGTGGCAGAACACCGGCTACACGGGCGAGGGCATCAAGGTCGCCATCATCGACACCGGCATCGACTACACCCACGCCAACTTCGGCGGCCCGGGCACGGTCGAGGCGTACCAGGCGGCCAACGCGGCCGAGACCGAGGCGGCCGATCCGGCGCTGTTCGGTCCGAACGCGCCGCGCATCAAGGGCGGCTGGGACTTCGTCGGCGACGACTACAACGCCAACGAGGACGGCAGCGTCCCGAAGCCCGACGCCAACCCGCTCGACTGCAACGGTCACGGCAGCCACGTCGCCGGCACCACCGGCGGCAGCGGCGTCACCGCGGACGGCGCGACCTACACGGGCGCGTACGACGAGTCCACCGCGTCGCAGCAGTGGAAGATCGGCCCCGGCGTCGCGCCCGAGGTCGACCTCTACGCCCTGCGCGTCTTCGGCTGCGACGGCTCGACGAACGTCACCACCGCTGCCATCGACTGGGCCGTCGCCAACGACATGGACGTCATCAACATGTCGCTCGGCTCGAGCTTCGGCCGTGCCGACGACCCCGAGGCCGTCGCTGCCGCCAACGCCATCGGCGCGGGCGTCGTCGTCGTCGCCTCGGCCGGCAACTCCGGACCGGCTCCGTACATCGCGGGCTCGCCCGGCAACGGCGAGGGCGTCATCTCGGTCGCCGCGGTGGACAGCACCCCGAGCTTTCCGGGTGCCACCGTCACGGTGAACGGAGTCGCCGTCTCGGCGATCAACGCCAACGGCGCCGACCTGGCCGGTCTGCCCGGCATGACGGTCGTGCGACTGGCCGACAACCCGGCCACGGCTGAGAACGAGGCGCTCGGCTGCTCGGTCGCGGCGTACACCAGCAACGGTGTCGCGCCGGGGCTCAACCAGCTCGCCGTCTCGGAGCGAGGCACGTGTGCGCGCGCTGCGCGGCCGATCTTCGCGGAGCAGGCCGGTGCGGCTGCCGCACTCATGGTGAACAACACGAACGACTACCCGCCGTTCGAAGGCGTCATCACCGAGAACCCCGACAACGGCGACCCGTTCAACGTCACGATCCCGTTCCTCGGCGTCCGCATGTCGGACGGCCCGAAGTTCGTGTCGGGTGCCCCGGCGACCATCGCCGCAGCCGACCTGGCGAACCCCTCGTTCCGTGGCTACGCCTCGTTCTCGTCGAACGGCCCGCGCAGCGGCGACAGCGGTGTGGCCGTGGATGTCGCGGCTCCGGGTGTCTCGATCGTCTCGACGGGCGTGGGCACGGGCAACGGCCCGGCCACGATCTCGGGCACGTCGATGGCGGCTCCCCACGTCGCGGGCGTCGCGGCGCTCGCCGTCCAGGCCCACCCGGGCTGGAAGGCCGGCGAGGTCTCCGCGGCCGTCGTGTCGTCGGCCGATCCCGAGAAGGTCGCGGGCCAGCAGATGACCCGCGGCGGGGTCGGACTCGTCGACGCCGCACAGGCTGTCGCGACGAAGGTCACGGCGACCGGCGACGCGTTCCGCACCGACAGTGGCTGGCTGCGTGAGACGGCGCTCAACTTCGGGTTCCAGGAGTCGTGGCTCGGGTTCGCGGGGCTGAAGACGATCACCATCACGAACCACGGCGACACGGCGGTCACCTACAAGGTGAGCTCCGCTCCGTCGGCGCAGTCCGAGAAGGCGACGCTCACGTTCAACCGCAGCTCGGTGAAGGTTCCCGCCAAGGGCAAGGCGACGGTCATCGTCGCTCTCACCGCGCGCGCTGACGCCGTCGGCTCGTCGACGGTGGACCCGTTCGCCCAGTACGAGTTCTCGGGCGACGTCGTCCTCACGTCGGACTCCTCGTCGCTGCGCGTGCCGTACCTGATGGTTCCGCGTGCCGACAGCCGCGTGGCGTCGAAGACCGGCGCCCTGTTCGGCAAGAAGGAGAAGGTGGCCGACGCCGGCAAGAAGGTCAAGCTGACCAACACGATCGGCGCTCAGACCGCCGGAGCCGACTTCTTCACGTGGGGTCTGAGCGACCCTAAGGACGTGTCGAAGAAGCTCAACGACACCGGCATGGACCTCGCGTCCGCGGGCGTGCAGTCGTTCCCGCAGTCCGACGGCGACCACGTGCTCGTGTTCGCGGTGAACACGCACTCGCGCTGGTCCAACGTGTCGAGCAACGAGTTCGACGTGGTGATCGACCGCAACGGCGACGGGAACCCCGAGGCGATCGTGTTCTCGGCCGACTCCGGTCTGGTGCGCACGGGCTCGGTCAGCGGCCGCTCCGAGGTGTTCATCAGCACGCCGCAGGGTCTGCTCGCTGCGGGCTTCTACGCCACGGCACCGACCGACAGCAGCACGATCATGCTGCCGGTGTGGGCGAGCGATCTGGGGCTCACCGAAGCCGCCGGCTCGTTCGACTACACGGTCGCGAGCTACTCGATCACCGACACGGCCCTCTTCGACGAGATCGAGGGTGTCGCGAAGTACAACCCCTGGTCGCCGGCGCTCGAGAACGGCCAGTACGCCGAGGTGCCGCGCAACGGCACCGTCACGGTGGATGTCGCCGTCGACGGTGACGCGTACGCGACGCAGAAGCCGCTCGGTGTGATGGCGGTCGTGCTCGACAACAAGTCGGGCACGAGCGAGACGGTCCTCGTCAAGACGAAGTAACCGTCCGCAGTCGCACGAGGGCGGCACTCCCGGAAGGGGTGCCGCCCTCGTCGTCTGATCGAGCCGAGCGGATGCTGCGCTCAGGCCTCGCAGAGCACGGGTGCGTCGCCGCGACCGAAGCGGTAGTCGTAAGTCACCCCGTCGGCCTCGACGAGGACGCGCATGCCGTCGACGACGGCCTGGGTGTACGACATGCCCGGTTTGGGGCAGCCGAGCGCGCCGTTCGGCCACGTCACGGACTCAGCGCTCACCAGCACCGGCTCGCCCGCCACCCCGCGCTCCGCGAGGTCGGCGACGATGGTATCCCACTGCGCCGGCGACACCTCGGCAGGGGTGCCCGACGGGCCGATCGGGCCGGGCGTGGTCGTCGCGAACGGCGGGCGGCTCGATGAGGGGGTGGTGGGGTCGGTCATGGGTCCTCCGGTGGCGCAGGCGGTGAGCAGGAGCAGGAGCACCCCTCCGGCGCCCGCGAGGATGGCTCGGCGCATGTCACTCCTTCGGTCGTCGGCGCCAGCGTAGGTGCGCGTCCTGCGAACACGCTGTGCCGGAAGCCGCCCCCGACCCTCGGACCGCTCGCCTGTCACGAAATGCCGGCACGCACGGCGTTTCGTGACAGGGGAGCAGGACGACCCGCTGGCTCCCCTGTCACGAAGTGCCGGCGCGGGCGGCGCAATGTGACAGGCGAGCAGCGACCACCCCGTCAGCCGTGGGGCGGCGTGCGCGGGCGTGGCGCGGCCCCGCGGGGCGGAGGCGGAGGCGCGTCGATCGCGCGCAGCATCCGCTCCAGCGACTCCCTCAGTTCGGAGCGACCGGGCTCCTGCAGGTCGGTCGTGTACTCGACGCCCGGCGGGATCCACATCAGCCCGTACATCGTCTCGCGCCAGTCGGCACCGCCGACGGGCCACCGGGTGCGGCTGTCGTCCTCGGCTTCGGCGCCCTGGCCCCATTGCCCGAAGTACTCGCGCATCACGTCGAGCGGCAGGTCCATGACGGCATCAGCTTCCACCTTCTGTCGCACCCACGACCGTGCGACGACGATGAACTCCTCGATCTGCTCGGGTGTGAGCGGGCGCGGCTCGAACAGCACCCGCGTGTGCTCGACGTCGGCCAGGCGGTCGACGCGGAACGTGCGCCAATCGTCCTTCTCGAGGTCCCAGCACAGCAGGTACCAGTGGCGGTCCGCCGGGGCGAGCGCGTGCGGCTCTACGCGGCGCCGCGTGACCTCGCCCGACGCGGCGGTGTACGTGAACCGCACCCGCTCGTGGTCGCGGGATGCGAGTGCGAGTTCGCCGAGCACGTCGCTCGAGACTGCGGCGCCGGGGTTGAGCCCTGCTGGCTGCACCGTCTCGGCGAGTGCGTTCACCCGTCGCCGCAGCGGTGCGGGCAGCACCTGCTCGAGCTTCGCGAGGGCGGTGATGGTCGTCTCGGGACCGGAGACGAGGCGCTGGGATGCCGCGACCCGCAGCCCGATCGCCATCGCGACCGCCTCTTCATCCGTGAGCAGCAGAGGAGGGACCGCGCTTCCCGCTTCGAGGCGGTAGCCGCCCGCGGCGCCCGGCGACGACTCGATGCGGTACCCCAGGTCGCGCAGGCGCTCGACGTCGCGGCGGACCGTGCGCTCGGTGACGCCGAGGCGCTCGGCGAGCTCGGAACCCGGCCAGTGTCGGTGGGTCTGGAGCAGGTTGAGCAGCGAGAGGGCTCGCGTGGTCGTGTCGGACATGTCCTCAACATTGCCCTATGACGCGGACAGGATCCGTCCGCAATGGTTTCTATCCTTGCCGCATGGCGAATGAACCGATCATCGAAGCGCGGGGGCTCACCAAGCGCTTCGCCGTCAAGAAGAAGACCGTCGAGGCGGTCACCGACCTCACCTTCCAGGTCGCGCGCGGCGAGCTCGTGGCGTTCCTCGGACCCAATGGCGCGGGCAAATCGACCAGCCTGCGCATGCTCACCACCCTCATCCCTCCGACCGACGGCACGGCGCGGGTCGTCGGCTTCGACATCCTGAAGCAGCCGGCCAATGTGCGGGCTCGCATCGGCTACGTCGGTCAGCTGACCAGCGGCAGCTTCTCGCAGCGCGCCCGTGACGAGCTGCTCAGTCAGGGTGCGTTCTACGGCATGTCGAAGCAGGCGAGCCGAGCCCGGGCAGACGAGCTGATCGAGTCGCTCGATCTCTCGGGGTTCGCGAACCGCTCGGTGCAGCAGCTGTCGGGCGGGCAGAAGCGACGTCTCGACGTCGCACTCGGGCTGATGCACGCGCCGCCGCTCATCTTCCTCGACGAGCCGTCGACCGGTCTCGACCCGCAGAGCCGTGCGAACCTGTGGCAGCACATCCTCGATCTGCGCGTGAAGTACGGCACGACCGTCTTCCTCACCACGCACTACCTCGAGGAGGCCGACCGCTACGCCGAGCGCGTCATGGTCATGGACAAGGGGCGGGTCATCGCCGATGACACCGCGGCCGCGCTGAAGGCGAACCTGGCCGGTGACCTGCTGACGTTCGGCTTCGGCAGCGAAACGGATGCCGCGGCCGCCGTCGCGGTCATCCAGCGCCTGACCGACCGTGAGGTGCGCTCAGAGGGCGCGGACGTGATCCTCACGGCACCCGACGGCGACGCCCTGCTGCCGGCCGCGGTGCGTGCGCTCGACGCCGCGGGCATTCGGGTGCAGCGGGCGACCGGCGTTCCGCCGACGCTCGACGACGTGTTCCTCGCCCTGACCGGGCGCACGCTGCGCGAGGCCGGCGAGGGCGAGGCGGAAGAGACAGAGGAGAACACGGATGCCTCGGCCGAGGCATCCGAATCGAGTGCCGCCGCAGACGGCGGACCGGAATCATCCGTCATGGAAGGAGTCCAGCGATGACCGCGACCGAGATCCGGCCCGACACTGCCGTGCGCGCGAACCCCGCCCGCGACACGTGGAACGTGCTGACCCGCGAGCTGAAGCCCGTTGTGCGCGACCCGTTCACGCTGATCTTCAGCCTGGTGCAGCCCCTCGTGTTCCTCGGACTCTTCGCACCGCTGCTGATCGGCTCGTCGGGCGCGCCGGTGGGGGAGACCCTGCAGTGGTTCGTGCCGGGGGTGCTCGTGATGATCGTGCTGTTCGGCACGGGCGCGACGGGCTCGAACCTGCAGTACGAGATGATGACGGGCTCTCACGAGCGCACGCTCGTCGCCCCGCTCGCACGGTCGTCGCTGCTGGTGGGCCGTGCGCTCAAGGAGATCGCGCCGATCGTGGTCCAGGCGCTCATCATCGTGCTGATCGCGTGGCCGTTCGGCTTCACCATCAACGTCCCGGGCCTCGTCATCGGTCTCGCGCTGCTCGCGGTGTTCGGGGTCGGGCTGGGCTCACTGTCGTACACGCTCGCGCTGAAGACCAAGGACCGCGAGTGGCTGTTCTGGGGCGTGCAGCAGACGCTGATCTTCCCGTTGCTGATCCTGTCGGGCATGCTGCTCCCGCTCGACGACGGCCCGGGGTGGATGAAGGCTGTCTCGACCGTCAACCCGGTGAACTGGGTGGTGCAGGCCGAGCGCGCGCTGTTCGCCGGTGACCTCGGTGCGGTCGAGGTGCTGTGGGGCTGGGTCGCCGCACTGGTGCTGGCCGCGCTCGGCCTGTGGGCCGGCATCCGGGCGATGCGCAAGAGCAGCTGACCCGGTCCCCGGACCATCCGCGGGCGCCGAGTTGCCGGTCCCGGCGGGAACGCGCGAGCGAAACCCACCAGGACTGGCAACTCTCCCGTGGATGCCGCGGCGCCGGCTCAGACG
Source organism: Microbacterium sp. NPDC056003 (assembly GCF_042274785.1). NCBI lineage: Bacteria > Bacillati > Actinomycetota > Actinomycetes > Micrococcales > Microbacteriaceae > Microbacterium > Microbacterium sp. NPDC056003. The sequence goes on along the minus strand of NZ_JBHJXQ010000001.1, from coordinate 661,160 downwards.
GGGAGTACTGAGCCAGCCGGAAGCGCTGAGCCGGCCGGGACCGATGTGAGATCCGTCTGCGCGACGGCGACACGATCGCCGCCGGCCATCTTCGCCTCGTACATCGCGTGATCGGCTGCGCGGATGAGCTGGTCCATGACGGCGGCCCCGTCGTTGCCGACGGTGACCACGCCGATGCTCGCGGTGATGGTGAGCTCGGGCGGCAGTTCGTCGTAAGGCTCGGCGATCGCGGCGCGGATGCGCTCTGCGAGCGCGACGGCATCGCCGGCGCTCTCCACCGCAGCGACGGCGATGAACTCGTCCCCGCCGAATCGTCCGACCACGTCCGACTGTCGCATGACGTCGCGCAGCCGTTGCCCGGTCTCGCGGAGGAGGGCGTCTCCGGCCGCGTGACCGAGGAGATCGTTCACCGGCTTGAAGCCGTCGAGGTCGATGAAGATGACGGTCAGCGCCGACTCCGCGTGGAAGAGCGTGCGCACGACGTCCTCCTCGATCAGACGCCGATTCGGAAGTCCGGTGACCTCGTCGTGCATCGCCGCGCGTCGCAGCGTGTCTTCCAGGCGGATCCGGGCGATCGCCTGGGCCGCTTGATTCGAGAGCGCGTCGGCGAGAGGGACGGCCTCTTCGTCGAACTCACGTGGATGGTCGAAGAAGCAGACCATCGAGCCGACCGCGTCACCGTGGGAATGCATCGGTGACGCGATCGCCGCGTGCACTCCGCCGGCACGGAAGACCTCGCTCATGCCGTTCGCGTATGACTCCGCCTCGTCGGGGGAGCGCACGATCAGCACCTCGCCACCGAGCATCGTGATGGTGCCGGTCGGACGAAGCCCCTCCGGCCAGTGGGCGGCGAGGGGATTCGTCCCCGCCGCCTGGAACACTCCGTCGGGTCCGCTGATGTGCACACTGACGGCGCTCGCGGCGAACGCTCGCTGCGCCACGTCCACCAGCAGCTCGGCGGCATCGAGCTCGGACCTCACGTTGCCGAACCCGACCGCGGCGTTGAGCAGGATCTGCAGTCGATGCCGCCCGCGCTCGGTCTTCGCCTCCGCGCCCCGGAATCCGAGATTGAACGCCGAGCGTGTCGACACGTCGTAGACCGCGATCCGTTCCACGCCTGACACGCTCCTGCCGAGCGACCCGACGACGACCGGGCGCACGACCCCGGACACACCGTGCAGCGTGGCATCGGTGGGACGCTGTCCGCCGGAACCGGAGAACGGCATCCGCAGCGTGAGGACCGCTCCGAGGGGACGCCCGACTACCTCATCGCGGTCGCAGTTGAGCCACTCCAGAGTCTGGGAGTCCGCGTCCACGATCATCGAGTTCTGATCGACGGCGATCTGACCGCAGGTCGCGAGACCGAGCGTGCCGCTGTTCACGAGAGCCTCCGGCTTCTGCACCGCACGCAGCGCGTCGTGACGAGACGGCAGTTAAGACGTCGCGTGGCGCAGGAGAAGGTCTCCCGCCCTTCCGATATTACGTCAAGTTAGCTAAGATGGCTAATTATTCGATGGTGGAGTACTTGCTCCCCCAGCGTGTGAGGGAGAATGGCCGCATGGCGAACGGGACACCGGAGTGGACCCTGGGGCTTGCGCTGCGCCAGTATCTGGATGCGCGCAATGCCGCGATGATGGCCGCCCGTGTCAGCCTCGGCATCAGCGACACCGATGCCCGGGCGCTGCTGTACATCGTCGCCCACCCCGGCACGCGGCCGACCGCGCTCCGCGAGTACCTCGGGATCACCGCAGCCGGAGTGACGACCTTGATCGATCGGCTGGTCGAGCGGGGCGTGGTGCGGCGGGATGTCGACCCCGACGACCGCCGCGTGAACCGCATCACGGTCACGATCGACATCGCGGCAGATCCCTGGTCGGTCCTCAACCGATTCGACGACGACTTCGAGGTGGCCGTCGGGGCCGCCGATCAGATCCTCGTCGGCCGTTCGGCCGAGCTGCTGAAGTCCCTGACCGAGGCCACGGTGGGCACGCGGCACTGACGTCGCTCAGGCGATGTCGGTGCCCTGGTACGCGCGCGACTTCTCCTCGAGGAAGGCGCACAGGTCCGCGACCGCGGCGAGCTCGGCAGACAGTTCGCGCAGCCCCGCCGGATCGAGTACCAGGATCTCTTCGCGGGGTTCCATCGTCGCGACCCACCCGGACGCATCCTGCGTCGCCGGCTGGATGAAGACGCCGGTCGGAGCATGACCGAGCCGCACGATCACCAGCCCGGTGTTCGCCCCGCCGTCTCCGTCCTGCACAGTCACGCGCGCGGCATCCGCCATAGGTCCGCCGAGAGCGCGGTACTCGGCGAGCCAAGCCTCCAACGTCTCCAGATTTCGAAACGCCATCGCGATCCTCCCCGCCACAGCTGCGACGTGAAGAGTATAGAGAACGCGGTATCCGCGCGCCGAGGACCGCACTCCCGATCCGGAATGCGCACCGATGACCCGAGTGCGGAATCTACCTGATGCCCGTCCGGAGCGTGCGCGGTTGCAATCGCGGCGCAGAACAGGTGGTCTAGGGGAGTGCTCACGTCCGAAGACCTCGCCACCGACCTGGCGGCCGCGGTCGCCGGTCCCGAGATCTTCGCCGTCTACCAGCCTCAGGTCTCGCTCGAGACGGGGTCGATCGTGGCAGCGGAGGCGCTGTGCAGGTGGGAGCACCCCCGTCGCGGCGACGTCGATCCCGAAACGATGATCGCGGTCGCCGAACGCAGCGGGGTGATCCACGCGCTCGGCCGGAGGATGCTCGCTGAGGGACTCCGTGCGCAGGCCGAGTGGCACGAAGCCGGTCGTCCGTGGGCCGTCGCCGTGAATGTCTCGCCGCTGCAGCTCGCCGACGACTCATTCGCCACGCATGTCGCCGAGGAGTGCCGGCGCCGCGGGGTCCCGACCGGGTCGCTCATCGTCGAGCTCACCGCCGACGGAGCGGTCGAGGACGCCGTTGTGCTCGGACAGCTGCGCTCGCTCGACGAGATCGGAGTGGAGGTCTCCCTTCCCGGCTACGGCGAGGGTTCGCTCCCGTCCGAGCTGCTTCCCCGCCTCCCGCTCACCGAGGTCAAGATCCCCGGTCGTCTCGTGCGGTCGGCAGAGGGGCCGGCACTGGCCGCCCTGCGCGAAGCGGTCATGGTCGCGCACGAAGCCGGGCTCCGTGTGGTGGCCGAGGGCGTCGAGACGCTGACCCACCTCGATCTCGCGGTCGAGCTGGGTTGCGATCGCGCGCAGGGCTTCCTCATCCGGCCGCCCGACTCCGAGATCGCGTTCCCGGGCAGCGGTGCGCCGAACTGACCCGGAGTCGGGGGCGACCGCACTCCGAGGACGCTGCCCACGGCTGCCCTCGACGGGTCAAAAGCACTGGTCCGGGCGATGTAACTTAGTCCAATGACGACGGCGCGACGGCGAGGCATCCTCGCTGTCATCACCGCTCTCGTGCTGCTCGCCCTCGGAACCGGACTCGGCGCCGCCGTGGGCGACGCACTCGGCATCCGAACCGAACCGGCCGAGCAGATGGCGCCCGCCGCTCCGACACCCGTCGCCGTCCCCGATCCGGTCGCGCCGCCGTCGCTCGGCGCCGTCAGTGCGCCGGAATCGCCCCGGGTCGAAGCGGCGGTGCGCGAGCTCCGTAGCGCGATCGACACTGCATCTGCGCGCGAGGGGTCCGTGACGGTGACGGTTGCGGTGATGCAGGAGGAGACCGACTCAGGCGACGGAGACATCGCGGAGCCGGACGGATATCGTCTGAGCGGGGACGCCTCCGCCCTGCGGATAGATGCCGATGCCGAGGCCGGGGCTGCGCGCGCGCTGTATGAACTCGCTGCTCAGGTGCGTACCGCGGAAGCGCTCACCGACCTCATCGGCGAGCACGCGCCATCACGTCTGCCGTTCCGCATGGTCGACATGGGAGCGGTGGGCGTCGAACCCGACCCGGCCGCCTGGGAGCCCGGCACCGACTACTCGCACGCGTCGAAGGCCTTCGACCAGGTGCTGCTGCCTGAGCCGCCCTACATCGACGAGGACGCCCTCGACGAGGCGTTCTCCGACTTCGACGTGTTCGTGCGGCACTCGCTCGCCAACGGCTTCAACGCCGTGGCCTTCCCCGGCTTCATCGAGTTCGTCGCGTTCGACGAGGTTGCCGACGGCGTCGTCTACACGCCGGGTGACGAGCACCGCGCACAGGCGCTCGCGCTGCGCGACGCATTCGGCCCCTTCTGGCAGCACGCCGACGAGCTCGGCATGGACGTCTTCCTCCGCACCGACATGCTCACCCTCACGACGCCGCTCGAGGACTACCTCGTCGACACCTTCGGGTCGCTCGACACCGAGAACCCGGCGCTGTGGGACGTCTACGCCGCCGGCCTCGACGAGCTCTACGCCGCCGAGCCGGCGCTCGACGGCATCCTCATCCGCATCGGCGAGGCGGGCGAGGTGTACGACGTCGACGGCTGGGACTACTACTCCCAGCTCGCAGTCCGCACGCCCGAGGCGGTGCGGACGATGCTCGACACCCTCAGTGCGCAGGCCGAGGCATCCGATCGGGAAGTGATCTTCCGCACGTGGAGTGTCGGGGTCGGCGCGGTCGGCGACATGCACACCGACCCCGCCTCGTACGAGGCGGTGCTCGGCGGCATCGACTCGCCGGCGCTCATCGTGTCGACGAAGTACACGCTCGGCGACTTCTACAGCTGGCTGCCGCTCAACGACACGCTCGAGCAGGGTGCGCAGCGGCGGATCGTCGAGTTCCAGTCGAGGCGCGAGTTCGAGAACTTCGGCGCGTTCCCCAACGACCTCGGCCGCGAATACCAGTACGCACTGCAGTCCCTGCTCGCCGCGAACGACCACATCGAAGGCGTCTGGGTCTGGACGCAGGACGGCGGCCCGTGGCGCGCGGGCCCCATGACGCTCTACCTCAAGGCCGGATTCTGGCAGCTGTACGAGCTCGACACCGTGGTGGCCGCGGCGCTCGCGCGCGACCCCGAGACCGACGTCGCCGACGTGACGGCCGGCTGGGCGCGACAGTGGTTCTCGGACGACCCCGAGACCGTCGCCGCGATCGTCGAGGCGATGGACCTGTCGCGCGAGGCGATCGAGCAGGGCCTCTACATCGAGCAGTTCGCCGATCAGCGAGTGTTCGCGATCGGTCTCGAGCCGCCGCCCATGATGTGGATCTTCGAGTGGGACATCCTCACCGGCGACTCCGCAGTGCTCGACGTCCTCTACGCGATCGCGCGCGACGCGACCGGGGGCGACATCGATCAGGCGATCGCGGGGGGCGAGCAGGCCGTCGCGACGGTCGAGCGCATGCGCGAGACGGTGGCGGGGACGGATGCCGCGACCTGGCGCGACCCCGCACTGCGCGACGCCTTCACCAGGACGCTCGACTACGAGGCCGACGTGCTCCGGCTGCTGGCGGCGTACCGCGCGATGATCCTGCACCAGGGGGAGTGGCACGACACGCTGTCGCCCGACGCCTACGCCGCGTGGGACGCGGACCGGGCCGAGTTCGAGGCGCTCGCCGCGGCGCACCTGGAGACGTACGAGGGCGACATCGACTACCCGGCGTACAACCTCACCGCCGCACAGCTCGGCGTGGAGCGCGCCGAGCGCGACCTGCTGATGTCGTGGCTCGCCCGCATCCTGCTCGTGCTCGCGATCGCATGGGTCGTGATCGGGATGCTCGCGGCCCGGACGAGCCTGGTGCGCCGGCCGGGTGCCGCCGCAGCCCGCGCATCATGGATCGCCTCCACGCGGCCGTGGCGCGCGCGGGAGTCGACGCTCGGCATGCTCGAGCTCGACCGCTGGCTGCTGCTGGTCATCCCGGCCGCCCTGCTCGTGGGGACGCGCGCGGTTCAGACGTCGTTCCTGTCGTGGACGCATCTCGCCGTCGTCTTCGCGGCGTGGGCGGTGTTCGCGCTCGTCGTGCGGGTCCTCGTCGGCCGGCGCTCGCCGTGGCCGGTCATCGCCGCTGTCGGCGGCGTTGTCATGCTGCGGTGCATCGTGACGCTCGTCGCGCTGTCGTTCACGGGGCCGGGCGGGTACTGGTTCGCGTTCTGGACCGAGCCCGTCTTCCGCACCGCCTACATCGCGGTCGCCTTCGCGCTGTTCGTCTGGGTGTTCGTCGCCGCCGGCTGGGCGCTGGCGGCGCAGGTGCGCGCGCCGGGCGATCGGCTACGTGCTCGCGGGCGTCGGCGCCGGCCTCGCCGTTCCCGCACTCGTCGTCGGGGCGATCGGCCTGGAGCGCGCGCTCACCCTGTGGAACGACGAGATGGGCCTGCTGCCCTGGGGTCTGGCGCGCATCCTCGGCATCACGACGTATCTGGAGATCCCGCCCGAAACACCCTGGATCGCGGCGGCGATCGGCGGTGCGTTCTTCGTGGTCGGGTTGCTGCTCGCCATGCCGTGGAAGCGGCGGGCGGGCGAGGCATCCGTCCGCTCCTGAGACGGCACGACCGGGTGCCCGGCGGTGGAGTCAGCGGACGAGGAGCTCGCCGCTGGTGATAGGCACCGCCCACCGGTTGCCCGGGGGCGGGAACGCGCAGGTGTAGTGGTCCGAGAACGCGCAGGGCGGCAAGTACGCGCGGTTGAGATCGACCTCGACGCGCCCTGCGGCGTCGGGCGCCGCGAGGCGGAGGAAGCGGAACCGGTAGCTCTCGGTGCCGCTGGTCGCATCGGAGAAAGCGGCGAAGAGCGACCCGTCGTCCTCCTGCTCGACCGTCAGCTCGAGCTGCGCTCCGTCGAGCTCGAAGACCACCGCGCCCGCGTACACGATGTCGTCTCGCCGACCGTCGACGGTACGTCGCTCGGCCGCGCGTGGCATCGCTGCGAACTCGCCGCGCACGTGGAATGCGGGATCGTAGGCAGCGCGCTCGATGGCAGAGATGCCGTGGCGGGATGCGGCAGCCGGATCCCACGCCCGCAGCGCGATCGCACCGTCACGGTCCACGGCACGCACCATGAGGTCGCCGAGATGCGTCGCCTCGCCCCGTTGCAGGCGGACCTCGCCGGGCGTCTGGCGGCCGACGGCGGCGTTGCCATCAGCCCGCCACCAGCCGGGGAGACCGTCGTACTCGCGCTCGACGTCGTCGAGCCAGTGGGTGGCAGCGAGCGCGGCGATGCCATGCGGTGCCCAGACGGCGGCATCCCTCGTCGCGGTCCAGCGATCGTGCGCGGCGTTCATGCGTCCCATCCTCGTGGTCGATGGCGGCGAGTATCGAACCGATACATATTGTTACACCATCGAAATCTGAGTGTGAATAGCATCCTCCTATGGACAGCATTGATGCACCGGAGATCGATGCACTGACGCGTGCCCTAGATGTCCACTCGCTGCGGATCCTGGTCGCGATCGACCAGGAGGGGTCCATCAGCGCCGCCGCCCGTGCGCTCGGCTTCACTCAGCCGACGATCACCCAGCACGTGCAGCGGCTCGAAGCGCGGCTCGGCGCCACCCTCGTCGCCCGCACCGCCCGAGCTGCGACCCTCACTCCCGTCGGCGCGCTGCTGGCGCAGCACGCGCCGCGCATCGACGCCAGCCTCACAGCCGCGGCGACCGAGCTCGCGCGCGTCCTCGGCAGGAGGGCGGGAGTCGTCCGCATCGCCGCGCCCGTCGAATGCGTGGCACACGTCATCGCACCGGCCTTCGCACGCCTGGCGGCCGAGATCCCGGGGATCGAGGTGTCGGTCCACGAGACCGACGACACGACCGCGGCTCTCGAGCTGGTGCGCGGCGGTCGGGCCGACGTCGCCGTCACGATCGATGTAGCCGCCGCCGGCAGCCGTCGTCGCCCGGCGCCGCGTCGTGCCGGCGCGCGCTCGACGTTCCTCTTCGCCGAGGAAGTCGTCGCCCTCACCGTCGCCGACGTGGATGCGCCCGCCGGCCGTCTCGACCCCCGCGCGCTGAGCGGCCTGCCCTGGATTCGCGGGCGCGGCACGTGCAGTGACGTCGTCGCGGAGGCGATCGGCCGCATCGAGCGCGCCGATGACATCGTCACCGGCCGCCCAGACGCCGCGATCGCGCTGGCCGCCCACGGTGTCGGCACGGCGTTCGTCGCCGAGTCCGACCTCGCCGGCATCACCTTGCCGAACGGGCTTCGCGCCTTCGGCCTCTCCCCGTCGTTCACCCGCCGGACATCGGCGACGACCCTGCTCGAGGCCGCGGAGATCCCCGCTGTCGCCGCAGCCATCCGCACGCTCGCATCCCACCGACCCACCACGGCGGAGGTCGAGGCCACTCTCGACGCCCGTCGGCGCAGCGAGAGCCATCGCGCCAGATTCCGCACCGCCGCACCCCTACCCGAGGAGAACCCCGCCATGCCGTTCCCGTCCACCGCCCGCCTGGCGCAGGCCGCCACAGTCGCCGCAGCGAGCGCGCTGCTGCTGACCGCGTGCGCAAGTGCCACGCCTGAGAACACCACCGCCCCCGACTCCGGCGCCGAGATCGAGCACATCACGGTCGCGCTGCCCGGCTCCCTGTCGAGCCTCTACGTCGGCCAGGAGGCCGGCATCCTCAACTACTACATCGCCTCCATCGCGCAGGAGGGGCTCGTCTCCATCGACGCCCAGGGTCGGGTGCAGCCCGGCCTCGCCGAGTCGTGGGAGCAGACCGACGAGCTCACCTACGTGTACGAACTGCGCGACGATGCCTCGTTCCAGGACGGCACCCCGGTCACCGCCGACGACGTGGTGTTCAGCCTCGAGCAGGCGCGCGATGAGACCAGCTCGCCGGGCCTGGCGTACTACCTCACCAACGTCGACACGATCGAGAAGACCGGCGACGCCGAGGTGACGATCACGCTGACGGAGCCCGATGCGGCGTTCGCGTCGAACATGAGCACCGGCGGCGCCGCCTTCGTCACCTCGAAGGCGTTCTGGGAGGAGCACGACGGTAAGGTCGGCACGCCAGACGCATTGCTCCTCGGATCGGGCCCCTACCAGGTGACCGAGTTCGCACCCGACTCGCACGTGACCTTCGAGCGTGTCGACACGTGGTGGGGCGAACTGCCGAAGGTCAAGGAGATCACGGTCAACTTCGTGCCCGACGAGTCCACGCGACTTCTCGCGGCACAGTCGGGCGACGTCGATGTGGCCTTCAACGTCCCGCTGGCGCAGTCGCAGCAGTGGGAGAACCTCGACACGATGCGCGTGGACTACGTCAACGATCTGTCGTACGTGGGCCTCTACTTCAACACCAACGTCGCGCCGTTCGACGACCCGAAGGTGCGGGAGGCATTCGCCCACGCGGTCGACCGGGAGGCGTACGTCGACAAGCTCCTGCGTGGCCACGGCGAGGCGGCGACGGCCATCATGACGCCCGAGTCGCTCGGTGCCGCCTATGACGCCGAGGAAGCGCGCGACGTGCTCGCCGACATCCCTCAGTGGGACTACGACCTGGATGCCGCGAAGGCCGCGCTCGCCGCGTCGTCGGTCCCCGACGGGTTCGAGGCCGAGCTGCTGACCCCGAACACCGGCCCGCAGCTGGGCACGGCCGCGCAGGCCCTCGCGCAGAACCTGGAAGAGGTCGGGATCACGCTGAACGTCCGTGAGGTGCCGATCGAGGAGTGGCTCGCGAGCCTGGACGCCTCGTCCGACCACGGCGTCAACCTGATGTGGTACTTCTCGACGCTCGGCGACCCGGCCGAGGTGCCCAGCTACCTCTTGGGCGCCGGCAACCCCGCCGGGTATGACAACCCCGCGATCGTCGACTTGATCGCACAGGCGGGCGCGGCCTCCGACCCCGCAGCGCGCATCGACCTGCTCGTGCAGGCCGAGACGCTGCAGGCCGAGGACGCGATCAACGTCCCGCTGTGGTGGGGCCAGTCCGCCACGGCCTTCGCGAAGAACCTGGGCATGAACGACTACAGCTCGTTCGCCTTCATCTCTTCGTGGCCGACCCAGCTGTACCGGGCGGGTCAGTGACCCAGCCCCTCCCCGTCCGAGCGCGCGCATCGCGGTACCGGTCCGTGGGCCGGCTGCTGGTGGTGCGCGTGCTCGGCGTGCTCGCCGTGCTGCTCGTGCTGTCGGTCGTCATCTTCTCCCTGATGCACCTTGCTCCCGGTGACATCGTCAAGAACCTGCTCGGCAATCGCCCGACCTCGCCGGAGGCGGTGGCGGCGATCCGCGAGCAGTACAACCTCGACGACCCGGTGTGGCTGCAGTACCTCAAGTGGCTCGGCGCCTTCCTCGTCGGCGACCTGGGTCAGTCCATCCGCCTCCAGGTCCCCGTCGCGGACGCCATCGGCCAGCGTGTGGGCCTCACACTGACCCTCTGCGCACTGTCGTTCGTGATCGCCGTCGTCGTCGCCGTCCCGCTCGGCGTGCACAGCGCCGTACGCGCGGGCGGGTGGGCCGACCGCACCGCCAACAGCCTCGCGGTGCTCGGGCTGAGCGCCCCGACCTTCGCGGTCGGCCTGCTGCTGCTGTACGCGTTCGCGTACTACCTGCGGATCTTCCCCGTCTACGGCGCGGGATCCGGCGGGCTCGACACCCTCTGGCATCTCGTGCTCCCGGCGGTGACCCTGGCCCTCGGGCTCGGGGCGATCGTGGTGAAGCTCACCCGCACGGCGATGATCCGCGAGCTCGAGTCGGACTACGTGACCTCCGCCCGGGCTCGCGGGATCCCGGAGCCGCAGGTGCAGCGCATCGCGCTGCGCAACGCGGCCATCCCGATCGTGACCGGAGCGAGTCTCGTGCTCACCTTCCTCGTCGGCGGCACCGTGCTCGCCGAGACCACGTACGCGCTTCCCGGGCTCGGGACCCTGCTGCAGGACTCCGTCCTCTTCAAGGACATCGCCGTCGTGCAGTCGCTGACGCTGCTGGTCGCCGTGGTCATCGCGGTGATCGCGCTGCTGGCCGACCTCGCGTACCTGCTCCTCGATCCCCGCATCCGCCGAGGAGGGCTGCCCGCATGACCGCCGCGATCGATCTGCTCGCCGCGCCCACGCGCCGTCGTCGTCGCCGCCCGTCCGTCACCGTGGTCTTCGCGCTCGTCGTGCTCGCCGTCACGGCGTTCGCCGTCGTGTTCGGCGGCATCCTCTACCCCGACGCCATGCGGCAGGACATCCTCTCCGGGCTGCTGCCCCCCGGAACCCCCGGGCACCTGCTGGGCACGGACGAACTCGGCCGCGACGTGTGGGCGATGACCGTCGCGGGCGCAGCATCCGCTCTCATCGGGCCCCTCTGCGTTGCGCTCGGCTCGATGGTCCTCGGGATCGTCCTGGGCACTCTCGCCGGCTACGAGCGCGGCTGGCTCGATGTCGTCATCAGCCGCTGGACCGACCTGCTCCTCGCCCTCCCGGTGCTGCTGGCCGCGATCGTCGTGTCGGGCGTCTTCGGCGGCGGGTACTGGGTCACGGTGGGGCTGCTGATCCTGCTGTTCTCCCCGTCCGACATCCGCATCGTCCGCGCCGGCGTGCTGGAGCAGTCCGCCCGGCCGTACATCGAAGCGGCACGGATGCTGTCGCTCTCGCGCTGGCGGGTCATGTTCCGGCACATCCTCCCCAACGTCTCGACCCTGGTGCTCACCAACGTCATGCTCAACGTCGCCTTCGCGATCGTCGCCTTCTCATCGCTGTCGTTCCTCGGCGTGGGTGTGCCGCCCGGCATCCCGGACTGGGGCCGTCAGCTCACCGACAACCGCGCGATCATGTTCGACAACCCGGCGGCCGTCGTCGTCCCGGCCGTGCTCATCATCCTCGTCGCCTCCGCGGTCAACCTCGTCGGCGACTGGGCAGGGCAGCGCCTCTCACAGGTGGGGAAGACGCTGTGAGCGGTGTCGAGATCACGGGGCTCACCGTCATCGGCCACGACGGCCCGATGGTGCAGCCGATCGATGCCGTCATCGAGGCCGGACACACGCTCGCGCTGATCGGCGAGTCCGGTTCGGGCAAGACCCTCACCGCGAAGGCGCTCATCGGCCTCCTGCCTCGCGGCTTCCGTGCCGAGGGCAGCGTGCGGATCGGCGAGCGAGAGCTCGCGCTCGATTCGTCTCAGCCGGCGTGGCGGTCGGCGCGCGGCGGCACGGTGACGCTCCTGCTCCAGGACCCGTTCACCAGTCTGTCGCCGGTGCACCGCTGCGGCGACCAGATCGGGTGGACCCTGGATGCCGCGGCCGGCCGCCGCCTGCCCCGGGCCGAGCGCGATCGCCTCGTCGCCGAACGCCTGGACGAGGTGAAGCTGCCGGCGCACGTCGCCCGCTCCTTCCCGCACCAGCTCTCGGGGGGCATGCGTCAGCGCGTCGCGATCGCGGCCGCGCTCGCCGCAGACCCGCAGCTGATCATCGCCGACGAGCCGACGACCGCCCTGGATGCCTCGAACCAGGCGGAGATCCTCGACCTGCTGCGCAGCGTCCAGCGGGCCCGGAGCCTGTGCGTCATCCTCATCTCCCATGATCTCGGCATGGTGCGCGGGCGCACCGACGACGTGCTCGTGATGCGTCACGGCGAAGTGGTCGAACGCGGCGCGACGGCGGACGTGCTCGCCGCGCCGCAGCATCCGTACACTCGTGCTCTCATCGAGGCGGACCCCACGATGACCGTCGCGCCGCCGCCCGCGGCCGCGACGCCCGTCGACGAGGCCGGGCTGCTGCTGAGCGCGAGCGGCGTGGACAAGCACTTCGGCGAACGGCAGGTGCTCGACGGCGTCGCCCTCGACATCGCGCCGGGGCAGATCGCGGGGGTGGTGGGGGAGTCCGGTTCGGGCAAGTCGACGTTCGCGCGGTGCATCGCCGGCCTCGAATCCGAGGATGCCGGGTCGATCGTGTTCGACGGCGTGCCGCTGGCGCCGGGTCGGCGCTCCCGCGCCCCGGAGCAGATGCAGATCGTCTTCCAGGATCCGTACTCCTCGTTGAACCCGATGATGTCGATCGGCGCGATCCTCCGTGAGGCGCTGGGCGTCGCGGGGAGGCCCGCAACCGAGGTCGCCGAGCTCCTGACGACGGTGGGGCTTCCCGCCGACTTCGCCCGCAAGCGTCCCGCGGAGCTCTCCGGCGGACAGCGTCAGCGCGTCGCGATCGCCCGCGCGCTCGCGCCCCGTCCGCGCCTGCTCATCTGCGACGAGTCCGTGTCGGCGCTCGACGTATCGGTGCAGTCGCAGATCCTCACCCTGCTGACGCGGCTGCGCGATGAACTGGGCATCGCGATCCTGTTCATCTCCCACGACCTGGCCGTGGTCCGGATGCTGGCAGACACCGTGACCGTCCTCTGGAATGGCCGTGTCGTCGAGACCGGCCCGTGCGCCCAGGTGCTGACCGAGCCCCGTCACGAGTACACGGCCCTCCTCGTCGCCGCCGCGCGACGCGAGAACACCCATCCCGCCCTCGAATCCCCGAAGAAGGACTGATATGCCCGCTTCCCTCCGCGTCGACTCCTCGTCACCGGCATCCGTCGCCGATGAGCTCGAGGGGATGGGCCTGCCGGCCGAGCGACTCGAGCCCTGGCGCCTCGCTCGCGAGGAGTATCGCCCGGCCGCGTGGGTCGCCCGCGGCGTCGACGATGCGATGCTCGCCGCCGTTCTCACCCGCGGCCGCCCCGCGACCGCGGCCATCAAGATCACGGACGTCTGGTGCGCCGACGAGTCCGCCGCCGCGGGTCTCGTGGACGCGGTCGCCGAGCACGCGCTCGCGCACGGCGATGTGGCGCTCAAGTGGGAGATCCACGCGGGTGGGGAGCTGCCCGCGTACGCCGCACATCTCGGCTTCCTGCCGATGCGTCGACCGTGGGCGGCGGTGGGCACCGAGAACGTCCGCGGATACGTGCGCTGGCTGGTCCCGGCAGCGCACGACGAGCCGGGCTACTACGCCCAGACCACGCTGTTCACGTGCGGGGCGGTCGCCGCGCTCATCGCCGCCGAGGGCAGCGCGGCGGGCGGCTTCGGTGCGGGTGTCGCTGACCGCGACGTGGAGCTCGGCTTCTGGCGCCGGGCGAGCAACTACCCGGCCTGCGAGCCGATCGGCCTGGCGGTCGCGCTGCACGACCACCTCGGCGATGCTCCCGTCGAGGTCGCGCTCGACTCCGAGGGGCCGGTCCTGATCGAGAACTTCACGGGCTTCGACCGGTCCTTCCGGGCCGAGCTGCAGGAGGATTCCCTCCGCCAGGCGCGGGAACGCGGCATCCCGGTCCGTCGCGACCGCGTCGACATCGATGAAGTCGTTCGCCGCGTCGACGCGGGCGAGCACGCGCTGCTGCTCATCGACGAGGAGCCCATGCACGGCGAGACCGGTCCGCACTGGGTCGTCGCCCACGCTCGCGTCGGCGACACGCTGGTCGTCGAGGATCCGTGGGTGGGCGTCGACGCGGGCGAGACCTGGGTCGACAGTCACGAACTGCCCATCCATCCGGACGATCTCGATCGCCTCGTGCGCTGGAGCGACGACGCTTACCGCGGCGTCATCTTCACCCGAGTCGGCTGAACGTCGGGGCCACCGGATGCCTTCGGGCGAGGCATCCGTCCCCTCCTGAGACGGCACCACCGGGTGCCCGGCGGCGGAGTCAGCGGGAGGTGAGCGTGCGGTCGAACGCGCCCTCGCGCGTCGAGACGATGTCCTTGCCGAGCGGCATGAGCGAGATCGGCACCATCTTGAAGTCGGCGATCGCCAGCGGGATGCCGATGATCGTGATGAAGAGCGCGATGCCCGATGCGATGTGCGCGAGTGCCAGCCACCAGCCGGCGAAGATCACCCAGATCACGTTGCCGAGGAATGAGCCGACCCCGGCGCTCGGCTTCGCGACGATCGTGCGGCCGAAGGGCCACAGCGCGTAGTTCGCGGTGCGGAACGATGCGATCGCCCACGGGATCGTGATGATCGGGATGCACAGCAGGATGCCCGCGAGCACGTAGGCGAGGAAGAGCCAGAGTCCGGCGAGGATGAGCCAGATGATGTTCAGGACGGTGCGCACGGGTACATCCTGCCAACGCTCCCTGATCGAAAGCCCGGCGCGGTCATCGTTCTACGGCCATGCGCAGCTGGGCGCTGCGCAGCAGCGCGACGCCACCCAGGATCAGCAGCAGCACGCCGCCGGCCAGGACGGTGACCCCGATCACCCATCCCGGCTGGAGATCGGCCGGCGACAGGGAGCGAAGCCACTCCCGGACGGCATCGAGACGGGATGCCTCCGCCAGCACCCACAGCGCGAATCCGGCGAGCATGGCGAAGACCGCGCCCCAGACGATGCCCGCCCAGCGCACCCGCGGTTCGGCGAGTGCGGCCGGCGATGCGGCGACGGCCGCGGCGTCCGTCGGTCCGGCTGTTGCGACGGGGGGCGGGGCGAGCGCAAGGGGCGGCGGAGCAAGGGGGGCGGGCGAGAGGGGCGCGGTGGGTTCGGTGTCCATGGTGGTGTCCGTTCAGGGCTGGGAGATGGAGACGGAAACCGTGCCGGACTGCTGGTCCAGGACGACGGTCTGCCGCGTGGGTGGCACGTCGGAGTCGGGACGCGCCGTGTCGATGCGCTGGCGGACGCTCGTACGGCCGTCGGCGAGCTCCGCTCCCTCCCATTCGCCGCCCGACATGTATTCGCCGGTCCGATCGTCGACGGTGGACCACTCCACGCCGTCGGGGCTTGTGACCTGCAGGGTCAGGATGACGCCGGCGCCGACCCAGATATCGGTGGAGCCGCTGCGCTTGTCGACCCGGATGGTGTCGGCTCTTGTCCCGCCGTCGGTGTCGCCGACGTCGCCGATGTCGATGTTGAGGTGCCCCCAGACCTGGGTGAACTCCCGCGGATCCCACGACCCGACGTTCGTGTCGCCGAACACGATGCCGCGCGTCACCGGCACGGCCGTCGTGCTTGCGCCGGCGATCAGCAGCGCGACGGCGAGGAAGGCGAGGAAACCGCTGCGGCGGCGCAGCGCCCCGGCGACGACCATCGCGAGCGCGACGACCAGCGCCGCCGCGAAGAGTCCGACGGCGACCGCGACGAGCGGCTCGCCCGGCTCCAGTGCGCCGCGCCACAGCGACGACGCCGCGCCGACGACGAGCGCGGCCCCCATGACGAACACGACCGAGCCGAAGCTCGTGCGGGGGTTCGAGGCGCGGCGCAGACGGCGCTGCTCCGCTGCCTCGGCGGTGAACGCGGCCATCGCCGCAGTGCGTTCGGCCCGTGCCTGCTCGCGCGCGGCGCGCTCGGCATCCTGCTGCTGGCGACGCCACGCCTGGTCGTGCTGCTTCCACGCTGCATGCTGCTCGCGCCACGCGGCGAGCTCGGCATCCGTGGCGCCGGAGGGCGCCGCCGGTTCGAGGGGAGGGGGCATCAGGGCGGATCCGGCGGCCGACGATGCTGAGTCGTCGGCGCTCGCCGGATCCGCCGTCGCGCGGACGCCCGAATCGTCCTGCGCGTGTGCGCCGGCGTCGCCCGGGTCCGCGGAAGCCCTTCGCGGATCCATCCCGGGCGGCATGCCGGACGTGGGGGCGCGGTGCGAGGAGGACCGCGCAATGAGGTAGATGACGCCGCCGATCACGGCGACTGTGACGAGGGTCCAGAACGCACCCCACGGTGACCAGTCGAAGAACGGACCGAAGGGCAGGGCGGCGGCGAAGAACCACGGCACGACGGGGAAGATGCCGATGAGCAGCATGAGGCCGATGCCCACCATGGCCGGGTCGAAGCGGCGGTCGACCAGATCCCGCAGGTGGATCCTCCCCGACAGGTCGGGCAGAAGCGCCCACGCGAGCGCGTAGACGAGGAACATCGGCAGCCCGAACAGCGCCGCGACCACGAAGATCCCACGGACGATGATCGGGTCGATCCCGACGCGGGCGGCGAGGCCCGCGCACACGCCGCCGATCCAGCCGTCGCCGCGGGCGAGCCCGAGGTCGGTGAGCCAGGCGAAGAAGCGGTCCCACGACGGAGCACGGCCACCGGGAGCGGGCGGAGGCGGTCCGGGGTCGGCGAGGGGCGCAGCATCCGGTGCGGCAGTCGAATCGGTCATGCTTCGATCCTGCGGCTCCCTCACCGGCGCTCGCCATGGGGTGATCCCCTGAGCCGACCCTGATCTTCGCCCCTGACGTGCGGCGCGCGAACCTGGGGGTGGTTGGATTGCGGCATGTCCTCGTCCGCCGTTCCCGCCGTGCGCGAGCGCGTGCCTCTGCGCCGTCCTCGCGCGTGCGCGGTGTCGGGCACGTCGGAGGCACTCGCCGCGCACCTCGGCTGGGGCAGCACCGCGGTGCGCGGGATCTTCGTGCTGCTGACGCTGCTCTGGGGCGCCGGCGCGCTGCTGTACGCGTGGATCTGGGTGTTCACGCCGTGGCAGGAGGGGGATGCCGCGCCCACGCGACGCGTGCCCGTGGCGTGGCTCCTCGCTGCGGCCGCAGGCGTGGGACTGATCGCCACCACTGTGCAGCTCCGCAGCACGATCGCGGGGCAGCTGCCACTGACCACGCAGCCGGGCTGGTTCGTCTGGGTCGGGTTCACGACCGTGTGCGCGGTCGCCTCGGGGATGTGGGCGACGTTCGTCGACCGCGGCGACCCGGCGCGCGGACCGCGCCACGAGCTGTCGGTGCGCCTCACGGTGACAGGCGTCCTGGTGGCGCTGATCGTCATGCAGGTCAGCATCCTGCAGGAGGCCGGACTCGTCGCCTTCCTGTTCGCCGTCGCCATCATGGCCGGCATCGCCGCCGTCTACTCTTCGACACTGATCGCGAAGTGGCGCGAGCTGTCGGGCGAGCGCGTCCGCCGGATTCGCGAGGAGCAGCGCGCCGAGATGGCCGCGCACCTGCACGACTCGGTGCTGCAGACGCTGGCCCTCATCCAGAATCGCGCCGGTCCCTCCAGTGAGGCGGCACGGCTCGCGCGGGCGCAGGAGCGCGAGCTGCGCTCCTGGCTGTATGACGGGGACAGCCCCGCCGACAGCGATCTGCCGACCGACCTCCGCGACTACGCGGGCGGTCTCGAACTCGACTTCCCCGTGCGCATCGACGTGGTCTCGGCCGGCCTGTCCACCGAGCGTGCGAGCGGCGAGATCGCCGCCGCCGCCCGCGAGGCCATGCTCAACGCGGCGCGCCATGCCGGCGGCGATGTCTCGGTCTACATCGAGGGCACCGCGGCAGGGGTCGACGTCTACGTCCGCGATCGCGGCCCCGGGTTCTCGCTCGACGACGTGCCCGGCGACCGACTCGGCGTACGCGAGTCGATCATCGGGCGGCTGCGCCGGGTCGGTGGCACGGCGACGGTGAAGCCCGGTGCGGGCGGCATCGGCACCGAGGTCCATCTGCACTTCGCGGGAGAGGAGGCCCGACGTGGGTGAGACGCTCCGCGTCGTGCTGGTCGACGACCACTCGATCTTCCGGTCCGGTCTGCGGGCCGACCTCGATCCGTCCGTGCAGATCGTCGGCGAGGCCGCCGATGTCGCGGGTGCCGTCTCGGTGATCGCCGAACTGCAGCCCGACGTCGTGCTGCTCGACGTGCACCTGCCCGGCGCGGCGGATGCCGGCATCCCGGATGCCAGCGGCGGCGAAGCCGTGCTGCGCCGGTCATCGCCGCTGGCTCCGCGCACGCGGTTCCTCGCGTTGAGTGTGTCGGATGCCGCGGAAGACGTCGTGCGTGTCATCCGCGCCGGCGCCCGCGGCTACATCACGAAGGGATCGTCCGGGCAGGAGGTGAGCCGCGCCGTGCATGCGGTCGCCGGGGGTGACGCCGTCTTCTCGCCCCGGCTCGCGGGATTCGTGCTCGACGCGTTCGGCGCGGTCGCCGGCGAGACCGCGACGGCGAACGACGAGCTCGACCGGCTGTCGGTACGCGAGCAGGAGGTCATGCGCCTCATCGCCCGCGGCTACGCCTACAAGGAGGTGGCCGCGGAGCTGTTCATCTCGAACAAGACCGTCGAGACCCACGTGTCCGCCGTGCTGCGCAAGCTGCAGCTCTCGTCGCGGTACGAGCTGACCGCTTGGGCCTCGGAGCGCCGTCTGCTCTGAGTCTGGTGCTGCCGCCGTGCAGGCGCGCCGAGTTGCCGGTCGTGGCGGTTCGAGTGCGGTGCAGCCCGCCACGGCCGGCAACTCGACCTCGGGTGCGTGGCTGGGGGAGAAGCGGGGCGGGTGTCGCCGTGCGCGCCTAGACTTGTCGGGCCATGACCGACGCCCCCTTTCCTCTCATCGTCGGCGGAGACCGCGGGCCTCAGCAGGCCGGCGCACGCCCCGACGAAGACCTTCTCGCCGGGCTCAACCCGCAGCAGCGCGAGGCCGTCACCTACCGCGGCCAGGCGCTGCTCATCGTCGCGGGCGCCGGCTCCGGCAAGACGAGCGTCCTGACGCGCCGCATCGCGTCGCTGCTGCGCGGACGCGAGGCGTGGCCGAGCCAGATCCTCGCGATCACGTTCACCAACAAGGCCGCTGGCGAGATGCGCGAGCGCGTCGAGCAGCTGGTCGGCGAGACCGCGCGCGGCATGTGGATCTCGACGTTCCACTCCGCCTGCGTGCGCATCCTCCGCCGCGAGGCCGAGCAGTTCGGCTTCACGAAGGCGTTCACGATCTACGACTCGGGCGACTCGCGCGCGCTCATCAAGCGACTCGTCAAGGAGCACGAGGCCGACGCGTTCGGACTCACTCCTGCGGCAACGCAGAGCAAGATCTCCAAGCTCAAGAACGAGTTGGCGGATGCCGAGTCCTACGCTCGATCGGCCAATATGAGCGATCCGGCCGAGCGGGTGTTCGTCGAGCTGTTCGCCGCCTACCAGCGCGAGCTGCAGCGGGCGAACGCGTTCGACTTCGACGACCTCATCGCGCAGACGGTGTTCCTCTTCCGCGCCTTCCCGCACGTCGCCGACGTGTACCGCCGCCGGTTCCGGCACATCCTGGTCGACGAGTATCAAGACACCAACCACGCCCAGTACGCGCTGATCCACGAACTGACGCGGCCGATCGGATCGGATGCCGGGCCCATCGCGTCCTCCGGCGGCATGATGATCTTCGAGCCCGACCCCGCCGAAGATCCCGACAAGGCCGGCGCCTCGCTCACCGTGGTCGGCGACTCCGACCAGTCGATCTACGCCTTCCGCGGCGCCGACATCCGCAACATCAGCGAGTTCGAGCGCGACTACCCGGGTGCGAAGGTCGTGCTGCTCGAGCAGAACTACCGTTCGACCCAGAACATCCTGTCGGCGGCGAACGCGGTCATCAGCAACAACTTCGATCGCAAAGACAAGAAGCTCTGGACCGACGTCGGCGCCGGCGAGCAGATCGTCGGATTCACCGGCTACTCGCAGCACGACGAGGCGCAATTCGTCGCCGACGAGATCGAGGTGCTGCGCAAGGCCGGCATCGACTACTCGCAGATGGCCGTCTTCTACCGCACGAACTCGCAGTCGCGTGCGCTGGAAGAGATCTTCATCCGCTCGGCCGTGCCCTACAAGATCATGGGCGGCACGAAGTTCTACGAGCGCGCCGAGATCAAGGACGCCCTGGCGTACCTCGTCGCGGTGTCGAACCCCGCCGACGAGATGGCCATGCGCCGCATCATCAACCGGCCGCGCCGCGGCATCGGCGACGTCACCATCGAGGCGATCTCGCGCTACGCGCAGGAGGAGCAGATCACCTTCCGCGACGCGCTCGCGAACTCGTCGGCGCTCAGCGTGGGGCCCAAGATCCAGGCGGCGATCGCGCACCTCGATGCCGTGCTGGCCGAGGCATCCGCCCTCATGCTCCCTGCGAGCGGCGAGCTGGCACCCCCGACCGCGGTCGCCGAGGGACTGCAGCTGCTGCTGAACAAGAGCGGCTACTACGACGCGCTGCGGGCGAGCAAGGACGCCCAGGACGAGGCGCGCATCGAGAACCTCGACGAGCTCGTCGCCGTGGCGCGCGAGTTCGCGCGCAACAACCCCGAGGGCACGGTGATCGACTTCCTCGCGGAGGTCGCGCTGGTCTCCGATGCGGATGACCTGGAGGATGCCTCGGGCTCGGTGTCGCTCATGACGCTGCACACCGCGAAGGGCCTCGAGTACGACGCGGTGTTCGTCACCGGTGTCGAGGAGGACCTGATCCCGCACCGGATCTCAGCGGGCGAGCCCGGCGGCCCCCAGGAGGAGCGACGGCTGTTCTACGTCGGCATCACGCGCGCCCGTAAGCGGCTGTACGTGTCGCTGGCGATGACCCGCGCGCAGTTCGGCGAGGTGACGGTGGCGATGCCGAGCCGGTTCCTGCAGGAGATCCCGGCCGAGCTGCTCACCTGGCGCCAGTCGCCGGGCGACGTGAACTCGCGCGGAGGCACGCAGTCGCGCGCGCTCAACGCGCGGCGCGGATCGGGCTCGGGATACGGCGGCTCGGGCAAGCGCTACGGTGACGACCTCGTTCCGCTCGCCAAGCGCGAGCCCTCCGGCAACCTCGAGCGCTTCGCGAACCGCATTCCGGCGAAGGTGCGCGACAACGGCGACATGCAGCTCGCCCCGGGCGACCGCATCCGTCACGACGACTTCGGCGAGGGCCGCGTCGACGCTGTCACCGGTGACGGCGCGAAGCGCGTCGCACATGTGCGGTTCGACAAGGTCGGCCCCAAGAAGCTGCTGATCAAGATCGCGCCGATCGAGAAGCTGTAGCGCTCGAACCGTCGCTCGCCGGTTCGAGCGGCCGAGGGCGCGCCAGCCCGCAGGCTGCGCGCCGCGGGCTGGGCGCCGCGCGCGCCCCGCGCCCGCCCGCCCGCGCGCGCCGCGCGCTCAGGGCTCGGTGCGGGTCGCGAGCAGGTGGTGGTGGGCGAGGCGTCGCAGCGCGAGCATCACCGGCTCATACAGCGCGGTGCCCAGCACGGCGTAGGGCACGGCGTCGTCGAGGCTCATGGCCGCGACTGGAGCGATCTCCTCGACGGCGACCCTGCGCATGGCGTCGCCATATCTCCGCAGAGTATCGGGGTCGGACGCGAGTCCCGCAGCCTCGAGCGCGCCGAGGGCGTCCTCCAGCTGGGCCACCGCGGTGAAGTCGGCGTCGTATGTGAAGCCGAGGTCGTCGATCGCCGCACGCGCACGCGGGTAGTCCACGCGGTCGGTGTCGACGTAGGGAGGCAGCGCACCTACGGCTCGCCCGAGGGTGGTCAGGGCGTCGGGGTCGGGTTCATCGACGAGGGCGAGGATGTCGCGCACCCGGGCGAGGGGGAGGCCGCGCACGTCGGCCAGTGCGGCGATGAGCTTGAGTCGGGCGAGGTGGCCGTCGTCGTACTCGGCGCGCGTGGCCGACGTCACGACGCCGCGGGGCAGCATCCCTTCACGGATGTAGTACTTCACGGTCGCCACCGGCACCCCGCCGCGCTCCGCCAGTTCCGAGATCTTCACGTCGCCCCCTTGTGATGGATACTATAGCTATCTAATATTGGAGAGTCGAACTATCCAAGGAGGTCGGAATGGACCCGATCATCACCATCGTCGCCGGAGCCACCATCCTCACGGTCATCGGAATCATGTCGGGAGGCACCTTCCTGCTGCGCATCGCGACCGGCGGGCTGCCCTTCAACGGGTTGCAGAAGACGTTCTTCCGGGCGGGCCACGCGCACGCCGGCGTGCTCGTCCTCCTCGGGCTGGTGTGCATCCTGCTGCTGTCGGCGTCGGGCGCCGCGCCCGGATGGCAGTGGGCGGGGGTGGGGGTGCTCGCCGGAGCGATCCTCATCCCGGCGGGTTTCTTCCTCTCGGTCCTGGGTCGCGAGCCCGAACGCCCCGGCCGGGCGATCGCGCTGCTGTGGGTGGGCGTGGTGGTGCTGGCGACAGCGCTGCTCGCCGTCGGCGTCGCGGTGATCGTCGCAGGGGTGGCCGCTCTCGGCTGAGCGTGGGTGCGCCGGCCTGGGGACAGCCCAGGTCGGCGTTCTCCTGCCCGAGGGCAGGCCGGCGGGCCGTGAAGCTCTGGATCGGCCCAGCTTTCGCCCAGCCGGCGCGAACTGCCCTCCGGGCGTGGTCAGCGCGGACAGAATGGGATCGGCGTGGACGGCGGGGCCGTGCAGGACCCACGCGATCCTCCGAGGAACCGAATGTCTCTGCTTCCTGGCCGTGCTCCAGCGCGCGCTCTCAGCACACTCGTCGCCGCAGCATTGATCGTCGGTGGCGGGGTCACGGCGACCTCCGCGTCCGCTCTCGAGCTCCAGACCGGTTCGATCAGCGGATCGGTGACGAATGCCACGGGCATCGCCATCGCGGACGTCACCGTGTCCGTCATCCCAGCCGACGGAGTGACGGAGCCCGTCGTCGCGTCGACCGACTCTGCCGGCTCGTACACGGTTCCGGATCTGACACCCGGCGAGTACAAGGTCCACTTCGACGCTGCCGGGCCGACATTTCTCGACGAGTGGTGGGATGACGCGGCCAGTGAAGCCGAGGCATCCGTCATCACCGTCGTCGACGGCGGCGCGCACGAAGCGAGCGCGTCGCTCAGTGCAGCCCCCATGATCGCCGGCACGGTGCCGCAGATCATCGGCGCCGTCGCCGTCGGCTCGACCGTGTCGGCCGAGCCCGGCGTGTGGACCGAGGGGGCCACCCTCTCCTACCAGTGGTTCGTGGATGGCCTCGCCGTCGCAGGTGCCACCGAACCGGCCTTCGCGCTCACTGCGGACACGCTCGGCAAGACCGTTCGAGTCGACCTGACGGGCGCGATGGACGGCTTCGCTCCGACCACGGTGCCGTCGCAGGCGACGGCACCGGTCGCCGCGGGTGCACTGGCGTACCAGATGCCCAGTATCTCGGGAACGGCGGGCGTCGGCTTCACGCTGACCGCCGTTGCCGGAACCTGGACTGCGGGCACCGCGCTGTCGTACCAGTGGCTGGCCGGCAGCACCGCGATCGTCGGGGCGACGAGCGCGAAGCTCGTCCTGACGAGCGCGCTCAAGGACAAGACGATCAAGGTCGCGGTGACCGGATCGCTGCCCGGGTACGCCGACCTGCGCAAGGTGTCTGCAGCCACCCCGAAGGTCGCCACCGTCGCCACACCGAAGATCAGCGGGATCGCCTCGACCGGCAGCACGCTGACGGTGACAACGGGAACGTGGACCGTCTCGACCGCGTTCGCCTACCAATGGTACGCCGATGATGCACCCATCACCGGGGCGACGAAGTCCACCTTCGTGCCGAAGGCGGCCCACACCGCGAAGCGCATCTCGGTCGCTGTGACCGGCACGAAGACCGGCTACGCGACCGTGACGAAGAAGGCTGCGGCGACGCCGAAGGTTACGGGATACTCGGTTCCGAAGATCTCGGGAACGGCAGCGGTCGGACTCGCCCTCACGGCCGATCGCGGATCGTGGACGTCGGGGATGGCCATCACCTACCAGTGGTACGCCGACGGCGCGGCCGTGAGCGGTGCGACCGGCTACACGTTCCGGCCCATGTCGCCCCAGCGTGACAAGCGCATCACGGTCAAGGTCATCGGCAAGCAGCCCGGCTTTGCGACCGTGACCGCGACGTCCGCGTCCACGGCGCGGGTCGCGACCGTGGCCACGCCGAGCATCTCGGGCGTCTACATGGTCGGCTCGACCCTGACCGCCAGCCCGAAGACCTGGACCGCCGGCACGAGCTTCTCCTATCAGTGGTACGCCGACGGCAAGCCGATCTCGGGCGCGACCCGGTCGACCTTCGTGCTCAGCCGCTACCAGAAGGACAAGCAGATCACGGTCGCCGTCACGGGGCGCAAGTCGGGCTGGTCGACGGTCTCCCGCACCTCGCCCAAGACGCCGCGCATCGCTGTCACGGCTGCGCCGTCCATCGGCGGGAGCCTCATCGCGGGGTCCACACTCACGGCCAGGCCGGGAACCTGGTCTGCCTCGTCGTTCACGTACAAGTGGTACGTCGGCGGCGCGCTGGCGGCGAGCGGGTCGAGGTCGACATTCACCCTGTCGAAGGCGCACATCGGCAAGTCCGTCAGGGTGGTCGTGGTGGGGAGCCGGAGCGGGTACCAGACGCTTTCGCGCAGCAGCGCGACGACCGGCGCGGTGTCGTCCGGCAAGGCCCGCCCCGCGAGCCGGGACAACTGCCCGTCGGGATACCCGGTCAAGGGCAATCAGACGACCCGTCACACGAGCGACTGGATCTACCACGTCCCAGGCGGTCAGTACTACGCCGTGACCGACCCTGAGGAGTGCTTCGCGACGGAGGCGGCCGCGCGGATATGGGGTTACCGCGCCTCGCTGCGCTGAGCGTGGGTGCGCCGGCCTGGGGACAGCCCAGGTCGGCGTCCTCCTGCCCGGGTTAGGCTCGGACCATGGCTCTGTTCTCGCGCCGATCCAAAGACTCCTCCGAAACGCCGGCTGACGACGCCGCGCCCGAAGAGGCGGTCGACAGCGAGATCGCCGGGGCGAGCATCGATGCCCCTGACGCGACGTCCGCGGCCGACGACGCGGCGGCTGCGGCATCCGTCTCCATCTCGGTGTCCTCGTACGGCGGACTCGGCGCTTCGGCGCCTCCGCCGGCCAAGCCCCAGCTGCAGCCCCGCAAGACCGGGCGCGCGGCCACCAAGGTCGCGCCGCGTGCGACCGAGACCGTCCCCGGGCTCCAGGACAATGTGCTCGTGCGGGAGGCGCTCGCCCGGCTCGCCGACGGCACGGCACCGCAGGCACTCCTCGACGTGGCACGGCAGTGCCTGCAGGGGCACCTCTTCCTGCGCATCAAGGGCGACGCCCGTGCACTGCTCGCCGAGGGCAAGGAGCTCCCGCTCGCGATGGTGAAGGTGGGGGACCGCGCCTTCGCGCTGGCGTACTCGAGCGGCGCCGCGCTGCAGGCGAGCGTGCGCGCCGACGGTGATGCCGACACCTCGGCTCTCGGGCAGCCGGTGCTGTCGGTCATCAAGCATGTGCTCGCCGGACCCTACGAGGGTCTCGTCCTCGACCAGTCCTCGGCGCCCGCGCGGGCCGTGCTGCCGAAGGACCTGCTCAAGAAGCTCCTCGAGAAGGTTGACGAGAAGCTCGCGATCAAGGCACTCCTGGCAGCCGAACGCACCCCCGAGACGGCCGCCGCCGTGGCGCAGGCGCTCGCCGAGGCGCCGCTGTGGGTGGCCGTGGGCAAGCTCGACGACGGTCGCCCCGGCATCGCGGAGGGACGTGCCGAGGACGGCTCCCGCTACCTCGAGGTGTACTCGCACCCGGTCGAGGTGGCCGTCATGGGACGCGGCGACCAGGCCGCTCCCGTGACCGCCGCCCAGCTCGCGTCCGCGCTCGGCGACGAGGGCCTCGCGGGAGTGATCGTCGATCCGGCCGGCCCCTGGATCCGCCTGTCGCGCGACGAGCTCTCACCGGTCTTCGCCACCGCAGCCTGACGCCCCGGCACGCGCGGCCGCCCGGCACCGCGTGTCGTAGCGGCGGAGATCTTCGGCGCCACGCCGGGTCGTGGCATCCGTCCCCGGCGTGTCGTGGGCGATCTCCGATGTTGCGCACGACGGGGGTCTTGGCGCGGCGTCCGGTCGGTGGCGCCTGCGTCGCGCGGCCGCCTGACACCGCGTGTCGTAGCGGCGGAGATCTTCGGCGGCGCGCCGGGGCGCGGCATCCGTCCCCGGCGTGTCGCGGATGATCTCCGATTCTGCGCACGAGGTTCTGCGGCCCGAAGGCGCCGGATCCCGAGGAGGGGTGCGGGATGTCGCGCCCCGCGCCTAGGGTCGAGGCATGGCGTCGGAGCGCATCACCCTGACCATTCCCGGGCCCGAGGGCGACCGCGAGGTGGGGCTGTCCAGCCCGAACCGCGTGATCTGGCCCGAGCTCGGCATCACCAAGCACGAGCTGGCCGAGTACCTGCTCGCGGTCGCGCAGCCGTTCCTCGCCGCGAACGGCGACCGGCCGGTCTCGCTCGAACGGTTCCCCGAGGGCGTCGGGGGCGAGAAGTTCTACTCGAAGAACCCGCCCAAGGGCGCACCCGCGTTCGTCGAGGCGCAGACCGTCACATACAACAGCGGGCGGCGGCATCCGCAGCTCATCCTGACCGAGATCGCGGCGGCTGTCTGGGCGGTGCAGATGAACACGATCGTCTTCCACCCGTGGGCGTCGCTGACGGCCAACACAGACAACCCCGTCGAGCTGCGGATCGACCTCGACCCTCAGCCGGGAACGGATTTCGCGGATGCCGCGGCCGTCGCTCCCGCGCTGCGCGAGGTGCTGATCGAGGCGGGGCTCACGCCGTTCCTCAAGACGAGCGGCAATCGCGGCATCCACGTCTTCTGTCCCATCGCGCCGGAGTGGGAATTCCTCGACGTGCGGCACGCGGTGATCGCGGCCGGGCGCGAACTGGAGCGGCGCATGCCCGACAAGGTCACGATGAACTGGTGGAAGGAAGAGCGCGGCGAACGCATCTTCATCGACTTCAACCAGGCGAACCGCGACCGCACGATGGCGGGCGCCTACAGTCCGCGCGCCCTGCCCGCGGCGACGGTGTCCACGCCGGTGACGTGGGACGAACTGGAGGCGGGGGTCGACCCGTCGTCGTTCACGGTGCGCTCGGTGCCCGGGCGCCTGGCCGAGGTCGGCGACCCGTGGGCCGACCTGCTGGCGGAGCCGGGCCGCATCGACACGCTTCTCGCGTGGTGGCAGCGCGACCTCGACGACGGGCTCGGCGAGCTTCCGTTCCCGCCGGACTTCCCGAAGATGCCTGGGGAGCCGCCACGGGTGCAGCCCAGCCGCAAGAACCCCGAGAACTGGGACTGACGACGGGGCGCCGCGATGACGTCAAAACCGCGTGTGGTCGACCGCCTGATGGCCCGGCTGTTGCGCGTGCGCTGGCTCATGCGTCTGCCGATCCCGCTCTACCGTGCGAGTCTCGGGTGGATCTTCGGCGATCGGCTGGTGATGATCGAGCACCGCGGGCGCACGTCCGGTGAGCGTCGCTTCGTCGTGGTCGAGGTCATCGGGATGGAACGCAACGCTGTGCGGGTCGCGAGTGGCTTCGGCCGTAAGTCGCAGTGGTATCGCAACCTCGCGGCGAACGGCGTGGCCTTCCTCAGCGTCGGGCGGTACCGGCGGGTGCGGGCGCAGCCGCGTCTGCTCGACCCGGCGGCGTCGGCAACCGTGCTCGCGGCGTACGCCGCCGCGCATCCCGAAGCCTGGAGTCATCTGCGGGCGGCGATGGAGGCACTGCAGGGCGGCGAGCCTGACATCCCCGTCGTGGAGTTCGGGCCGCCGAGCGGCGGGACGGGGATCGAGGCCGACTGAGGGTACGGCTTCCTCCGCCGGTCAGAGGCGGTTCGTCTCACCCCGCTCGCTCGACGCCCGCGTCAGTCGAGGACGTCGCCGAGGTCGTAGGCCGAGACGGACTCGAGCTGATCGTACGTGCACGATTCAGGATCGCGGTCGGGGCGCCAGCGCTCGAACTGCACGGTGTGACGGAAGCGCCAGCCCTCGAGCTGGTCGTAGCGCACCTCGAGCACCCGCTCGGGGCGCAGGTGCACGAACGACGAGTCGCGATCGGGCGCGGAGAAGCGCGACTTCTCGCCCTCTCCCTTCACGGCGGCGCCGCTCTCATCGCGCTCGACGAGCGGAGCGAGCTCGTCGATGAGCTCGAGTCGGCGGGCGTTGCTCCAGGCGGCGACGCCGCCGACGGGGTAGAGCGTGCCGTCGTCGGCGTACAGTCCGACGAGCAGCGAACCCACGCCGGCGCCCGACTTGTGGATGCGGTACCCCAGCGCCACGACGTCGGCGGTGCGCGCGTGCTTGATCTTGAACATCGTGCGCTTGTTGGGTGCGTAAGGCTGGGCGAGCGGCTTGGCGACGACCCCGTCGAGCCCGGCTCCCTCGAACTCGGCCAGCCAGTGCTCGGCGAGAGCGGGATCGTCGGTCGTGCGGGTCACGTGCACGGGGTGCGGCACACCGCCGAGCAGGTCGACGAGCTCGGCACGCCGCACCTCGAACGGCTCGGGCTGGAGATCGCGATCGCCGCGCGCGAGCAGGTCGAACGCGATGAACATCGCCGGCGTCGTCTCGGCCAGCATGTTCACCCGGGAAGCCGCGGGGTGGATGCGCTGGGTCAGCGACTCCCAGTCGAGCCGCTGCGCCCCGGGCTCGCCCTTGGGTACGACGATCTCGCCGTCGACGAGGCACGGCTCGGGCAGCAGGCGCGCGAAGGCCTCGACGAGTTCGGGGAAGTACCGCGTCAGCGGCTTGGCCCCGCGCGAGCCGATCTCGACATTCTCGCCGTCCCACGACACCAGCGCGCGGAAGCCGTCCCACTTCGGTTCGAAGCTCAGCCCGCCCGGCGTCTTGGCAGGGTCGGGCACGGCGGGCACGGACTTCGCCAGCATCGGCGCGGGGATGTCGTACGGCATGAGCCCATCCTGCCGTGCACGTCGGACGTCGGACAGGTTCAGGTGCGGACGCCGCGAACAGCGCCGCCGCCTCCGCTCGGTTCGCCGCGCCGATCTTC
This sequence comes from Microbacterium sp. NPDC056003, assembly GCF_042274785.1. NCBI lineage: Bacteria > Bacillati > Actinomycetota > Actinomycetes > Micrococcales > Microbacteriaceae > Microbacterium > Microbacterium sp. NPDC056003. Next base: position 631,882 of record NZ_JBHJXQ010000001.1, on the reverse strand, counting down.
GCGAGGATCGCCGCAGTCGCAGTCCTGCGGCGAGTCACCGGACGCCGGCACGCCCGGCACACCCGCACGCCGGCACGCCCGGCACGCCGGCACGTCCGCACGCCGCCACGCCGATCACGCCGTCCCCGCCGACACCGCGGGCACACCGAGCCCGGTCCGAGACGTCGCGCGGAACGCCGGATCAGGCCTCGATCGGAAGCTTCGGCCGGGCCCAGCGGGCGGGGAGGCCGGGTCCGTCCCAGACCTGGATGACGCCCCACGCGGCCGCGGCGACGGGCACGGCGAGCACGGCGCCGACGATGCCGCCGAGCACCGCGCCGACGGTCAGCGCGACGAGGATGACGAATGCGTGCAGCTTCATCGAGCGGCCCATGAGGAACGGCTGCAGGAAGTTCCCCTCGAGCTGGTTGACGAGCACCACCACGCCGACGACGAAGAGCGCATTGACCCACCCGTTGGCGACGAGCGCGACGAGGGCGGCCAGGATGCCCGCCACCGTCGCACCGACGATCGGGATGAACGCGAGGAGGAACACGAGCACCGCGAGCGGTACGGCGAGAGGAACCTGCAGGATCAGCAGGCCGATCAGGATGCCGATCGCATCGACCGCCGCGACCGTGGCGGTGCCGCGCACGTACGAGCCGAGCACCGTCGTGGTCTTGTCGCCGATGCGGCGCGCGCGCAGGTAGTTCTCGCCGCGGAACGGCCGCAGCAGGAACTCCCACATCTGCGGTCCGTCCTTCAGGAAGAAGAACAGGATCGTCACCATGAGCACGAAGCCGGTGACGAAGTTGGCGACCGCGCCGACGCCCGCGAGTGCGCCCGAGCCGAACTGCGCGCTGGTGACGAAGTCGGTGAGCGTCGCGACCCACTCGTCGAGCTGCTCGGGCTGCAGGACGTCGAACGGCAGTGTCTGGAGCCACGCGAGCAGGTCGTCGAAGCCGGCTTGCGCTTGTGTGTACAGCTCGTCCCACTGGTCGCGCACCGCCCACACGATGAGCCAGCCGAGGAGCCCGAGGATGAGGACGATCGCGAGGAGCGTGAGGAGGGTGGCCAGAATCGACGGGAGACCGCGCCGCCGCATCCAGCTCATCACGGGGTTGAACGCGCACGCGAGGATGAGCGCGATCACCAGCGGGATCGTCACGAGCGTGAGCGACTGGATCACGAAGACGACCCCCGCCGCCACCGCCACGACGAGGATGATCTGCAGTGCGCGGATCGCGAGCTTGCCGAACCCGTCGGCCCACAGGCTCCACGGCGCGCGCGTCGCCCTCAGCTCGGCGTCGTGAGATTCCAGGCGCACGGTCTGCGGGGTGCTGCGGAAGAAGCCCATGCGCCGAGGCTAGGGGCGACGGCCGCGCCGCTCGGGCGCCTTGCCGGGAGAGGCGGTGTTTGCTACGCGAACGCGCTCATGCCGGTGATGTCGCGCCCGATCAGCAGCGCCTGCACGCTCTCGGTGCCCTCGTAGGTGTGGATGGCCTCGATGTCGGCCATGTGCTGCATCACGCCGTTCTCGAGCAGGATGCCGTTTCCGCCGAGCAGGTCGCGCGCGGTCGCCGCGATCCGCCGCGCCGCGCGCGTGTTGTGGTACTTCGCGAGCGAAGCCTGCGTCGGTCGCAGTCCGCCGGACGCCTCGAGGTCGGCGAGGTGCCGGCAGTACAGCTGCATCGCGGTCAGCTCCTCGAGCATCTGCGCGAGGCGCTCCTGGACCATCTGGAACTTCGCCAGCGGCTTGCCGAACTGCATCCGCTGCTGCGCATACGACAGCGCCGCCTCGTAGCAGGCGGTCGCGTGACCGAGCGCCGACCATGCGACGCCCGAGCGCGTCGAGTACAGCACGGTCGAGGCATCTTTGAAGTTCTTCGTGCCCGGCAGCGCCGCGTCGAGGGGGACGCGCACCCCGTCCAGAGTGATGAGGGCCTGATGGATGCCGCGCAGCGACGCCTTGCCGCCGATCACGGTGCCGGTGTACCCAGCGGCCTCCTGCTCCACGAGGAAGCAGCGGACGGCGCCGTGCTCGGACGCCTCGGGGTCGTCGACGCGCGCCCACACGAACGTGATGCCGCCGGATGCGCCGTTGCCGATCCACTTCTTGGCGCCGTCGATCACCCACTCGTCCCCGTCGCGGCGGGCGACGGTCTCGAGCGACACGGAGTCCGAGCCATGGTCGGGCTCGGTGAGTGCGAAGGAGGCGGGGACCTCACCGCGCGCGACGGGCTTCAGCCAGCGGTCCTGCTGCTCGGGGCTGCCGAACAGCGCGAGCGTGCGCAGCGCGAGGCCGCCCTGGACGGCGATCACCGTGCCGAGCGAGCCGTCACCGCGCGACACCTCCATGTTGACCAGGCCGGCCGCCAGCGGCGAGAAGCGGGTGAGCTCGGGGTGCACGATGCCGTCGTTGAGGAGGTCGAGTTCACCGAGGCGCATCGCGATGTCGAGGGGGTACTCCGCGGCATCCCACGCGTCCTGCATGCGGGTGCCGACCTCGTCGACATAGGCCTGCGCGCGCTCCCACACCGCGCGGTCCTCGGCGGGGATGTTCGCGAACACCTGGTAGTAGTCGGTGCCGAGGCGCCGCGTGACGTCGTAGCCGGCGGTGCTCTGGCCGGGGCGGGGCTGGAACTCGGTCACGACGGACTCCTCTGGGTGGAACTGAATCTCAACTCACATAGTACTCAGTCTCACCACATCCGTCTCGGCCTGTCAGTGCCGCGGTGTCCACCCGGGCGGGAGCGGGCCGGTGATCGCGGCTCGCTCGGCATCGGCCGCAGCGGACCAGCCCTGCGCGGCATCCCGTCCATCGAAGCCGCCCCGCGCGATCCGCATCCCGACGTCGTCGTGGTGCATGCGGGGTGCCCCGCCGCGCCGCGTCGAAGCGCGCACGCTCCAGGCGTCGTCGGCGAACCCGCCGCCGCGGAACACCCGGTAGGCGTCGTAGCGGGCGGGATCGAGCAGATCCCAGCACCACTCCCACACGTTGCCGAGGGTGTCGAAGAGCCCGTTGAGGTTGGGGAGCTTGCCGCCGACGTCCTGAGGGGCGGTGACGCCGTCTGCGCTGGTCCACGCGACGTCGGCGAGCGGTCCGTAGTGGGCGCCCGTCGAGCCGGCGCGGCACGCGAACTCCCACTCCGCCTCGGTCGGCAGCCGGTAGCCGTCGGAGTCGACGTGCCACGTGACGTCTTCGCCGTCGAAGGAGTAGGCCGGGTCGAGGCCCTCCCACTCCGACGCGGCGTTGCAGAAGCGGATGGCGCGCAGCCAGCTCACATCGACCGCGGGACGGCGCGGGTGACGCGCGGACTCGCCGATGATTTCGGCGAGCTGCTCCTGTGTGACCGGATAGACGCCGATCTCGAACGGCTCCAGGTCGACGGTGCGCCGCGTCTTGTTGCGGGCGTCGTGCAGGGTCACCGAGCCGCCGGCGATGCGGGCGAGCTCGAGGTCGGTCACGACGCCGCCTCCGTGTGGAGGGTTCGGTGCCCCGGGCTGTTCACGCTCCCGAGCCTAGGACCGCGGCGATGTCGGTGCTCGCGCGAGTTCGGATGATCAGGACGGCGGGTCGGGCGTGATGAGCTGGCGCAGCTCGCCTCCGGCGGCGAGGCGGTCCATCGCGTCGTCGATGTCGCCGAGGCGGATGCGCGACGACACGAGCCGCTCGAGCGGCAGTCGCCCGGCGCGCCACAGCTCGATGTAGCGCGGGATGTCCCGGCTCGGCACCGCCGATCCGAGGTAGCTCCCGACGATGGTGCGGGCCTCGGCCGTCAGCACAAGCGGCGACACGCTCGCGCGGGCGTCGGGGGCGGGAAGGCCGACCGTCACCGTGGTCCCGCCCGGGGCGGTGAGGGCGACTGCGGTCTCGAAGGCGCGCGCGGCGCCCGCCGCCTCGATGACGACGGGGGCCCGGATGCCGCGTTCCACCGCTTCGGCCGGGCTCATCGCGCCGACGGCGCCGAGATCGCGGGCGAGGCCGAGCTTCGCGTCGACGGCATCGACGCCGACGAGCTCGTGGCCCAGCGCGACGGCCACGAGCAGCGCGGCCATGCCCACGCCGCCCAGCCCGACGACGATGACGCGCTCGCCCGGCGCCGGACGACCCGCGTTGAGCACGGCGCCGCCGCCGGTCAGCACCGCGCAGCCGAGCAGCGCGGCGACCTCGGCAGGCACGTCGGGGTCGACCTTCACCACCGACGTGCGGTTCACGACGGCGTGGCTCGCGAACGCCGAGACGCCGAGGTGGTGGTGCACGTCCTGGTCTGCGCCGTCGGTGCCCGTGCGATGCAGACGGATGCCGCCGCCCACGAGCGTGCCGGCGTTGTTGGCCGCCGTTCCCGGCGTGCAGGGCAGGCGCCCCTCGGTGCGGCAGCCGTCGCATTCGCCGCAGCGGGGGAGGAAGGTCATCACGACGCGGTCGCCGCGCGCGACATCCGCGATCCCCTCGCCGACCTCTTCGACGATGCCCGCCGCCTCGTGGCCGAGGAGCATGGGCGTCGGACGCACGCGATTGCCGTCGACCACGCTCAGGTCGGAGTGGCAGACGCCCGCGGCCTCGATGCGGACGAGCAGCTCGCCGGCACCGGGCGGGTCGAGTTCGAGGGGACCGACGGTGAAGGGCCGCGAGCGTGCGAAGGGCGTCGGGGCGCCGGAGCGTTCGAGGACGGCTCCGATGATCTGCATGACACCTCCTGGTCGTCGGCCGCGACGATGCGGTCCGGCACAGGCTATCCGGGTCAGGCGGGCCGGCCGTGCCGCGCGAGGCGACCGCGGCGGATCCACTTCTCGAGCTCGACCACGACGGGCACGATGAGCGCGAGCCCCAGGCAGGCCAGCCACTGCGGTCCCGTCAGCGCGACCGTGCCGATCAGGCGCTGCAGGAAGCCGATCTCCACGGCCACCACGGTCAGCGCCAGCGGGATCGCGAGCCACTTGACCGCGGTGAGGATCGGCGCCGACAGCCCCGACTCGGGGTCGCGCCGCATCACCAGGCCGCCGAAGATCGATCCGAGCGCTGCGATCACGAAGGTCATCGTGACCGGCGCATTGGGCTCGGTCGAGCTGGCGAGGTCGGGCCAGGCCAGCAGCGGTACGAGCGAGGTGGCGAAGATCAGCAGGCCGTAGAAGAACCACATCACGACCGCCCGGCGGTTGGCGATCGTCATCTTCGGGTCACGCGGCGGCTGCTGCATGATGCCGTCGGGGACCGGATCGAGCATGATCACGATGACCGGGAAGATCGTGACGAAGAAGTTGAGGTACAGCACCATGATCGGCGTGAGCGGCACCCCGTCGTTGATGTCGAAGATGCTCGCCACCAGGAAGAGCAGCACCAGCGAGAACAGCTGCGCCATCTGGTAGCGCACGTAGCTCACGATCTTCTCGTAGATCGACCGGCCGAGCCGTACCGCGGTGACCAGCGTGCCGAAGTTGTCGTCGACGAGGATCATCTTGCCGGCCTGCTTCGTGACATCGCTGCCCGACCCCATGGCCACACCGATGTCGGCCTGCTTGAGGGCCGCGGCATCGTTGACCGCGTCGCCCGTCATGGCGACGACCGCGCCCTCCTCCTGCATCAGGCGGGCGAGGCGCAGCTTGTCTTCGGGGGTGACGCGACCGAACACGTGCAGGTTCGGCAGCGCCGCTTTGAGTTCGTCGTCACTCATCGCCTGGATGTCGGCGCCGCTGGCCGCACCCGGTCCGAGCCCGAGCTTCGCGCCGATCGCGGCGGCGGTGATCGCGTGGTCGCCCGTGATCATGCGTACCTCGATGCCGGCCTCCTTCGCGATGCGCACGGCCTCCTTCGACGACGGGCGCAGCGGGTCGATGATGCCGACGAGACCGACGAACGTGAGGTCCTTCACCTCGGTCATCGGATCGGCGGGCACCGGAGCGCCGGGCGCGAAGCGCCGCGCGGCGAAGGCGAGCACGCGCAGCCCCTGCTCCGAGAGTCGCCGGTTCGCGTCGAGGACGCTCTGGCGCAGCGCGTCGATCGGCGCCGGGCCGTCGGCGGTGAGCACCGTCGAGCAGCGGTCGAGCACGACATCCGGACCGCCCTTGACGAGGCTGATGAGCCGCGTCGCACCGTCCTGCGGCACCTCGTGGTAGGTCGCCATGAATTTGTACGCCGAGTCGAAGGGCACCTCGGCAGCGCGCGGGAATCTGGCGCGCGTGAGCTCGGCGTCGGCCCCCATCTTGGCCGCGAGCACCACCAGGGCAGCCTCGGTGGGGTCGCCGATCACGGCGCCGTCGTCGGACACCGTCGCGTCGCTGCAGAGCGTGAGCCCGAGCGCGAGCTGCGTGAAGTCGGGCACCGGCTGTCCGGCGACCTGGAGGATGTCGCCGCTCTTCTCGTACCCGCTGCCGCCGACCGTGTACCAGTCTCCCGCGTAGTAGAGCGACTCGACGGTCATCTCGTTCATCGTGAGGGTGCCGGTCTTGTCGGAGTTGATCGCGCTCGTCGCGCCCAGGGTCTCGACGTCCGTGAGGTTCTTGACGACGGCTTTGTGCTCGGCGAGCTGGCGCGACCCGTGCGAGAGCATCGCCTGCACGAACGAGGGCATGCCCGTCGGGATGGCGGAGATGGCCATCGAGATGCCGAGCAGGATCACCGAGGCGACCTCCTGACCGCGCAGCAGCCCGGTGATGATGATGACGGCGACGGCACCCCACGCGATCCAGCCGAGCACCCCGGTCAGCGAGTCCAGCTCGCGCTGCAGCGGAGACTTCGCCGGCTTGACGGCCGACAGCATCGACGCGATCTGCCCCATCTGGGTGCCCATGCCCGTGTCGGTGATCACGACCGACGCCGTGCCGCGGGTGACGAGCGTGTTCTGGAAGACCATGTTCGCCCGGTCGCCGAGCGTGGTGTCGGCGTCGGCGATGGTCGCGGCATCTTTGGCGATCGGCGCACTCTCGCCCGTGAGGGCCGCCTCCTGCGTCTCGAGTGTGGCCGAGCGCAGGATGCGGCCGTCAGCCGGCACGATGTCGCCCGCCTCCAGCGAGACCAGGTCACCGGGCACGAGGTCGGTCGCGTCGACCTGGCGCAGCACCCCGTCACGCGTGACCCTGGCCTGCGGGATCTGCATCTTGGCCAGCGCGTCGACCGAGGCCTTGGCCTTCAGCTCCTGCTTCGCACCGAGGACGACGTTGAGCACGACGAGCGCCCCGACGACGAGACCGACGCTGGTCTGGTTGATGACGAGGCTGATGACCGCCACCACGACGAGCATCACGTTCATCGGATCGGCGAGCTGCCTGAGTGACACCTGCCACACCGACGGCGCGGGCTCGGCGGCGATGGAGTTGGGACCGTGCTCGGCGAGGCGCCGTGCGGCTTCGGCCTCGGTCAGGCCGCGCTCGCGGTCCGCGCCGAGCGAGGAGACGACGGCGTCGGGCTCCTGCGTGTACCAGGGGGTCGGTCCGGCGGCAGCGGTCGGCGACGATTCCACGGTGCTCATGGGGTGACCCTACCGCCGCTCATACGGCGGGGCGAGGATGAGATCCGCGCTCGCCGGGTGATATCGGAGAGCGGATGCCGCGGCTCAGTCGAGCCGCTCCTGCAGTCGCCGCGCGACCTCGGCCGCCGGCATGGAACGCGGGAAGACCGCCACCACGACGTCGTCGGCCGCGGCATCCCGAGCCTCCCCGTCGGGCTGCACGCCGAAGCGACGCAGCGCATCGTCGAGCGCTCGGCGCAGCACCGAGACGGGCACGCGCTTGGGCCCGCGCAGCAGCTGACGCAGCACGTGGTTGTGGATCGCGGTGACGAGCGCGGCGAAGCCGACGGCGTCGATCGGGTCGAGCCCGGGCAGCGCGCTGCGGAGGTACTCGTCGAACAGGCGCTCGTAGCGGAAGACGGTGACGATCTCGCGCTCGCGGAGCGCCGGCACCTGGCGCACGACCGTGTAGCGCCGGCGCGCGAGTTCGGGGTCGGCGGCGAAGTGGGCGTAGACCAGGATGGATGCCTCGCACACCGCCTTCCACGGATCGGGGTGCGATCCCGCCAGGAACTCGCGCAGGCGCTCCAGCAGCAGCTCGTGGTCGGCGAACACGACGTCGTCCTTGCCGCCGAACTGGCGGAAGAACGTGGAGCGCGACACCCCCGCGGCCTGGGCGATCTGCTCGACCGAGGTCTGATCGAAGCCCTGCTCGGCGAACAGCTCGAGCGCGGCGGCGACGACCGCGGCCTGCGGCGCGGCGGACGGGATCGCGGTGGTGTCGGACATCTCGGGGGAGAGCCTAGTGAACGCGCGTCGGCCGCGGCATCCGAATCTCCGTCCTCATCGCTCTCATCTGCCGGGGAGCCTTGTCAACGGGCTGTCGCCGCGCGCTCGTCGGGAGTTGACTGGCGGCATGGCGTCGATCTGGAAGCACTCAGCCGGCATCGTCGAGGGCTCGCCGTTCGAGCCGGGACGGCACCACGAGGTCATCGTCGTCGGCGCGGGCATCACCGGGCTCACCACAGCCCTGCTGCTCGCGCGGGCCGGACGCGACGTCGCCGTACTCGAGGCGGGCGAGGTGGCGAACCTCGCGACCGGGGCGAATACGGGCAAGCTCTCGCTGCTGCAGGGCTCGGTGCTGTCGTCGCTGCGCCGCCACCATCCGGCGCGCCTCGTCCGTGCCTATGCCGACGCGAACCGCGACGGCGCCGAATGGCTGCTCGACTTCGCCGACGGTGCGGGCGTGCCGTACTCGCGGCGGACCGCCTATTCGTATGCGCAGACTCCCGAGGGCGCTGAATGCGTCGAGGCGGAGCGGGATGCCGCGGCCCAGGCAGGCCTGCCGGTGCGCCGTGTCGAGGGTTCCGAGCTCACCGACAGCAGTGTGCCGATGCAGGCGGCGGTGGCGCTCGACGACCAGGTCGCGATCGATCCGCAGCGCGTCGCCGTCGCGCTCGCGCGCGCCTTCCTCGCGGCAGGCGGCACGCTGCACACCGGTGCTCGCGTCACGCGCGTGCACGTCGTGCCGAGGGCGCGGGTGTGGACCGACGAGGGGTCGGCGTCGGCCGATCGCGTCGTGCTGGCCACAGCCGCACCGATCACCGACCGTGGGCTGTACTTCGCGAAGGTGCGCGGGCTGCGGTCGTCGTGCGTCGCCTTCGCGATCGACGCGCCGGTGCCCGATGGGCTGTACCTCTCGGTCGACGGCGAGACGAAGTCGGTCCGGTCGATCACTCCCGCCGACGGGCCCGCCGACGCCGCTCAGCTGATCGTCGGGGGCAACGGCTTCCCGGTCGGTCGGGCGGCCTCGCCGCAGGCCGAGATCGACGACCTCATCCGGTGGGCCGGCGTGCAGTTCCCGGGCGCCGAACCCGTCGCGCAGTGGTCGGCCCAGGATTACCAGTCGCATGACCTCATGCCGTTCGTCGGGGCGATGCCGCGCGGGCTCGGACGCATCCGCTTCGCGACGGGCTTCGCGAAGTGGGGGCTGTCGAACGGGCCGGCCGCGGCGCTGCGGCTCGCCGCCGAGATCGAGCGGGTGCCGTGGCGCGATCGCCCGGAGTGGATGCGGGTCATCGCGACGCGGATGACCGTCCCGGCCGATCTGGCCCGCGGCGGCGTCGAGAACCTCCGCGTCGGGTGGGAGGCCGCCAGCGGCTGGGTCGGTGCCCAGACGGTGCCGACGCCGGTGCGCCGACCGGCCGAGGGCGAGGGGATCGTGGCGAACCGCGCCGGTCACCCGGTGGGCATCTCGACCGTCGACGGCACGACGCGGGCGGTGAGCGCGGTGTGCACGCACCTCGGCGGAGTGCTCTCGTGGAACGACGCCGAGCGCTCGTGGGACTGCCCGCTCCACGCGTCGCGGTTCGCCGCGGACGGGACGCGCATCGAGGGCCCGGCGGTGTGCGACCTGGCCCGGCTTCCGCGCGTTCGCGGCGAGGAGCACGAGGGGCCGGAGGAGCACCAGGATCCCGAAGAGCACGCGGGTCCGGACGAGCGTCCAGAGGAGGAGGTGACGCGGAGCACCCCGCCCACGTCGTCCGCCGCCGCGCGCTGACGACGGCCCCGGCGCGTCGCTGCGGTCCGGAGCGCCCGGCACGCGGTAGTAGGCTGGGGTACTGGTCGATATCTCGACGTCGAGACGCTTTTCGCGTCATCCCACCCCCATTCGCCACCTGCGAAGGAATGCACTGTGGATCTGTACGAGTACCAGGCACGTGATCTTTTCGAGAAGTACGAGGTGCCGGTTCTCGCCGGCATCATCGCGGACACGCCGGAGGAGGTGCGGGCCGCAGCCGAGAAGATCGGCGGAGTCGTCGTCGTCAAGGCGCAGGTCAAGACCGGCGGCCGCGGCAAGGCCGGCGGCGTGAAGGTCGCCAAGGCGCCCGATGAGGCCTACGAGGCCGCGAAGGCCATCCTCGGCCTCGACATCAAGGGCCACGTCGTCAAGCGCGTCATGGTCGCGCAGGGCGCACGCATCGACAAGGAGTACTACTTCTCGGTGCTGCTCGACCGCGCGAACCGCTCCTACCTGTCGCTGGCGAGCGTCGAGGGCGGCATGGAGATCGAGGAGCTCGCGGTCGAGCGCCCCGAGGCCCTCGCCCGCGTGAACGTCGACCCGCTGCAGGGCATCGACAAGCAGAAGGCCGTCGAGATCGCCGAGGCCGCCGGTTTCGCGCCCGAGCTGGTCGACAAGGTCAGCGACGTCTTCGTCAAGCTCTACGCCGTCTACAAGGGTGAGGACGCGACGCTCGTCGAGGTCAACCCGCTCATCCTGTCGGAGGAGGGCGAGATCATCGCCCTCGACGGCAAGGTCTCGCTCGACGAGAACGCCGACTTCCGGCACGCCGCCCACGCGCTGCTCGAGGACAAGGCCGCGGCCGACCCGCTCGAGGCGAAGGCCAAGGAGAACGACCTCAACTACGTCAAGCTCGACGGCGAGGTGGGCGTGATCGGCAACGGCGCGGGCCTCGTGATGTCGACGCTCGACGTCGTCGCCTACGCGGGTGAGAACCACGGCGGCGTGAAGCCCGCCAACTTCCTCGACATCGGCGGCGGCGCCTCGGCAGAGGTGATGGCAGCCGGCCTCGACGTCATCCTCGGCGACCCACAGGTCAAGAGCGTGTTCGTCAACGTCTTCGGCGGCATCACGGCGTGCGACGCCGTCGCCAAGGGCATCGTCGGCGCGCTGGCCGAGCTGGGCTCGAGTGCCTCGAAGCCGCTGGTCGTGCGCCTCGACGGCAACAAGGTCGAGGAGGGCCGCGCGATCCTGCGCGACGCGAACCACCCGCTCGTGACCCTCGCCGAGACGATGGACGAGGGCGCCGACAAGGCCGCCGAGCTCGCCAACGCCTGAGCCCAGACATCCGGAACTAGGAAAAGAACAGACATGTCGATCTTCCTCAACAAGGACTCCAAGGTCATCGTCCAGGGCATCACCGGCGGCGAGGGCACCAAGCACACCGCGCTCATGCTGAAGGCCGGCACCCAGGTCGTCGGCGGCGTCAACGCCCGCAAGGCCGGCACGACCGTGCTCCACCGCGACGCCGAGGGCAACCCCGTCGAGCTTCCCGTCTTCGCATCCGTCGCCGAGGCGATCGAGAAGACCGGCGCCGACGTGTCGATCGCGTTCGTGCCGCCCGCGTTCACGAAGGACGCCATGGTCGAGGCCATCGACGCCGAGATCCCCCTGCTCGTCGTGATCACCGAGGGCGTTCCCGTCGGCGACACCGCCGCCGCGTGGGCCTACGCGCAGTCGAAGGGGGACAAGACCCGCATCATCGGGCCGAACTGCCCCGGCATCATCACGCCCGGCGAGTCGCTCGTCGGCATCACGCCCGCCAACATCACCGGCAAGGGCCCGATCGGCCTCGTGTCGAAGTCGGGCACCCTGACGTACCAGATGATGTACGAGCTGCGCGAGATCGGGTTCTCGACGGCGATCGGCATCGGCGGCGACCCGATCATCGGCACGACGCACATCGACGCGCTCGCCGCGTTCGAGGCCGACCCCGAGACCAAGGCGATCGTGATGATCGGCGAGATCGGCGGCGACGCCGAGGAGCGCGCGGCCGACTTCATCAAGGCCAACGTCACCAAGCCCGTCGTGGGATACGTCGCCGGCTTCACCGCTCCCGAGGGCAAGACCATGGGCCACGCCGGCGCGATCGTGTCGGGCTCGGCAGGCACCGCCCAGGCGAAGAAGGAGGCCCTCGAGGCCGCCGGCGTCAAGGTCGGGAAGACCCCGAGCGAGACCGCCGAGCTCATGCGCGGCATCATCGCGGGTCTGTAGACAGCTCGTATCGAAGGGGCGGATGCCGCGGCCTGCGCCGCGCGTCCGCCCCTTCGTCATGCCGGGTTAGGGTGAGGGAATGCCGCTGACCGGAGAGTACAAGCCGTCCACTTCCGACTGGGCCCGCAAGCAGGCCGAGGCGTACGAAGCCTCGGACGGGCAGAAGGCGAACACGCTCCGCGGTGTGCCGATCATCGTGCTGACGTCGGTCGGGGCGAAGAGCGGCGGCCTGCGCAAGACCGCGCTCATGCGCGTCGAGCACGAGGGGCGCTACCTCGCGGTGGCGTCGAAGGGCGGGCATCCCGAGCCGCCCAAGTGGTACTGGAACATCCGCAAGAACCCGCAGGTCGAGCTCCAGGACGGCGCCGTCAAGCGCGACTACCTGGCGCGCGAGCTGTCGGGCGACGAGCGCACCGAGTGGTGGGCGCGTGCGGTCGAGGTGTGGCCCGACTACGACGCGTACCAGGCCAAGACGGATCGCGAGATCGCCGTGTTCCTGCTGGAGCCGGTCGAGGGCTGACCCGCCCGGCTCTCCAGCCCGGAGTCTCCCGCCCGGCCCGGCGCCGGTCGCAACATCGGACATCATGGCGAAACGCCGGGACGAGGCATCCCTCATCCCGGCGTTTCTCGCGAGATCTCCGACGTTGCGCGGTCAGGCCGCGAGGAGCACCTCCAGCGGGCCGCGCGCGAAGTACAGCACGAACCCGGCGGCGACGATCCACAGCAGCGGGCTGATCTCCTTCGCCTTGCCGGACAGCGCCCGCACGATCACCCACGAGATGAAGCCCGCCCCGATGCCGTTGGCGATCGAGTACGTGAGCGGCATCACGGTCACCGCCAGGAAGACCGGCAGCAGCACCGAGAACTCGGAGAAGTCGATGTAGCGGATCTGCGCCATCATGAGCGCACCGACGATGACGAGTGCTGCGGCCGCGACCTCGGTGGGCACGATCGACACGAGCGGCGTGAAGAACATGGCGACGAGGAACAGTCCGCCGGTGACGACGTTGGCGAGGCCGGTCCGTGCGCCCTCGCCGATGCCGGCACCCGACTCGATGAAGACCGTGTTCGACGAGGCCGACGCGTAGCCGCCCGCGACCGCGCCGACGCCCTCGACGATCAGCGCGGACTTGAGGCGCGGGAAGTCGCCCTTGGCGTCGGCGACGCCGGCTTCCTTCGACAGGCCCGTCATGGTCCCCATCGCGTCGAAGAAGTTCGTGAAGACGAGCGTGAAGACGAGCATGAGCGCGGCGAGCACGCCGATGCGCTCGAACGATCCGAACGACACCTGGCCGATGAGCGACAGGTCGGGGATGCTCACCAGCGACGCGGGAAGCTCGGGAACCGACAGCCCCCAGCCGCCGGGGTTGACGCCGTCGTCGGTGAACTTCGGGCCGATGTCCCAGATCGCCTCGACGACCACCGCCAGGACGGTGCCGGTGACGAGGCCGATGAGGATGCCGCCCTTGACCTTGCGGGCGACGAGGACGCCGGTGAGCAGCAGGGTGAACACGAAGATGAGCGTCGGCACCGTCGCGACCGAGCCGTCGACACCCAGGCCGATCGGGGGAGATGACGCGCCGGTCGTCGTGACGAAGCCGGCATCGACGAATCCGATGAAGGCGATGAACAGGCCGATGCCGACTGTGATCGCGAGCTTGAGCTGCACCGGCACGGCGTCGAAGATCATGCGGCGCAGGCCGGTCGCGGCGAGCAGCACGATGAGGAGGCCGTTGATCACCACGAGGCCCATCGCCTCGGGCCAGGTGACCTGGCCGACGACCGACACCGCGAGGAACGAGTTGATCCCGAGGCCGGCGGCGAAGGCGAACGGCAGGCGGGTGACCAGGCCGAACAGCACCGTCATGACGCCCGCGGTCAGCGCCGTGACGGCGGCGACCTGCGTGAACCCGAGGGAGTTGCCGTCGACGTCGATCCCGCCCGACAGGATGATCGGGTTCAGGATGACGATGTAGGCCATCGTCACGAACGTCACCACACCACCGCGGACCTCGGCGCCGACCGTCGAACGGCGGCGCGTGATCTCGAAGAAGCGGTCCACGCCATTGCGTGGTTCGGGGGACTCTGCGGTGGTGTCGACGACGGGCGACGGGGTTGTGCTCATGAAAAACCTCCGCGCTAAACGTTAGCGCTCACCGACCTGTGGTAACGACCGGACCGGATGCCGCGACCGGCCGCACCGCCGCCGGGACGTCGGCTCGGCGCTGGGTAGGGTCGATGGCGCATGCATCGCCTCACCGTCGCCCTCCTCTCCGCCGTCGACGCCGCCATCGCGGTCGCCGTCGGCATCGCCGTGACCCTCGCCCCGCTGACGCTGCTCTTCGTCTTCACATTCGGCGCAGGCGCGGACTGGTCCGCGCTGTGGCCCACGGCGGTGACGGCCTGGCAGTTCGGCAACCTCGTGCCGCTGCTCGTGACGCTGCCCGCCGAGTACGTCGCCGCAACGGGGATCGACCCGGCCGCGGCATCCTTCACCCTCTCTCTGGCTCCGCTCGCGTTCGCGGGCTTCACGATGATCTTCGCCGCGCGGTCGGGCGTGCGGGCATCGCGCGCCGAAGGCTGGGCGACGGGTGTCGTGTCGGGAACGCTGATCTTCGGTGTGCTCGCCACCCTCGCAGGCTTCACGTCGCAGAACCTCGTCGCCGACGCCGAGCTGTGGCAGGCGATCCTCGTGCCGACGCTGGTCTTCGGCCTGTTCTCGCTCGCGGGCGCCGTCGTCACGGAGTGGCGCGAGGCGGGCGCCGGCCCCGTCGCCCGGGTGCGCGACCGCGTGGAAGCCGCTCCCCACGGCTGGGGCGAGACCCCGGGGCTGATCGCGCGCGGGACGGCGGTCGTCGTGGTCGGCCTCATCGGGCTCGGCGCGCTGGTGACGGCACTCGCGGTGCTGCTGCGCGGCGGTGAGGTCGTCGCGCTGTTCCAGGCGGGCAACGTCGACGCCCTCGGTGCCGTGGTCGTGACCCTCGCCCAGCTGGCCTACCTGCCGACCCTCGCGGTGTGGGGCATGGCGTTCGCGGCCGGCCCGGGTTTCGTGTTCGGCGACGGCGCCGCCGTGTCGCCGTCCGGCACGCAGACCGGTGTCGTGCCCGGCATCCCGATCCTCGGTGCGATCCCCGAGTCGACGACGCCCTGGCTGCTGCTGCTCGCGCTCGTGCCCGTCGCGCTCGGCGCTCTCGCCGGCTGGATCGCGCGGTCGCGCCTGGTCGCCACGCACGCGACGGGCGTTCCCGCGCCCGCCGCATCGAACGACCCCGGACCCGTCGCGCTGACCGGACTGCTCGCCTCCGCCCCCGTGATCGAGCCCGACCCCGACGACCGTCCCGCGCCCGGCGAGGATCCCATCGCGGCGCGGCTGGCCATCGCGGCGGGCATCGCGGTGGCGTCGGCCGCAGCCGCCGCGCTGCTCGCGGCGATCGCCTCCGGCTCGCTCGGTCCGGGCCGCCTCGCGCATGTCGGCCCCGAACCCGGACCCGTCGCCCTCGCGGTCGGGATCGAGGTGCTCGTCGGCGCGTCGATCCTCCTGCTGTCGCCGCGCGGCAGGTCGCACGCCCACGCGTCCCGCGAGGACGTCCCGAGCGCGCACACGCCCTTCGAGCCTCACGAGGAGGTTCGGGATGCTGCGCCCGAACCGCTCGTCGACGAGCATCCCACGCTCGATCTCGGCCCTCGACGGCCCGGCTCGGGCGCGCCGGTAGACTAGCCGGGTGCTCACGGTCGCCGTCCTCATCTCGGGCACAGGGTCCAATCTGCGCGCTCTGCTCGATGCGGCCGCCGACCCCGAGTATCCCGCCCAGATCGTCGTCGTCGGCGCCGATCGCGAGGCCGAGGGCTTCGCGCACGCCGAGGAGTACGGCATCCCCTCGTTCATGGTCCCGTGGGCCCAGTTCGGCTCGCGAGAGGAGTGGGGCGCCGAGCTCGGCCGGCAGCTGGCGGTGTGGCGTCCCGACCTGGTCGTGCTGAGCGGTCTCATGCGACTCCTGCCGGCACCGCTCGTCGACGAGTGGTCGCCCCGCATCATCAACACCCACCCGGCCTACCTGCCCGAGTTCCCCGGCGCCCACGGCGTGCGCGACGCGCTCGCAGCCGGTGTCGAGCAGACCGGAGCCAGCGTCATCATCGTCGACAACGGGGTCGACTCCGGCCCGATCCTCGCTCAGGAGCGCGTCCCCGTGCTCCCCGGCGACGACGAGCACACGCTTCACGACCGCATCAAGCCCGTCGAGCGGCGGCTTCTGATCGACGTCGTCCGTCGCATCGCGAACGGCGAGCTCGATCTCGAGGTCGCATCCGCGGGCGCGGCAGCCGCATCGACCACCGCCGACGGCGACGCGTCGAGATCCCCCGCTTCCTGACCCCACCGACGAGGAGATCCTCCCATGGCCGGCCCGACCACCGACCCCGCCCTGTACCACCACCGCGACGTCGTCCCGATCCGTCGCGCGCTCGTGTCGGTGAGCGACAAGACCGACCTCCTCGCGCTGGCCGACGCGCTCGCCGCCGCCGACATCGAGATCGTCTCCACCGGCTCGACGGCCGCGACGATCCGCGAGGCCGGCCACGCCGTGACGGACGTGGCGACGGTGACCGGCTTCCCCGAATCGCTCGGCGGCCGCGTCAAGACGCTCCACCCTGGCGTGCACGCGGGCCTGCTGGCCGACGTGCGCCTCGACGACCACAAGCAGCAGCTGGCCGAGCTCGGCATCGAGCCGTTCGAGCTCGTCGTCGTGAACCTCTACCCCTTCGTCGAGACGGTGCGCTCCGGCGCCGAGGGCGACGCCGTCGTGGAGCAGATCGACATCGGCGGCCCCGCGATGGTGCGCGCATCGGCGAAGAACTTCGCCAACGTCGCGATCGTCGTCTCACCCGAGTCGTACCCCGCGATCATCGAGACCGTGACCGGCGGCGGGACGACGCTCGACCAGCGCCGCGAGCTCGCCGCACGCGCCTTCGCCCACACCTGCGAGTACGACCGCGCGGTCGCCACGTGGTTCGCCGAGCAGACCCTCGGCGAGGGCGACCTGCCGCAGCACCTCACCATCAAGGCCGAGCGCCTCGCCACCCTGCGTTACGGCGAGAACTCGCACCAGCGTGCCGCGATCTACACGAGCGCCGGTGGCCACGGCATCGCCCAGGCGACCCAGCTGCAGGGCAAGGAGATGTCGTACAACAACTACGTCGACGCCGACGCCGCGCTGCGCGCCGCCTTCGACATGGTCAAGCCCGCGGTCGCGATCATCAAGCACGCCAACCCGTGCGGCATCGCGGTGGCCGCTCCCCACGCGCTCGACCCCATCGCCAGCGCCCACCTGCGCGCCCACGAGTGCGACCCGGTGTCGGCCTACGGCGGCGTGATCGCCGCGAACGGCACCGTCACGCTCAAGATGGCCGAGAATCTGAAGGACATCTTCACGGAGGTCATCGTCGCCCCGTCGTTCGAGCCGGCCGCCCTCGAGGTGTTCCGGGCGAAGAAGAACCTCCGCCTGCTGCAGCTCCCCGACGACTGGCAGCAGGAGCGGATGGACGTGCGCCTCGTCTCCGGCGGTCTGCTCCTGCAGGATGCGGACCGCTTCCCGTCCGACATCGAGTCGGTCGCCAAGGACTGGGAGCTCGTCTCGGGCGAGCGTCCCGCGGCGAGCGAGATGCAGAACCTCATCTTCGCGTGGAAGGCCTGCCGCGCCGTCAAGTCCAATGCCATCGTCCTGGCGAAGGCGTCGGCCACGGTCGGCATCGGCATGGGCCAGGTCAACCGCGTCGACTCGTGCCGCCTCGCCGTCGAGCGCGCCGGCGATCGCGCGGCCGGCTCGGTCGCGGCATCCGATGCCTTCTTCCCCTTCGCCGACGGCCCGCAGGTGCTCATCGACGCCGGCATCTCGGCGATCGTGCAGCCCGGCGGATCGGTGCGCGACGACGAGGTCATCGCGGCCGCCCGCGCCGCGAACGTGACGATGTTCTTCACCGGCGAGCGGCACTTCTTCCACTGAGCGCACGCGCGGCCTGCGGGTACGGGGCGCGACGGGTGGGGTGCACAACCGTGTCCGATTCCCGCGAGTGGATGTCGGCGCTTCGTGTCAGGCTGGGGTCATGAGCAGCCCGGCCATGACATTCGACGAGCGGTACCGCGCGATCGACTCGCGCGACATGCGCTTCGACGGGCAGTTCGTGACCGCGGTGCGGTCGACGGGCATCTACTGCCGTCCGAGCTGTCCGGCGCGCACCCCCAAGCCCTCGAACGTCACGTTCTACCCGACGAGCGCGGCCGCGCATGAGGCGGGCTTCCGCGCGTGCAAGCGATGCCTGCCCGAGGCCGCTCCGGGGTCCCCGCAATGGAACCTCCGGGGCGACACGGCTGGCCGGGCGATGCGGCTCATCGCCGACGGAGTCGTCGAGCGCGAGGGGGTGCCCGGTCTCGCTCGGCGCCTCGGCTACTCGACTCGCCACCTCACGAGGCTGCTGACCGCCGAGCTCGGCGCCGGGCCGCTCGCGCTCAGCCGCGCCCACCGTGCGCAGACCGCGCGCATGCTGCTGGTCGGCACCGACCTGCCCGCGGCCGACGTCGCGTTCTCCTCCGGGTTCGCCAGCGTCCGCCAGTTCAACGACACCGTGCGCGAAGTGTTCGGCATGTCGCCGCTCGAGCTGCGCGCGCGGCGCCGCGTCGTCTCGGGCAGCCGTCCCCTCCCGGGCCCGGGAGCGATCGATCTCGTGCTGCCGCATCGCGGTCCGCTCGACGCCGCCGGGCTGTTCGACTGGATGTCCGCGCGTGCGGTCGACGGCGCCGAAGTCGCGACGCCCACGACGTTCGCCCGCACCCTGCGCCTGCCCGGCGGCCCGGCCTGGTTCGAACTGCGCGTCGACGAGGCAGGGCGCATGCGGCTGCGGGCGAGGCTCACGCACCTGGGCGATCTGTCCACGCTCGTCACGCGCGCCCGGCGCCTCTTCGACCTCGACGCCGACCCGATCGCCGTCGACGAGGCGCTGTCGCAGCACCCGGAGCTCGCGCCGCTCGTCGCCGCGCTCCCCGGCATCCGCGTCCCGGGTGCGGCCGACCCGCACGAGATGCTGATCCGGGCGATGGTGGGGCAGCAGATCACCGTCGTCGCCGCACGCACGGCGCTGTCCGCGCTGACGACCGCGCTCGGCGAGAGGGTCGACGGCTTCGACGGCAGCACGCGCCTCTTCCCGACGATGGCCGCGATCGCGGAGCATGGCGCCGAGGTGCTGCGCGGTCCCGCCGCCCGCATCCGGTCGATCGTCGGTGCCGCCGCCGCGCTCGCCGACGGCAGCCTCGTGCTGACGACCGGCGACGATGCCGCCGAGCAGCGCGCCGCCCTCCTCGCCATGCCGGGCATCGGCCCGTGGACGGCCGACTACGTGCGCATGCGTGTGCTCGGCGACCCCGACGTGTTCCTCCCCGGAGACGTCGCGGTGCGCTCGGGCGCCGCGGCCACGGGGCTTCCCGCCGACCCCAAGCCGCTCACCGAGTGGGTGGCTCGCGCCGCGCCGTGGCGCAGCTACCTCACCGCGCACCTGTGGCGCGCCGTCCCGCCCAAGCCCGCGCGTGCGCGCCGGGGTGCGGCATCCGATCTCCAGAAAGCAGCCAGCGCATGAGCGTCGCGACCATCCAGACCATCGACACCCCCGACGGCGCGTTCACGATCCTCGCCGACGAGGCGCAGCGCGTGCTCGCGTCGGGGTGGACCGACGACGTCGAGCGCCTCCTCGGCCGGCTCCGGGCGGGTGACCGCCCGGCGACCGTGACCGAGGGGGTGACGGATGCCGCGGCCGCCGTCGTCGCGTACTACGACGGCGACCTCTCCGCGATCGACGACGTCCCGGTCGCGCAGCACGGCACGGCCATGCAGCTCGCCGGCTGGGACGCCCTCCGCGGGATCGAGCCGGGTCGACCGCTCACCTACGCGGAGTTCGCGACCGTTCTGGGCTCGCCCAGCGCCGTCCGTGCGGCGGCATCGATCTGCGCGCGCAACGCGCCGGCGCTGTTCGTGCCGTGCCACCGCGTGCTGCGCACCGGGGGAGCGCTCGGCGGGTTCGCGTGGGGGCTCGACGTGAAGCAGCGTCTGCTCGCGCGCGAGGCGGGCGTGCCCGCACTCATCGGCTGAGCTGCGCGCCGGTGGCCGCCGCTGTCGACCTCGGTCGGTGCGAGCCGCAGCCATCGCCCTCGGTCGATGCCCGCCGCCGCCATCGCCCTCGTCGCCGTCGACAACCCCGCCGGAAAACGCTTGTTGCATCCAGCGAACTCCCAGGTATAGGCTGGAGGGCTGTCGCGCTCGCCGGGGTGCGGCAGTCTCGTTCCGCTCTCACCAAGGAGGATGCCATGTCCCAGGCCGCCATCGCCGCGAAGACCGTCTTCGTCCTCCGCATCGCCGGGCCGGAGCGCTTCCGCGCACAGGGGTAACAGCTCCCGTCCGCATTCCGGCGATTCCGCCGGCTTCGGCATACCGCCGCCTTCCGAAGCGTTCCCTTCACCGGGGCTCCGTCGCGCCTCGCGCACCCTCCCGACCCGACGCCGGGTCATCGCACCACCTCCCACAAGGATCATGACCACCACCGCCCTCCCCGACGAGACCGCTCCGTCGAAACGGTCCGAAACGTCCACCCCGCAGGCGCTCGCCCGGCTGCTGCCGTTCGCGAAGCCGGTGCTGCCGCGCCTGGCGCTCGGCGCCGCGAGCGCGCTTCTCGCGAGCCTCCTCGCGCTGTCCATCCCGCTCGTCCTGGAAGCGATCGTCGGCGGCCCCATCGCCTCCGGCGACTTCACGCAGATCATCTGGGGATCCGCCGCGATCCTCGCCCTCGGCCTCGCCGAGGCGCTCATGGTGTGGCTGCGACGCTGGTTCGTGCTCGGTCCCGCCACCAAGGTCGAGTACCAGATCCGCCAAACGTTCTACTCCCGGCTGCAGAGGTTGCCGGTGTCGTTCCACGACAAGTGGCAGTCCGGCCAGCTGCTCAGCCGCATGATGCAGGACATCAGCATGCTGCGACGCTGGATGGCGTTCGGCATCGTGCTGCTGGTCGTCAACGTGCTCACCATCCTCGTGGGCACCGTGCTGCTGTTCCGCTGGCACTGGCTGCTCGGCACGGTGTTCCTCCTCGTATCGGCTCCGCTCTGGTACGCGGGCTACCGCTTCGAGAAGACGTACGGAACGCTCGCCCGGCAGAGTCAGGATCAGGCGGGCGACCTCGCCACCTCGGTCGAGGAGAGCGTCCACGGCATCCGCGTGCTCAAGGCCTTCGGCCGCGGCAAGCATGCCCTGCAGAAGTTCACCCGGCAGGCCGAGACGCTCCGTGAGACCGAGCTGAGCAAGGCGCGGGCGATCGGCTGGATCTGGTTCTGGCTCGTGCTGCTGCCCGACATCGCCTTCGCGCTGTGCCTCGGCGCCGGCATCTACCTGACGTCCGTCGGGCAGCTGCAGACCGCCGAGCTGATCGCGTTCTTCGCGATGGCGACGGTGCTGCGGTGGCCGATGGAGTCGATCGGGTTCCTGTTCTCGTTCACGCTCGACGCCCGCACGGCGACCGACCGCATCTTCGAGGTGTTCGACGAGGAGAATGCCATCGTCGACCCCGAGACGCCGAGCACGATCGATCGTCCGCGCGGCGCGCTCGTCTTCGAGGGCGCGCATTTCCGGTATCAGGATGCCGCGGCCCGCGAGCGGGATCTGCTCGACGGCATCGACCTGGCCCTCCGCCCCGGGGAGACGATGGCCCTCGTCGGTCTGACCGGTTCGGGCAAGACCACGCTGACGACCCTACCGGCGCGTCTCTACGACGTGACGCAGGGGCGGGTGACGCTCGACGGCGTCGACGTGCGCGATCTCACGCTCGACGAGCTGCGCCGCCACGTCGGCATGGCGTTCGAGGATGCGACGCTCTTCTCGCAGTCCGTGCGCGACAACGTCCTGCTCGGTCGCGAAGATCTCGCCCCGGGCAGCCCCGAGGCCGAGGCCATCATGCGCGAGGCGCTCCAGGTCGCCCAGGCCGGGTTCGTCGACGACCTGCCCGACGGCGTCGACACGATCATCGGCGAGGAGGGCCTGTCGCTCTCGGGCGGTCAGCGTCAGCGGCTCGCGCTCGCCCGTGCGGTCGCGGCGCGCCCGGCGGTGCTCGTGCTCGACGACCCCCTGTCGGCCCTCGACGTCGACACCGAGGCTCTCGTCGAGGACGCGCTCCGCGACGTGCTGCACGAGACGACGGCGCTTGTGGTCGCGCACCGCCCGTCCACCGTCATGCTCGCCGATCGCGTCGCCCTGCTCGAAGCCGGGCGCATCACGGCGGTCGGCACGCATTCCGAGCTCCTCCGCGAGAGCGAGCACTACCGACATGTGATCTCGAGCCTCGAGGTCGAAGAAGCCCGCCTGCGGGAGAGGGAGGTGAACCTGTGAGCACCGCCACCGTCACCGGAACCAGCGGCGAAGACCGCTCCGACTACACGCGCGTCGAGAGCAAGGCGATCCGCAAGCGCTCGCTGCGCCTGCTCGGCTCGCTCGTCACGCCCGTGCGCGGCCAGCTCTGGCTCGCCGCCATCGTCCTCGTCGTGTCGACGGCCTTCCGCGTCGCGGGCCCGGCGCTGATCGCGTTCGGCATCGACAACGCCCTCCCGGCGGCCGTCGAGCAGATGAACTGGCTGCCCACGATCGGCGTCGTGGTCGTCTACCTCGCCACGGGCATCGCCGGCGCCGGCCTCATCGGCTGGTACGTCGTCGTCGCGGCCCGGCTCACGCAGGCGATCATGCTCGACCTGCGCAAGCGGATCTTCCTGCACACCCAGCGCCTCAGCCTCGAGTTCCACGAGTCGTACACCTCGGGCCGCATCATCTCTCGCCAGACGAGCGACCTCGACTCGATCCGCGAGCTGCTCGACGGGGGTCTCAACGAGCTCGTCTCGGGCATCCTCTACGGCGGATTCACCCTCATCGCGCTGCTGCTCGTCGATTGGGAATCGGGCGTGATCCTCGCGGTCATGGGGATCCCTCTCTTCCTCCTGATGCGCTGGTTCTACACGCGCTCGCAGCGCGTGTACCGGGAGTCGCGCGTGGTGAGCGCGAAGGTGATCGTGAAGTTCGTCGAGACGATGACGGGCATCCGCGCCGTGAAGGCGTTCCGCAAGGAGCCCCGCAACGATGACGAGTTCGGTGAGCTCGCCAGCGACTACCGCGACGTCAACATGCGTTCGATCAAGCTGTTCGGCACGTTCGAGCCGGGACTCATGGCCGTCGCCTCGGTGACGGTGGCGCTCGTGCTGCTGTGGGGCGGCTACCGCGTGATCGACGGTGCGATCGAGGTCGGCATCCTGCTGGCCGCGGTGCTGTACGTGCGCAACTTCTTCTCGCCGCTGCAGGAGGTCGCGTTCTTCCTGAACTCCTACCAGTCCGCGACGGCGGCGCTCGAGAAGGTGTCGGGCGTGCTCGAGGAGCAGCCCACGGTGCCCGACCCGGTGCAGCCGGTCGACCTGTGGAGCGCCCGCGGGCATGTGCGCTTCGACGACGTGCTCTTCGGATACTCCGACGACCGCGTGATCCTGCCGGACTTCTCGCTCGACATCCCGGCCGGTCAGACGATCGCGCTCGTGGGAACGACCGGCGCCGGCAAGTCGACGCTCGCCAAGCTCGTGTCACGGTTCTACGACCCGACGCGCGGCGCGGTGACCCTCGACGGTGTCGACCTGCGCAACCTCCACCCCAAGGACCTTCGACGCGCCATCGTCATGGTGACGCAGGAGGCGTACCTGTTCAGCGGCACCGTCGCCGACAACATCGCGCTGGGCAAGCCCGACGCGACGTTCGAGGAGATCCAGGCCGCGGCTCGTGCGGTCGGCGCTGATGCCTTCATCCAGGCGCTGCCCGACGGCTACGACACCGACGTGAACAAGCGCGGCGGCCGCGTCTCGGCGGGTCAGCGGCAGCTGATCTCGTTCGCGCGCGCGTTCCTCGCCGATCCCGCGGTGCTGATCCTCGACGAAGCGACCGCCTCGCTCGACATCCCGAGCGAGCGCCAGATCCAGGACGCCCTGCAGACGCTGCTGGCCGACCGCACGGCGATCATCATCGCCCACCGGCTGTCGACGGTCGCGATCGCCGATCGCGTGCTCGTCATGGAGCACGGCCGGATCATCGAGGACGACGCGCCCGAGGCGCTCATCGGCGGTGACGGGCGCTTCGCCAAGCTGCACGCGGCGTGGCGGGAGTCGCTGGTCTGACGACCGCACACGGATGCCCCGGCCGCCTTCGCGCGGCCGGGGCATCCGTCGTCTCAGTGACCTGCGGACGAGATGAAAGAGGCGAGCGGATGCCGCGGCTCGAGGTCGGCGAGGGAGAGCGCCCCGTCGATGCCCTGCCCGAGGGGCGCGACGAACCGTGCATCGTGTTGCACGGCGCGCAGGCTGTCCTCGAAGGCGGCGCGCAGCAGCGAGGAGCCGAACACGCCGCCGATCGCGCACACCGCGGGCTGGTGGATGTCGCCGACGCGGTGGAGTGCGGTGGACACGCTGCGCGCCAGTTCACGCCCCGCACGTCGCAGGATGTCCTGCGACACCGCGTCCCCCCGGTCGGCGAGCTGCGCCGTCGACGCGGCGAACGAGGCCACGGTGCTCACCCGATCGGCTGACGACTGCAGGTCGATGTACGCCTCCGACAGGTCGGGCCACCGCGCCGCGGCGACGTCGCGCAGCGCGGTCGCGGGGCCGCGGCCGTCGTACGCGCGCATGACGGCGTCGAGGGCCTCACGCCCGATCCAGTACCCGCTGCCGGCATCGCCCATCACGTGGCCCCAGCCGTCGACCCGAGCGACGCGGTCGGCGCCCACGGCCAGCGTGACGACTCCGGTCCCGGCCGCCACGACCGCGCCGCGGCCCGGACCCATCGCGCCGAGGTACGACGTCGTGGAGTCGTGGGCGAGCAGCACCTCTCCGGCGCCGGCCGCGGCGACGAGCGACCGCAGGGAGGCGGCATCCGCTTCCCTGGAAGTGAGTCCCGAGACGCCGGCGGCCACGACGAGCTGTGCGCCGGGCTGCCATCGCTCGACCGCGTATCGCACGGCACCGGCGAGCTGGGGCAGCAGCGGCTCGTGCGTGCGGATGCCGGGCAGCAGCGCGTCCTCGATCGTCGAGCCGGTCCGGAGCCTGAGCTTCATGCCCGTCTGCCCGGCATCGATCGCCAGCACAGTCCTCGCCGTCACTGCGTCCCTTCCGTCGCGGGATCCTCGATCACCCTAGCGGCCGAGCGG
This sequence comes from Microbacterium sp. NPDC056003, assembly GCF_042274785.1. Classification (NCBI taxonomy): domain Bacteria; kingdom Bacillati; phylum Actinomycetota; class Actinomycetes; order Micrococcales; family Microbacteriaceae; genus Microbacterium; species Microbacterium sp. NPDC056003. The sequence continues at coordinate 606,409 of NZ_JBHJXQ010000001.1, read as the reverse complement.
CCGTGCGAAGGAGCGGGGCTGAAGGCGACGGAGCCTCGAAGGGGGAGGGGTACTCGAGGCCCCGCCGCCGGTCTCAGGAGCCCGGACGGGCTGTGTCGCTGCTGCGGTATTCGGGTAGAGCGCGAGGGTCGGTCAGAGACGGATCTCTGCGATCACTTCACCGTACTCGGTCTCGCCGACGGGAGTGAAGCCCACACGCTGGAAGAATGCTTCGGGTCCGCCTTCTCCGGCCTCGTAGATGACGGCCACGCGGTCCAGCCCCCGGTTGCGCGCCTCTTCGAGGAGCTGCTCGACGGCGAAGCGCCCGACACCGCGACCCTGATCGTCGGCATCGACATTGATGCGCCACAGCACGGATCGGAAGTGCTCGACGGGGGAGTCGGGGTCGAAGTTCGCGCTGACGAAGGCGACGACCTCGTCGCCGTCCAGCACGACGCGCTGCCACGTCGTCTGGGGGTTCACCACGGTGGCGGCGATGCCGTAGCTGACGGGCGCGAGGAACTGTTCCTGACCGGGCTTGAGCGACAGATTGTTGACCGCCACGATCGTGGCGGCGGAAAGTTCGACGAGTCGCAGATCAGCCATACGCACAGGCTAGCCCGGATGACGCGGCCAGGCATCGTCGAATGGTCCTGTTCACGCGCGCTTCACCCGGCGAAGTATCTCGATGTCGAGATACTTTGCCCTTGCGATAGTCTGGAAAGACCACTGAACGGAGACGAACCCGGTGACCGATTCGACCATCATCTACACCTACACCGACGAGGCGCCGGCGCTGGCCACAGCCTCGTTCCTGCCGATTGTGAAGGCCGTCACGAGCCAGGCGGGGGTGGATGTCGAGATCCGCGACATCTCGCTCGCAGGACGCGTGCTCGCCGCCTTCCCGCAGAAGCTGACGACCGAGCAGCAGGTGGGTGACGCGCTGGCCGAACTGGGCGGACTCGCGACGCTTCCCGAGGCGAACATCATCAAGCTGCCGAACATCTCGGCCTCGATCCCGCAGCTCAAGGCGGCCATCGCCGAGCTGCAGTCGCAGGGCTACGACATCCCCGACTACCCCGACGAGCCCGAGACCGTCGAGGAGAAGGACGTCCGCGCGCGCTACGACCGCATCAAGGGCTCCGCCGTCAACCCCGTGCTCCGCGAGGGCAACAGCGACCGCCGTGCTCCGCTGTCGGTGAAGAACTACGCGCGCAAGCATCCCCACCGCAACAAGGCGTTCTCGGAAGGCTCGAAGACGCGTGTCGCCACGCTCGGACACGACGACTTCAAGTCGAACGAGAAGTCGACGGTCATCCTCGCCGACGACGTGCTGTCGATTCGGCACGTCGCCGCCGACGGCGCCACCACCGAGCTGAAGAGCGGCCTCAAGGTGCTTCCGGGCGAGATCATCGACGCCACCTTCCTCTCGGCCGCTGCGCTCGACGCCTTCCTCGCCGAGACGCTCGCCGCCGCGAAGGCCGATGACGTGCTCTACTCGGTGCACCTCAAGGCCACGATGATGAAGGTCAGCGACCCGATCATCTTCGGGCACGTCGTCAAGGCCTTCTTCGCCGATGTGTTCGCGACGTACGGCGACAAGATCGCCGAGGCCGGCCTCACCCCCAACGACGGCCTCGGCGCCATTCTCGCCGGTCTCCCGTCGGTCGAGGGCGGCGACGCCATCGCGGCCGCCATCCAGGCCGACCTCGAGCGCGGCCCCCGCCTCTCGTACGTCAACTCCGACAAGGGAATCACGAACCTCCACGTGCCGTCCGACGTCATCGTCGACGCGTCGATGCCCGCCCTCATCCGCAACGGCGGCAAGCTGTGGGGCGTCGACGGCGGCGAAGCCGACACTCTCGCGGTCATCCCCGACTCGTCCTACGCCGGCGTCTACCAGACGGTGATCGAGGACGTCATCGCTCACGGACCGCTCGACCCCGCCCGGATCGGCACGGTCCCGAACGTCGGGCTCATGGCGCAGGCGGCCGAGGAGTACGGCAGCCACGACAAGACGTTCGAGATCGCGGCGCCCGGCGTGGTGCAGGTGGTCGACAGCGCCGGCGAGGTGCTGATCGAGCACGACGTCGAGGCGGGCGACATCTGGCGTGCCACGCAGACGAAGGACATCGCGGTGCGCGACTGGGTGAAGCTCGCTGTCACGCGCGCCCGCGCGACCGGCGCTCCCGCCGTGTTCTGGCTCGATGAGACCCGCTCGCACGACGCCGCCCTCATCGCGAAGGTCAACGCGTACCTCGCCGACCACGACACCGACGGCCTCACGATCGAGATCCTCGCTCCCGCGGCGGCGACGCAGTACTCGCTCGACCGCCTGCGCAAAGGCGAAGACACCATCTCGGTCACGGGCAACGTGCTGCGCGACTACCTGACCGACCTCTTCCCGATCCTGGAGGTCGGCACGAGCGCCAAGATGCTCTCGATCGTCCCGCTGCTCGCCGGGGGCGGGCTGTTCGAGACGGGTGCGGGTGGCTCTGCGCCCAAGCACGTGCAGCAGCTGCTCGAGGAGAACTACCTGCGGTGGGACTCGCTCGGCGAGTTCTTCGCGCTCGCCGCCTCGCTCGAGCACCTCGCGACCACGACCGGCAACGTTCGCGCGCAGGTCCTCGCCGACACGCTCGACGCCGCCACCGGCACGTTCCTCGAGAACGACAAGTCGCCGGGCCGTGCCCTGGGCACGATCGACAACCGCGGCAGCCACTTCTACCTGACCCTGTACTGGGCTCAGGAGCTCGCGTCGCAGCAGGCCGACGCCGCCCTCGCCGCGGCCTTCGCGCCGGTCGCCGAGGCGCTCGCGGCCCGGGAGGACGACATCGTCGCCGAGCTGATCGCCGTGCAGGGATCGCCCGCCGACATCGGCGGCTACTACCGTCCCGACACCGCGCTGGTCGAGTCGGTCATGCGCCCGTCGAAGACGTTCAACGAGATCGTCGACGCGCTGGGCTGATCACGACGAACAGAAGAGCGGATGCCTCGGCACGAGGCATCCGCTCTTCTCTTTCCCGGTCGCAGTCGGACCGCGCGTGATCAGGCGTGCACCCACACCTCGGTGCCCGTGACCGTCCAGTCGTAGATGAACTTCGCGTCGGCATCCCACATGTTCACGCAGCCGTGGCTCTGCTGGAATCCCAGCGCCGAGCGGAACGCCGAGGCGCCGTGGAAGGCGATGTCGGGGGCGAACCACGTGATCCAGGGCACATCCTCGGTGCAGTAGCTGTTGACCGCCTCGGGGTTGTAGCACAGCGCGCCCATGTCCTGGATGCGCGTGTACGCGTTCACGGTGAAGTGCCCGGTCGGCGTCGGGGTGGCGTTCATGCCCGAAGAGATCGTGTAGGTGCCGATGATCTTGTCGTTCTCGTAGAGATAGGTCGTCTGCGCGCTCAGATCGACCTCGACGCGACGCTCGAGCGACGTGGTCTTGAACTCGGTCTCGGTGACGGGCAGTTCGTACGCGCCGCTCCCGGAGGCGAGCTGGGCGGCGAAGTCGTCGGCGATCGACGAGGTGTCGCCGAGCGTGCGGCCGGTGACGCCCTCCGAGAGCTCGCGGAGCACGTCTCCGGCGGAGTTGGTGATGACGGTGGCGTCCACCGCTGCGCGGTCGACCTGCGCGGGCAGGCCGGCGACGATCTCTTCGATCGCGGCGGCGTCGGCCGAGATCTCGAACGTACCGCGCTCCCCGGGCGTCACCGTGAGCCACGAGGCGGCGACCTCACGGGCGACGGGCACCGTGCGCTCGCTGCCGACGTAGAAACCCGCGGTGGAGAGGATGCCGTTGAGGCGAGCCGCGGCGCCTTCGGCGACGTACGTCGGGGTGGTCGCCTGAACGGGTGCCGAGACGGCCTCGAACTCGACGCGGGTCTCACCGGCTTCGAAGGCGTCCTGCAGCGTGGCGCGCAGGGCGGCGATGTCGACGCCCGTGCCGGGCTCGGCGGGCGTCGTCACGTACGCCACCGACGTGGCGTCGTAGGCGAGGGTCGCGTCGACCGGCTCGGTGTAGAGCTCGGGGGCGGCGGCACGCAGGGCGGACGTGGCGGTCTCGTCGTCGATGCGGACGGGCGCGTCGATCGATTCCGGGAACCACGCGGTGACGTTCCACAGCGGGTTGGCGGCGAACGCCTCGGCGACGAGGCTGCTCGCGTCGACCGAAGCGCCGAGGTCGGCGCCGGTCACTTCTGCCTCGCCGCCCTCGCCCACGAGGACGATGGTGGTGTCGGCGAGACGCTGGTTGACCATGTCGGCCGCGAGGGCAGACGGGAGGAGACCGATCTGGACTCCGGCCACCGACGTGCCGGGTGCGATGAGGGTGACGGAGGCGACCGCGAACGCGACGACGGCGGCGCCGGCGCCGAGGCCGATCCACAGTGGCTTGCGGCTCTTCCTGGGGGCGGGTTCCGCCGGCGCCCACGCATACGCCGGGGTGGCCGGCCCGGCGCCGGCCGGGGCGGAGGTGGCGGGCGCGTCGTCGGCGACGGGGGAGACGACCTCGGTGGGCGCGTCTGCCTCAGGGGCGACATCGGTCGTGGCGACGAGCCGTTCGTCAGCGGCGGGCTCTTCGACGTCGGCGAGGTCACCGGTCTCGTCGGCGTCGGCTTCGGTCTCGGTGACCGATTCCGCATCGGAGTCGGCCTCGGCCAGATCGGCGGCGTCCGCCTCGACCTCGTCCGTGTCGGCGTCGGTGAGCGCGGCGTCGTCGATGACCGCGCTGTCGTCAGCCTGCGCGTCTTCGGCCCCTGACTTGGTCGCCAGATCCGTCACGTCTTCACCCCCCGGTTTGTGAGCAACGTTGCCCCCATGGTAAATGACGCGCCCGTGCGCGCGGGCAACGACCTGGTCACGGTGGCTCGGTGTGACGGGAGGTCACTCCGTCGGTGTGCACAGCTCCTGGAAGCGGGCACCGGTCTCCTGGAAGCCTTCACCGAGCTCCTCGAGCTCGCCGACCTTCGAGGTGTCGCCCTCGACGATCGCCGACATGAGGTCGGCCACCTGGCCGAACATCGACTGCAGGTCGGGCAGGATCGCCTTGACGTCCTCGTTTGTCACCTGGTCGGACGCGTCGGCGAGGCTCTGCACAGCGGCGTCCATGGCCTCGACGACGGCGTCGGGGTCGTTCGGGTCCATGTTCTCGAACTCCGCCGAGGCGTCGGTCATGATGTCGTTCACGAGATCGCAGGCCTCAGCCGTCGTCTGGGTCCCGCCGTCGGGGCGGTCCGAGGGAGCAGGGGAGCCCGTTGCACCCGTGGGTCCGGTGCAACCCGTGAGACCGAGGAGGGCGACGGCTGCGACCGTGAGCGCGGCGAAGCGGTGGGAGAGGGGCGTCGTACGCATCGTCCCACTGTAGGTGACGGCATCCCGAGCGCACATCGAAGCCCAGCCGAATCCGGCCGCGGGTGTAACAGTTTTGTAAACACGCCGCCCAAATCCGTTGTCGAGGGTTGCGGATTGTTTGTTCGTAAGGTCTACTAACAAACATGTCTTCATCGGAAGTGCAGCGCGGCTCTTCCACTCTCGAGTCGCCGCACCCTTCAGGAAACGCCGCCGGGCGCGGCTTCGGCTCGCACCGGGCCCTGCGCCAGGGCGGCAAAGTGCTCCCCGAGCACGCCCGGGGCCACAACCGGTCGCTCGTGCTGCAGACCCTCTTCCACCAGGGCGCCATGAGTCGTGCCGACCTCTCCCGGGAGACGGGCCTCACCCGCGTGACGATCTCTGACCTCGTCGCCGAGCTCATCGCCGACGGGTTCGTCGCCGAGATGGGCGTGCGGGAGGCGTCGGGCCCGGGCAAGCCGGCGATCCTCGTCGACCTCGACCGCGACGGGCACCGCATCGTCGGTATCGACCTGTCGGGGAGCGACACCGTCATCGGCGCCGTCCTCACCCTCGACGGCGACATCGTGTTCCGCCGCGAGGTCGCACTGCCGCCGGCCGACGACGTCGTGTCGACGGTCGTCGAGCTCGCACGCGTGCTCGTCGCCGAGTCGCACGCTCCGGTCCTCGGCATCGGCGTCGGCACCCCCGGTGTCGTCGACGATCGCGGCGTCATCCTCACCGCCCCGAACTTCGGCTGGGCGGGCTTCGACCTCGAGGGCGCCCTCCAGGACGCGCTCGGACTGCCGGTGCTCGTCGCCAACGACGCGAACGCCGCGGTCCTCGCCGAGTACACCTTCGGAGGGGCGGGCGACGACGTGCTGCTCGTCAAGGTCGGACGCGGTGTCGGCTCCGGCCTCCTGGCCGGCGGTCAGCCCATGCGCGGCGGACGCTTCGCCGCAGGCGAGATCGGTCACGTCACCGTCGGCACCGACGGCGGCCCGGTCTGCGGCTGCGGCAAGGTCGGGTGCCTGGAGGCCTGGCTGTCGGTCCCCTCGCTGTCGTCGCGGCTGGCCGCGGCATCCGCTCCCGAAGATCGCGAAGGCATCCTCCGCGACGCGGGGGAGCGTCTCGGCATCGCCCTCGCACCCGTGGTCGGCGTGCTCGACCTGTCGGAGATCGTGCTCTCCGGCCCCATCGAACTTCTCGACGGACCCCTCGCGGAAGCGACCGTCGAGACCCTGCGCACCCGAACGCTGGCGCACGTCCACGACAGCGTCCGCGTGCGGATGACGGAGCAAGGTCAGGACATCGTCCTGCGCGGCGCGGCCGTCATGGTCCTGTCAGGACAACTCGGGGTCTCCTAGCGCAAAGGCTGCGCTGCCGGGGTTCGACTCCGGAGCCCCACAACCAAACCCCCCTGGATGGGTCACCCGGCCCGTCATCACCACCAAGAGAACCAAAGGAAGACACCATGAACAAGAAGCTCGGAGCCCTCGCGCTCGTCGGCGCTTCGGCTGTCGTTCTGGCCGGATGCGCGGGCGGCGGCGGCGCTGCTGCCCCCAGCGAGGCCGCGACCGGCGACCTGACCGTGTGGCTGGTCGGCACCGACACGCCGCAGACGGCCCGCGACTACCTCAAGGAGACCTTCGAGGAGGAGAACGACGGCTGGACCCTCACCATTGAGGAGAAGACCTGGGCCGACGTCTCCGACACGTACGAGGCGGCGCTGTCGTCCAATGACGCTCCCGATGTCGTCGAGGTCGGCAACACGCAGGCGATCGGCTTCGCCGACAAGGGCCTGTTCCTCGACATCACCGACATGAAGGACGCCCTGGGCGGCGACGACCTGCTGCCGGGTCTCGTCGAGGCCGGCACCTACGACGAATCGCTGTGGGCCGCGCCGTACTACGCCGGGGGCCGCGTCGTCTTCTACACCCCGCAGATCGTCGGTGACACCCTCCCGGCCACGCTCGAGGAGTACGTCGAGAAGGGCGCGGAGCTGACCACCACGACCGTCTCGGGCATCTACGCTCCGGGCCGCGACTGGTACAACGCGCTTCCCTACATCTGGGCCAACGGCGGCGAGATCGCCGTTCAGGACGGCGACGAGTGGGACGCCCAGTTCGGCAGCCCCGAGAGCGTCAAGGGCCTCGAGATGCTGCAGGACGTCTACGAGAACGCCACGGTCGCCCCGGTCGACGGCAACGAGCGTCTCGGCAACATCGCCTTCTGCGCGGGCGAGGTCGGCTTCCTGTCGACGCCGGCGTGGGCGGAGGGCAACCTGACGGGCGCCTGGCCGTGGGGTGACGAGGCCGCGGGCGAAGAGGTGTCCAACGGATGCCCCGACACCTACGCCAAGGACCTCGGCGCGTTCGCGCTCCCGGGCCTCGAAGAGGGCGAGACCGCCCCGATCTTCGCCGGCGGGTCGAACGTGGCCATCGCGTTCAAGAGCGACGCGCAGACCAAGGCCAAGGCCGCTCTCGAGATCATGCTCTCCACCGGCTACCAGGAGCTGCTCGCCGAGCAGGGCCTCGTTCCGGGCATCATCTCCGCCGCGTCGGCGCTGCCCGACACGGACTCCGCCAAGGCGCAGGCCGAGGCGCTGGCGAACTCGCAGTTCACCCCGGCGAGCCCGAACTGGGGCGAGGTCGAGGCTGCGCTGATCATCCCCGACGCGCTCGTGCGCATCGCGCAGGGTGAGGACGTCCAGACCGTGGCCGACGAACTCGACACGCAGATCGAGGACATCCTCAACAAGTAAGTCCCCCGGAGGTGAGGGGTCCCGGTTCCGACCGGGCCGGGACCCCTTCACCCGGACCGAGCACTCGGCCAGACTCAGGTCGCGGACCTGCGCCTGACCCGGAGAGCGGTCCTCTCCGCACACATCCCGCTCCGCCGGTCACCTCGTCGTGCCCGGACGCATACCCCACAGAGAGGAGACGACATGAGCGACACCGCCACCGCGGTCCGTCCCGCCGATGAGCGGCGCACCGGCTCTCGCCCGCCCGTCTCACGGGAGAAGGCACGCGCGCGACGCGATGCGCGCAGCGCCTGGACGCTGCTCGCCCCCTCCCTGATCATCCTCGGCGTGATGGTCGCCTACCCGGCCGTGCTCATGGTCATCCAGTCGTTCACCGACTACACCGTGCGCAACAAGGTGCAGGGCACGATGCCGAACTTCGTCGGCTTCGAGAACTACCTCGACCTGTTCACGCAGTCGGACTTCCCCGTCGTGCTCATCCGCAGCCTGGCGCTCATGGTCGTCATGACCGTCTTCATCATGGTGTTCGGCGTCCTCATCGCCGTCCTGATGACCCGCCTCAGCCGTGCGTGGCGGATCGTCGTGTCCGTCGGACTCCTGCTCGCCTGGGCCATGCCTCCGTTGACGGCGACGGTCGTGTGGGGGTGGATCTTCGACACCCAGTACGGACTGGTCAACTGGGCGCTGAACACGATCACGGGAACCGACGACTGGACCAACCACCCCTGGCTGCTCAACCCGTTCTCGTTCTTCTTCGTCCTCACGATCATCGTGGTGTGGCAGGGTGTGCCGTTCGTCGCCTTCACGACGTACGCGGGCCTCGGCCAGGTGCCCGCCGAGGTGCTCGAGGCCTCGTCGCTCGACGGCGCGAACGGTTGGAAGCGCTTCTGGAACATCGTGTTCCCGTACCTGCGCAGCGTGCTGACCGTGGTGCTCGTGCTGCAGATCATCTGGAATCTGCGCATCTTCACCCAGGTGTACGCGCTGCAGAGCCGAGGCGGCATCGCTCGCGAGACCAACGTGCTCGGCACCTACCTGTTCCGTCAGGGTCCCGGCGAGGTCGCATTCACCGCCGCGATCGGCGTCGTCATGGTCGTCCTGCTGCTCGTCCTCTCGTGGGGATACGTGCGCACCACCCTCAAGGAGGAGGAACTGTGAGCACCCAGGTCAGCACCGGCACTCAGCTCAGCACCGTCGGCGTCGACGAGGTGCTCGGGGAGGTCGGAAGCGCGAAGACGCCGAGGCGCGGCTCGATCGACGCGCGGCGGCCGTCGCCGAAGCGCGTCGTCACACGGACGTTCCTCAACATCGCGGCTCTCATCGTCTTCGTGATGTCGGTTTTCCCCGTGTACTACATGGTGAACCTCTCGTTCACGCCGAACTCGAAGATCATCAGCCGCAACCCGAGTCTGTTCCCCTTCGACTTCACGTTCAGCAATTACCGCTCGGCGTGGGGCCGCGAGGCCGCCCCTGGGCAGACCGACTTCGCCCACGCCCTGCCGACGACCCTCACGATCACGGCAGGCGTCCTCGTGGTCACCCTGCTGTTCGCTTTCCTCGCGTCGATCGCGCTCGCCCGCTTCACGTTCCGCGGCCGCTGGACGTTCATCGTCGCCGTGCTCGTGGTGCAGATGATCCCCGGCGAGGCGATGATGTTCACGATCTACGGCATGATCGACGACTGGCGCCTGATGAACACGCTGCTGGGCCTGGGGATCGTCTATGTCGCCATGGTCGTGCCCTTCACCATCTGGACTCTGCGCGGCTTCGTCGCGGGCGTTCCGGCCGACCTCGAGGAGGCGGCGATGATCGACGGGTGCACCAAGTCGCAGGCGTTCTGGAAGGTCACCTTCCCGCTGCTCGCCCCGGGGCTGGTCGCCACCGGCATCTTCGCCTTCATCCAGGCGTGGAACGAGTTCACCATGGCCCTCCTGTTCCTGCGGGGCTACAACCTGACGCTGATGCCCTGGCTCAACGCCTTCCAGTCGTCCTCGGTCGGCGGCGCCGTCAACTGGGGCGCAGTGATGGCGGGCTCGACGATGATCGCGATCCCGGTCGTCATCTTCTTCCTCATCGTGCAGGGCCGCATGACCGGCGGTCTCGTGTCGGGGGCGGTCAAGGGCTGATGCGCGCCGTGAACCACACCCTCTCCCGCGGGGAGACGGTGCGATGAAGGTCGGGCTCGACGTCGGCGGAACGAAGACCGACGCGGTCGCGGTCGACGACTCGGGCGCGATCGTGGGTCGCATCCGCCTTGCGACGGGATGGGGACCGGATGCCGTCACCGGCACCGTCCTCGACGCCGTGAGCACCCTGGGGCGCGAGGCGGGCGTGGATGTCTCCGCGATCCGCTCCGTCGGCATCGGCATCCCGGGTCAGATCGAGCCGGGCACCGGACGCGTCGTGCACGCCGTGAACCTCGGCGTCGAGGAGCTCGACCTCGTCGCAGCCACCCAGTCCCGCCTGGGTGTGCCGGTCGGCGTCGAGAACGACGTCAAGGCCGCCGCACTCGGGGCCTTCGCACTGCACGGCGGCTCGGGGTCGATGGGCTACCTCAACCTCGGCACCGGCATCGCGGCGGGCATCGTCAGCGAGGGCGTGCTGTGGCGCGGCGCGCGCGGCACGGCAGGCGAGGTCGGCCACATCTCGGTCGACCCGAACGGGCCGCTCTGCCGCTGCGGTCAGCGCGGCTGCATCGAAGCGCTCGCCGGCGGCGGCGCGATCGCCGAGCGCTGGGGGCACGCCGCGGCACTGCCCGTGCGCGATGTGTTCGACGCCGCCGACGCCGGAGATGCTCGGGCGCGCGAGCTTCGTGCCGGACTGGCGCGGGGCGTGGCGGCGGCCGTGCGGGTGCTCGTGCTCACCGCCGATGTCGACGCCGTCGTCCTCGGCGGCGGGGTCACGGCTCTCGGCCCGCGGCTGATGGCGGATGTCGCGGCCGAGCTCGCAGCCAGTGCCGAGGCATCCCCATTCATGCGCTCGCTGCGCCTCCAGGAGCGCGTCGAGCTGCTTCCTGCCGGCTCGCCCGCCGCCGCACTCGGCGCTGCGCTCGTCGGTGCCACCCGCGACCCGGAGGGAGCTCTCACGCGTGGCTGAGATCATCATCGTCCGAGACCCGGCTGAGGCCGGCGCGATCGCCGCCGACGAGATCGTGCGCCTCATCCGTGCGAACCCGCGCACGGTGCTGGGGCTCGCCACGGGGTCCACGCCGCTCCCCGTGTACGAGGCGCTGCGCCCGCGTGTCGCCGGACTCGACGTCTCGCGGGTGCGCGGCTTCGCCCTCGACGAGTACGTCGGTCTCGATCCCGCCCACCCCGAGAGCTACCGCTCGGTGATCTCGCGCGAAGTCGTCGAGCCGCTCGGCCTCGACCCGGCTCTCGTGCGCGTGCCGGACGGGTCGCTCGACGGCATCGAGCACGCCGGCGACGACTACGAGCGTGCGATCACCGAGGCGGGCGGGGTGGACCTTCAGATCCTCGGCATCGGCACCGACGGCCACATCGGCTTCAACGAGCCGGGCTCGTCGTTCGCGTCGCTCACGCGGGTGAAGACGCTCACCGAACAGACGCGCGAAGACAACGCGCGGTTCTTCGACAGCGTCGACGACGTCCCCCGGCACTGCATCACCCAGGGACTCGGCACGATCATGCGCGCGCGTCACCTCGTGCTGCTCGCGTTCGGCGAGGGCAAGGCTGAGGCCGTCGCCGGTGCGGTCGAAGGCGCGGTGACGGCATCCCTCCCCGGATCCGCGATCCAGCTGCACCCGCACGCCACGGTCCTCGTCGACGAGGCCGCGGCTTCGCGTCTCGCACACGCCGATTACTACCGCTACGCGTACGCCAACAAGCCCGCGTGGCAGGGTCTCTGACCGGCCGCAGCGATCGCCGGGCACCGGCCGGGCTCAGTCGGCGAAGACCTTGCCCGGGTTCAGGATGCCGAGCGGGTCGAACTGCCGTGTGATCCGTCGCTGCAGATCCCACTGGTCCTCGCCGAGCTCGTCGACGAGCCAGCGTCGCTTGAGCACCCCGACGCCGTGCTCGCCGGTCAGCGTGCCGCCCAGGCGCAGCGCCGCGCGGAAAAGGTCGTCGGCGGCTGCCCAGATGTGCGCGGGTGCCTCGACGACGCCGAACTCGTCGGGCTCGGCGTCGAAGATGAAATTCGGGTGCAGGTTGCCGTCGCCGGCGTGCGCGACCGTCGGGATGACGACGCCGTGCTCGCGCTCCACGCGGGCGATCTCGTCGAACATCGCGGGCAGCGCGCTGCGGGGCACGGAGACGTCTTCGATCAGGGCGGTGCCCAGCGTCTCCATCGCGGGGTGCATCGACCGGCGGATCGCCAGCAGGCGCTCGCCCTCCTCGCGGTCGTGCGAGACGGCCACGGCCCCGCCGGCAGCCATGAGGACGTCGGCGATGCGCTCCGCCTCGAGGCCTGCGGCAGGGCCATCGGTCTGGATCGTCAGCTGCGCCGCACCGGGGGTCGGCGGCTCGAGAGACAGCAGCCGGTGGACGGCCGCAAGGGAGGCGGCATCCATCAGCTCCATGATCGCCGGCTGCACACCGGCGGCGGTCACGGCGGCGGATGCCTCGGCCGCGGCGCGCACGCCCGGGAAGGTCGCGGCGATCGTGCGCACCTCGCCGGGCACGAGCCGGCGCAGCTTGAGCGTCGCGCCCACGACGACACCCAGCGTGCCCTCCGAGCCGATGACGAGCGATGTCAGGTCGAGACCGGTGACGCCCTTGACCGTGCGGTGGCCGAGGTGCAGCAGGCGGCCGTCGGCGAGGACGAGATCGATCCCCAGCACGGCGTCGCGTACGACTCCGTACTTCGCGCACAGCAGGCCGCCGGCGCCCGTCGCGATGTTGCCGCCGACGGTCGAGGTCGCGCGGCTGGCGGGATCGGGAGCCCACCACAGCCCGTGCTCGGCGAGCGCGGTGTTGAGGTCGGCGTTGACGACGCCCGGCTCGACGACCGCGAGCAGGTCGTCAGGACGCACTTCGAGAATGCGGTCCATGCGACGCACCGAGAGGGCGATCTCGCCTTCCCCCGCGTTCGCACCGCCCGCGAGCCCGGTGCCCGCTCCGCGCGTGACGACCGGCGTGCGGGTCGCGCTCGCGATGCGGAGCGTCTGCTGCACGTCGGCGACCGAGGTCGCATGCACGACGGCGAGCGGTGTTCCGGATGCCGCGTGCCCGGATTTGTCGGCGCGCGACTCGGCCAACGATGCGGGGGAGGTGTCGACGCGCTCGCCGAGGGCGGCGCGCAGCTGCGCGACGACGTCGGCCGGCGTGCTCACGCGAACCGGCGCCGACCTGCGATCACGCCGATGATCACGGCGACGACGCCGAAGCCGAGCCCGATCCAGGCCTGATCCATGCTCCACCAGGCGATGGTCGCCGAGGCGTAGACGAGGAGCTCGACGAAGGCGCGGACGAACGGGTGCACCGCGAACACTGCGCGGGGGGAGACGAACAGCGCCCAGACGACGATCGCCAGCACGGGCGCACCGATGCCGGCCACGATGTTCCAGGGGAACGGCCAGGACGCGAAGCCCCAGATCGCAAGGGTGGCGAAGGCGAAGAGCTCGCACAGGAAGGCGAGGACGTCGATCGCCGACAGAGGCGCCCGCGTGCCGGGGGCGGGCTCGGCGGATGACGCGGGGCGGGCGGAGTCGGACATGACTTCCAGTTTAGGCGCCGCTGCCCACCCGTTCCGGCGCGCGGAGTTCGTCAGAACAGGTCGCTCAGCCGGGTGCCGACCGGCGTGCCGACGCGAGCGCCGTCGACATAGCGGAGCTCGAGGCGCGCGTCGGCGGCGAGCTCGGCCGCGGTCGGCACGATGGTGAGCACAGCGGTTCCGCCGTCGAGCAGCGCGGTCGCCCGGACGGAGCCGCGGATCCGCGCCTGCACCGTGGCGCCCGCAGGGCCACCGACCGTCACGTCGATCGACGTCGATCCGTCCGAGGTCGTAGCCGAGCTCGACACGATCGACGGCGACCCGCCGGGCACTCCCGTGCTCTTCGCCACGCCGCTCGCGTTGCCGTTGGTGCCGCCGTTGCCCACGCTGCCGTTCTGGGGCGCGCCGTTGCTCGCACCGCCGTTGTTGGTGCCGCCGTTGTTGGTCCCGCCGTTGTTGGTGCCGCCGTTGTTGGTCCCGCCGTTGTTGGTGCCGCCGTTGTTCACACCGCCGCTGTTGGTCCCACCGTTGCCATTGGTGCCGCCGTTGTTCGTGCCGCCGTTGTTCGTACCGCCGGAGTTCGTGCCGCCGTTGTTGGTGCCACCGTGGTTCACGCCACCGTTGCCGTTGGTGCCGTTGTTGGTGCCACCGTGGTTCACGCCACCGTTGCCGTTGGTGCCGTTGTTGGTGCCGCCGCCGGTCCTGGTGTCGCCGCTGACGCCGGCGGTGTCATCGGGGACGTGCGGGTCGGTGTTCGCGTCGGCCGTGGCGCCACTCCCGCCACCCTCGGCGGGAGTGCTCCCGGCCTGTGGGTCGGCAGCGGCCTCGATCGTCTCCGTGAGGACGAGCGGGATGTCGGAGGGGGCCGGCCCACCCGGCGGGGCGACCGGAACCGTCGCCGCCCGGATCATCTCGAGCGGTGTGAGCGACTGCTCGTTCACCGTCTCCACCGCGGATGCGGGCGCGGCCTCGGCGGGAGCAGGGTCGCTCGCGCCCGGCAGTGTGACCGCCGCGACGGTGCCGGCGACGAGGAGTCCGGCTGCAGCGATGCCGGCCACCCCTGCAGTACCGAGGAACCCGCCGGTGGCGGCGGCGGCCACCGTCGCTGCAGCGCTCGCAGCGCCTGCGGCGCTCGCAGCGCTCGCGGCGCTCGCAGCGCCAGCACCGCCCGCCGCCGCCGCACCTGCCGCGCCGGCTGCCGCCGCCGAGCCCGCGCCGGCGATGACGGCGCCCTGCATCACCGATGACGGCATCGCGGCGACGGTGGCGATCGGCACACCACCCTGCAGCGTCGCGAGATAGCCGGCGGTTCCGGCGACGCCGACCGTGAGGGGGATGAGCACGAGGGCCAGACGGCTCGAGACCTCTCTGGCCTCGCTCGCGACGATCGCGCAGCGTGCGCAGCTCGCGAGGTGCTCCTCGACGCGGGCGCGGTCGCGGCGTCCGACATTGTTGCGGGAGTACGCACCGAGCCGCTCGATCGACCACGCGCAGTCCGAGCCGTCGGCGACCGAGCGCAGATGCGCCTGGATCCATGCCTCCCGCAGGCCTTCGCGGGCGCGAAAGGTCAGCTGCGCGGCGGCGGTGGGCTTCAGGCCGAGCAGCGGCGCGATCTCGGCCGGCTTCATGCCCTCGATCTCGGAGTACCAGAGCACCTCCTGCCATCGCGTCGGGAGACTGTGGAAGGCCTGGTGCGTGAGGCCGCGGTCCAGCGAGGCCGCGGTCGCTTCGTCGGTCGTCGTCGGGTCTTCGAGCGTCTCGAGCTCGTCGATGGCGGTCTCGCGCCGGGTGCGGCCCCAGCCTGCGGCGGTGTTGCGGATGCTGGTGAAGAGGTACGCGCGGAAGGATCCCGTCGGGCCGCCACCGCGACGGATCGACTGGTAGATCCTCGTGTACGCCTCCTGCACGACGTCGTCGGGATCCGTCGTGGGCGAGACGCTGCGGGCGACCGCGATGCCGGAACGGTAGTGGCGGCGCCAGAGTTCGCCGTATGCGGCGGCGTCGCCCGACCGGCTGCGCAGCACGAGGTCCGCGTCACCGATGAGCGTCGGCTCGCCGATCGTGGAGTCGTCGTGATCGATCACGGTCCCCCCGATCGGCTGCGCGGCTCCGACCGCTGCCCGGCGGCGGTCCAGCCGAAGCGGGCCGATGGCAGGCGGTCCGGCCCCACCATTCTGACCGTGAGCGGCTGGTTTGACCAGATCGATCCTCTATTCGTGCGCTCGGCGGACGCCACGTGCGGGTCCCATCCGAGGAATTTCCCCGAACCCGCGTAATAGATCGCCCACCAGCCCGTCTCATCTACAAGACATCGCTGCTCGCCGATCGTGGGGATCACGGTGAGCATCGGCGAAGGACGGATCCCGTCCGTGTCGCCGGAGGCGGGGTTCGGTGGGAACTCGGGGGAGGGACCACCGTCCCCGCCCTACCCGGACCTGTGCGGCCATCGCCCGAATGGCGACCGGTCACACCAGGCAGCTTCGTCCGTCGCGCGACGCCCCGGGTTGCGCGGCGGGCGGATCCCCTCAGGCGGCGGCGCCCGCCACCCACACGCGCTGCACGCGCAGTTCGCCGTCGAGCAGCACGGCGTCGGCGACGCCGCCCACGGCGAGCATGCCGAGATCAGCGCGCCCGACGGCCCGCGCGGGTGTCGCCGTCAGCGCGCGCACCGCCACCGGCAGGGCGACGCCCGCAGCGACCACACGGCGCAGCGCATCGTCCTGCGTGAGGGTCGACCCGGCGATCGCTCCGCCGGCTGCCAGCCGGGCCACACCGCGATCCACGACGACCTCGAGGCCCCCCAGTGCGTACCGCCCGTCACCGGATCCGGCCGCGGCCATCGCGTCGGTGACGAGCGCGATGCGATCGCCGGCCGCCGCGAACACGACCGCGATCAGATCGAGGTCGACGTGCGTGCCGTCGGCGATGAGCTCGAGGACCACGCGCCCGTCGCGCAACGCGGCGACAACCGGCCCCGGTGCCCGATGGTGGATCGCCCGCATCGCGTTGAACGCGTGGGTCAGGATCATCGCACCGGCGTCGAAGGCGCGCTGCGCCGCGCCCGCATCGGCGTCGGTGTGCCCGACGGCGACAGCGACGCCCGCGTCGACGAGCCGGGCGATCGCGGCGTCGGCGCCCGGCAGCTCCGGAGCCAGGGTGATCTGGCGGATCGTGCCGCGGCCGGCCTCGAGCAGGCGATCGACGGATGCTGCGTCCGGTGCCCGCAGCAGGCCTTCCGCGTGCGCCCCCTTGTGGCCCGGATCGAGGAACGGCCCCTCCAGGTGAGAGCCGAGGACCGTGGGGTCGGCCGAAGCGAGATCGGCGACCATCGCGGCGCGTGCGGCGAGGTCGTCGATCGATGCGGTGACGAGCGAGATGACGGCCCGCGTCGTGCCGTGCGCCAGATGCAGGGCCCGCGCGGCCCGGATGGCATCGGGGCCGTCGTCGTAGCTCACGCCGGCTCCGCCGTGGCCGTGGATGTCGACGAACCCGGGGACGAGGAATCCGCCACCGCCGTCGAAGAGATCGTCGGCCGCCGGTCGTTCGCGGCCGACGCCGGTCGCCCGCACGCGGCCTCCGTCGAACAGCACCCACGCGTCGTCCGTGATGCGCCCGCCGTCGACGAGCCGCACGGAATGGACGAGTGTGCTCACTCCGTCGCCCAGTCGATCTCGCCGCTGGGGTGGAACCCGATGCCGAGGTTTGTCCACAGCGGACCCAGCGCGCCGACGCGAGCACGGAAAGACTCCCACGTGCGCAGGTCGCTCGCACCTGTCGCGGGCGACCAGGCGGCCTCGGCTGCGGCGGCGACGCGCGGGAACGCCATCGTCTCGACGTCGTCGAGCGTGCGGATCGTCTCGCTCCACATCGGCGCCTCGACGCCGAGGATGTCGCTGTCGTCGATGCCGGCGATCGTCGTGGACGGCTCCCACTCGTACGCGCGCTGCACGCTCGTCGGCCCGTTCGCCCAGGTGAGGCCCAGCTTCGGACCCGTGGGGTACTGCATGTCGAGGTAGATCGCGTCGGCGGGGGAGAGGATCAGCTGACCGCCGGTGCGGACGAAGCCGCGCGCCTTCTCGTCCATCCCGTCGGTGGGCTTCATGAATCCCCAGTACTGGCCCACCGTCGCCTCGGCGAGGTCGGCAGCGTCACCGGCCTCGTGCCAGGCGACCGGCGTCTTGCCCAGGTCGGCGATGATCGCGCTCACCCTGGCCACGAACAGCGCGAAGTCCTCATCGGGGGTGCCGAGCGCCTCGTCGCCGCCCAGGTGGAGATACGGCCCGGGCGTCAGGCCCGCAAGCTCGCCGAAGACGTCGGCGGCGAAGTCGTAGGTCGCCTCGTCGTGGATCTTGAGCGACGAGAAGCCGACCGCGATGCCTCGGTACGGCCGGCCGGCCTCGGGCAGCTCGGAGCCGTCTTCCCGCATGTGGTCGGCGATCACCGGTTCTTCGACGAGCTCGGGATACGCGAGTCCGACCGCGTGGGTGTGCCCCGGCATGTCGATCTCGGGGACGACGATCATGTGACGGGATGCTGCGTACGCGACGATCTCGCGGTAGTCGTCGTGGGTGTAGAAGCCGCCCGGATCGCCGCCGACCGCCGTGTTCGACGCCAGCTCTGTGAGCTTCGGGCGCGAGTGCAGCTGGATGCGCCACCCCTGGTCGTCGCTGAGGTGCAGGTGCAGCGCGTTGAGCTTCAACCCGGCCGCATGGTCGATGTACGCCTTGACGGTGTCGACCGGGTGGAAGTGGCGGGCGACGTCGAGCATGACTCCGCGGTAGGCGAAGCGGGGTGCGTCGTCGATGGCGACAGCCGGCACGATCCAGTCGTCGCCGTCGCGCGAGATGAGCTGCCCCAGGGTCTGCACACCATAGAAGAGTCCGGCGGGGTCGGCGCCGGTGACGGTGACGGATGCCTCGTCCGCGACGAGCCGGTAGGACTCGGCTGCGCCGCTCCGTTCGAGCGCCAGGGTGACCGTCGGTCCGTCGCGGTTGTCGTCGCCCTGGTCGTTGCCGACGCCGGCGAGGGTCAGGCCGGTGCGGGCCTCGACCAGAGCGGAGAGGGCGGCCGCGGCATCCGCTTCGCCTGCGATCCGCACGGAATCGGTGAGCCGGAACGGCGCGCCGGCTGTCGGGTCGAGCGAGGCGGGGGCGGGGACGACGGCGGGAAGCGGCACAATGTCTCCATTCTGGGCGGCGGGCGCGCAGCCCGCCAGGATCGCCGCGATGACAGCGGCGACCGCTGCTGTCCGTCCTCGACGACGATTCATGTAAAGAGTCCTAACAAAAGGGTGAGGCCAGCCTACCGTTCCGGCGTCTCGCGTCCAATACGCGTCTCTCCCCGCCGAACGGATGCCGCGCGTCATCGACGGTCTCCGGGAGAGTGCACGAGCGAGGCATCCGTTATGCTCGGTGTGTCGCGACTGGCGTTGAGGTGGACCACCACCGGGGAGCGACCGACTACGGCATTCGACCGCGCGCCTGGGCCGATGTGAGTTTCGATATGCGCGCGCTTCGCGGGCTACTCAACCGCTGTTCACTGCCGCAGTCAGGAGATCTTCATGACCGATCAGTACTTCAACGCCCCGCTCGCCGAGGTCGACCCCGAGATCGCACAGGTGCTCGAGCGCGAGCTCGATCGCCAGCGCGGGTACCTCGAGATGATCGCCTCCGAGAACTTCGTGCCCGTGTCGGTCCTGCAGTCGCAGGGCTCGGTGCTCACGAACAAGTACGCCGAGGGCTACCCCGGCCGCCGCTACTACGGCGGCTGCGAAGAGGTCGACGTCGCCGAGGAGCTGGCAATCGCGCGTGCGAAGGAGCTGTTCGGCGCCGAGTTCGCCAACGTCCAGCCGCACTCTGGTGCGACCGCGAACGCAGCCGTGCTCCACGCCATCGCGCGCCCGGGCGACACCCTGCTCGGCCTCTCGCTCGATCAGGGCGGCCACCTGACCCACGGCATGAAGATCAACTTCTCGGGGCGCCTCTACGACATCGTCGCGTACGGCGTCGACCCCGAGACCTCAACCATCGACATGGACGAGGTGCGTCGCCTCGCCGTCGAGCACAAGCCCAAGGTCATCATCGCGGGCTGGTCGGCGTACCCCCGTCAGCTCGACTTCGCCGCGTTCCGCGCGATCGCCGACGAGGTCGGCGCACTGCTGTGGGTCGATATGGCGCACTTCGCCGGTCTCGTCGCCGCGGGCCTGCACCCGAACCCGGTGCCGCACGCCCACGTCGTCTCGTCGACCGTGCACAAGACCATCGGCGGCCCGCGCTCGGGCTTCATCCTCACCAACGACGCCGACATCGCGAAGAAGATCAACTCGGCCGTCTTCCCGGGCCAGCAGGGCGGCCCGCTGATGCATGTCATCGCCGCCAAGGCGACGGCGTTCAAGCTCGCCGGCACCCCCGAGTTCACGGAGCGCCAGGAGCGGGTGCTGCGCGGCGCGCACATCATCGCCGAGCGCCTCTCGCAGCAGGACGTGGCGGGCGCCGGCATCACGGTGCGCTCGGGCGGAACCGACGTGCACCTCGTGCTCGTCGACCTGCGCAACGCCGAGATCGACGGCAAGCAGGCCGAGGACCTCCTCCACGAGATCCACATCACCGTCAACCGCAACGCGGTGCCGAACGACCCGCGTCCGCCCATGGTGACGTCGGGCCTGCGCATCGGGACGCCGGCGCTCGCGACCCGTGGCTTCGGCGACGCGGAGTTCACCGAGGTCGCCGACGTCATCGCCCTGGCGCTGCTGCCCGGTGCCGACGTCGAAGCGCTGCGCGCGCGCGTCGCCGCGCTGACCGCGGCCTTCCCGCTGTACCCCGGACTGCAGCAGTAGCCCCCGTGTTCCGGCGTCTCGCGCCGAGACGTCGCGATCACGACGAAACCGCGAGCGAGAGACGACGTCTGGTCGCCGATGCGATGTCTCGGCGGAGGAAGGACTGAGCATGACTGCCACCAAGCTCGACGGCAAGGCCGCTGCGGCCGAGATCAAGGCGGAGCTGGCCGAGCGGGTCGCCGCGCTCACGGCGCGGGGCATCACGCCCGGCATCGCGACGGTGCTCGTGGGCGCCGACCCGGCCTCGCAGCTGTACGTGGGGATGAAGCACCGCGAGTCCGAGTCGATCGGCATGAACTCGATCCAGCGCGAGCTACCCGCCGATGCGACGCAGGCCGAGGTCGAGGCGCTGATCGACGCGCTCAACGCCGATCCCGAGTGCCACGGCTACATCGTGCAGCTGCCGCTGCCGAAGCACCTCGACACCGACGCGATCCTCGAGCGCATCGACCCTGCGAAGGACGCCGACGGCCTGCATCCGACCAACCTCGGCCGGCTGGTGCTCAACGTGAACACCCCCATCACGTCGCCGCTGCCCTGCACTCCGCGCGGCGTGATCGAGCTGCTCCTGCGCAACGGGTACGACCTGAACGGCAAGGACGTGGTCGTCGTCGGCCGCGGCGTCACGATCGGCCGGTCGATCGGCCTGCTGCTCACGCGCCGTGAGTACAACGCCACCGTGACGCTCACGCACACGGGCACGGCCGACCTGTCGCACCATCTGCGCCAGGCCGACGTGATCGTCGCGGCGGCGGGCGTCAAGCACATCGTGCGCGCCGAAGACGTCAAGCCGGGCGCCGCCGTGCTCGATGTCGGCGTGACCCGCGAGATCGACCCCGAGACGGGCAAGTCGAAGGTGTACGGAGATGTCGCACCCGATGTCGCCGAAGTCGCCGGCTTCCTGTCGCCGAACCCCGGCGGCGTGGGCCCGATGACCGTCGCGCTGCTGATGACGAACGTGGTCGAGGCCGCGGAGCGGCTCGCGAACTGAACGGCTCTCCGCGCCGCAGGGTTTACGCCGCACCGCGATCGGTGGCAGGTTGAGGGGATGAGCATCGCGGAGCGGTCGTGCTGATCTACTCGATGGGCATCTCGGCGGACGGATTCATCACCGACCGCGACGGCGGCATCGACTGGGGCGGTCCCGATGAGGAGCAGTTCGCCTTCCACATCGAGGAGGTCCGCGGCCTCGGCGGGTGCCTGTTCGGGCGACGACTGTACGAGACGATGCTCGTCTGGGAGACGGATCCGTCGATCCGCGACAGCGCGGCCACCGCAGAGTTCGCCGACCTGTGGTCCGCCATCCCCAAGGTGGTCTTCAGCCGGACGCTCGACCGGGTCGAAGGCAATGCGAGGCTCGCCGAGGGTTCGCTCGCCGAGGAGGCGGCGCGGATGGCCGGCGCGACGGACAAGGACGTCGAGATCGGCGGTGCGGTCCTCGCGTCGTCCGCAATCGAACAGGGGCTGATCGACGAGTTCCGGATGTTCCGCTACCCCGTGATCCTGGGCGGGGGAACGCCGTTCCTGCCGCCCGTGCAGCACCCGGTCGCGCTCGCGCTGCTCGAAACCCGCACCTTCGGCGGGCGCGTCGTGTTCGAGCGGTACCGCCGCATCCAGGTCGCCTGAGACGTGCCCGACCTCGACGACATCCGCCGCACGGCCGCGGGCCTGCCCGGCAGCGAGGAGCGCACGATGACGGGCGGCGTCGCGTGGTTCGTGCGCCGCAAGCTCTTCGCCTGGGAGTGCCACCCGTGGCCGAGCATCCCCGAGGACATGCGCGCGATCATCGCGGCCGAGCTGGTCGTGGGCGTGAAGGTCGCCGATCGGGTCGACGCGCTCGCCCTCGTCGAGATGGAGCCCGACGTCTTCCTGCGCACGACGACGGCGTGGAACGAGCCCAAGGTCGCGTTCCGCATGGCGGGTGTCGACCCCGTACATCTGGACGAGCTCATCACCGAGGCGTGGCGCACTCAGGCTCCGAAGTACCTGCGGCGCGAGTTCGACGAGCGTTCGCCCACCGGTCGTCCCGGCTGACGCCGCCCGGACCGGCTCGTGGCAGCGCCGACGCTGCCGCCGCGCTCCGGCGGCTTCCGCCGCTCGGCGACGCCTCCGCCGCTCCGCCCGGCCCGGGCTGCTGGCCTCGCGCGACCTCGGCGCGCACATCCGGGCGCTTCAGGCCGGGCTCGAGCAGCTCGTCGATCGATGAGGACGGATGCCGCGGCATCCGCTCAACTCGTCGTCGGTCGCGGCGGCGAATCAGGGCGCGCCGACGCCGTGTGGTCTTCGACGTCGGGCTCTGCGCGCGCGACGTCGGCGATCTCCTCCTCGGGGCGTGGGGCGATCGTCTCGTCGTACTCCAGCTCAGGAATGCTGACCTCCTCCGGGCCCGGCACATGGTCGGGTGAGGGGTGCTGACGCTGAGACACGGTGATCCCTTCGCCTAGGCGGTCTCGGTGTCCTCAGCATGCGCTCGACTGGAGGTCGGTTCAACCCGCTTGACACGGACCGCGGCGACCGCGGCTGGGCCGGTCGGGCTGCCCGGCCACCGTGCAGCCGACTCCGGCGGCGATCCACGACCCCCGCGCGCGCGTCGTCGCGCTGGCCTAGGCTCGGATCGACGACGTCTCGGAGGGATACCGACGTGACCGGCAGCATCACCATCCTCACCGGCCCAGCGGGTGCGGGAAAGACGACCGTGGCACGAACCGTGGCCGCGATGCGGCCGCGGGCGGTGCACCTTCACACCGACGACTTCTGGGGCTTCATCGTCTCGGGCGGCGTCCTGCCGTACCTGCCGGATGCGGATCGGCAGAACCACACCGTGCTCGACGCCATCGCGGCTGCCGCCGTCGCCTATGCGAACGGCGGCTACGAGGTCGTCGCCGACGGCGTCGTCGGCCCCTGGATGCTCGAGCACTACACGCGGGCGGCTGCGGCTCATCCCGGCATCGAGCTGCGCTACGTCGTCCTGCGGCCCGACCTCGAGGTCACGCTGCATCGCGCGCTGGCGCGCACGGCGCCCGACGCCCTGACCGACGGCGACGTGGTCGCCGACCTCTGGCACAAGTTCTCGCAGCTGGGTGAGCTCGAGGCGCACGCGATCGACACGTCGTCGCTCGATCTCGGTGAGACCGTGCAGGCGGTCGAGGCGGCGATGGCGTCCCCCGACTTCCTGGTCTGAGCCTTCCTGCTCCGAACCGCCGCCGCTCACCCCGTCGCGCGCGCTCGTGCCTCGGCGGCGGCGAGTGCGGCCGTCGCACCGCGGGTCGGCGCGATCGCGACCAGCCCGCGGTAGAGGGTCACGAGCGCGTCGACGTCGAGCTCGCCGGTGCGCGCACGATCGCAATGGACCGCCTGGATCGCCGCCTCGAGCTGGAACCGCCCCAGCGGGCGCCCGAGCGCCGATGCCCGTCGCAGCAGGGCCGCTCCCTCGGCGATCATCGCCCGGTCCCACTCGGCCGGATCCTGCTCATCCAGCGGCGGCCACGGCACGGTCGCCCGCGCAGCGGCCCGTGACTGCGCGTAGGTGAGGAGCGCGGCGAGACCCCACGCCTCGGGCTCGTCGTCGAGCAGGCTGGCGGTGAGGACGGCGAGCCACCGCGCCTCGTCGGCGAGCGACTTCCTCGGCTCGGCGCCCTGATCGAGCCAGTCGAGGGCGTAGGCGCCGTAGATCGCCTCGAGCACGGCGGGCAGGCGCGCCGGCATGTCGGCGCGCACGGGCACGGCGAACGGGATGCCGGCGTCGCGGATGCGGCGCTTGGCCCGCACCAGACGCTGCGCCATCGTCGCCGGCGGCACGCCGAAGGCGCGTGCCACCTCGGCAGCCTCGACACCGAGCACCGTCTGCAGCATGAGCGGCGAGCGCACGGCGGGGTCGATCGCAGGATGCGCACACGCGAAGAGCAGTTCGAGCCGCTTGTCGGGGATCTGGTCTCGTCGCTCCACGGCGACGGTCGCGTCGAGAGCGCGCTCGTCCGCGAGCGTCGCCGCCACGACGTCGTCGAGCGGCACGCCGGTGCGGCGGGCGGCCGAGCCGAGGGCGTCGCGCAGGCGGTTGCGGGCCACGGTGAGCAGCCATCCTTGCGGATTGGCGGGGATGCCGGCATCCGGCCACGTCGTCAGGGCGCGCTCGAACGCATCGGCGAGGGCGTCCTCGGCGAGGGCGACGTCTCTCGTACCCGCGGCGACCAGCGCCAGGAGGTGACCGTACGACGTGCGGGCCGCGCGCTCGGCGACGGACCGCACGTCGGAGCCGGGCATCAGTCCGCGAAGGGCGTCCAGGCGCCGTCGACGAATCGCGTCGCCGTGGGGCGGATCTCGACGGTGCCCCACCCGATCGACGGGGCTTTGGCGGCCCAGCCGATCGCGGCGTCGAGGTCGTCGACCTCGATCACGAACGTGCCGCCGAGCTGCTCCTCGGTGTCGGCGAACGGACCGTCCTGCACGCGCAGGGTGCCGTCCGGCGCGGTGACCGACGTGGTCACCGCCGACGGCTGCAGCACCTCGGCGGAGCGCAGCACCCCGGCCGCGTCGATCGCCTTGGCGTACTCGTCGAACTCCCGCATGCCGTCGGCCCAGGCCTCCGGGCCCATGTCGTCCGCGGTCATCTCGGGATAGTGGAGGAGGAGGGTGTAGCGCATGATGTCGTCCTTTCGTCAGTGCTGCGACACCACGATGACGATCGAGGGTGCCGCCGATCGACAGCGCTGCGGATCCGCGTCAGCCCTTGCCCAGCTCGTCGAGCATGCGCCGCTGCTCGTCGGTGAGACCGTCATCGAGCTCGCGGCGTCCGGCAGCCTCTTCGGCGCTCGGGATGCGCGGGGCGTCGGCGGCGGTCACGGTCGTCGCCCGTCCGCCGGAGGCCTTGTCGTAGAGGGCGCCCGCGTGGGCCTCGACCTTGTCGTCGATGGCGTCGTAGATCGCCCAGCCGATGAGGAGGATCACCGGCGGGAGCACGTACCCCCAGAAGGCGCCGAAGAACCCGCCGCCGATCGAGACGCCCGAGAGCCACACGGTCACGATCCAGACGAGGAACGCCACCGCGAACGCGAGGAGGAACTCGACGACCTTCTCACCCGCCCTGGTGCGCTGGTTCGCCGATCTCGCCGCCAGCGAGCGGAACCAGCCGTGGACGGCGGGCTTGATCCAGATGGCGAGCGCGGTCAGCACGATGCCCGCCCACAGCGCCGACCATCCCACGCGCGCGGGCGTCAGGAATCCGATGACGAGCAGCACGACGATGTTGAAGACCAGCAGCGACGCGAACCGGACGATCCACTTCTTCATGGGATCACTGTGCCACGCGGAGATGCTCCAGCGGGAGGCGGCTCACCAGATCGAGACGAGCTGCGTGATGTCGTCATCGGGAAGCGCGTCCACCGTGGCCGTCACCTCGACCTCGACGAGGTCGGCGCGCCCCGACATCACGGTCAGGAACGCCGTGTCTGCGGCATCCCGCCCCGTCGCGATCCGCACCAGGGACGAGCGCGGTGCGAGGGTCGTCGCGTCGATCGCGCGCCAGGCGCCGTCGATCCAGGCCTCGGCGACCGCGTGGAAGTCCATCGGCGTGACGCCGGGGGCGTACACCGCGACGCTGCGCGCGGGGATGCCGAGCCCGCGCAGCAGCGCGACGGACAGGTGCGCGTAGTCGCGGCACACGCCCTGCCGGGCGAGAAGCGTGCGCGTCGCACCGTCGGTGGGCAGCGACGACCCCGAGACGTACTGGAGCCGCGTACCGACCCAGGACGAGACCGACGCGAGCAGCTCGGCCGGGTCGGTGATGCCGTGGAACTCGCCGGACGCGGTGGGGGCGAGGGCGTCGGACTCGGCGTACCGGCTCGGCCGGGCGTAGACGAGGAGGTCGGCCTCGGTGGCGTCCGCGGTCGGAGCGTCGCCGTCGACACGGGCGGTGTACCGGACGGTGAGGCGACCGACCCCCGACGTCAGCCGGTGCAGCCGCGTGCCGTGCGCGTCGGAGACGACGTGCCAGTCCAGCGACTCGCCGTCGAGCGTGGCCGTGAACTCCTCGTGCGCGGGCGCGTACTGGTCGGCCACCGCGATCGCGAACACCAGGTCGGCGGGCTCGGTCACGTCGAGGACGATCCGGCTCGAGACATCCCTCTGCATGTCCTCACCCTGACACGCGCGGGCGGCCGATGCGGGGACTTGACAGACCGGATGCTCCGCCCGTCGCCCCTCGGCGGGGAGCCGGTCCGGCCTCAGTACGACGCGCGCTCGCCGCTGCCGGCGCCGTCGACCCATCGCGCGGCGAGGGCCTCCGAGGAACGCGCGAGGACCGCCACGTCGGCGCCGACGAGCACGAAGCCCGCTCCCGCGTCGATGTAGGACTGGGCCGCGGCCGGGTCGAACGCGTTCACGCCGACCGGCTTGCCCGTGCTGCGCACGGCGTCGAACGCACGCAGCACGGCTGCTGTGACGTCGGGGTGGGTCTGCTGTCCGAGCACACCCATCGAGGCGGCGAGGTCGCTCGGTCCGACGAAGATTCCGTCGATGCCGTCGACCGCGGCGATCTCGGCTGCGGCCTCGACGCCCTCGATCGTCTCGACCTGCACGAACAGCGAGAGGTGCTCGTCGGCGTTCTCGAGGTAGCTCTCGACGCGGTTCCAGCGCGCCGAGCGGGCGAGCGCCGATCCGACGCCCCGTCGGCCCCGCGGCGGGTACCGTACCGCCTCGACGACCTCGGCCGCCTCCGCCGCCGAGGACACCATGGGCACGAGGATGTTCTGGGCGCCGAGATCGAGCACCTGCTTGAGGGTGACCACGTCGCCGATCGGCACGCGCACCAGCGGGGTGATCGCGTAGGGGGCGACGGCCTGAAGCTGGGCCAGCACCGACTCGAGGCCGTTGGGGGAGTGCTCCATGTCGATGAGCAGCCAGTCGAGGCCCGAGCCGGCGCAGATCTCGGCGACCAACGGCGATCCCGAGCAGACCCACATGCCGGCGAGCGCGCGGTCGGCGTCCGCGAGCGCATCGCGGAACGTGGGGCTCAGACGAGACGACATGATCCCCCGTTCTCGCGACGCGGGCCGGTCACGTCCGCGCACGTCATACGAATCTGCACGACACCACTCCCATCGGTCCGTAGTCGCACAGCACGCTATCGCCCCGCGACACCCACATGGGGCGCGTGAACGAGCCGGCGAGGATGATCTCGCCCGCTTCGAGCCGCGCGCCGTGCTGGTGGAACTTGTTCGCGAGCCACGCCACGCCCGTGGCGGGGTGGCCGAGGACGCCCGCGGCGACGCCGGTCTCCTCGATCTCGCCATTGCGGCTGAGCACGCCCGGCACCCAGCGCAGGTCGATCTCATCGGGGCGCTTGTGCACATCGCCGAGCACCATCGCCCCGTACGCGGCGTTGTCGGAGATCGTGTCGACGATCGTGCGGCCCTCGAGCTCGATGTGCGAGTTGAGGATCTCGAGCGCCGGGACCGCGTAGTCGATCGCGTCGAGCGCCTCCTCGAGGGTGCAGTCAGGACCCTCGAGCGGCGTTGCGAGAACGAACGCCAGCTCCACCTCGATCCGCACGTTCGAGAAGAGGTCGACGGGGATCTCCGCGCCCGACTCGTACACGGTGTCGTCGAACATCACGCCGTAGTCGGGCTCGGTGATACCCGTCGCCTGCTGCATCGCCTTCGAGGTGAGACCGATCTTGCGGCCGACCAGCCGGCGCCCGGCCGCGATGTTCTGGTCGCGCCACACCCCCTGGATCGCGTACGAGTCCTCGACCGTCGCGTCGGGGTAGCGCGCCGTGATCCTCGGGATCACGCCGTGCGTGCGGTCGGCCTCGGCGAGCTCGGCCGCGATGTGCGCGATGTCGTCTGGGTGCAGCATCCGATCTCCTTCGTGGGTCCAGCTCTGCCAGTTCTTCGGTCTTCCTGCTCACCTGTCACGATCAGCCGCGCCGGGCGACATTTCGTGACAGGTGAGCAGGAGAGGTGGGGATGCCGGGGTCTACAGCTGGTGGCCGAGCTTGTACTCGCCCTGCTTGTACTCGGGC
Organism: Microbacterium sp. NPDC056003; assembly: GCF_042274785.1. Taxonomy (NCBI): domain Bacteria; kingdom Bacillati; phylum Actinomycetota; class Actinomycetes; order Micrococcales; family Microbacteriaceae; genus Microbacterium; species Microbacterium sp. NPDC056003. Next base: position 577,819 of record NZ_JBHJXQ010000001.1, on the reverse strand, counting down.
ATCGACTCGGCCCCCTCGTCGCGGCGCGTGTACGAGAAGCCGTCGGCGCCGATCGTCACCGCCATCTCGGACGAGTCGGTGCGGGCGACGACGGGCTGCGGGTTGCCGTCGAGATCGAGCACGAGGGATGCCTCGGTGTACCAGGACGGCACGACGGGGTTGCCCCACCAGTCGCGGCGCTGGTTGTCGTGGACGTCCCACGTGATGACCGGGTTGTCGGGGTCGCCGGTGTAGTAGTCCTGCGTGTAGATCTCGACGCGGTGGCCGTCGGGGTCGCGCAGGTACAGGTAGAACGCGTTCGAGACGCCGTGGCGGCCCGGGCCGCGCTCGATGGCGTCGGAGCGGCGGAGCGCACCGAGCTTGTCGCAGATCGCGAGGATGTTGTGCTTCTCGTGCGTGGCGAATGCGACGTGGTGCATGCGCGGGCCGTCGCCGCCGGTCATGGCGGTGTCGTGCACGGTCGGCTTGCGGCGCATCCAGGCGGCGTAGACGGTGCCCTCATCGTCCTGGATGTCCTCGGTGACGCGGAAGCCGAGGTCCTGCATGAATTTCACGGCGCGCGGCACGTCGGGGCTGACCTGGTTGAAGTGGTCGAGACGCACCAGCTCACCCGGCTTGTGCAGGTCGTAGCGCCACGCGAGACGCTCGACGTGCTCGGTCTGGTGGAAGAACTCGTACGGGAAGCCCAGCGGATCGGTCACGCGCACCGAGTCGCCGATGCCCTTGGTGAAGCCGTCCGCGCGGCGCTCGACGCGGCATCCGAGCTCCTCGTAGAAGGCGACCGCCCGGTCCAGGTCCTCGGGCGTGCGGACCCGGTACGAGAACGCGGCCACGGCGGCGATCGGGCCCCGGCGCAGCACGAGGTTGTGGTGGATGAACTCCTCGGTGGAGCGGAGGTAGATGGCCTCGTCGTCTTCCTCGGTCACGTACAGCCCGAGCACGTCGAAGTAGAACTCGCGCGACGAGGCCAGGTCGGTGACCACGAGCTCCATGTAGGCGCAGCGCAGGATGTCGGGCGCGGGAACCGACGGCGTCGGCACCGGGTTGTCGGTCTCGATCGGCGCCTCCTGGGAGACGTAGAAGCCGGAGGAGGTCAGGGTCATGTCGTCACGGTTGGTCATGGCTCGTCCTTGTTGCCTTGATGCGAATCTGTGGGAGGTGAGCGGATGCCGCGGCCAGGTGCAGACCGATGGCCGCGGCATCCGGGTCAGTGGGCGCTGCCGCCGGCCTTGCCGAAGGTCGGGTTGTGCACCTTGCCGAGCGTGATGTGCACGGCTTGCTGGTCGGTGTAGAAGTCGATCGAGCGGTAGCCGCCCTCGTGGCCGAGGCCGGAGGCCTTGACGCCGCCGAACGGGGTGCGGAGGTCGCGCACGTTGTTCGAGTTGAGCCAGACCATGCCCGCCTCGACGGCCTGCGCGAAGTTGTGGGCGCGCTTGAGGTCGTTGGTCCACACGTAGGCGGCGAGACCGTACTTCGTGTTGTTGGCGAGCTCGAGCGCATCCTCGTCGGTATCGAAGGGGGTGATCGCCACGACCGGGCCGAAGATCTCCTCCTGGAAGATCCGTGCGTCGGGGGAGACATCGGCGAACACCGTCGGGGCGACGAAGTTGCCGAATTCGAAGCCCTCGGGCTGGCCTCCGCCGGCGACGAGGCGTCCTTCGGACTTGCCGATCTCGACGTAGCTCATGACCTTCTCGTAGTGCTCGGGGTGCACGAGCGCGCCGACCTCGGTCTCGGGGTCGTGGGGGTAGCCGACCTTCACGCGCTTCGCCTGCGCGGCATAGCGCTCGACGAACTCGTCGTAGACGTCACGCTGCACGAGGATGCGGGAGCCGGCGGTGCAGCGCTCGCCGTTCAGGGAGAAGACGCCGAAGATCGTCGCGTCGACCGCGGCCTCGAGGTCGGCGTCGGCGAAGACGATCGCCGGGCTCTTGCCGCCCAGCTCCATCGACAGGCCCTTGAGGAACGGCGCCGCGTTGCCGAAGATGATCTGCCCGGTGCGGCTCTCGCCGGTGAACGAGATGAGCGGCACGTCGGGGTGCTTGACCAAGGCGTCGCCGGCGTCCTCGCCGAGGCCGTTGACGAGGTTGAACACGCCCTGGGGCAGGCCCGCCTCCTCGAAGATGCCGGCCCAGAGCGACGCCGACAGCGGCGTGAACTCGGCGGGCTTGAGCACCACGGTGTTGCCGGTCGCCAGCGCAGGGCCCAGCTTCCATGACTCGAGCATGAACGGCGTGTTCCACGGGGTGATCAGACCCGCGACGCCGATCGGCTTGCGGTTGACGTAGTTGATCTGGCGCCCGGGCACCTTGAAGGTGTCGTCGGCCTGCGCCACGATCAGGTCGGCGAAGAACCGGAAGTTCTCGGCCGCGCGCCGAGCCTGGCCGAGCGCCTGCGTGATCGGCAGGCCCGAGTCGAACGACTCGAGCTCGGCGAGGCGCGCGTCGCGCGACTCGACGATGTCGGCGATGCGGTGGAGCACGCGCGAGCGCTCGCGGGGGAGCATCTTCGGCCAGGGACCCTCGGTGAACGCGCGGCGTGCTGCGGCGACGGCGCGCTCGATGTCGGCCTTCTTGCCGGCCGCGGCCTTCACGTAGACCTCGTTCGTGACCGGCTCGAGCACGTCGAACGTGTCGCCGTCGATCGAGTCGACGAACTCGCCGTCGATGTAGTGCTGGATGCGCTCGGGCAGGTCTGCGGGCACGTGGCGCATGGTGGTTGCAGTGTCGGTCATCTGCTTCTCCTTCGTCGGAGGTCGGAAAGGGCGCAGTGGGGTGTGCGCCCTCGGGTCAGAAAGCGGGGAGGCTGAGGGCCTCGTCGGGGTGCTCGTGGATCATGTAGGCGTCGAGCGTGGCCGAGCGATGACGACGGGCCGCCTTCTCGATCTCGCTCAGCGTGGCCCCGGCCTCGATGAGCTTCAGGATGTTCTCGTGCTCGCGCACGGACTCCTGCGCGCGGCCCGGGACGAAGCTGAAGGTCGACTCGCGCAGGTGGCCGAGCTTGGCCCACTCCGCGTTGACGAGCTCGAGCATGCGGGGGTTCGCGCACTTGGTGAACAGCGCTGAGTGGAACTCCTGGTTGAGGGCCGTGAAGCGGCGCGGATCGAAATGCTGCAGCGTCTCGATCATCTGCTCGTTCACGGCGCGTGCATGCCGGATGTCGTCGGCGGTCAGAGCGCGGGCCGACAGTGCCGTCGCGGCGCCCTCGAGGATCGACAGCGCCTGCATGCTGTAGCGGTACTGTGAGTCGTCGACCATCGACACCCGCGCGCCCACATTGCGCTCGAAGGTCACCAGGCCTTCGGCCTCGAGCTGCCGAACGGCCTCCCGCACCGGCACGACGCTCATCTGAAGGTCGTCGGCGAGTGAGCTGAGCACGAGGCGGTAGCCGGGCGTGAACTCCTGCTGCGAGATGCGCTCCTTGATCCAGGTGTACGCGCGCTGCGACTTGCTCTGCGCGGTCCGGGTGCCCTGCGCCTCGGTGCTCATGCGGTCCGCCCTTCGCGCTCGGCGTCGTATCGCGCGCGCCACTGGGCGTTCAGGGGGAACAGGCCGTCGACCGGATGCCCTTCGGCCACGCGCTGCGCGATCCAGGCATCCTCCTCCTCCTGTGCGATAGCCGCGTCCACGACCTCCTCGACGATGCCCGCCGGGATCACGATGACGCCATCCGCGTCGCCGACGATCACGTCGCCGGGCTGTACGGTCGCACCGCCGCACGCGATCGTGACATCGACGTCCCACGGCACGTGCTTGCGGCCGAGGACGGCGGGATGCGCGCCGACGGTGAAGACCGGAAGGCCGACGGCGGTGACGGCGGCCGCGTCGCGGACCCCGCCGTCGGTGACGATGCCGGCCGCACCGCGTGCGTGGGCGCGAATCGCGAGCACGTCGCCGAGTGTTCCCGACCCGGCTTCGCCGCGCGCCTCGATGACGATGACCTCGCCCTCGCCGACCGCGTCGAACGCGCGCTTCTGGGCGTTGTAGCCGCCGCCGTGACTGGCGAAGAGGTCTTCGCGGTTCGGGACGAAGCGGAGAGTGCGGGCCGTGCCGACGAGCTTGGCTCCGGGATGCAGCGGCCGGACGCCGTCGATGTGCACGTTGTTCAGACCGCGCTTGCGCAGCTGGCCCGACAGTCCCGCGACGGGCACGGACTCGAGCTTCGCGCGCAGCTCGCTGCTCAGAACAGGCGTTCCGGCGCTGCTCAGAACAGGCGTTCCGGCGGAGGCAGGAGACTCTGCGTCAGAACCTCCTGTATTCGCCGGATCTCCTGATCCGGGAGCCTCCGCGGAGAGGCCGGCAGCCTCACGCGAGCCCCACGCCTCGGTGCGCTGCAGGTCGTCGACCGCGGGAAGTGACCCGAGGTCGCCGTCGAAACCGGCCCCGCCCTCAACGACCGTGGTCACGAGGCGCCCGGACGACGGGCCGCCGGGCACGTCGACCTCGACCTCGACGACGTCGCCGGGAACGGCGACCGACGAGCCGGCGGGCGTGCCCGTGAGGATCACGTCGCCCGGCTCGAGGGTGAAGTGCTGCGACAGGTCGGCCACCAGCTGGGCGAGGGGGAAGATCATGCCGGCGGACGAGTCGTCCTGGGCGATCTCGCCGTTGAGCCAGGTGCGCACCCGCAGGGCGGTCGGGTCGACCGCGCGGGCGTCGATGAGCGCGGGGCCGATCGGCGTGTAGCCGTCGCCGCCCTTCGAGCGGACGTTGGAGCCCTTGTCGTTGGCGCGCAGGTCGTAGAGGCCGAAGTCGTTCGCGGCGGTGACCCACCCGACGTGGTCCCAGGCCTCCGCCAGGCCGACCCGTCGGGCGGGTGTGCCGATCACCAGCGCGATCTCGCCCTCGAAGGCGAGCAGCTCGGTGCCGGCGGGCCGCTCGATCGTCGCGCCGGACGGGGCGACCGAACTCGACGGCTTGAAGAAGTAGGAGGGATGCTGCGGCCGACGACCGCGCTGATCGGCGCGGGAGGCATAGCTCAGGTGGATGGCGACGATCTTGCCGGGCCGGGTCGGCAATGCCCGGAAACGGGCGTCGGATGCGGCATCCGCTGTGCTTTCCTGCATCAGGAGCGTCCTCACTCTTGCGTCGTATCCGAAATCGTATACGATGGTGCCACATCCGGCAACCCTCTCGCAGATCGAGCGCCGGTGACGAAGTCGTCAGTACAGACACAGGAGTCAGCTCATGAGCACACCCCCACCCGGAGCAGGGTTCACGCCCACCGGAACCATCGCGAGCTCGGCGGATCGCCGCCGGGTCGTCTTCGCGACCGTCGTCGGAACCACCGTCGAGTGGTACGACTTCTTCATCTACGCGTTCGCGGCCGGACTCGTCTTCGCCGAGCTCTTCTTCGCCCCTGCGGGCGAGGGCTTCGCGCAGATCCTCTCGTTCATCACGGTGGGGATCAGCTTCCTCTTCCGTCCGCTCGGCGCGTTCCTCGCCGGGCACTTCGGCGACAAGTACGGCCGCAAGGTCGTCCTGATGTGGACGCTGATCCTCATGGGTGCGGCCACCACCCTCGTCGGCCTGCTGCCGACGTACGCCGCGATCGGCATCGCCGCTCCCATCCTGCTGATCCTCCTGCGCGTGCTGCAGGGCATCTCGGCCGGCGGTGAGTGGGGCGGTGCGGTGCTCATGGCCGTCGAGCACGCACCGAAGGCCCGACGCGGCATCTTCGGCGCGTCGCCCCAGGTCGGCGTGCCGATCGGTCTGCTGCTCGCCTCGGCCGTCATGGCCGTGGTCGCCCTGCCCGGCGACGAGTGGTTCAAGGAGTGGGGATGGCGCATCCCGTTCCTGCTGAGCGTCGTGCTGATCCTCGTCGGCTACTACGTGCGCCGTCGCGTGGAGGAGAGCCCGGTGTTCGCCGAGCTCGCCGAGCGCAAGGAGAAGGCGCAGATGCCGATCGTGCAGCTGTTCAAGAAGCACACGCTGCTCGTGATCATCGCCGCTCTCGTCTTCGCCGGCAACAACGCCGTCGGCTACATGACCACCGGCGGCTACATCCAGCGGTACGCCACCGACCCCGAGGGACCCGTCGCCCTCCCCACCGCCCCCGTGCTGTGGGCGGTGACCGGCTCGGCCGTCACCTGGCTGATCGCGACCTTCGTCGCGGGGTGGATCAGCGACCGGATCGGCCGCCGCACGACGTACATCATCGGCTGGATCCTGCAGCTGGCGGGTGTCTTCCTGCTCTTCCCGCTCGTCAACACCGCGAACGTCGGCCTGCTGTTCCTGGGCCTCGCGGTGCTGACGATCGGCCTCGGCTTCACCTACGGGCCGCAGGCGGCGCTGTACAGCGAGCTGTTCCCGGCATCCATCCGCTTCTCGGGCGTCTCGATCTCGTACGCGATCGGCGCGATCGTCGGCGGCGCCTTCGCGCCCACCATCGCCCAGGCGCTGGTGCAGGCGACGGGCTCCACGGTCTCGGTCACCTGGTACCTCGCGGGCATGACGATCGTGGGCCTCATCGCGACCCTGCTGCTGCGTGACCGCTCCGGCATCCCGCTGGGGCCCGACCACGAGGCGGAGCAGGCGAAGAGCCCGATCTACGGACTCTCGCGCGCCTGAGGACTGTCTGACCGGATGCCGCGGCCCGGCCCCTCGCGGGGGGTGCGGGCCGCGGCATCCGTCGTCTCACGAGGGCCGAGCAGGACTCATTCCGCTCACCTGTCACGATTCGCCGCTTCGCCCGGCATTTCGTGACAGGCGAGCAGTGGTGTGTGGGGTGAGTCGCCTTTCCGCCCAACCGCGGCGAGGCGCGCATTGTGAGGGGCAGGGCGCGCAGTTCGGCGCGGTTGCGGCGCCAGGTCGAGGGAGTGGGATGCCGCGGCTCAGCGCGTGCGCATGCCGTCGAGCGCGACCGCCACCACGTCGTGCGCCAGGCGCGCGCTGTCGACCGGACCGCCGGGGCGGTACCACTCCACGAGCGAGTTGACCATGCCGAAGATGAGGCGGGTCGCGACCGGGCCGTCGATGTCGTCGCGCACCTGGCCGGCGGCCTGTGCCGCCTCGACGAGCGCGGTCACACGGTGGTCGAACGCCCGCCGACGCTCCAGGGCCGCGCGCTCGACGTCGCTGTTGCCGCGCACCCGCAGCAGCAGGGTCACGTAGGGGAGCCGGTCGACGAGCACCCGCACAGCCCCGCGCAGGACCGCGTCGAGGCGCTCGGCGGCAGAGCCGTGCTGGGCGCCGGGCTCATCGAGCACACCCTCGAGCGCGCTCAGCGCCTCGTCGAGGGCGAGCGACAGCAGCTGCTCCTTCGAATCGAAGTGGTGGTACAGCGCCGACTTCGTCAGGCCCAATCGCGTCGCGAGGTCGGCGACCGAGGTGGCGTCGTACCCCTGCTCGTTGAAGAGGGAGACGGCGATCTCGAGCACCTGCGCACGGTCGTAGCCGGGCCGACCCCGGCGCGGGGGCCCGCTGTTCGCTGAGTCGACGTCGAGGGCGGGCACTGCTCCAGTGTCGCATGCGGGATTGGAATACTGAACGATCGGTTAGGTATCATCTGTACCGGTGCCGCGCCGATGCGGCCGCGGAGGGATGACGATGTCCGACGCCTACCTGGTCGGTGGAGTCCGCACGCCCGTCGGCCGCTACGGCGGCGCCCTCGCCGGCGTCCGCCCCGACGACCTCGCCGCACTCGTCGTCGGCGAGGCGGTCGCGCGCGCGGGACTGCCTCGCGAGGCTGTCGACGAGGTCATCCTCGGCGCGGCGAACCAGGCCGGCGAAGACAACCGGAACGTCGCGCGCCTCGCTGCGCTGCTGGCCGGCCTCCCCGACGAGGTTCCGGGCATGACCGTGAACCGGCTGTGCGCCTCGGGCATGTCGGCGATCGCGCTCGCCGCGCAGGCCATCCGCGCCGGCGACGCCGATGCCCTGGTCGCCGGCGGCGTGGAGTCGATGACCCGCGCGCCCTGGGTGCAGGCCAAGCCCGACCGCGCCTGGGCGAAGCCCGGAGAGACATTCGACACGTCGATCGGCTGGCGCTTCACCAACCCGCGGCTGAAGACCCGCGACAAGGCCACGTACTCGATGCCCGAGACCGCCGAGGAGGTCGCGCGCGTCGACGGGATCTCTCGAGCGGATGCCGACGCCTTCGCCCTGCGCAGCCATCAGCGTGCCGTCGCGGCGATCGACGCGGGCCGGTTCGCCGACGAGATCGTCGCGGTGCCGACCCGCGCAGGCGATGTCGACACCGACGAAGGGCCCCGGCGCGACACGTCGCTCGAGGTCCTGGCCGGCTTGCGTCCGGTGGTCGCCGGTGGTGAGGTCGTCACGGCCGGCAACGCCAGCTCGCTCAACGACGGCGCGTCCGCGATCGTCGTGGCGTCCGCGGCGGCGGTCGAGCGCCACGGACTGCGCCCGCGTGCCCGGATCGTCGCCGCGGCGACCGCGGCCCTCGCGCCCGAGATCATGGGACTCGGGCCGGTGCCCGCCACCGAGAAGGCGCTCGCGAAGGCCGGGCTCTCGGTCTCCGACATCGGCGCGGTCGAGCTGAACGAGGCCTTCGCGTCGCAGTCGCTCGCATCGATGCGGCGGCTCGGGCTGGACCCGGCCATCGTCAACGCCGACGGCGGCGCGATCGCGCTCGGCCACCCGCTGGGCTCCAGCGGCAGCCGCCTGATCGTGACCCTGCTCGGCCGGATGGAGCGCGAGGACGCGCGGTACGGGCTGGCCACGATGTGCGTCGGCGTGGGGCAGGGCACCGCGATGATCGTGGAGCGGGTGGATGCCTGAGTCGCTGCGCATCGAGAGCGCCGACGATCGCGTCGTCGCGACGCTGACGCGACCCGAGGCGCGCAACGCGATCGACCAGGCGATGATCGACGCCCTGCACGATCTGTGCGCGGAGCTCGAGACGACGCCCCGCACGCTCATCCTCATCGGTGCCGACGGGGTCTTCGCCTCGGGCGCCGATATCGCCCAGCTGCGTGAGCGCCGCGCCGCGGATGCCCGCCGCGGCATCAACACCCGCGCGTTCCAGCGCATCCGCGCACTTCCGATGCCGGTGGTCGCGGCGATCGACGGCTACGCGCTGGGCGGAGGCGCCGAGCTCGCCTACGCGGCCGACCTGCGGATCGGCACGCCCCGGCTGAAGATCGGCAACCCTGAGACCGGGCTCGGCATCATCGCCGCGGCAGGCGCGACCTGGCGCCTGCCGCAGATCGTGGGAGAGGCACGCGCCGCCGAGCTGCTGCTCACCGGTCGCATCCTCGACGCCGACGAGGCGCTCTCCTGGGGCGTGGTCTCCTCGCTGCACGAGCCCGACGAGCTGCTGGCCGCCGCCCACGCGATTGCCGACCGCATCGCCGCCAATGACCCCCTCGCGACGCGCCACACCAAGACGGCGCTCTCCGCTGCGCCGGGCGCCCATCCCGCGCTCGAGCTCGAGCTGCAGGCCGAGCTCTTCGAGAGCCCCGAGAAGGAGCGACGCATGACCGCATTCCTCGAGAGGCGCAAGCGATGACCGAGCACGAGGCGCAGGCGATGACCGAGCACGATTCGCCCGGGAACACGCCGGTACCGGCGCGCGTCGGCGTGATCGGCGGCGGCCGGATGGGGGCGGGCATCGCGCACGCTTTCGCCCTCGCCGGCGCCGACGTGGTCGTCGTCGAACGCGACGAGCAGGCTGCGGATGCGGCATCCGCCCGCGTTCTCGAGGCGGTACGGCGCAGCATCGACCGCGGCGCGACTCCGCACCCGTTCGAGGTCCTCGAGGCCGCGCTCGAAACGGCGACGGATGCCGCCGCGCTCACCGGCTGCGGGCTCGTGGTCGAAGCCGTTCCCGAAGACCGCGAACTCAAGGCTGCCGCCCTCGGACGGGCCGAGCGCGTGCTCGAAGCGAGCGCTGTCCTCGCGACGAACACGTCGTCCATCTCGATCGACGACCTCGCCGCCGGCCTCGAGCGCCCGGGCCGGTTCATCGGCCTGCACTTCTTCAATCCCGTGCCGGCGTCGCAGCTGGTCGAGGTCGTCGTCGGACCGGCGACCGACCAAGACGTGGTCGCTGCGGCGAAGGACTGGGTGGCGGCGATCGGCAAGACGCCCGTCGTGGTGCGCGATGCCCCGGGCTTCGCCTCCAGCCGGCTCGGCGTCGCGCTCGGGCTCGAGGCCATCCGCATGGTCGAGGAGGGCGTCGCCTCGGCAGCCGACATCGACGCGGCGATGGAGCTCGGGTACCGGCATCCCGTCGGTCCCCTGCGCACGACCGATCTGGTCGGCCTCGACGTGCGACTCGGCATCGCCGAAGAGCTGCACGCGCGCCTGGGCGACCGGTTCGCGCCCCCCGAACTGCTGAGGCGCATGGTCGCCGACGGCCGGCTGGGCCGCAAGACCGGCCGCGGTTTCTACGAATGGAGCGAGTGATGACCGAGATCCTTCCCAGCTATGTGCGCGGCGAGTGGTGGACGCCGGCGGATGTCTCGTCCGCCGTGACCGTCGCCGACGCGTCGACCGGCGAGGCGATCACCCGGGTCAGCACCGAGGGCCTCGATCTTGCCGGCGTGCTCGACTACGCGCGCACGGTCGGGCAGCGGAGTCTGGGCACGCTGACGTTCCATCAGCGTGCCGTGCTGCTGAAGCAGTTCGCCCTCGCGCTGACCGAGCGCAAGCAGGAGCTCTACGACCTCTCGAAGCGCGCGGGCGCCACCGCACGCGACTCGGCCGGCGACGTCGACGGCGGCATCGGCGTGCTCTTCACCTACTCGTCGAAGGGGCGCCGCGAGCTGCCCAACGGGCAGGTCTACCTCGACGGCCCGGTCGAGCCGCTGTCGAAGGACGGTTCATTCCTCGGACGGCATGTGTACACGCGCCTCCCCGGTGTCGCGGTGCAGATCAACGCCTTCAACTTCCCGATGTGGGGTGCGCTCGAGAAGTTCGCGCCCGCGTTCCTGGCCGGCGTGCCCAGCGTGGTCAAGCCGGCGACGCCCACCGCGTACGTCGCCGAGGCGTGGGTGCGCATCCTCGTGGACACCGGGCTTCTGCCGGAGGGCTCGCTCCAGCTCGTGAGCGGCAGCGTGCCCGGACTGTTCGACCACCTTCGGCTCGGCGACCTCGTCGGGTTCACCGGCAGTGCGTCGACGGCGGAGCGCCTGCGCTCGCACGAGAGTGTGCAGACCGGCGGGGTGCGGTTCACGAACGAGACCGACTCGATCAACGCGAGCGTCCTCGGACCGGACGCCGTCGCCGGCACCCCTGAGTTCGACGCGTACGTGAAGCAGCTGATGGTCGAGCTGACCACGAAGGCCGGGCAGAAGTGCACGGCCATCCGGCGGGCGATCGTGCCGGAGGGTGCGGTCGACGACCTCGTCGAGGCCGTTCGCACGAAGGTGGCCGAGCGGGTCGTGCTCGGCGATCCACACGCCCCCGACGTGACGATGGGTCCACTGGTGTCCGTGGCGCAGCGCGATGAGGTGCTGCGCGCCGTGGGCGCGCTCGAAGCCGCTGGGGGCCGGGTGCTGCTCGGGTCGACCGGCGCGCCGCAGGTCGTGCGCGCCGACGGGTCGGTCGGCCCCGCACCGGACGGCGCGTTCGTCGAGCCCCTGCTGATCGGGTTCGCGGATGCCTCGGCCGATGCCGTGCACGAGGTCGAGGCGTTCGGTCCGGTCGCCAGCGTGCTGACCTATCGCACCGTCGACGAGGCCGCCGACCTGGTCGCCCGCGGCGGCGGATCTCTGGTCACGAGCGTGGCGACGAACGACCCGGCGGTCGCGACGACGCTGCTGACGCGCGTCGCGGCGTTCAACGGGCGGCTCCTCTTCCTCGATCGCGCCGACGCGCGCACGTCGACGGGTCACGGCGCGCCCGTGCCGCACCTCGTGCACGGCGGTCCGGGCCGTGCCGGCGGCGGCGAGGAGCTCGGCGGCATCCGCGCGGTGCTCCATCACATGCAGCGCACCGCCGTGCAGGGCTCCCCCGAGATGCTGACGGCGCTGACCGGCGTGTGGCATCAGGGCGCAGCATCCCGAACCGACCGTCATCCGTTCCGCAAGTCGCTCGCCGAACTCGCGATCGGCGACCAGCTCGTCTCGGCCACGCGCGTCGTGACGCTCGATGACATCGAGACGTTCGCGAACTTCACGGGCGACCTGTTCTACGCCCACATGGACGAGGAGGCAGCGGCCGCCAACCCGTTCTTCCCCGGACGCGTGGCCCACGGCTACCTCCTCGTCTCGTGGGCCGCGGGCCTGTTCGTCGACCCTGAGCCCGGGCCGGTGCTGGCGAACTACGGGCTGGAGAACCTCCGCTTCATGACGCCGGTGTCGCCGGGCGACGAGATCCGCGTCGTGCTCACGGCGAAGCAGATCACCCCGCGCGAGACCGACGAGTACGGCGAGGTGCGGTGGGACGCCGTCATCCACAACCAGTCCGATGAGATCGTGGCGACATACGACGTGCTGACTCTGGTCGCGAAGGAAGCGGATGCCGCAGCCGACGCCGTCGGCACGCCCGCGCCCGTCGAGGCCGGGGCATGATGTCCGACGTCGCCGAGCGCGGCCGGAATCGGCATCCGCTCTCTCGGGTTTTCGCCGCGTACGCAGGTTTCGACCGCGCGAAGGGGACGCCGTGATCGAGCCCGCCGAGCACTTCGCCGGCCAGCGCCGCATGCTGCAGCGCGACCGCGCGTCGGCGGCGCTCGGGATGGTCGTCGAACGCGACGAGCCGGGGGAGGCCGTGGTGTCGATGCGCGTGCGCGACGATATGACGAACGGCTTCGCGATCACGCACGGCGGCATGGTGTTCGCGCTGGCCGACACCGCCTTCGCCATGGCGTGCAACGAGGACGACGAGGTGACGGTCGCCGCGGGTGCCGACATCGCCTTCCTCAAGGCGACGCGCGCGGGACAGACGCTGACCGCGCACGCGCGCCGGCGCGCGGCATCCGGTCGCAGCGGCCTGTACGACGTGACGGTCACCGACGAGACCGGTGACGTGGTCGCCGAGTTCCGCGGGCGCTCGTTCACCACCCGCCGGGAGCACCCTGCGGACTGACCGTAGTAGACTTACTGAACGAATGGTCTGTAATTGAGGAGTCGATGATGACGACCGCACCCGAACCGACCGTGGTCGAGCCCGACGAGGCCGCCGAGCAGGCCGCGTTCGACGCGCTCATCGCGGCAGAGCAGCGCATCGAGCCGCGCGACTGGATGCCGGATGCGTACCGCAAGACGCTCATCCGGCAGATCTCGCAGCACGCCCACTCCGAGATCATCGGCATGCAGCCGGAGGGCAACTGGATCACTCGGGCACCGAGCCTGAAGCGCAAGGCGATCCTGATGGCGAAGGTGCAGGACGAGGCGGGCCACGGGCTCTACCTGTACTCCGCCGCGCAGACCCTCGGGATCACCCGTGACGAGATGACCGAGCAGCTCATCGCCGGCAAGGCGAAGTACTCGTCGATCTTCAACTACCCGACGCCCACGTGGGCAGACATGGGCGCGATCGGCTGGCTCGTCGACGGCGCCGCGATCTGCAACCAGGTGCCGCTGTGCCGCGCGTCGTACGGGCCGTACGGCCGGGCGATGGTGCGCATCTGCAAGGAGGAGTCGTTCCATCAGCGACAGGGGTTCGAGATCCTGCTCGCGCTCATGCAGGGCACCCCGGCGCAGCGGGAGATGGCGCAGGATGCCGTGAACCGCTGGTATTGGCCGAGTCTCATGATGTTCGGGCCGCCCGACGACGAGTCGCCCAACTCCGCGCAGTCGATGGCGTGGAAGATCAAGCGCTTCTCGAACGACGAGCTCCGACAGCGATTCGTCGGGATGCTGGTGCCCCAGGCAGAGGTGCTGGGCGTGACGCTGCCCGACCCCCAGCTGCGCTGGGATGAGGACGCCCAGCGCTGGCACATGAGCGAGATCGACTGGACCGAGTTCCACGAGGTGCTGCGCGGGCGCGGGCCGATGAACGCGGAGCGCCTGCGCAACCGTCGGAATGCCCACGAGGACGGCGCATGGGTGCGCGAGGCCGCGGCGGAGTACGCGCGCAGGCAGGCGGCCCGCGCGGAGGCCGGCCGCGCGGAAGGGAAGGTGGCGTGATGGCTGCTCCGGGATACTCCGACCGCGAGACCTGGCCGCTGTGGGAGGTCTTCGTGCGCGCGAGCCGCGGGCTGAGCCACGTGCACGCCGGCTCGCTGCACGCGCCCGACGCCGAGCTCGCCCTGCGCAACGCACGCGACCTGTACACGCGCCGCGGCGAGGGCACGTCGGTCTGGGTCGTGCCCGCCGACGCCATCACGACGAGCGACCCCGACTCGAAGGGCGCGTTCTTCGAGAGCCCGGCAGGCAAGAACTACCGGCACGCGGTGTACTACACGGCGTCGGAGGGGGTGCCGCACCTGTGAGCACGGAGACGATCCACGACGACCCGCACGGCGAGGTCAGCGTCGACCGTATCGAGCTCTCCGCCGAGCTCGCGGGCGAGGGCGGCCGTGCGGCGACCGCCGACATCGCCGAGTACGCGCTGCGCCTCGGCGACGACGCGCTGATCCTGTCGCAGCAGCTCGGCGCCTGGATCGCGCGCGCACCCGAGCTCGAGGAGGACGTCGCGCTGGGCAACATCGCGCTCGACCTGCTCGGGCACGCGCGCTCGTTCCTCCGCTACGCCGGATCCTTCGACGGCCGCACCGAAGACGACCTCGCGTTCTGGCGCGACGAGCCCGAGTTCCGCGGCGCCTGGCTCTTCGAGCAGCCGAACGGCGACTTCGCACAGACGATCGCGCGTCAGTTCGCGGCATCCGCCTACCAGTTCGAGCTCTACCGCGCGCTCGCCGGATCCAGCGATGCCACCCTCGCGGCGATCGCGGCCAAGGCCGTGAAAGAGGTCGAGTACCACCGCGACCACGCGGTGCAGTGGACACTCCGCCTGGCCGGCGGCACCGAGGAGTCGCGTGCGCGCATGATCCGCGCCGTGGGCGACGTGTGGCCGTACGTCGACGAGCTCTTCCGCGACGACCCGCTGATCGAGCGGCTCGGGAAGGCCGCTGTGCGTCCCGCAGGCCTGCGCCCTGCCTTCGACGCCGTCGTCGGCGCCGTGTTCGCCGAAGCGGAGCTCGACATGCCGCAGGGGTTCGTGAGCGCCGGCGGCGGCCGCGAGGGCCGGCACTTCACGACGCTCGGCTACATCCTGGCCGAGATGCAGGTTCTCGCGCGACAGCATCCGGGGGCGACATGGTGACGCTCAGCGACCTGCAGTCCCGCGATGCCGTGGCCGCGGACTCCGCGCGCGCCTGGCGCATCGCCGCGGCCGTGCCCGATCCGGAGGTGCCGGTGCTCACCGTCGAGGACCTCGGGGTGCTGCGCGACGTGTCGGTCGACGGCGACCGGGTGACGGTGACCATCACGCCGACGTACTCGGGGTGCCCCGCCGTCGACACCATTCGCGACGACATCGTGCTCGCGCTCACCGAGGCCGGGTTCACCGACGTCGACGTGCGGCTGACCCTCACTCCCGCGTGGACCACCGACTGGATGAGCGATGAGGGCCGCGACAAGCTGAGGTCCTATGGCATCGCGCCGCCCACGGGGAAGGCGTCGGTCGGCGGACCGATCCGGCTGCAGCTCGCGGTGAAGTGCCCGCGCTGCGGCTCGCTCGACACACGCGAGCTCGCGCGCTTCGGGTCGACCTCGTGCAAGGCGCTCTACGAATGCCGGGAGTGCCTCGAGCCCTTCGACCACTTCAAGGTGCACTGATGGCCGCCGAGAACATCGGGGCCCGCGAGCGCGAGCGCATCGCCGAGGCCCTCCTGACGAGCGCCGTCGGCGGTCCGCGCGAGGCGAAGCGCCGTGCCCGCTTCCACACGCTGCGCG
Organism: Microbacterium sp. NPDC056003; assembly: GCF_042274785.1. NCBI lineage: Bacteria > Bacillati > Actinomycetota > Actinomycetes > Micrococcales > Microbacteriaceae > Microbacterium > Microbacterium sp. NPDC056003. Next base: position 562,014 of record NZ_JBHJXQ010000001.1, on the reverse strand, counting down.
TCGCGGCGGTGCGGCCGCTGACCGACGCCGCGGTCGAGGTGACGTTCGCCGTACCGGAAGCGGCACGCGGCGACTTCGACTACCTCGCCGGCCAGCACGTCGCCCTGCGCACCACGCTCGACGGCCACGAGGTGCGGCGCTCGTACTCGCTGTGCCGCGCGGTCGACGCCGGCGGCGGAGGGGACGGTCCGCTCACGATCAGCGTCGCCATCAAGCGCGACCAGGGCGGGCGGTTCTCGACATGGGCGCACACCGAGCTGAAGCCCGGCGACCGCATCGACGTGATGAGCCCGCAGGGCACGTTCACGTCGTCGCTCGCCGACCTCGACGGCGCGCATGTCGCGGGCATCGCCGCCGGGTCGGGGATCACTCCGCTCATGGCGCTCGCCGCGACGGTGCTCGCACGCTCCGAGACCTCGCGCTTCACGCTCGTCTACACGAACCGCTCGACCTCCGACGTGATGTTTCTCGAGGACCTCGCCGATCTCAAGGACCGCTACCCCTCGCGGCTTGCCCTGCACCATGTGCTCTCGCGCGAGCAGCGGGCGGCGCCGCTGCTCTCGGGACGCATCGACGAAGAGCGGCTCCGCCGCATCCTCGACGCGCTCGTGCTTCCCGACACCGTCGACGAATGGTTCCTGTGCGGCCCGTTCGAGCTCGTGCAGCTGTGTCGCGACACGCTCGCCGACATCGGCGTGGCCCCCGAGCACGTCCGCTACGAGCTGTTCACGACGGGCGAGGGCGGCCGGGCGGAGGCGCCGTCAGGACGCCGGATCGAGGTCAAGGCCGACGAGCCCGTGCACCGGATCGAGGTCACACTCGACGGCCAGTCGGCGACGATCGAGAGCCCGGTCTCCGCGCACGAATCGATCCTCAATGCCGCATTGCGCGTGCGCCCCGACGCACCGTTCGCGTGTGCGGGCGGCGTCTGCGGCACGTGCCGGGCGCTGCTGCGCGAGGGGTCCGTAACGATGACCGAGAACTACGCGCTCGAGCCCGACGAGCTCGAGCGCGGCTACATCCTCACTTGCCAGTCCCACCCCACGACCGACCGCGTCGTGGTCGACTACGACGTCTGAGAGAGGTTCCCGTGATCACCAGCTCCGTCGACGAGGGCGTCGCCGAGATCGTGCTCGACGCCCCCCAGAAGCTCAACGCCCTGTCGCTGGAGGCGATCGGCGAGATGGATGCCGCGTACGCCGAGGCCGAGACATCCGGCGCCCGCGCTCTCGTCCTGCGCGGCGAAGGACGCGCGTTCTGCGCCGGGCGCGACATCGCCGGCGTCGATCCGGCGACCGACGACGTGGGGGAGTACCTCGGCGCGGTCCAGGCGCTGATGCGGCGGATGGCCGCGTTCCCGGCGCCGACGTTCGCGGCCGTGCAGGGGGCGTGCCTGGGCGTCGGACTCGGGCTCGCCATCGCGACGGACGTGGTGTACGTCGCCGATACCGCCAAGGTCGGGTCGCCGTTCGCGAACCTCGGCGCGCTGCTCGACTCGGGCGGCCACGCACTCCTGTACGAGCGCCTCGGGGCGCACCGTGCTCTCGACCTCATCTACACCGGCGAGCTGTTGACCGGAGCCGAGGCCGTGGCGGCGGGGCTCTTCAGCCGCAGCGTCGCAGCCGACGAGCTGCTCGAGTTCACGCGCGAGCGCGCCGCACGGGCCGCCGCCGGGCCGACGCAGGCGTTCCTCGCGTCGAAGCGCCTGATCGACAAGCTGCGCGACGAGCGGCTGTGGCGCGTGGTCGCCGAGGAGACGCGCGGGCAGGCCGAGCTGCGCGACACCGCCGACTACCGCGAGGGGTTCGCGGCGTTCCAGGAGAAGCGCACGCCCACCTTCACCGGAGCCTGACCCGGCGGACGGGGCGGGATCTCGATACACGCGCTGCGCGCGCACTCGATCTGCGGGTGTCGCGCTGCGTGCGCACTCGATCTGCGGGTGTCGCGCTGCGCGCGCACTCGATCTGCGGGTGTCGCCCGCACTCGATCGGTGGCCCCTGTGCTTCGCGCTGTCGAAACCTGCGTTCGTGGCTGTCGGAATCGGGCGCGGATGCCGGTTCGGGCAGCGCGAGCGCCGTCGGTGGGTGCGCGCGGCGGGGGCGGGCGAGCAGATCTGCAGATTCGTAAAGAATCGCCATTCTTGACGCTCCCTGAAGCGGCAAAGGCGCGGGATCACCGACTTTCGGCAGGTACTTTAGACCGTTGGTGTCACAAGCACCGGCACTCCCGCGACACGCGCTCCGCAACGAAAGGCATCACGTGGTCGACGCACAGCAGACCGAGGACTGGGCAACGCGAGAAGAGCTCGCGGAGCAGATGATCCCGATCATCGGCCGGCTCTACCGCAGGGGCGTGGTGACCTCGCTGCATGGACACCGCATCATCAACCTGTCGACCACGGGCCTCCTGGGCGTCCACGAGCGGGTGAGCCAGCTCGGCCACGACGAGCTCGACCCGGCGGAGACGCTCGCTGTGCTCACCGAGCTCGAGGCGCTCGCGCCGGGCGCGGCGTCGATCGACGTCGGCCGCCTCGCGACCATCGTGCGGGGGCACTCCGAGTCGCTCGCCGAGCAGCTCGCGGCGGAGCTCGCCGACGTGCGGGGCGACAGCGGCGCGAGCCCGGCCGGTGCAGACGTCGTGCTCTACGGCTTCGGCCGCATCGGGCGCCTGCTCGCCCGCATCCTGATCTCGCACGCGGGCGGCGGCAGCGGCCTGCGGCTGCGTGCGATCGTGGTGCGCAAGGGCGGCGCGAACGACCTCCAGAAGCGCGCCAGCCTGCTGCAGCGCGACTCGGTCCACGGTCCCTTCGCCGGCTCCGTCTCGGTGGACGAGGACGCCCAGCAGATCATCGCCAACGGCACGCGGATCCAGGTCGTCTACGCGGACGACCCCGCAGCCGTCGACTACACGGCCCACGGCATCGACGACGCGATCGTCGTCGACAACACCGGCCGCTGGCGCGACGAGGCCGGGCTGTCACAGCACCTGCGGGCGAAGGGCGTGGCACGGGTGCTGCTCACGGCGCCCGGCAAGAGCCCGCTGAAGAACATCGTCCACGGCATCAACGACGACGCCATCACGCCCGACGACCGCATCCTGTCGGCGGCGTCCTGCACGACGAACGCCATCACCCCGGTTCTCGCCGCGATCGACGAGGCCTACGGAATCGTGCGCGGCCACGTCGAGACGGTGCACTCGTTCACCAACGACCAGAACCTCATCGACAACTTCCACCGCGGCGATCGTCGCGGCCGGTCGGCCGTGCTCAACATGGTGATCACCGAGACCGGAGCTGCCACGGCGGTCGCCAAGGCGCTGCCGCAGCTGGAGGGCAAGCTGACCGGGAGCTCGATCCGCGTCCCGACGCCCGACGTGTCGCTGGCCGTGCTGCACCTGACGCTGGAACGCCCGGCGTCGAAGGACCAGGCGAACGACTACCTGCGGCGGGTGTCGCTGCACTCGAAGCTGCGCCAGCAGATCGACTACGTCGAGTCGCCCGAGGTGGTCTCGACCGACTTCGTCGGATCGCACCGCGCCGGCATCGTCGACGGACTGGCGACGATCGCCACGGGCGACAACCTCATCCTGTACGTCTGGTACGACAACGAGTTCGGATACTCGTGCCAGGTGATCCGGGTACTCGAGAAGATGGCCGGCGCGCACCCGGTGGTCCGTCCCGCGCGCCGCGAGGTCACGCTCGAGGCGTAGGCCCGAGCCGGTGCACTCCGTCCGGGCGGGGCCCGTGGACGTCGCAAGATCGGAGATCTCGCCGGACACGCCGGTCGATGGATGCTGCGCCCCGGCGTGTGGCCCGGGATCTCCGACGTTGTGGCGGTCATCCACCGCTGGGAAGACCGGGTGCGCCTGATCGCCGGCCTGCGTCAGGAGTTCACGCGGATGATCTCCTGCTGGTAGGGCGCGATGACGGCGCCCGAGATGCGGCAGTCGAGCACCAGGAACCGGCGGGCCGCCGGGTCTTCGGCCGCCCACGATGCGAGGCGCTCCAGGTCGGCCATGGTGCGCACGACGACGCCCTCGGCTCCGACGCCGGCGGCCAGCGCGGCGAAGTCGACCTCGGGGATGAGCATCGGCTCCTTCGCGAGGCCCTTGAGCCCGTAGAGGTTGACCTCGGCGCCGTACGCGGCGTCGTTCCACACCACGGCCATGCCGCGGCCGCCTGCTACGCGCACCGCAGACTCCAGGTCGGACAGCGCCATCAGCCCGCCGCCGTCGCCAGTCGTGAGCACGACGGTCGCCTCGGGACGAGCGAGCGCCGCACCCGGCACCGACGGCCAGCCGAGGCCGATCGACTGGAACGCCGTGCCCACCATCATCATGCGGTCGGGAGACGCGACCGGCCAGAACATGTTCGCCCAGCCGATGAAGTGCCCGCCGTCCGAGACGACGACGCGGTCCTCGGGCAGGAGCTCCGCGATGCGCGCGGCCACCGAGCGCGGGTCCAGGCGTCCGTCGGCGGCGACGCCCTCCCCGGTGTCGTAGCCGCGGGCCGCGGCGACGTCGACCGATTCGCGCCACCCGCTGCCCTCGGTGCCCAGCTCGCGCACGGCCGTCACGAGCCGGCCGGCGACGGTCGCGGCATCCCCCCGCACGAATCCGCCGACGTGCGGATGCGTCGCCGCGGGCGTGACGTCGACCTGGTAGATGCGCGTCCCGGGGGCGAACAGGTCGCCGAACCGCATCGTGAACTGGTTGAGCGAAGCGCCGAAGACCACGGCCACGTCGGCCTCGCGCACGAGCTCCATCGCGCCTTCGGCGCCGAATCCGCCCGTCACTCCGAGGTCGAACTCGGCGCGGGGGAACACCCCGCGGCCGAGCGCCGTCGAGGCGGTGAGGGCCCCGGTGAGGTCGGCGAGCTCGCCGAGCGCGTCGCCCGCCCCGGAGATCCATGCCCCGCGCCCGGCGAGCAGGAAGGGGCGTTCCGCACCGGCGAGGGCCGCGGCGATGTCGGCGACGGCCCGCTCCGCGAACGGGCCGGTCGGTGTCAGCGGGCCGGGCAGGCGCGGCTCGGGCGCCTCGGGAACGGGTCCGGCATCGCGCGCCGCGACGTCGTAGGGGATCGCGAGCACGGTGGGCACGCGGTAGGTCAGGGCGTGCTCGATCGCGATGACGGTCGTGGCCGCGGCATCCGCTCGTCCGACCGTGTAGGTGCGCGCGCCCACGGCCGACGCCATGGCGATCTGGTCGACGTCCCACGGGCGCGGCCCCGAGGTGGGCTCATCACCGACCACGAGCACCAGGGGCACGTGCGCCTGCACGGCCTCGGCCAGTGCGGTGAGGGTGTTGGTGAAGCCCGCGCCGTAGGTCGCCGTGGCGGCGGCGAGCCCGCCCGAGGCGCGGTGGAAGGCGTCGGCGGCGACGACCCCGCCCGCTTCGTGCCGCACGGCGGTGAACGAGACGGCGGTCGAGCTCTCGAGAGCATCGAGGAAGTAGGCGTTGCCGTTGCCCATGACCCCGAAGACGTGGTCGATGTGGCGGGCGAGGGTGAGTGCGACGTGCGCGGAGACGGTCGGCATGAGGGAACTCCTGCAAGACGGGACGGTGAGAGGCCGTATGTGTCTCGCGCGTTCGCGCTGCGTGCCCATTTTTCGAGCACCGGCGGACTCGTTCCCGCCGGACGACTTCGAGTATAGGACTCCGCGCGGGGCATGATGGAGGCCATGAGGACCATCCAGCTGCGCCGGTACACGCTCGTCGACGGGGAGTACGACGCCTTCGTCGCGTGGTGGGAGGGCTGCATGCCGCGCGTGCGTCCGGCCGCCGGGTTCCGGATCGAGTTCGCCTACGGCCTGCCGGCGTCGAACGAGTTCGTCTGGGCGGTCAGCGCCGAGGGCGACGAGGAGGCGTTCGCCGTTCTCGAGCAGGAGTACATGGCATCGGATGCTCGCGCGGAGGCGTTCGCCGGTGTGCCGCAGCGTGTCGCGGTGTACGACATCGCGTTCGTCGGGCAGCAGTTCGCCTGAGTCCGTGCGCCGTCGGACGCGCCCCCGGCGCGCCGGAATCGCTCGCTGCGAGCGGCCGGGTCGTCAGGCGCCGAGCGCCCCGCGGATCGCGCTCGCGGAGCGATGCAGTCGCTGCGCGATCACCTCGGGCTCCACGGGGCTCGCCACGTAGACCGCAGCGATCGCCGCAGGACGCTGGCCGCCGCGCAGGCGCAGCGGCACCGACACCGACTGCACCGTCGGGATGACCTCGTCATGGCTGGTCGCGTACCCGCGCCGTGCGGTCTCGGCGATCTCGGCACGCAGGCGATCGTCGACGGCGGTCGGCCACTCGGCCGGATCGAGGGTCGACAGGATCGCCTTGCTCGGCGCTCCGACGGTGATGGAGTGGCGCGCGCCCGGGCGCTGGGCCACCGCCGCCACCGCGTGCCGCGGTTCGACGCTCGCCAGCGTGATGCACTCGTCGCGATCGAGCACCGCGAGGAAGCACGTCATGCCGAGCTCGTTCGCGATCGCAGTCAGCTCCGGCAGCGCCTCGGCATGCAGGTCATGGGCGACCCCCGCGGCGAGGGCGGCGAGTCGCGCGCCGAGCTGCACGCGCCCGGCCGTATCGCGGGTGATGAGTCCGTGGTCCTCGAGCGTGCGCAGCAGCCGGTAGACGACGGAACGATGCAGGTCGAGCCGGCGTGCGAGATCGTCGATCGAGAGCGGCTCGCGGGCATCGGCGAGGACTTCGAGCACCCGGATGCCGCGGCTCAGCGTCTGCGACGCGGGCGCTGCGGTCGTCGTGGTCATCGGGGTCCTTCCCCGCGCAGGGGTTGTCGCGCGGCATCCGCTTCGTATACGATCTGTTCAATAGTAGAACTTCGTGTTCGAATATAGAACGCAACGGATGCGAGCACAACCCCCGACGAAGTCGTCAGGAAGGACCAGGACGATGCAGTTCCACCACCACGGATACGTCTCCGGAGAGCCCCGCGTGCAGAACGCCGTCGGCACGGGCATCGATCGTCCGGCCGAGCTCCCTGACGAGATGGACGTGCTGATCGTCGGCTCCGGTCCCGCGGGCATGCTGCTGGCGGCGCAGATGTCGCAGTTCCCGAGCGTGACCACGCGTCTCATCGAACGGCGCAACGGCCGCCTGCCCCTGGGTCAGGCCGACGGCATCCAGCCGCGCAGCGTCGAGACGTTCCAGGCCTTCGGCTTCGCCGAGCGCATCATCGCCGAGGCGTACAACATCGGCTACATGAACTTCTGGAACCCCGACCCCGAGAACCCGCGTAACATCATCCGCACCACGCGCACCGAGGACTACGGGCTCAAGATCAGCGAGTTCCCGCACCTGATCGTCAACCAGGCGCGCGTCCTCGACTACTTCGCCGAGGCCGCCGCCTACGGTCCCGCCCGCATTGCGCCCGACTACGGCATCGAGTTCCTCGGCCTCACCGTGCACGGCGACGGCGAGTACCCCGTCGAGGTGCGCGTGCGCTATGCGGCGGGGGACCGCGCCGGCGAGGAGCGCACCGTGCGCGCGAAGTACGTCGTCGGCTGCGACGGTGCGCGCAGCGGCGTGCGCGAGGCCATCGGCCGCAAGCACGTCGGCAACTTCGCCGCCCACGCGTGGGGCGTGATGGACGTGCTCGTCAACACCGACTTCCCCGACTGGCGCACCAAGTGCGCGATCAACTCGGCGGCCGGCAACATCCTGCACATTCCGCGCGAGGGTGGCTACCTCAGCCGCGTCTACGTCGACCTCGGCGAGGTCGCCGCCGACGACAACCACCAGGTGCGCCAGACGCCGATCGAGGAGATCATCCGCAAGGCGAACGAGATCCTCCACCCCTACACGCTCGACGTGAAGGAGATCGCCTGGTCCAGCGTCTACGAGGTCGGCCACCGCGTCACCGACAAGTTCGACGACGTCGACGTCGACCAGGGCCACGACCCGCGCGTCTTCCTCACCGGCGATGCATGCCACACCCACAGTGCGAAGGCCGGCCAGGGCATGAACGTCTCGATGCAGGACGGCTTCAATCTCGGCTGGAAGCTCGGGCACGTGCTCACGGGCCTCAGCTCCGCGTCGCTGCTGTCGACGTACTCGGCCGAGCGTCAGCCCGTCGCGCAGCAGCTCATCGACTTCGACCGCCAATGGTCGAGCCTGATGGCGCGCAAGCCCGAGGAGATCTCCGACCCGCAGGAGCTCGCGACCTTCTACCTCGGCACCGCCGAGTTCCCGTCGGGGTTCATGACCCAGTACGGGCCGTCCCCCATCGTGGGCGGCGCCGAGCACCAGGAGCTCGCGTCGGGCTTCCCGGTCGGCAAGCGCTTCATGTCGTCCGAGGTGGTGCGGGTGTGCGACGGCAACGCCGTGCACCTCGGCCACCACGCGACGGCCGACGGTCGCTGGCGCATCTACGCTTTCGCCGACGCGCCGACGGCCGGCGAGCCGTCCGCCCTGACCGACTGGGCCGCATTCGTATCCTCGCCCGAGGGCCCGATCGCCCGGCACACGCCCGCCGGGACCGACGTCGACGCCGTGTTCGACGTGAAGGTCGTGTACCAGCAGAGCTACGAGGACGTCGAGATCACCCGCGCGCCCGGGCTCTTCCTGCCGAAGGTCGGCCCGCTCGCCCTCACCGACTGGGAGAAGGTGTACGCCGCGCAGCCGAACGCCTGGACGCGCACCGACATCTTCGAAGAGCGCGGGCTGTCGCGCGACGGCGTCGTGGTCGTGGTGCGTCCCGACCAGTACGTCGCCGCGGTGCTGCCGCTGACCGCCACCGAAGAGCTCGCCGAGTTCTTCTCGCAGGCGCTTCTCGATCAGCGCGCGGTCGCCGCCGTCCGCTGACCTGTCCGCGGGGGCGATACGAGCCCCCGTGGTGTACATCACGTATATCGGCCGCTCCGGCGGCGGCGGGCAGAATGGCCCGCAAGACCATGAACTGATCGGATGCCGCGGGGCCGCGGCATCCCGAACCGTCATCGACAAGGGGAGTCCCCGTGACCGACAACCGTGAGACCGAACTGCTGGCGTCCGTTCCGGACGGCCTGTTCATCGGGGGCGAGTGGCGTTCCGCCGAGGGCGGCAAGACGCTCAAGGTGTACGACCCGGCGACGGGTGGGGTCATCCGCGAGATCGCGTCCGCGTCGGCGAACGACGCCAAAGCAGCGATGGATGCCGCGGCCGACGCCTTCCCCGCCTGGGCGGCGACGCCCGCGCGCGAGCGCGGCGAGATCCTGCGCCGCGCGTTCGACCTGCTGCAGGAGCGCAAGGAGGACTTCGCGCTGTTGATGACCCTCGAGATGGGCAAGCCCCTCGCCGAGGCGCGCGGCGAGGTCGCGTACGGCGGCGAGTTCGTGCGCTGGTTCAGCGAGGAGGCCCCGCGCATCCAGGGCCGCTACGGAGCCAACCCCGAGGGCACCGGCCGCATGGTCGTGTCGCAGCACCCGGTCGGACCCTGCTACCTGATCACGCCCTGGAACTTCCCGCTCGCGATGGCGACCCGCAAGATCGCGCCCGCGCTCGCCGCCGGATGCACCGTCATCGTCAAGCCGGCCGCGCTGACGCCGCTGACGACGCTGTTCTTCGCGAAGCTGCTCGAGGAGGCCGGCGTGCCCGCCGGCGTCGTCAACGTGCTCACGACGTCGTCGTCGGGCGCCGTGTCGGAACCGATCCTCACCGACCCGCGTCTGCGCAAGCTCTCGTTCACGGGCTCGACCCCGGTCGGCGTGAGCCTGCTGCAGCAGGCGGCTCCGGGTGTGCTTCGCACGTCGATGGAGCTCGGCGGCAACGCGCCGTTCGTGGTGTTCGACGACGCCGACCTCGACAAGGCGGTGGACGGCGCGATCGCGGCCAAGTTCCGCAACATCGGCCAGGCGTGCACCGCCGCCAACCGCTTCATCGTGCACCGCTCGGTCGCCGAAGAGTTCGCCCGCCGCGTCACCGAGCGCGTACAGGGTTTCAAGACCGGCCGCGGCACCGAGGAGGGCGTCACCATCGGCCCGCTCATCGACGACCGTGCCGTCGCGAAGGCGTCGCAGCTGGTCGAGGACGCGGTCTCGCGCGGCGCCCAGCTGCGCACCGGCGGCAAGGCGATCGACCGCCCCGGCACGTTCTTCGAGGCCACCGTCGTGTCGGACGTGCAGCCTGGCAGCGAGATCCTCCGCGAGGAGATCTTCGGGCCGGTCCTCGCCATCGTCCCCTTCGACACCGAGGACGACGCGGTGCGGATCGCCAACGACACCGAGTACGGCCTGGTCTCGTACGTCTTCACTGAGAGCCTCTCGCGCGGACAGCGCATGATCGAGAAGCTCGAGACGGGCATGATGGGCCTCAACGTGGGTGTCGTCTCCAACGCCGCCGCTCCGTTCGGCGGCTGGAAGATGTCGGGCCTGGGCCGCGAAGGCGGCGCCGAGGGCATCCACGAGTATCTCCAGACCAAGTACACCCTGACGCCGAACCCCTACGCCTGACCGTCCCTCGAGGTTCGCTGTCCACGGATGAGGGGTTCGAACGCCGCCGACCCATGCATCCGTGGACACCGGGCGGGGTGACGCCGAGCCCCGGCGCCCGACGTCCACTGTTCGTCCCACGATCGCGGACGGCCTGCGTCCGCGGTGCACGCCATGATGGGGGGCATGGATGCGGCATCCGTGCGTCATGAGCGGCTGCGGTCGCATCGGCTCAGCGCCCCGGCGGCGACCGTCCTCGAGGCCGCTACCCACATGCTCGCCACGCAGGCGCAGGAGTTCTGGGGTGGCCGGTGGGCGATCGCGGCGCGCACGCGCGGCCGCACGACCGTGCGCGACGTGGACGCGGCGTTCGACCGCGGCGAGATCGTGCGGTCGTGGACGCAGCGCGGCACGATCCACCTGATCCCCGCCCGCGACCTCGCGTGGGTGCTCTCGATCACGGGCGAGCGTCAGGCGCGCCAGGCTGCGGCTGTGCGACGCGCCGAGTCGATCGACGACGATGAGCTCGGCAAGGCGGAGCACCTCGCCCGAGCGGCGCTCCGCGGCGGCAACCGCCTCACCCGCAAAGAGCTCTTCGACGTGTTCGAGACCGGGGGAGTGGGCACCGCCCGCCAGCGCGGCTACCACCTGCTCGTCGCGCTGTCGCTGCGAGCGGCGGTCTGCCAGGGCCCGGTCGTGCCTCGTCCGGTCGGGCCGACGCGCGAGCAGTTCCTCGTGCTGACCGAGGAGTGGGTGACGGATGCCGCGTCCCCCGCCGATCCCCTGGCCGAGCTGTTCTTCCGCTACATCTCTTCGCACGGTCCCGCCGGCGCGCGCGACTTCGCGTGGTGGACGGGGCTGCCGCTCGGGGTCTCGCGGAGCGCGGCGGATGCCGCATCCGATCGTCTCGTCGTCGTCGACGACCAGCCCGAGCCGCAGTACGTCGCCGCCGGCCCGGCGCCGCGGCGCAGTCCGGCCGCCCCCGCCGTGGTCGCCCTGCCGCCGTTCGAGGAGTACTACCTCTCGTACGTCGACCGCACCGTGCCCTGCGCCCCAGAGTTCCTCACGGCCATCGGCCCCAGCATGAACGGCATCGTGCGTCCGATCATCGTCGCGCGGGGGGAGGCGATCGGCGTCTGGACCCACTCGATCGCCGTCGGCCGTCATGCCGACGCTCCCATCCCCGAGCTCTTCAGCCCCGGCATGGCCGGTGACGCCGAGGTCGGCGCGGCCCTCGACCGGTACCGCGACTTCATCACGGGCTGACCCGGGCTCGATTTGGCGGGCGTGGAGGGCTCACGTACACTGGGTGTCAACCGAAGACCGCCGGTCATCGACGTGCGCGCAAGCGAACGAAGATCGAAGCACTGCATCGCAGGGGCCCGCGCAGGTGACACGAACTTCTGAAGCTCCGTGCGCTTGCGCCGGAGCTTTTCTCTTTGCCGTGACGAGAGCAGATGAGCGGATGTCGAGGCCGACGTCCCGCCATCGCGGAGCGTCACGTACACACAAGGAGTGGCCATGGCGCAGAAGGAAGCATCGGTCGCCGAGCTCACGAAGAACTTCGAGGACTCGACCGCCGTTCTGCTGACCGAGTACCGCGGTCTGACGGTTGCCCAGCTCAAGGAGCTGCGCAACAGCATTCGTCAGGACGCGGAATACGCCGTGGTGAAGAACACGCTGACCAAGATCGCCGCGAACAACGCGGGGATCACGTCGATGGACGACGACCTCAAGGGTCCGTCAGCCATCGCGTTCGTGCACGGTGACCCGGTCTCCGTCGCGAAGGGTCTCCGTGCCTTCGCCAAGGCACACCCTCTTCTCGTGATCAAGGGCGGCTTCTTCGACGGAAAGCCCCTGACCGCGGATGAGGTCACCAAGCTCGCCGACCTCGAGAGCCGTGAAGTCCTGCTGGCGAAGCTCGCCGGCGCGATGAAGGCGACGATGACGAAGGCAGCCTACGTCTTCAACGCACTGCCGTCGAAGGCCGTTCGCACGGTCGACGCACTGCGCGAGAAGCAGGAGTCCGCGGCCTGAACCGGCCCCGGCTAAGCAAAACCCCAATCAAGGAGAATCATCATGGCAAAGCTCAGCACTGAGGAGCTGCTCGACGCGTTCAAGGAGCTCACGCTCATCGAGCTCAGCGAGTTCGTCAAGGCGTTCGAGGAGACCTTCGACGTCACCGCCGCCGCCCCGGTCGCGGTTGCCGCTGCGGGCGCCCCCGCCGGTGGTGCCGGCGACGCTGCCGCCGAGGAGGAGAAGGACTCGTTCGACGTCGTCCTCGAGGCCGCCGGCGACAAGAAGATCCAGGTCATCAAGGTCGTCCGCGAGCTCACCTCGCTCGGCCTCGGTGAGGCGAAGGCCGTCGTCGACGGTGCTCCCAAGGCTGTCCTCGAGGGCGCCAACAAGGAGACCGCCGACAAGGCGAAGGCCGCTCTCGAAGAGGCCGGCGCGACGGTTACCCTCAAGTAATCTCGCTCTTCCACGAAGGCCCCGGGTGCTCGCACCCGGGGCCTTCGTCATGCGCGGGCGCAGCGCGGGCGGGTGCAGCGCGGGTCGACACAGCGGGGGCGGTCAGGTGCGGACGCCGACGATGGCCGAGGCCTCATCGTCGATGGCCGCGGTCGAGCTGCGTACGATGAGGGGCGAGGACTCGTAGATGCGGTGCGTCGGCGCCTCGGGGTCGTCGAGCTGCCACATGAGCAGCTGAACCGCCGCGCGACCCTGCTGGTGCGGCTTCTGCTGGATCGTCGTGAGGGAGAACATGTCGGCGTAGGAGTGGTCGTCGATCCCCACCACGCTCAGCGTGTCGGGGACGCGGATGCCGAGCCGCCGCGCGGCGATGATCGCGCCGACCGCCACCTCATCGCACACCCCGACCAGTCCGGTCGGGCGGGTGCGGCGGTCGCCCAGCAGGTCGGCCGCCGCACTGTAGCCGCCGGGCATCGTCGCCTCGGAGTGGGAGTGGCGAGCGGATGCCTCGAGCCCCGCGGCACGCATCGCTCCGAGGTATCCGTCGAGTCGCTGCCGGTCGCCGAAGCTCGTGCGCCGGCCGTCGGGATCACCGCCGATGAACGTGATCGAACGGTGCCCGAGGCCGATCAGGTGCTCGGTCGCGATGCGGCCGGCGGCGCGGTCATCGATCGACACGGCGTTCGTGCCCACGTCGTAGCCGCCGACGCTCACGACCGGCTTGCCGAAGGCCACGAGGCGCTCGAGCTCGTGGGCGCTCGGCTCGATGCCCACCGCGATGAGGCCGTCGAACCGCTTGCGCGCGAGGAAGTGCTCGAACATCTCCCGCCGGGCCTCCGACTCGGGCGGTGCGCCGTAGAGGGCGAGGTCGTACCGGCGCTCGAGGAGCGCATCCTGGATCCCTTCCAGCACATGCGCGAAGAACCACCGGTCGAGGGTGGGCATGACGACGCCGATCGTCTGCGTGCGCCCCGTGACCAGGCTCACGGCGCTGGTCGTCGGCACGTAGCCGAGCGCCGTCGCCGCTGCCCGCACCCGAGCTCGGGTCTCGTCCGAGACATACCCGGCACCGGTCAGCGCGCGGCTCGCGGTCGACTTCGACACGCCTGCGGCGCGAGCGACGTCGGCGATCCCCGCCATCGGCCCTCCTCGGCAGCTCAGCGGCTCCACCTGCATCGGCGAGGTTTGTGGAACCGGTTCCGTGCACATTGTGCCGTGCGCATGCGCAATCCGCCACCGTCGATCCCGGGTTTATCGAGTTGTGACCAAGGATGATTGTGCGGCCCATCCCGCATCCCCTAGCGTGAGCATGGAATCGGTTCCCGACGTTCGTGCGGAATGCGTACAGCGTTCCGCAGAACTCAATGAGGAGGCACACATGACTGCAATGCGAACGCCGAGGCGGCGCCATCTGCTGGCCGCACTCGGAGTCACAGCCGTCGCGACCCTCGCCCTCGCCGGATGCGCCGAAGGTGGCGGCGACGAGGGTGACGACGGCAACATCGAAGGCGAGACGGTCACGATCGCCGGCGGCATCACCGGTATCGAAGCCGAGAACATGCAGAAGTCCTTCGACCAGTTCACCGAGGAGACCGGCGTCATCGTCGAGTACTCGGGCGACAAGGCGTTCGAGGGCAACATCGTGACGAAGGTGCAGGGCGGCGACGCGCCCGACATCGCGATCGTCCCCCAGCCGGGTCTGCTGCGCACGCTCGTCGGCACCGGGGAGGTCAAGGAGGCGCCGGAGGCGGTCGAGGCGAACGTCGACGAGAACTGGTCGCCCGACTGGAAGGCCTATGGCACCGTCGACGACGTGTTCTACGCCGCGCCGATGCTCGCGAACATCAAGGGCTACGTGTGGTACTCGCCCGCGAAGTTCGAGGAGTGGGGCGTCGAGGTTCCGACGACATGGGACGAGCTGATCGAGATCTCGGGCACGATCGCCGAGGCGACGGGCGGACCGTCGTGGTGCGCCGGCTTCTTCTCGGAGGCCGCGTCCGGGTGGCCCGGCACCGACTGGATCGAGGACCTCGTCCTGCGTCAGTCGGGACCCGAGGTCTACGACCAGTGGGTCGCGAATGAGGTCGAGTTCACCGACCCGCAGATCCGGGAGGCGTTCGACGCCGTCGGCGAGATCCTCCTCAACCCCGAGTGGGTGAACGCCGGATTCGGCAACGTGGCGAGCATCAACGACGTCGCCTTCGCGGACGTCGCGGCGAAGGTCGCCGACGGCTCGTGCCCGATGACGCACCAGGCCTCGTTCCTGTCGGCGAACTTCCTCGACGTGCAGACGGCCGAAGGTGCGACGCCGGACGTGGCTCCCGATGGCGACGTCTACGCGTTCGTCCTCCCGGGCTACGACGAGGGTGCCGCCACGATCGAGGTCGGCGGCGAGTTCGTCACGGCGTTCTCCGACGACGCGGCCACGCAGGCCGTGCTCGAGTACATGTCGACACCGGAGTGGGCCGACACCCGCGTCGAGCTGGGTGGCAACATCTCGGCCAACCTGAACGCCGACCCGAGCCTCGCGTCGAGCGAGTTCCTCACCGAGGCGATGACCCTGCTGCAGGACCCGAACACGACGGTGCGCTTCGACGCCTCCGACCTCATGCCGGCGACCGTCGGCGCGGGATCGTTCTGGCGCGGCATGGTCGACTGGGTCGACGGCAAGGACACCGAGACGGTGCTGAGCGACATCCAGGCCGGCTACGACGACTGATCGCCTGCTTCGAGGGCCGTGGGGCCGCTCGCGGGTGCGAGCGGTCCCATGGTCCCTCCGGCCAGGACGAGCGGTGTCCCGGCCACGGTTCCATCCCAGTTCGATGAAGCGCTCGGAAGGCATCCATGACCGATACAACGAAGGTGTCGGAGGCGACTGAACCGCCCCTGACCGGCACCGCCCACTCTGATGCGAAGGAGGCCGGCATCGCCCGCCGACGCCGCCTCACCGTCATCGTCGTCACGATCGGGTTCATCCTCATCGCGGCGCTGATCCTCCTCATGGTCACGCGACCGCCGGTGGAGGACGCCCGGCCCACGTCGCTGGGCTTCTCGTTCAACAGCTTCATGCGCTGGCTGGGCGACCTCAACCCGTTGCTGCAGATCCCCATCGTCCTGGTGGCCTTCTTCGCGGTGGTCGGGATCATCCTGCTGCTGATCGAGTACGCGCCCCGTCCGGGGAAGTTCTACTTCTGGCTGCGCCTCGTGACCTGCTTCGCGATTCCCGTGGTGGCCTTCATGCTGCTGCGGCCGTACCAGAACGCGGTGATCTACGTCATCGGGATCGCGGTGCTCCTCGGTGCACTGCTGTTCTGGGCGGACTACCGGGCACGGGAGGGCGCCGGTCACCTCTACCAGCTGATCCTGTTCGCGACCCCGGCACTCACGCTGCTGGTCGTCGGCCTCCTCTATCCGGCGGTGGCGACCTTCGTCCAGTCGTTCTTCGACAAGACCGGCGCGGAGTTCGTCGGCATGGAGAACTACATCTGGGTGTTCACCAACCCCCAGGGCTTCTGGTCGGTGATCAACTCGATCATCTGGGTGATCGTCGCGCCGACCTTCGCCACGATCATCGGGCTCGCCTACGCCGTGTTCATCGACCGCGCGCGTGGAGAGAAGGTGCTGAAGGTGCTGATCTTCATGCCCTTCGCGATCTCGTTCGTGGGCGCGGGCATCATCTGGGGCTTCATGTACGACTACCAGCAGGGCAACCAGCTCGGCCTGCTCAATGCGATCGTGACGGCGTTCGGGTTCGAGCCCGTCGCATGGCTGTCGATCACGCCGCTGGTGAACACGCTCCTGCTGCTCGTGGTCTTCATCTGGAGTCAGACCGGTCTGGCGATGGTGATCCTGTCGGCAGCGGTGAAGGCGGTGCCGACCGAGCAGATCGAGGCTGCCGCACTCGACGGCGCGAGCGCGTGGCAGCGCTTCCGCAACGTCACGGTCCCCGGCATCCGCTCGTCGATCGTCGTCGTCGTGACGACCATCGCGATCGGCGCGCTGAAGATCTACGACATCGTCGCTGTCATGACCGGCGGACGCAACGACTCCACAGTCCTCGCGTTCGAGATGGTCAATCAGCAGCAGCGGTTCCAGAGCTACGGCCATTCCGCAGCTCTCGCCGTCGTGCTGTTCATCTTCGTGGTCCCGTTGATCGTGTTCAACGTGATCCAGATCCGGAAGCAGAGGGAGATCCGATGACTGTCGGAGTGGAGGTCATCGAGCCGAACCCCGACGCGCGGACGGCTCGCGAAGTGGCGCGCGAGACGCGCAAACACGAGAAGCTCGCGCAGAAGCGACTGTCGTCGAAGGGTGCGACGATCGCCGCGATCGTGATCGCGTTCTTCTGGACGATCCCGACCCTCGGACTGCTGGTCACGTCGTTCCGGCCGCCTGCCGATGTGCAGTCGACCGGCTGGTGGACGGTGTTCGTCGACCCCGAGTTCACGCTGTCGAACTACGAGGCGGCGCTGACCGCAGGCGGCACCACGCTCACCCTCGCGCAGTCCTTCGTCAACTCGCTGGCGATCACGATCCCGGTGGCGTTCTTCGCGATGACCGTGTCGTCGATGCTCGCCTACGCGTTCGCGTGGATCGACTTCAAGGGCAAGGGCTTCCTGTTCGTTGCGGTGTTCGCGTTGCAGATCGTCCCGCTGCAGATGGCCCTGGTGCCGTTGCTCAGCCTGTTCTCGCGCGGTCTCACCATCAACGATGTGACGATCTTCCCGGGCCTCGACATGAGCGACGTCGATCGCAGCTTCGCCACGATCTGGATCGCGCACGTGATCTTCGCGATCCCGCTCGCCGTGTTCCTGCTGCACAACTTCATCGCGGAGATCCCGCACGAGGTGATCGAGGCGGCTCGGGTCGACGGTGCCGGGCACGGGCAGATCTTCTTCCGCATCATCCTCCCGCTGGCCACGCCCGCGCTGGCGTCGTACGCGGTGCTGCAGTTCATCTGGGTGTGGAACGACCTGCTCGTGGCGACGATCTTCGCGCCGTCCTCGTCGCTGCCCATGACGCAGTCGCTCGCGTCGCTGTCGGGCACGTGGGGCAACCAGTGGTTCCTGCAGGCAGCAGGAACCTTCCTGACGATCCTGTTCCCGCTCGTCGTGTTCTTCGCGCTGCAGCGGTTCTTCGTGAGGGGCCTGCTGGCGGGAGCGACGAAGGGCTGAGATGGCCGAAGCGGCGTCCGTACCGGGGGGCACGGACGCCGCTTCGTCGTGAGATGGGGCGTCAGCCGCAGCCGAGCCGCGCCTGCATCGACTGCATCGCGTCGATCTCGGCGGTCTGGCCGTCCTTCATGGCCTGCGCGACCTGCAGGGCACGCGGGTCGGTGCCGAGCTCGAGAAGGGCCTCGGTCATGGGGATCGCGCCCTCGTGGTGCCGGATCATCAGGTCGAGGAACAGGCAGTCGGCCTCCTGGCCGGTGGCGTCCTGGAGGGCGGTCAGCTCATCGGCCGACGCCATGCCCATCGCGGCGTGCGCCTCGTCGTCGGTCATCGGCTCGTCAGCGGTGCCGCCGTGGCCGTGGCCGGCCTCGGAGCCGCTCATCCAGCTCATCATCGGCTCGCCCGACTGGGGGAGCCCCCACTTCACGAGCCAGTCGAACATCTCGCCGCGCTGCGCGGCCTGCCCGGTGGCGATGTCGTAGGCGAGGACTCGCAGCTCGGCGTCCTCTGTCTTGCGGTAGATCTCCATGGCCATCTCGATGGCCTGACCGTGATGAACCTGCATGTCGCGAGCGAAGCCCGCGTCAGCCGAGGTCTGCCCAGGAGCGGTGCTCGGGCTCTGCGCCCCGAACGTCGAGAAGCGGCCGATCGCGAACGCGAGGGCGGCGACGGCGAGCAGAACGAGCGCGATCGCCCACCAGGGCCGCGCGGGTGCGGGGCCGGGGGCTGATTCGTCGCTCATCGTCGGACTCAGCGCTGGCCGGGTGCGTCGAGCGCGCCGGAGCACGAGGCGCCCGGCTCGGGCACGTCGGCGCTGCGCCAGTACTCCTCGAAGAACTGC
Source organism: Microbacterium sp. NPDC056003 (assembly GCF_042274785.1). NCBI lineage: Bacteria > Bacillati > Actinomycetota > Actinomycetes > Micrococcales > Microbacteriaceae > Microbacterium > Microbacterium sp. NPDC056003. The sequence continues at coordinate 543,118 of NZ_JBHJXQ010000001.1, read as the reverse complement.
TCGATGCGCTCGTCATCGGCCGAGTCGACCTTGAGCTGGTGGTTCCAGTTGGTCACGGCGATCGGCGCGTCGAGGCCTTCGTACGGCGAGAGGATGACGTACGTCGACGGCAGGTGCGATTCCAGCGTCGTCAGGTCGTCGCCCGCGATGTCGTCGGGGTTGTAGGTCACCCAGACCGCGCCGTGCTCCAGAGAGTGGACCGCGTTCTCGTTGGGAACGGGCTGGTCGTAGAGGCCGCAGTTCAGCCAGACGGCGTTGTGCGGGCCACCGGCCGGCGGGGTCTGCTCGTAGTCGACCGTGCCCTCGACATGCTGCGTGGCGTTCTCGAAGGTCTCGACGCCCTCGATCTCGACGCCTTCGCCGCCCGGGGTGTACGCCTTCGGCGGAGCCGGGGCGAAGACGATGGACGCCACGATCAGGCCGATGATGACCACGGCGGCGGTGATGCCGACGACCCACCAGACGAGCTTGCTGCGGCGGCGCTTGGCGAGCTGCCTCTGGTACTCGGCCAGCTTCTCCTGGCGCTTCTGCTCGCGCTGCTGCTTGACGGTGAGGTTGATCTCTGCCTGCTTGGCGGGGTTGCCGCTGGTGCGCTTGTCGGAGGGGCTCGGGGGTGTCGCGGTCATGTGCGTGATCTCGGCTCGGGCACCCGGCGTGGCGCGCGAAAGCGCCGCGGGCAAGGGACAGGACACCGCAATCCTATGCGAGCGCATGGGCCGACTCCTGGGAAGGCGCCCACAGGCCGCCGAGATCACGCCGAGGGAGCCGGATGCCTGTTGCGGGGCGGGGCGAGGCATCCGCTATCATGGAGTTTCGAATCGATTCGATGTCTTCGCGATTCCCTCCTCCTCTCTGCGCGCCTGAGCCGTTCCATCGGCGTCGACGCCTCCCGCATCGCCGCCGAAACGAAGTGTGACCGTGCTCGACACCGCCTCCATCCCCCCCCAGCAGTCCGCCGACGCCGCTCCGCGCGTGCCCGCCGTCTCGCCCACGGGCGCCATCCGCACGCTCGGCGCCAACCCGGCGACTGCGCCGATCGTCCTGCACCCCGGCGATTCGATCCCGCACCGCAAGCGCGTCCTCTACATCGTGCTGCTCGGTGCTCTGACCGCCCTCGGACCGTTCACGATCGACCTCTATCTGCCGGCCTTCCCGGTGCTCGAGTCCGAGTTCCAGACGACGGCCGCGGCGATCCAGCTCACGCTCACCGGCACGATGGTCGGGTTCGCGCTCGGCCAGCTGATCGTTGGTCCGCTCAGCGACAAGGTCGGCCGACGTGTGCCGCTCCTCGTCGTCACGGCGCTGCACGTCGCGGCGAGCATCGGCGCGGCCCTGGCGCCGAACCTCGAGCTTCTCTCGGTGGCGCGCGTCTTCATGGGCGCGGGCGCTGCGGCGGGTGGCGTCATCGCCGCGGCCGTGGTGCGCGACCTCTTCGGCGGTCGCCGGCTCGTCGTCATGCTGTCGCGCCTGGCGCTCGTCTCCGGCGTGGCCCCCGTGCTCGCGCCGCTCGTCGGGTCGGCGCTGCTCCTGGTCATGCCGTGGCGCGGGATCTTCGTGGTGCTCGGCGTCTACGGCAGCATCATGCTGATCGCCGCCGCGGTCTTCATCCCGGAGACGCTTCCGCCCGCCCGCCGCCACGAGAAGGGGACGACGACCGTCTGGCAGCGCTACCGCAGCGTCTTCTCGGACCGGGTGTTCATCGGCGTGCTGATCATCGGCGGCATGACGTTCAGCGGCCTGTTCTCGTACCTGTCGGCCTCGTCGTTCCTCTTCCAGCAGACATATGCGTTCGACGCCCAGCAGTACGGCCTGCTGTTCGCCGCGAACTCGCTCGGCGTCGTGCTCGGCGTGCAGGTCGCGGCGCGCCTCGCGGCTCGCTTCGGCCCTCAGTGGGTGATGGCGTGGTCGACCGCCGTGCTCGTGGTCGCGGCATCCGCCATCATCGTCACCGACCAGCTCGGACTCGGCCTCTGGGGCACCGTCGTGCCGCTCTTCTTCTTCATGACCGCGTGCGGGTTCACGTTCCCGTGCGTGCAGGTGCTCGCCCTCGACCGCCACGGCAAGGCGGCCGGCACCGCGCAGTCGATCATCGGCGCGACGAACTTCGGCGTTGCGGGCATCATCACCCCCATCGTCGGGTGGATCTCGGCCGGCTCGGGCATCACCGCCACCACGATGGCCTCGGTCATGGTCGGCTGCGCTGCCATCGGCGTGCTGTCGCTGTGGCTGATCGTGCGCCCGCGCACCGTGGAGCGGCTCGCTCCCTGATTCAGTCGAGGCCGTCGGCTCGTACCGGCTGCAGGCGGAACAGGCGAACGGTGCGGCCGGACTCGCGCTCGTAGTTGCGGTAGCCCGGCCATTGCGCCTCGATGCGCGCCCACACGGCGTCGCGCTCGTCGTCGGACACGAGGCTCGCCCGCACCGGCATGCGCCGGCCGCGGACCGTGATCGCCGCGTCGGGATGCGCGAGCAGATTGGACGTCCATGCGGGATGCCGCTCTCCGGCGAAGTTCGTTCCGGCGACGATCGCCCGTCCCTGGCCGTCGGGGCAGTACATCAGCGGAGCATCGCGCGGCTCGCCCGACTTCGCACCGATCGTGTGGAGAATCAGCGACGGAACCAGGAGCGCGCTCACCTGCACGCGCCCGCCCGAGATCCATGAGGCGACGCGCTCGATCGGCGGGAGCAGCACCGGGCCGAGGACTCTCCGGAACACGCGCGTACGCGTGAGGGGCGCGATGATCGCGCGGACGGTGTCGACGACGCGGGTCATGCCGCCATCATCCACCGTCCGGGTCTAGCAGGGGCGGCGCCCGGCCGCAATGCGATGCGGGCCGCGGATTCCGCCGGGCACAATGGGGCGATGACCGACCGGCGAACCGAAGGCGTACGCCCGGCGATGGCCTACCTCGTCGCAGGGCTCGTCCTCATCACGCTCGCGTGCGGGCTCGGGTGGTGGATCGTCACGCACGGGGAGCCGCCCTTCGCCGTCGATGTGTGGTGGAACACCACGACGGCGGAACTCTCGTCCGCGTTCCTCACGGGATTCTCGCGAGTCATGAACTGGGTGGGCGGCGGATGGTTCGGGGTGCTCGTCGTCCCCATCGGTGGGGCGATCGGGCTGATCCTGTTGCGTCGGCCGTGGGCCGCGGCCTACTTCCTCGCGGCGGAGGCGGTGTCGGCCGGGGGCGTCCAAGTGCTCAAGCACCTCTTCGGACGCGTGCGCCCCGAGGACATCATCGTCGTGTCGGACTACGGCTCATACCCGTCGGGGCATGTGGCGAACGCCGCGACCATCGCCGTCGCAGCGGCGGTGATCTTCCCCCGGGTGTGGGTGATGATCGTCGGCGCATGCTGGGTGCTGCTGATGGCCTTCAGCCGCACGTACCTGCACGCGCACTGGCTCAGCGACACCGTCGGCGGCGCGCTGATCGGTGCCGGAGCCGCGCTCCTCGTCGCCGCGGCCTTCGCCGTCCCGATGGCCCGCGAGCACATCGCCGCCGGCCGGAGAGAGGGCGTCGCTAGGCTGAGCGCATGATGCCCACGCCCCCTCCCGCTGCCGACGGCGCGCCGCCCGGAGCCTCCGGGCGCGTGGGCCCAGCGACAGAGACGCCCGATCCTGCCGTGGCCGCCGCCGAAGCGGAGCTCGCACGATTGAAGGCGGAGGCCGAAGCAGCCGAAGCGCAGCTCAAGGCGGCGCAGGCCAAAGCGGCGCTGGCAGCCGCCGAAGCGGAGGCGGCCAAGGCCCGAGCCGCCTCCGGTGGCGCGCGCGCCGCGGCGGAGCCGGTGCCCGCGACCGACGCCGCGGTGCTCGCCCCAGCGCCCGTCGAGGCGGAGTCACCCACCCCCGAAGCACCCGCCCGGGAGGACGCTGCGCCTGGGCCTTCGCCCGACGGTCCGCTGTCGGCCGACGACGTGTCCAAGATCATCGCCGGCTACACGTTCGAGTCCGAGACGCTCGACGTCGGCGCGCTCGTGAACGGCGACGCCGTGCCCGAGGCGCAGGTGCGCATTCCGCTGGGCATGATGAACCGCCACGGGCTCGTCGCCGGCGCGACCGGCACGGGCAAGACCCGCACTCTGCAGGGCCTGGCCGAGCAGCTCGCCGCAAAGGGAGTGCCGGTTTTCGCCGCCGACATCAAGGGCGACCTGTCGGGTGTCGCGACGCCGGGCGACGGCAACGAGAAGCTGCTGGCGCGCACGCGTGCCATCGGCCAGGACTGGAAGGCCGAGGCATCCGTCACCGAGTACTTCGCCCTGGGCGGGATCGGCAAGGGCGTCCCCGTGCGCGCCACGGTGTCGGGCTTCGGGCCGCTGCTGCTGAGCAAGGTGCTGGGCCTCAACGAGACGCAGGAGTCGAGCCTCGGGCTGGTGTTCCACTACGCCGACCAGCAGGGCCTCGCACTCGTCGACCTGTCCGACCTCCGGGCGGTGCTCACCTATCTCACGGGCGACGAGGGCAAGGCGGAGCTCAAGAACCTCGGCGGCCTCTCCGCCGCGACCGCGGGTGTGATCCTGCGTGAGCTGATCACCTTCGCCGACCAGGGCGCCGACGTCTTCTTCGGCGAGCCCGAGTTCGAGGTGACCGACTTCCTGCGAGTCGCCGCCGACGGGCGCGGCATCATCAGCCTGCTCGAGGTGCCCGGGGTGATCGACAAGCCCGCGCTGTTCTCGACGTTCCTCATGTACCTGCTCGCCGAGCTGTTCGAGCTGCTGCCCGAGGTCGGCGATCTCGACAAGCCCAAGCTCGTGTTCTTCTTCGACGAGGCGCACCTGCTGTTCAGGGACGCCTCCAAGGACTTCCTCGCCGCGATCGTGCAGACCGTGCGGCTCATCCGCTCGAAGGGCGTCGGCGTCTTCTTCGTGACCCAGACGCCGAAGGACGTGCCGTCCGACGTGCTCGCGCAGCTCGGGTCGCGCGTGCAGCACGCCCTCCGCGCGTTCACCCCCGACGACGCCAAGGCGCTGCGCGCGACCGTCGGCACGTACCCGAAGTCGGGGTACGACCTCGAGCGCGTGCTGCAGGAGCTCGGCACCGGCGAGGCGATCGTCACGGTCATGAGCGAGAAGGGCGCGCCCACCCCCGTGGCGTGGACCCGGCTGCGCGCTCCGCAGGGCCTCATGTCGCCGACGCCCGACCCGCAGATCGAGGCCGCGGTGAAGGCATCCCCGCTCCTGGCGAAGTACGGCACCGCGATCGACCGCGAGTCGGCCCGCGAGATCCTCACCGCGAAGATGAAGGCCGCCGACGACGCCGCCGCGGCGGAGGAGGCCGCGCTGGCGAAGGCCAAGGCCGACGCGGAGTACGCCAAGCAGAAGGCGGCGATCGACAAGGCGCAGGCGGCGGCCGACAAGAAGGCGCAGCAGGAGTACGAGCGGCTGCTCAAGAAGACGCAGGGGACGAGCCGTACGAAGCGCAGCACCGAGAAATCGGCGATCGAGCAGGTGCTGGGTTCCAAGGCGACCCAGACCATCCTCGGGGGAGTCATTCGAGGGATGTTCGGCACCGGGCGCCGCTGACCCGGGTCTGACCCCGTCCCCGCCCGGGAGGCCAGGGCCGGGCTGTGAGAGCTAGCCTGGACGCATGGCGACGAAGCCTCCGAAAGCCGACATCGACGAGTCCCGCGTGCGCGTCACGCAGACCAAGCGCGTGGCCGTCGGCGTGCCCGCCGTGCTGCACGCGCTGCAGATCGCGAACGAGCAGATGGGCGTCACGCGCTCGGTGCAGACCCTGCTGCGGGTGAACCAGAAGGACGGTTTCGACTGCCCCGGCTGCGCCTGGCCCGAGGAGGACAAGCGCCACATCGCCGAGTTCTGCGAGAACGGCGCGAAGGCGGTCGCCGAGGAGGCGACGCTGCGCCGTGTGGATCCCGCGTTCTTCACCGCCCACTCGATCGACGAGCTGCGCGCGCACGACGACTGGTGGCTGGGGCAGCAGGGCCGGCTGACGCGCCCGATGATCCTCGACGAGGGAGCGACGCACTACCGCCCGATCTCGTGGGATGACGCGTTGCGCGAGATCGCCGAGGCCATCGACCAGGTGGCCGACCCGGACGAGACGGTGTTCTACACCTCGGGGCGCACCTCGAACGAGGCGGCCTTCCTGTACCAGCTGCTCGTACGAGGGATCGGCACGAACAACCTGCCCGACTGCTCGAACATGTGCCACGAGTCGTCGGGCTCGGCACTCACCGAGACCATCGGCATCGGCAAGGGCACGGTGTCGATCGAGGACATCCACGACGCCGACCTGCTGATCGTCGCAGGGCAGAACCCCGGCACCAACCACCCGCGCATGCTCTCGGCGCTCGAGAAGGCCAAGGCGCGCGGGGCCACGATCATCGCGGTGAATCCGCTCCCCGAGGCGGGCCTCATGCGGTTCGAGAACCCGCAGACCGTGAAGGGCGTCGCCTTCCGCGGGACGAAGCTCGCCGATCAGTTCGCGCAGATCCGCCTCGGCGGCGACCAGGCGCTCTTCCAGGCCATCGGCAAGCATCTCCTCGAGGTCGAGGAGCGCGACGGCGGCGTGCTCGACCATGACTTCATCGCGGAGCACACGAGCGGCTTCGAGGCGTATCGACAGGCGAGAGCGGATGCCTCGTGGCGCGACCTCGTCGAAGCCACGGGCCTGCCCGAGAAGACGCTGCGCCGCGTCGGCGAGGCGGTGCGCATTTCGAAGGCGACGATCGTGTGCTGGGCGATGGGCCTCACGCAGCACAAACACTCGGTGCCGACGCTGCGCGACATCGTCAATGTGCTCCTGCTGCAGGGCAACATCGGGCGCCCGGGTGCCGGCGTCTGCCCGGTGCGCGGCCACTCCAACGTGCAGGGCGACCGCACGGTCGGCATCTACGAGAAGCCGTCCGCCGCGTTCCTCGACGCCCTCGACGCCGAGTTCGGCTTCGCCGCGCCGCGGGAGCACGGCTTCGACACCGTCGGAGCGATCCGCGCGATGCGCGACGGCGGGGTGCGGTTCTTCATGGGCATGGGCGGCAACTTCGTCTCGGCCACTCCCGATACCGAGGTCGTCGAGGCGGCCATGCGCCGAGTCGACCTGACCGTGCAGGTCTCGACCAAGCTGAACCGGTCGCACGTCGTCACGGGGCGGCGCGCGATCATCCTGCCGACGCTCGGCCGCACCGACCGCGATCAGCGCGGCGGGCGCGAGCAGCGGGTCACGGTCGAGGATTCGATGGGCGCCGTGCACGCGTCGCGCGGGCGCCTCGCCCCGCCCTCTGAAGAGCTTCTCAGCGAGGTCGCGATCGTCGCGCGGCTGTGCGGGCTCCTCTTCGGGGACGCGGATGCCGCGGCATCCCCTCGCCCTCCGCTGTCGACCCCGCGAGACGGGACGCCGCAGCAGGACGTCGATCGCGGGCAGGTCGAGCGCCCCTCGGCGGAGGAGGCCGGCGGCTCGAACCCGGCCGGGGAGGCCGGCGCGGGCCCAGAACAGGTGGTCCGGCGAGCACAGGCCCCCTCCGGCGTCGATCGTCCTGCCTACGCCGGAACACCTGTTCCGGGCAACGCAGGGTGGGGCGACGGGGAAGGGACGGTGGGGCCGCGGCGTCCGCTCAACGTCCCCCGCGCCGACTGGGCGGCGCTCGAAGCCGACTACGCACTCATCCGCGCGCACATCGAGCGGGTCATTCCGGGCTTCGACGACTACGAGGCGCGCATCCACAAGGGGCGCACCCTGCACCTGCCGAACGGTCCGCGCGACGCCCGGCGGTTCGCCACGGCTGACGGCAAGGCCCGCTTCACGGTGAACCCGCTGGAGTACCCGCGCATCCCGCGCGGGCGCCTGCTGCTGCAGACGCTGCGCTCGCACGACCAGTACAACACCACGATCTACGGCAAAGACGACCGCTACCGGGGCATCCACGGCGGGCGGCGGGTCGTGCTCGTCAACGCGAAGGACATCATGGCGCTCGGCTTCGCGCCGGACGAGATCGTCGACCTCGTCTCGGAGTGGACGGGTCCCGACGGCCAGATCGAGGAGCGGCGCGCGGAGCGGTTCCGCATCGTCCCCTACCGCACGCCGCGGGGCAACGCCGCCGCCTACTACCCCGAGACGAACGTGCTGGTGCCCCTCGACTCCGTCGCCGACGTCAGCGGTACGCCGACCTCGAAGTCGGTGGTCGTGCGTCTCGAGCACCGCGACCGCTGACGCTCTCTAGGCTGGAGCAATGAGCCGAGCCGCCGTCATCACCGTCTCCGACCGGTCGTCCTCGGGCGGGCGGGGTGACGCGAGCGGTCCGGTCGCCGTCGCCGCCCTGCGCGAGGCCGGGTTCGACTGCGCCGACGCGGTCGTCGTGCCCGACGGCGCCGACAGCGTCGAGCGCGCGCTGGTCGCCGAGATCCTCGCCGGGGCGAAGCTCATCGTGACCTCCGGCGGAACGGGCGTGGGCCCGCGAGACGAAACCCCCGAGGGCACGCGCCGCGTGGTGACGCGCGAGGTCCCCGGCATCGTCGAGGAGCTCCGTCGCCGCGGTGCCGCCGAGATGCCCGCCGGCATGCTGTCACGCGGGGTCGCCGGCGTCGCCGATCCGCACGGGGCGCTCATCGTGAATCTGCCCGGCTCGCCGAAGGGAGTCGCGTCGGGGATGCCCGTGGTGCTGTCCGTCGCGCGGCACGTGCTCGACCAGCTCGGCGGGAGCGACCACTGATGTCGGCTGTGCGGCTCGCCGCGATCAGTCCGGAGCCCCTCGACCTCGTGGCGCATCTCGACGCCGTCGACGACCCTGCGATGGGCGCGCTCACGACCTTCGTCGGCCGCGTGCGCGACCATGATCCGGATGCCGCGACCTCGGTCGTCGCCCTCGAGTACTCCGCGCACCCCGATGCCGTGACCGCCCTGCAGCGCATCGCCGAGGAGGCGATCGGCGCGGGCGACGCGCTCGTCGCGGTGTCGCACCGCATCGGCACGCTCGCGGTGGGCGACGCCGCCGTGGTGATCGTGGTCGCCGCCCCGCATCGCGCCGAAGCCTTCGAGGTCTGTCGCGCGCTCATCGAGACGATCAAGACGGGGCTGCCGGTCTGGAAGCGCCAGGTGGAGGCGGATGGCACCGCCACCTGGCTCGGCCTCGGCGGCTGACCCGCCGTCGTCACCCCGTCGCTCAGCGGGACCGGGGCGCGCAGCCGGACGGGTGATCAGCCGGACGTGTACAGCCGGACGGGGCTCGTCAGCCGCCCGCGAAGGGAGGCAGCACGTCGACCAGGTCGTCGTGGCCGAGCGCCGTCGCGTCATCGACGCGCGAGCCGCCGACGAGCACCGCGCAGCGCGGCAGGATCGTGCCGAGCCCGGGATGGTCGGCGGCGACGGCGCGTCGCAGGTCGCCGAGCGTCGCCTCGATCCGGTGCTCGGCGTCCCGGCCGGCGGCCTCCTGCGCGGCGGCGAAATAGCGGACGAGTGGCACTACTGCTCCTCCCACACCGCCGCCAGCGCAGCCACGGCGTCGAGTGCCTCACGCACCTGGGCGGGATCGTCGCCGGCCCGGCCGGCGACCAGCCCGGCGACGAACGCGCCGAGCGGAGCGGCCGGTCGCGCGACGCCGTTCGCGACGTCGCGCGTCAGGTCGAGCACCGCGGAGACGGGCACGTCGGCTTCGGCGAGCCCGAACCGCTGGCGCAGGGTCGCGGCCCACGCGTCGAGGGCTTCGGGCGGAAGGGTGCGGGACTGCTCGGTCATGACGTCTCCTCGGCCTGGGCGGCCCGTGCCCGGGCCTCCTCCAGATCCTCCCACGTGTCGACGTCGCGGGTCAGGTCGTCCGGCGCGGCCACGACGACGATGGACAGCTCGTCGACGAGGGCTCGGACGGGTGCGTCGCGGCCCGCGCCGGGGAGAGCGGATGCCGCCGCGCGCAGTGCCCGGGTGCGGTAGACGCCGATCAGCCATTGCGGCCGGCTCGAGGCATCCGCCAAGCACATCCCGTCACTGTCGGAGGGCACCAGCGGCAGGTCGGCGACGAGCCGGCGCACCGCGGCTCCGACGGCCGGAAGGTCGCACGCGAGCAGGAGGGTCCACTCCGGGTCGGACGACGGGTCCCACGACGCGAGAGCTGCGACCACGCCCGCCGCCGGTCCGCCGAACGGTGGGCTCTCGCGGATCCAGCGGACGCGGAGCCCGGGGTCGAGCACCGGTCCGACGACCGAGACGGGATCGGCCCCGGCATCGGCGACCGCGGCCACGGCGGCGGCGATCAGGGTGGTGCCGCCCACGTCGAAGAGCGGCTTCACCGCGCCACCGACGCGCGACCCCCTGCCGCCCGCGAGCAGGATCGCGCCGAGCGAGCCCGTGCTCACGTCATGCCTCGCCCGGACGATGCCAGTCGCCGCTCTTGCCGCCGGTCTTGGCGACGATGCGCACATCGTGGATCGCGGTGCCCTTGTCGAGGCCCTTCACCATGTCGACGATCGCGAGGCCGGCGACGGACACCGCGGTGAGCGCCTCCATCTCGACGCCGGTGCGGTCGGCGGTGCGGACGGTCGCCTCGATCTCGACGCCGTCGTCGACGATGCGGAGGTCGACGGCCGCCCCGTGCACGCCGATGACGTGGGCGAGGGGGAGGAGCTCCGGGGTGCGCTTGGCCGCCTGGATGCCTGCGACGCGCGCGACGGCGAGCACGTCGCCCTTCGGCACGGTGCCGTCGCGGAGTGCCGAGACGACCTCGATCGAGCACAGCACGAACCCGCGGGCGGTCGCCGATCGCACTGTCGGCTGCTTCTGGGTGACGTCGACCATGCGCGCGTGCCCGGCCTCGTCGAGATGAGTGAAGCTCATGTGATCAGCATGACATCGACGGGGTCCCCGGCGTCGACCCGGCCGACCTCGGCGGGCACCACGGCATAGGCCTCGGCCCGGCCGAGGCCGCCCGCGAGGTGCGAGCCGCCACTCGTGGCGGGCACCGCGCGCCACGTCCCGGGGTCGCTGCGGTCGATCGTGACGGGGAGGTACTGCGCCCGGCCGGGAGGCGTGCGCCACGCGGTCGCGGCGGGAAGCCGCAGGACCGGTCTCCGCAGGTCGCGGCGACCCTGCATGCGCAGGAGTGCCGGGCGCACGAACACCTCGAATGACACGGCGGCGCTCACCGGGTTGCCGGGGAGACCGAACAGCATCGTGCCCGACGGGGTGCGCCCGAAGCCCTGAGGCTTGCCGGGCTGCATGCGCACCCTGCGGAAGGCCATGCGGTCGCCCAGGGTGTTCTTGACGGGCTCGTATGCGCCCGCGCTGACGCCGCCGGTGAACACGACCAGGTCGGCGCCGAGGGCCTCGGCGGCGGTGATCGCCTCGCGCGGGCCGTCGCCGTCGTCGGACACGCTCGCACGCAGCACGACCTCGGCGCCCGCGCCGACGGCGAGGCCGGCCAGCAGCTCGCTGTTCGACTCCGGGATCTGACCGCGCTCGAGCGGCGCTCCGGGCGCGACGAGCTCCGACCCGGTGGAGACGATCGCCACGCGCGGCATCCGCGCGACGGTGAGCCGGTCGACACCTGCCGCGGCCGCGGCAGCCACCTGCAGCGCGCCGACGAGGATGCCCGCCGGCAGCACGACGTCGCCGATGACGGCGTCTTCGCCGCGACGGCGGATGTGGGCTCCGGCTCGGGCGGGCGCGGCGAGGACCGTGATGTCGCCCAGCGAGTCGGCCAGGCCGCCCGCCGTGTCTTCGAAGGGCACGATGGCGGTGGCCTCGGAGGGCACCGGCGCTCCCGTCATGATCCGCGCGGCTTCACCGGGAGCGAGCGCGGGGTCGAGGGCGGTGCCGGCGGGGAGGTCGGCCACGACGCGGAGGCGTGCGGGAGACGCCGGGGACGCAACGGCGACGTCGTCGAAGCGCACGGAGAAGCCGTCCATCGCCGAGTTGTCGAACACCGGGATGTCGACGGCAGCCCGCACGTCCTCGCACAGCGTCCGTCCGAGGGCAGCGGCCAGCGGCACGTCGACCGTGTCGAGGGCCGGCGTCGCCTCGAGCACCGTCGCCAGGTGCTCCTCGATGTCAATGAGCCCGTCGCCCGCGCCCCGGCTCATGCGTGCTCCCGCACGACGACGGCCTCGGGCCAGGCATCCATGCCTCCGCTGAGGACGGATGCCTCGATCCCCGCATCGCGGAGCGCTCGGGCGGCGCGCTCAGCCCGCACGCCCACCTTGCACACGACCACGACGGGTCCGTCGCCCACGGATGCAGGATCGGTGAGCACGTCGCCGAGCGGCCGCTCGACGACGCCGGGCAGCACGCCGAACGCCGTCTCCGACGGCTCCCGCACGTCGAGCAGCACCGCGCCCGCCGCCTGTGCGGCGATGGCGGCGTCGAGGCTCACGTGGGGGATCGGAGCGGCGGCCGCGGGCTCGGTTGTCGCCGGCGCTGCCGCGCTCGCTCCGGCCGGGCGCAGGGGGATCTCGTCGGTGCGGCCACGCAGCGCGTCGATCACCATCACGCGCCCGAGCAGCGGGTCGCCGACGCCCGTGATGAGCTTGATCGCCTCGGTGGCGAGCAGCGACCCGGTCTGCAGGCACAGCGACCCGAGCACGCCGACCTGGGAGCACGTCGGCACGTCGCCCACCGTCTCGGGCGGATACAGATCGCTCAGCCGTACGGCGGCCACACCCGCGGGCGGCGCCGTCCAGAACACGGTGGCCTGAGCGTGGAACTCCTGCACGACGCCCCACACGAGCGGCACGCCGAGCCGCTCGCAAGCCACCGCGACGGCATCCCGCGTCTCGAATGTGTCGGTGCCGTCGATGACGACATGCGCGCCCTCCAGCAGCCGGGCGGCGTTGTCGCGCGTGAGGTATGCGGAGACCGGAAGCACAACGGTCGTGGGCGAGAGATCGGCCGCGATGCGCACGGCCGAGTCGACCTTGGGCCGGCCCACGTCGCCGACTCGGTGCATGACCTGACGCTGGAGATTGGATGCCTCGACTCCGTCGTCGTCGATGACGGTGAGGGTTCCGACGCCGGCCGCCGCGAGCGCGAGGACGACGGGCGACCCGAGTCCTCCGGCGCCGACGACAGCCACGTGAGCGGCGGCGAGGCGGCGCTGCGCGATCTCGCCGAAGCCTGCGAGCACGCGGTGCCGCGCCGTGCGGAGGCGCTCGTCGTCGTCGAGCTCCGCGACGGGCTCGACCAGCGGAGGAAAGGCCATGCCCTCAGGCTAGCCGTGCGCAGGAAGGCTGGGGCGTCCCGCTGACGTCGCCACGGTCACGGGCTCCCGCAGGCGTCGAGCATCTCGAGCGACCAGTCGTTCACGACATCCAGCCGCGCCGCGAACGCCGGGTTCACGCCGGCCATGCCGGTGTACCAGAGGCCGAAGCCGACCTGGCGGACGGCGATGTAGTCGTCGATGCGGTCGAAGTCGATCGCGCGGCGAGTCTCGTAGCCCGCCCGCAGCGCATCGAGGTACGCCGGGTACTCCGGTTCGAGGCGGAGCTCCCACAGGCCGGTGGCGAGTTCGTACAGGCGGGGCCCGGTGCCGCAGTCGTCGAAGTCGATCAGCTTCACCCGGCTGCCCTGGAACAGCGCGTTGCCCAGGTGGAGGTCGGCGTGGATGAGGCCGACATCCTCCTCCGCCGTCATGACGTCGCCCATCCGGTCGGCAACGGCGTCGAATCTTGTGCGCACCGCCCTGGGGAGGCGCGACCAGCACTCGGCGGCCGAGAGCTCGCCGTAGACCATGACGTCGCCGAAGAACGTCTCGTGGTCCCAGCGGATCCGCGTGAAGCCGGCCGGCGGGCACCAGGCGTCGGCCTGATCGTGCAGCACGGCCATCGCCTCACCCAGGCGGCGCAGGTGCACGGGGCGCGCGGACTCCTCGTGCATGCGGCCGTCCATCCATCGCAGCACCGAGCAGACTCGGGTCCGACCGGCGGCAGCCGCCGACACGGTCGTCGATCCGTCGGTCGCCGGTAGCGCCTCGGGCACCTCCAGATCTGTATCCGCACGGATGCTGCGCAGCCACGCGATCTCGGATTCGATCGCGCTCGCGGTGTCGACGTCCTGGCCGTGGCGCTGCGGTCGGTGCACGCGCACCAGATGGCGTCCTGCCGGGCTGTCGTGCCGGAACGTGGTGTTCTCACCGTGGGCGACGAAGGTCAACCGGCCCTCGGGCAGGGGGTAGTCGCCCAGTGCGGCGACGGCGACCTTGCGCAGCGCGGCGATCTGCGAGCGGCGCGAGGACACGGCCCCACTGTCCGGCACGGACCTCTGGGAGGGCAAGGGGGCCGCATCGAGCCGGTCGGTGCTTTCCGCGTCTGCGGGCGAAACGGCTGGAAAAACCCGCAGTCACGGTGATAGCGTTCGCGCATGCCCAGCTTCAAGATCGCCGACGCCGCACGGCTGCTCGGCGTGAGCGACGACACCGTGCGGCGGTGGGTCGATGCGGGGACGCTGCCCACCACCGGGGCGACTCCGGCCGAGATCCCCGGTGACGCGCTCGCCGCCCGCGCCGTCGACCTCGCCGCCGCCGCGCCGGGCACGACCGACGTGCCGTCGAGTGCGCGCAACAGGTTCGTCGGCCTGGTGACGCGCGTGCAGCGGGACGGGCTCATGGCGCAGGTCGACATCCAGTCCGGGCCGCACCGTGTCGTCTCCCTGATGTCGTCGGAGGCAGTCGACGAACTGGGGCTCGAGGTGGGCTCGCTCGCCGCCGCCGTCGTGAAGGCCACGCACGTCATCGTCGAGACTCCGAGAGGGTGAGGATGCCTCGCCCCTCCCGTCGCCGCCCCGTCGTGGCCTCCCTGCTCGTTGCCGCGCTGGCCCTCGTCGGCTGTGCCGGTGCGGCGCGCGACGCGTCACGTGACGCGGCGCCCGGCTCCTCGTCCGCTCCTGCGCCGGGCGTGGCCGCACCCGAGCTGTCCGGCGAGCTCACCATCTTCGCGGCGGCTTCCCTCCGTGCCGCGTTCGACGAGCTGGCGATGACGTTCGAGCAGCGACATCCGTCGGTCGAGGTCCTGCCCATCTCGTATGACGGCTCGAGCACGCTCGCCACGCAGCTCATCGAGGGGGCGCCCGCCGACGTGTTCGCCTCCGCCGATGAGGCGAACATGCAGAAGATCGTCGACGCCGGTCTCGCCGACGCGCCCCGGTTGTTCGCCTCGAACACGCTCGTCATCGCGGTGCCGGCCCCCAATCCGGGCGGCGTGACCGAGATCGACGACCTCGCGGCGGCCGCCCTCACGGTGGTGCTGTGCGCCCCCGAGGTGCCGTGCGGCGCGGCATCCGCCACCCTCCTGGAACGGAACGAGGTGGTCGTGACCCCCGCGAGTCTCGAGCAGAACGTCACCGGTGTGCTGACGAAGGTCGCGGCCGGCGAGGCCGACGCCGGTCTCGTCTACGTCACCGACGCCCGCGGCGAACCGCGCGTCGAGGCTGTCGATGCCGCGGGTGCGGCCGACGTGGTGAACCGGTATCCCCTCGCGGCGCTCCGAGAGGCCGCCAACCCTGCTGCCGCGGCGGCGTTCGTCGAGTTCGTGCTGTCGGGCGAGGGCCGCGCGGTGCTCGACGAGCTCGGCTTCGGGGCGCCGTGACCGAGCTCGTCGCCGGACGCGATCGCGTGGGGTTCGCCCCGCGCGTGCTCGCGATCCCCGCCATGATCGGTCTGGCGCTGCTCATCCTGCCGCTCACCGCCCTCGTGCTGCGGGTGGAGTGGTCGACGCTGTGGCAGGACATCACCTCCCCGGAGGCGCTGTCAGCGCTCGGCCTCTCGCTGACGACCGGGCTCGCCGCGACCGTCGTCTGCGTGGTGCTGGGCGTGCCGCTCGCGCTCGTCATCGCACGCAGCCGCGCGCGCACGGCGGCGGTGCTGCGTGCGCTCGTGACCGTGCCGCTCGTGCTGCCGCCGATGGTCGGCGGCGTCGCGATGCTCTTCCTGTTCGGTCGCACCAGCTGGCTCGGGGGAGTGCTCGCAGAGTGGGGGATCCGGGTGCCGTTCACGACCGGCGCGGTCGTGCTCGCCCAGACGTTCGTCGCTCTGCCGTTCCTGGTGCTGGCCCTCGAGGGATCGCTGCGCACGACGGGCGTCGGATACGAACAGGCCGCGGCCGGCCTCGGCGCGGGCCGCTGGACGATCCTCGGCCGCGTGACGCTGCCGCTCGCGGCCCCCGGACTCATCGCGGGCATCGTGCTGTGCTTCGCCCGAGCGGTCGGCGAGTTCGGCGCGACGGCCCTGTTCGCGGGGAACGCGCCCGGTGTGACGCAGACCATGCCGCTCGCGATCTACACCGCGTTCAACGGCGCCGGCGTGTCGCAGGGCTCGGCGGTCGCGCTCTCGCTGCTGCTGCTGGTGACGGCGATCGGCGTGCTTCTGCTCGTGCGCGCCTGGCGGCCGGAGGCACCCCGATGACCGCCCTCGACGCGCATGTCGTGGTGGAGCGATCGGGTTTCCGTCTCGACGCGACCGTGCAGGCCGCGCCGGGCGAAGTGGTCGCCGTCATGGGCCCGAGCGGCGCGGGCAAGTCGACGCTCCTCGGGGTTCTCGCCGGGTTGGTGACCCTCGACGCCGGCCACGTGCGGCTCGGCGACCGCGAGCTCGACACGGCACCACGTCCGCGCGTGCGCACGACGCCGTCGCGTCGCGGAATCGTGCTCCTGGGTCAGGAACCGCGCCTCTTCCCGCACCTGTCCGCGCACGAGAACATCGCCTTCGGCCTGCGTGCGCACGGGGCGACGAAGCAGGTCGCGGCGGCGGAGGCCGACCAGTGGCTCTGGCGGGTGGGGCTCGACGGGATGGGGTCGCGCCGGCCGGCTCAGCTGTCGGGCGGGCAGCAGCAGCGGGTCGCACTCGCGCGGGCCCTCGCGACGAGCCCGGACGCCCTCCTTCTCGACGAGCCGCTGACGTCCCTCGACGCCGAGACCGCCGGCGACGTGCGGGCGCTGCTGCACGATCAGCTCGCCGCGACGCGCTCCACCGCGATCGTGGCGACGCACGACGCCGTCGACGCGGTCGCCCTGGCATCCCGGCTGCTCGTGCTCGAGGATGGCCGCGTGATCCAGACCGGTCTCGTGCGCGAGGTGCTCGCGGAGCCCGCGACGCGCTTCACGGCCGCCGTCGCAGGCCTGAACCGCGTCGAGGGAGAGGTGCGCGACGGCCGCTGGCAGCGCGATCACGTCGTGCTGGCTGCCGGGCAGGCGGCATCCGCTCATTCCGACGGCACGGCCGTCGCGGCGGTCTTCCGGCCGTCGGCGGTCGGGATCGAACGCACCGAGGCCGACACCTGGACCGGAGCGCTGCGACTCGCCCCCTCCGTCGTCGAGGGCGAGTGGCTGGCGCGCGTGACGCGGCTCGAGCAGACGCCGGGCGGCGTGCGCGTGCGTACCGCCGACCCCGAGGTCGCCGTCGACCTCACCGCCGACCGCGCCGCCGAACTGGGCCTGACGTCGGGGCTCCCGGTGCGATTGCGCCTGGACGCCGGTGACGCGCGCTTCGTCCCGCTCGGCTGACCCGCACGGCTGACCCGCTCGGCTGAGCCGCTCGGCTGACCCGCTCGGCTGAGCCGCTCGGCTGACCCGCACGGCTGACCCGCTCGGCTGAGCCGCTCGGCTGAGCCGCTCGGCTGACGCGCACGGCTGACGCGCACAGCTGACGCGCGCTGCCGACGCGTGCGCCGGGCCGCTCCTAGACTCGTCGGGTGACACGCATCCGCCCCTTCCGACCCGGCGACGAGCCGGCGCTCGCCGAGATCTGCCTCAAGACGGCGGATGCCGGCGCCGACGGGACGGGGGTCCTCGACGACGACGAGCTGTGGGCCGAGATCTTCGTTCTCCCCTATGTGGTGCGGCACCCCGAGCTGGCGTTCGTGGTCGAGACCGACGACGAACGTGTCGTCGGCTACATCGTCGGGGCGCCGGAGACCGCCGCGTTCGAGGAGTGGTTCCGCACCGAGTGGTGGCCGCGCCACTCCGCGCGCTGGCCGCAGCCCGAGACACAGCCCGAAGCCGAGGCGTCGCGTCAGGACGGCATCCTGCGATACGCGTACGGCCGGCGCGGCGGAGCCGAGCCGTACGGTGACGCGTACCCCGCGCACCTGCACATCGACCTCCTGCCCGAAGCCCAGGGCCGCGGGCTCGGGCGGCTGCTCATCGCGACGTTCGCCGACGCGCTGCGCGCGCAGGGCGTGACAGGCCTGCACCTGGTCGCATCGGCCGACAACGCGGGGGCCATCGCGTTCTACCCGCGGGTGGGCTTCGCGCCGCTGCCGTCGCACGACGGCGTGCAGGCCTTCGGCATGAGCCTCGTCTGACGCGCCGGCGACCACAGCGTCGTCGCGAGCGCAACCCCTTCGGCCTGCGCCGCGGTCCGCGTAGCCTGCCGGGATGGACGACCTCTCCGCACCCACCGGACGCGAACCCGAGCTCGCCGCGGTGCCGCGCCCCGACGGCTCCGCTCCGCGGGCGCTGGTCATCGGGGCGACGGGCTACATCGGCGGCCGGCTCGTGCCGCGGCTGCTGGCCGCGGGGTACGCGGTCCGGGTGCTGGCCCGCGACCCCGCCCGGCTCGGCGCGTTCGAGTGGGGAGACCGCGTCGAGGTGAGGGCGGGAGATGCGACGGATGCCGCGGCCGTGGCATCCGCGGTCCCCGACGTCGACGTGCTGTACTACCTCGTCCATTCGATGTCGTCGGGCAAGGGCTTCGCCGACGCCGACCGGTCCGCCGCCGAGACGGTGGCGCGGGAGTCGGCTGCGGCCGGGGTCGGGCGGATCGTCTACCTCGGCGGCCTGCACCCCGACGGTGTGGAGCTGTCGCCCCACCTGCGCTCGCGCGTCGAGGTCGGCGAGGCGTTCCTCGGCAGCGGAGTGCCGACGCTGGTGCTGCAGGCCGGCGTCGTGATCGGATCGGGGTCGGCGTCGTTCGAGATGGTGCGCCACCTCACCGAGGTGCTCCCGTACATGCCGGCGCCCAAGTGGGTGCGCAACCGCATCCAGCCGATCGCCGTGCGCGACGTGCTGCACTACCTTCTCGGCGCCGCGCGCGTGCCCGCCGACGTGAACCGTGCCGTCGACATCGGCGGGCCCGACGTGCTGCGCTACGGGCAGATGATGAACGGCTACGCCGTCGAAGCCGGCCTGCGCCAGCGGCCGATCGCGACGCTGCCCGTGCTCACACCCCGCCTCGCGTCGCACTGGGTGAACCTCGTCACGCCGATCCCGCGGTCGATCGCGCGGCCTCTCGTCGAGTCGCTGCAGAACGAGTGCGTGATGAAGGACCATGACGTCGATGCCCTCATCCCGCCTCCCGGCGACGGGCTGACCGGGTACCGCGCCGCCGTGCGACTGGCGCTCGGCCGCGTCGAGGGTGACGCGGTCGAGACGAGCTGGCAGGACGCCGAGGTTCTCGGCGTGCCGAGCGACCCGCTGCCCAGTGACCCGGAGTGGGCGGGGCGCGTCGTGTTCACCGACCGCCGGTCCGCCGTCACCTCGGCGCCGCCGGCGGCGCTGTGGCGCGTGATCGAGGGCATCG
Source organism: Microbacterium sp. NPDC056003 (assembly GCF_042274785.1). Classification (NCBI taxonomy): domain Bacteria; kingdom Bacillati; phylum Actinomycetota; class Actinomycetes; order Micrococcales; family Microbacteriaceae; genus Microbacterium; species Microbacterium sp. NPDC056003. The sequence continues at coordinate 523,673 of NZ_JBHJXQ010000001.1, read as the reverse complement.
GCGGCGAGAACGGCTGGTACTCCTCACCGCTCCTGTGGGCGATCCGTGGCTGGATGGACCGGATCGTCGGCGGGATCGGACTCGCTCGCGGCCGGCGTTCGAAGGGCCGGCTCGCCATCGGCGACGCGCTCGACTTCTGGCGCGTCGAGGCCCTCGAGCCGGGGACGTTCCTGCGGCTGCGGGCCGAAATGAAGGTGCCGGGTCTCGCGTGGCTCGAGTTGCGGGCGATCCCGGATGCTGCGGGCTCGCGCTACGAGCAGCGGGCGGTGTTCTTCCCGCTCGGGCTGGCGGGGCGGCTGTACTGGCTGGCGGTGCTGCCCTTCCACGGGTTCATCTTCGCGGGCATGGCTCGGCGCATCGCCGACGCGGCGGAGACGGTGGCGGGATCCGGGGAATCGGCAGACGCCGTCGCCGGCGATCCGGAAGACGTCGGCTCGGCGGAGGACCGGTCGGTCACGGCGTCGGCAGCGGCTCCCTGAGGTCGCGGATCCGGCGTCGCTCGAGCAGCGTATGGCCGGTGCCCGCGATGCGCCGCTCGTCGGTCATTGTCGCGCCGTCCTCACGCCAGCCGTGGCGCTCGTAGAACGCGGCCGCGCGCTCGTTGCCGTCGAGCACCCACAGATGCGCCTTGCGGAACCCCGACGAGCGCAGCCGCCGCTCCGCCGTGACGAGAAGTGCGTGGCCGACGCCGCGCGACCAGTGCTCGGGCCGCGCGTAGATCGCATACACCTGACCGTCGCGGGGACGATCACCGTCGATCGACGGACCGATCGATGCCCAGCCCGCCGCGACCCCGTCGATCTCGGCGAGCAGGTCGCACGCGTGCAGCTCGCCGTGCATCTCGTCCCATCGAGCCAGCCGTCGCTCGGTCTCGCGCTCGGCGTCCATCGCATCGAGGATCTCCTGCGCCATGAGTCCCGCGTACGCGGCCCGCCACGTGTCGATGCGCACCCGTGTGATGCTCGCAGCGTCGTCGCGCGTGGCGACGCGGACCGTCAGCGTCATGCCTCCGACGCTAGCCGAGTCGTCTGCCCGTCACACGTGCGTTCGGGTTCACCCCGAGACGATCCGCCCGTGCTCCAACCGCACCACGCGGTCGACCAGCCCGGGCGGCACGGTGACGTGCGAGATGAGCACGAGGGCCTGGTCGTCGCCGACCGCGCCGAGGAGGTCGGCGAGGAGGGCATCGGATGCCTCCGGGTCGACGCCCGCGGTCGGCTCGTCGAGCACCAGCACCGGAAAGCCGCGCAGCAGGGCACGGGCCAGGGCGATGCGCTGCGCCTGGCCGCCCGACACGAGCGCGCCGCGCTCGCCGACCCGTGCGTCGAGCCCGCCGCGCTCACGCAGCCAGTCACCGAGGCCGACGCGTGCGAGGGCGGACTCGAGGTCGGCATCGCTCGCGGTGTCGCGCGCGAACAGCAGGTTCTGGCGGATGTCCTCGTCGAAGAGCATCGGCTGCTGCTCGCACAGCCCGACGGTGCGCCGAACGTCGTCGCCGGCGAGTTCGCGCACCGGCCGTCCGCCGATCTCGTAGCGGCCCTCGGTCTCGAGGAAGCGCACGAGGGCGTGGGCCAGCGTCGTCTTGCCGGCGCCGCTCGACCCGACGACGAGGACGCGCTCGCCGGGGCGGACGTCGAGGTCGACGTCGTGGAGGGAGGTCTCCGCTCCCTCCGGCCAGCGCACCGAAGCGCCGCGCAGCCGGATCCCGTGGCCGAGCGCCGGGCCCTCGCCGGTGGGCGCCGCGGTCTCGTCCACGAGCGCGTCGGGAAGCCGGTCCGGCAGCACGCCGGCGATGCGGTCAGCGGGTGCCGCCACCTGTCGCCACGCGGCGGCCGCCAGCGGCACGGCGGTGAAGACCTCGAACACGGCCATCGGCACGAGCACCACGACGGCGAGGGCCGGCCCGCCGAGCGCTCCGGACGCCACGCCGGGAAGGGCCGTGAGGACCGCCAGGATCGAGGCGCCGCCCGCGAGGAGCGAGACGATCGCCGTCGTGCCCGCCTGCGCACCGGCCCGCCGCACGACGGCCCGGCGCACCGCGGCGTCCGCCGCCGCCACGCGGGTGCGGCTCTCGGCCTCGGCGCCGAACGCGGTCAGCACGTCGAGGCTGCCGAGATGGTCGAGCACCGCATCGGCGAGGCGGGCCCGCAGCGGGGCGATGTCGCGCTCCGCGCGAGCGCCGGACGCCCAGCCCCACAGGGTCGCCGCCAGTCCGGCGGCGACGAGGCACGCAAGGAGCACGAGACCGGCCGGCCACCACACGATCGACACCAGTACGACCGCCCCGACGGCGACCGCCGCCGACGCGACGAGCGGCTGCACCACGCGCAGCGGCAGGTTCTGCAGATCGTCGACGTCGTCGACCAGTGCGCCGAGCACCGAGCCGCGCCCGGTGCGCGCGAGGCCGTCGGGCGCGAGCGGAACGAGGCGGCGGACGAGCGTCGCGCGGGTCGTCGCGAGCTGCCGCAGGGCGGCGTCGTGGCCGGCCAGCCGCTCGACATAGCGGAAGGTCGCCCGGGAGAGCGCGAAGAGGCGCACGCCCACGACCGCCGCCGAGAGGTAGAGCACCGGCGGCTGCTCGCTCGCCCGCACGATGAGCCACGCGCTCACGGCGAGGAGGGCGACCGCGGATGCCTCGGAGGCGAAGCCCGCCGCAAGCGCGGGCCAGAAGCGGCGGACGGGCGGCATCGCACCGCGGAGCACATCGGCGCGGGTGGCCGACGTCATACGACCACCCCCGCGGGCTCGAGGCGCACGACGGCATCGGCGATCGCGCGGGCGCTCGTGCGGTGCGACACGAGCAGGACGGTCGCGCCCGCATCGGCCAGGCTGCGCACGCTCCGCCACAGCTGCGCCTCCGTGTCGGGGTCGAGCGCGGCGCTGGGCTCATCGAGGGCGATCACCCCGGCCCTGCCGCGGAGCCGCCGATAGAACGCTCGCGCGACGGCCACGCGCTGCGCCTGACCGCCCGACAGCCCGGCGCCCTGCACGCCGAGCGCGCGGTCGGGCGCGAGTTCCGCCGCGCACGCCAGTGCGAGTGCGCGCCGCACCAGCGCGGCGTCGGGCTCGCTGTCGCCGAGGGTGATGTTGGCGGCGATCGAACCGGCGATCAGGCCGGGCTGCTGTCCGGCCCAGGCCAGCCAGGTCGAGGGCGCCACCGCGCGCACGTCCGCGCCGTCGTAGGTCGCTGCGCCCTCGAACGCGGCGGCGCCGCGCAGCGCCGCGAGGACGCTGGACTTGCCGGCGCCGCTCGGTCCCTCGATCAGGGTCACGGTGCCCGCTGTCGCGACGAGCGACATGGGCGGCAGCATCCGCTCGCCCCGCCGCACGCACACGTCGCTCAACCGCAGCTCCCCGCCCTGTTGAGTGTCCACGGAACGCGGTGCCCCGGGCGCCCGGGACGGCGTTCTGTGGACACTCAGCGGGGATGACGGGCGGCGGAGCGGGGCGGGGGATGAGGGTGCCGCGGCGGCGGCGTCGAGCACCTCGAACACGTCGCGGGTCGCGGCCACGCCCTCGGAGGCCGCGTGGAACTGCACACCGACCTGCCGCAGTGGGAGGTAGGCCTCGGGTGCGAGCAGCAGGACGAACAGCCCGACGCCGAGGAGGAGGGCGCCGTCGATCAGGCGGAAGCCGATCGAGACGGCGATGATCGCGACGGAGATGCTCGCAAGGAACTCGAGGGCGAAGCCCGAGAGGAACGACACGCGCAGCACCCGCATCGTCTCGCGCCGATACTCGCCGGTGACCTGCTCGATGGATGCCGCGGCCCGGTGCTGCCGGCCGAACACCTTCAGCGTCGACAGGCCCCGCACGGTGTCGGCGAAGCGCGCCGCGAGGCGGTGCAGCGTGTCCCACTGCCGCTGCTGCACGGAGCGCGTCGCGAGCCCGATCAGCACCATGAAGATCGGGATGAGGGGGAGGGTCAGGACGACGGTCAGGCCCGAGATCCAGTCCTGCCACCACATCACGGCGATGATGATCGGCGTCGCGACGACCGTCTGCACGAGCTGCGGCAGATAGCGGCCGAAGTACGCCTCGAGCGCGTCGAGTCCGCGGCCGGCCGTGACGGCCAGCTGGGCTGAGTTGCGCCCGTCGAGCCATCCGGGACCGAGGGTGCCGACAGCGTCGATGAGGGCAGACCGCAGCTGCGACTGGACGCGTGCGGCGGCGCGTGCGGCGATCGCCTCGCGCGCCCACAGCAGCACAGCGCGCACGGCGACGACGACTGCGAGGGCGATCAGGGTCACGGCGAGCTCGGGCGGCGGCATCCCGTCTATCGCTCCCGTGATCGCGCGCGTGAGCAGCCACGCGAAAGCGACGATGACCGCCGTCTGCGCCACTGCGACGGCTCCGATCGCGACGAAGAACCCGCGCGAAGCGGAGGCGTACCGCAGGAGCCGGGGATCGACGGGCCCGCCCGGCCGCCTGCCGGGCTCGGTGGGGTCGTCGTCGCTCATGGCCCTTCGACCCTACCTACCGCGCCCGGGTCAGTGGACGAGAGCGGCCGCCTTCTCGATGCGCGAGCGCGAGACGCGCTTGCGGAAGACCCAGTACGTCCAGCCCTGGTAGAGCAGCACGAGCGGGAGGAAGATCGCGGCTGCCCAGGTCATGATCGTGAGGGTGTAGTCGGTGCTCGACGCGTTCTCGATCGTGAGGCTGTGCGCGATGTCGGTCGACGACGGCATGACGTACGGGAACAGCGCGAACCACAGGGTCAGCACGGCGGCCACGATCGTGGCCGCGCCGAATCCGAACGCCCAGCCCTCGCGGTCGCGCAGATTGAACACCAGCGACATCACCAGGGTCACGGCGGCGATTCCGGCGCAGCCGATGACTGCCGCCATCAGCGGTGCACCGTGACCGGCGGCGATGAAGATGGTCCAGATCAGGAATGCGGCGGCCACGACCACCGTCAGCAGACCGGCGCGGCGGGCGAGACGCCGGGCGTCCTCGTGCACCTGGCCGTCGGTCTTCAACGCGACGAAGTACACGCCGTGCGTGAAGAACAGCAGCAGCGTCGTGAGGCCGCCGAGCAGGCCGTACGGGTTGAGAAGGGTGAGGAGCGACCCCGTGAACTCATGGTCGGCGTCCAGCGGCACGCCCTGCACGATGTTGGCCACGGCGACGCCCCACAGCAGCGCGGGCACAGCCGACCCGACAACGATCATCGTGTCGAAGCCGCGCTTCCACCGCAGACTGTCGCGCTGGTGACGGTACTCGAACGAGACGCCGCGCAGGATCAGCGCGAGCAGGATCAGCAGCAGCGCGAGGTAGAAGCCGCTGAAGAGCGTGGCGTACCACTCGGGGAACGCAGCGAACAGGCACGCGCCGGCGACGATGACCCACGTCTCGTTGAGGTCCCAGACCGGGCCGATGGTGTTGATGATCTGACGGCGGCCGATGTCGTCCTTGCCGAGGAAGGGGAGCGACATGCCGACGCCGAAGTCGAAGCCGTCGAGCACGAAGTAGCCGACGAAGAGGAATCCGACGATCCAGAACCAGAGGTATGCGAGGTCCATGTCGATGCTCCTAGTAGACCGTCGTGGGGGTGTCTTCGACCGCGCGCTCCCGGGGGTCGGGATCGTCGGGTCCGGGCAGCGGCTCCGGCCCCTTCTTCGAGGTCTTGATGATCAGGCCGATCTCGACGACCGCCAGCGCGGCGTAGATCAGGGTGAAGGCGACGAGCGAGATGAGCACCGTCCAGCCGGGGACGCTGGGCGAGACGCCGTCCTCGGTCAGCATGAGTCCGAACACGATCCAGGGCTGCCGGCCCATCTCGGTGAAGACCCAGCCGACGAGGATCGCGAAGAGCGAGGCGGGCCACGCCCAGACCGCGAGCTTCCACGCCCACTGCGGCACGTCGCGCTTGGCCTTCTTGCGCGTGAGCCACAAGCCGACGACTGCGGTGAGGGCCGCGATGCCGCCGAGGCCGATCATCCAGCGGAACGACCAGTACGTCACCCACAGGATCGGGGCGAAGTTGCCGTCGACCTGGTCGGCGAACTGCGGGAACAGCTCGGTCGTGTACTGCATGTTGAGGTCGTTGATGCCTTCGACACAGCCGTCCAGCGTGTGGGTCGACAGGAACGCCAGCAGGTACGGCACGCGGATCGAGAACAGCTCGGTCGAGCCGTCGGGTGTGCCCAGCGTGAAGATCGAGAACGAGGCATCCGCTCCGCACGCGCTGTCGAACATCGCCTCCGCGGCCGCCATCTTCATCGGCTGCGTCGAGACCATCACGAGGCTGAGCTGGTCGCCCGAGATGGCGACGCCCGCGAAGGCGACGATCATGCCCCACAGCCCGTAGCGCAGTGAGGACCGCATCATCTCGACGTTCTGGCCGCGCATCAGGTGCCAGGCCGAGATCGAGATGATCATGCCGGCGGTCATCATGAACGCCGCGAACAGGGTGTGGGGGAGCGCGGCCAGCGCGACGGGGTTGCTGAGCACCGCGAAGAAGTCGGTCATCTCGGCACGGGAGCCGTCATCGGCCATCCGGAATCCGACCGGGTTCTGCATGAACGCGTTCGCCGCGAGGATGAAGTACGCCGAGAACCAGGCGCCGATCGTCGCGATCCAGATGCTCGCGAGGTGGAGCGCGCGCGGCAGGCGGTCCCAGCCGAAGATCCACAGGCCGATGAACGTCGCCTCGAAGAAGAACGCCATGAGTCCTTCGAAGGCGAGCGGGGCGCCGAACACGTCTCCGACGAAGCGGGAGTACGCCGACCAGTTCATGCCGAACTGGAACTCCTGCACGATGCCCGTGACCACGCCCATGGCGAAATTGATCAGGAAGATCTTGCCGAAGAAGCGGGTGAGATGCAGCCACTTCACCTTGCCGGTGCGGTGCCACGCCGTCTGGAAGATGGCCACGGTGAGCGCCATTCCGAGCGTGAGGGGCACGAACAGGAAGTGGTACAGCGTCGTGAGGCCGAACTGCCAGCGGGCGAGCAGCAGAGGGTCCAGCAGATCCACGAGGCGTTCTCCGATCGCTCGAGCGGGAGGTGTGGTCTGACCACGTTAGCATGTGGTCAGACCACAGGGAAGACATCGATCCGAAGCGTGATCCCGCCACCCAGCGTTCCAGGCGCGACGCAGTGCCGCTGGTGCGGGGGCCGTGAAAAAGACCGTCCCACCGCGGCCCCGCGTGCACGGCGCGGGCTACCCTCGAACCATGGAGGCCGGGTCGGAGCGAGGGAGGGCGTCGTGAGCGCGATTCCCGTCACCATCGCGCCCCGGATGCCCCGCCCCGACGCGCGGTCGTCGCACGCGCTCGCGGGCGGTCCGGGCGACCCGCTCGTCGACACGCATGGTCGCGTCCACCGCGACCTGCGCATCTCGCTGACCGACCGCTGCTCACTGCGGTGCACGTACTGCATGCCCGAGCAGGGGAATGAGTGGCTCGCGCGCTCGAGCATCCTGTCGACCGATGAGATCGTTCGCATCGCCACCGTCGCCGCGGCCGACGGCATCACGACGTTCCGGCTCACCGGCGGCGAGCCCCTGCTGCGCACCGACATCGTCGACGTGGTGCGACGCCTCGCCGCGATCACCGCGCCGGACGGGCGCCCGGTCGACATCGCGATGACGACGAATGGCATCCGCCTGCGCGAGCTGCTCCCCGAGCTCTCGGACGCGGGTCTGCGCCGGCTCAACATCTCGATCGATACGCTGCGGCGCGACCGCTTCCACGAGCTGACGCGCCGGGACCGCCTCGACGACGTCCTCGACGGGATCGCGGCGGCCGCGGCATCCGCTCTCCGTCCCTTGAAGCTGAACGCGGTCGCCATGCGCGATGTCAACGACGACGAGCTGGTCGACCTCGTCGAGTTCGCGGTCGCGCACGATGCGCAGATGCGCTTCATCGAGCAGATGCCGCTGGACGCCGGCCACACGTGGGATCGCGCGCGCATGGTCACGCAGGACGAGATCCTCGCGACGCTCTCGGCGCGCTGGTCGCTGACGCCGGTGCCCGGACGCGGTGGCGCCCCCGCCGCACGCTGGCTGCTCGACGGCGGACCGCACACGGTCGGCGTCATCGCATCGGTGACGGCGCCGTTCTGCGGCGACTGCGACCGCCTGCGCCTCACGGCCGACGGCCAGCTGCGCAACTGCCTGTTCTCCACGACCGAGTACGACCTGCTGCCGATCCTGCGCAGCGCGGGGTCGGGTGGCGGCGAGGGGGAGATCGACCGGATGCTGCGCTCCTGCGTGCACGGCAAGCTCCCGGGGCACGCGATCAACGATCCGAGCTTCCTCCAGCCCGCGCGCGGCATGAACGCGATCGGCGGCTGACGTCGTGGGTCGGCTCACCGTCCATCGCCCCATCGTCAGGCTCGTGAGCGCCGACGACGGTGTGGGCGAGCGTCGGCGCAGCGACACCCTCACCGTCGAGGAGCCCCTGGAGATCCGGGTCGGTGGCACGCCGCTCGCGATCACCATGCGCACGCCCGGTCACGACGTCGAACTCGCCGCAGGGTTCCTGGTGTCGGAGGGCGTGATCGCGCGCGGCGATCAGTTCCGCTCGGCGATCCACTGCGGCGGACCGGGCACCGGCGCCGTCGGCGTCGCCGGCAGCGTCGAGAACACCTACAACGTGCTCGACATCACCCTCGCCCCCGGCGTCGCGCCGCCGAACCCCGAGCTGGCGCGCAGCTTCTACACGACGAGTTCTTGCGGGCTGTGCGGCAAGGCGTCGATCGACGCGGTCGAGACGGTCTCGTCCTATGAGGTGGGGTCGGATGCCGCGACCCTCGGCGTCGCGGACCTCCTGGCGCTGCCCGATCGGCTGCGCGCGGAGCAGGCGGTCTTCGGGAAGACGGGCGGTCTGCATGCCGCCGCGCTCTTCGACGCCGGCACCGGCGAGCTGCTCGTCGTGCGGGAGGATGTGGGGCGCCACAACGCCGTCGACAAGGTCATCGGGTGGGGTGTGCTGAACGACCGCCTGCCGCTGCGGGGGACCGTGCTGCAGGTCTCGGGGCGGGCGAGCTTCGAGCTCGTGCAGAAGGCCGTCATGGCCGGCATCCCGATCCTGTCGGCTGTGTCCGCGCCGTCCTCGCTCGCGGTGGAGCTGGCCGAGGCCTCGGGGCTGACCCTCGCAGGCTTCGTACGCGGAAAGTCGCTGAACCTGTACACGCGCCCGGACCGCGTGCTGCGGGGTTCGCCGGACTGACGGCGACGGAACGGCGGCGCGTGTCCCGGTATCGCGGGCGCTTGTGTGCGGTTGCGTGATGCGCCACGGGCCCGCGCGAGCCGCTTGTGCGCGGTGCGTGACGCGCGCAAGAGTCTGCGCGCGCCGCGTCTGCGCGCGCAAGATTCTGCACGCGCCGCGTCTGCACGCGCCGCGTCTGCACGCGCCGCGTCTGCACGCGCCGCGTCTGCACGCGCTGCATCTGCGCGCGGGGTGTCCGCCCCGCGTCTGCGCTGCGTCTGCACGCGGCGCGTCTGCGCGCGCCGCGTCTGCACGCGCCGCGTCTGCACGCGCTGCATCTGCACGCGCGCCCCCCGCGTGTCTGCGCTGCGTCTGCAACGCCGCGTATCCGCGCGCCGCGCTTGCAGCGCTGCGTCTGCACGCCGGGTGTCCGCCCCGCGTGTCTGCGCTGCGTCTGCCTGCGCCGCGTCTGCGCGCGTTGCGTCTGCGCGCGCCGCGTCTGAACGCGCCGGGTCCCCGTGCGCCTGCTCACGAACACCCGTCCGTGCGCCCCGGGCGGACAAGGTCACCGTCACGCCGGGCGCCGCGCGTCGCGCCGATCGAGGAGCCGGGTCGGAGACTTCGTCGCGGGGTGCCAGCGCGCTGAGGGATCCCACCACGACGGCCCGCGGATCTCGGGCACGCCTCGGTTCATCCGCACCTTCCAGCCGCCGGTGTCGATCGTGCGGTGATGGAACCAGCAGAGCAGGACTCCGTTGTCGGTGTGAGTCGGGCCACCCCGCGCCGCCTCTTCCACGTGGTGGATCTCGCACCAGGCCGACGGCACTCTGCAGCCGGGAATGACGCAGCCGCCGTCGCGCAGCGCGATCGCCTTGCGCTGGTGGGCGGCGAACACGCGGTCGGCGATGCCGATCGCGAGGATGCGCCCCCGTTCGTCCACGCTCACCCGCTGTACGGCGCCCGTGCACGCGACCTGGCGCGCGACGGAGAGGCCGACCGGCTCGTCGCAGTCGTCGAGGTGTGCGTAGCCGCGATCCTGCGCCAGGTCATCGGACCGGACGGAGACGACGAGTGTCGGCGCGGAGCCTCCGATGGTCGGCATCTCGCCCGAACGCGCGGCGACCGTCAAGGCGGTCGCGAGGGCGTCGTGCTGCTTCTGCACGCGGCTGCGGGGGTCGGAGTCTTCCGTCGAGACCGTCTCGCTCTCCACGAAGACGGGCCCTGCCGACGCGGTGACCTTCGGGTTCAGGAGGCTGTCGAAGATGCGGCGGAGCTGCCCCGCGACCTCGGGAAGCAGCGATCCACGGAGCGGGACGAGTCCGTCACGGCACACGCCGAGGGTGAGCCCGCGCTTGCGGAGCGCACGCGCCTCGCGGGGCTCGGCGCCGTCGGGGTCGAGGTACATCGCCCACACGCTCGCCTGCAGGCGCAGCTCGTCGGCGCACGGCTGCGCATCGTCGCCGGCCCCGCGTGCGGCGATGGCCAGCTCATCGTCGGCGCTGCGTCGTGCTGCACCTTCGCACTCGGCGCGGTCGAGGGTGTCGATGACGGCGAGGAGCGCATCGATCCCGACGACGCCGTCGGCGGCTGCCGTGCGCATCGCGGGGTAGGTCGCCTCGAGCACCGCGCCGGTCATGTGCGCGGTTTCCTGCGCGATCCCGCGTCCGGCCCGCAGCAGTTCCCCGGCGGTGCGGCGCGAGACGAGCGTCACGCGCTGTACGAGCTCGGTGACCGATCGGCAGCCGTGAACCGTGGTGATGCGTTCGGCGTGGGGTGCGGCATCCGCTCGCTCATCGACCTGCGCCACGAGCTCGGCCAGCAGCGCGTCGGTCTGGCGGCGGAGGCCTGACAGGGTGGCGAGTGCTGCGAGGAGGTCGTCGTCTTGCAGGCGCGCGGTGGTGTGGGAGCCGAAGGCCTCGGTGACGAGGGCGCCGAGCTCGTGACAGATCGCATTGAGCGGTGCGGCAAGGTCTGTCATGACTCCATCATGCCGACCCCCTCCGACATCGATGTCGACACGAAGTCCCAGATCAGATCAAGAAATCGTTGTGGATAGCGGTCCGTTCGACTCGCTTGTGGAGGAACCGGCAGCACCCCGCGGTCACTGCACGGAGAGGTGCACCACGCACTGCGAAGGATCGCACGACGGCGCGATGCCGTCGACCTTGAGTGGCCCGCCGGCCTGGGCGAGCACGGAATCCATCAGGCCGATGTGCACGTGGCAGAGGGTGCCGCGGTGGTCGGCGGCGGGCGCGTGCGGGCACGGGGTGAGGTCGACGGTGAGGGCGTCCTCGTCCACGAGCGGGTCGAACCCGGCCTCGGCGAGATCGTCGACCAGGGCGTCGAGCTGGTGCAGAGCGCCGGCCGGAAGCACCTCGCCCGCGTCGGTCGGGTAGACCCGGCGCAACAGGTCGCCGCGACGCGCGGCATCCTTCGCCCTCTGGACGGCGACCGGGCTGTACGCCGCAGCCTCGCCGGCCGCAGCCTCTCCGGTCGCCGCGGTGTAGAGCACGCGGGGGCGACCCCGCGTGGTGCGGCGCTCGGTCTCGGCGATGACGTACCCGGCTTCGATCAGCCGTTGCAGGTGCTCGCGCACGGTGTTGGGGTGGAGTCCGGTGGCCTCGACGAGTTCCGCGATCGGCCGCCGGGCGCGCTGCTGGATCAGATGCATGATCTCGACGCGCGAGTAGCTCGAGATCGCACTGTATCCGGCGGTCATGTCTCCATTATTCCGGGGCGGCGGGGGATGCCGCCGCCCGCCGCTCACGTCAGAAGACGAACAGCTGCCCCATGATCAGGATCGCGATGAAGAACGCCGCGAGGATCGCGCCGACGATGGCGAGCGTCTTGCCCGACAGCTTGGCGACGGCCCAGCCGACGAGGAACGGCAGCGCGAAGAGCAGGATCGCGACGATCCACCAGAAGGCCACGTACCCGCCGGTCGTCGCCTCTGACAGGCGGCCGCCGAACAGCTGCTGTGTGGCGGGGTGTGTCGCGAAGCGCACGGCCGCCGAGATCGGCACGGCGACGAACGCGAAGATGATGAGGCCGAGCAGCGCGCCCCAGAGCGCCGGGCTGCCGTTGCCGCTGAGCACACCGCCGTGCGGTGCCTCCTGCTGGTGATGTCCTGATGCCATGCGCATGACTTTATCGACAGGGATGCGGGTGCGCGCGTCATCCGAACAGGATGAGACGGCGGGTCGCTACTCGTGGCTCGCGAAAGAGTGGACCGGACCGCCCAGGTGGCCGGACTCGTCCTCTGTGTGGCCGCTGGCCAGTGAGCGGGAGATCGCCACCGCGGCGTCCTGCATTTCGACGAGAGCGGCCTCGAGATGCACGTCGGACAGGGCGGCTCCCGCCAGGGCCGACCGCAGCGCGGCCCTTCGGATGAGCTCTTTCGCGAACGACGCAGTCACGCCGTCGGCGCGGTCGGCGGCTGCGTCCAGTGCTGCGGCGCTGAGCGGCGTATCACGCGCGTAGAGCGCCAGCAGGCTGCGCCGGGCCGCGACATCCGGGAGTGGGACCTCGACGGCGAGATCGACGCGTCCGGGCCGCTGCGCGAGGGCGGGTTCGAGAACGTCGGCGCGGTTCGTAGTCAGGAGGAACGCGATGTCGGCGTCGCCTCCGACTCCGTCGAGGGCGTCGAGGATCTCGAAGAGGAGCGGCTGCGGGCCGCCGAACATGCCGCGCTCCACGGCGACGAGGTCGACGTCCTCGAAGACGAGCATCGCCGGGGTCATCGCCCGTGCCAGGCGTGCGGCCTCCGCGACGAAGCGGAGGCTGCCGCCCTGCAGGATGATGGCGGTGCGCCCGGGCGTCGCCGTCAGGAGGTGCTCCACGGTGAGCGTCTTGCCCGTGCCGGGCTGCCCGTAGAGCAGCACGCCGCGCTTGAGATGCTGCCCGTACCCGCGCAGCGCGGCGGCCTGCTCTCCGATCCCGATGATGTGGCCGCGGACCGTGTCGAGCACCCCATCGGGAAGCACGATGTCGTCGCGGCCGACGCTGGGACGTGTCAGGAACGTGAGTGAGCCCAGGCCGTGGCCGTACTCGTCGGCGGTGAAGCTCACGACATTGCCCCGGATCACACTGTGCTCGTTCATCGCATCGTGGAGCGCTACGAGCAGGCGGGCCGACACGGCGTCGTCGGTCGACAGCACATCGAGGGTGACGGCCTCGCGTCCGTGCATCGGCGACGCGTTGCGCACCAGCACGGCAACGGGGTGACGATCGAAGCGGAACAGATGCAGTCCGAAGGCCACCGTCTGCCGCGTCGAGTTCGGTCCGGTAGCCGATGAGACGTACTCGACGGGCCCCGGCGCGAAGGTCGTGTACCGGTGCGAGAGCAGATTCTGGGTGTCCTCGTGATGACGCTCCATGCCGCCGGCCACGCCGACCAGTCGCGCGTCGGGGTCGGCGGCGGCGAGGACGGCCAGCGCGATGTCGGCGTCGGCCAGGCGGTGCGGGCTCACCCGGTCACTCGTCACGGGGACCGTCGCGGAGTCCACCCCGAGGTGCTCTCGTACGAGCGCGCCGAGCGGCGTCTCCTGCGGCTCCCGCGTGTCGGGCAGCTCATTGAGCCGGCGGACGAGGCGCTGCAGATCTGTGACGAGGGCACGGTCGGTCGAGTCCATGCTCCTCACGGTATCGGGCGCTCGTGAACCGGCTCTGCTCCGGCGAGCCGTGCCCCCGCGAGAGATCTGCCGGCCGTCTGACAGTCTGGACAGACTGACGACGTGACGGAGGGGTGATGGGCGGGCGCGAGGAGGGACTCTTCCGCCGCCCGGCGTTCGCCCGCTACTTCTCCGCCGTCGCCATCGGCGCCTTCGGAACGGCTCTGACCGCTGTGGCGATGCCGGTGCTCGTCGTCGACGTGCTCGAGGCCGATCCGTTCGAGGTGGGGATCGTCGCGGCGGCGCAGTTCGTCCCCTATGCGCTGCTGGGCCTGGTCGCCGGAGTGTATGTCGACCGGTGGCGCCGCCAGCGCGTCCTGGTATGGGCGAGCGTCGGCCGGGCCGTCAGCCTGGCGCTCATCCCGGCGCTGTGGCTGGCCGGGCTCCTGCACGTGTGGGTGCTCGTGGGGCTGCTCCTGCTCTTCGGCTCGTTCGCGGTGTTCGGGTTCGCCGCGACCCAGTCGCTCCTGCCGCAGATCGTCGAGCGGCGCGCGCTCCTCGCCGCCAACGCCCGGCTCGACCAAGCCGAGGCGGCCGCGCAGACCGCCGGCCCGGCACTCGGTGGCGGGCTCGTCGGCCTCATCGGCGCACCGCTCGCGATCGCGGTCGATGCCGTGACCTATGTCGTCGATGCCGTGCTCATCGCCGACGCGCGCATCTCCGAGACCCTCGAGCGTGGCCGCGCCGAGCGCTCGCTGCGCCGCGAGATCGCCGAGGGGCTGCGCTGGTCGTATCGGCACCGCACACTGACGCCGCTCGCCTGGTCGACCCACGTGTGGTTTTTCGCGAACGCCGCGGCGCTGACGGTTCTCGCGGTCTTCGCGCTGCGGGCGCTCGGGCTGTCGCCCTTCGGCTACGGCCTGCTCTTCGCGGCCGGCGGTGCGGCGACGCTGCTCGGCACGGCGATCGCGTCGAGCACCGGCAGCCGCTTCGGCGCCGGAGCGGTGATCACGTGCGCCCGCGGTCTCTACCCGGTGGCGTGGGCGACGATCGCGCTCATCCCCGACACCGAGGCAGCTGGAACGGGTGCGCTGGTGGCGCTCTTCGCCGCGTTCGCACTGCAGGGGTTCGCGGCGGGAGTCGAGAACGCGAACGAGATGAGCTTCCGGCAGATCGTGACGCCGGACGCCCTGCTCGGGCGGGTGAACGGCACGCTGCGTTCCGTGAACCGCACGTTCGCCGCACTGGGCGCGATCGCCGGCGGGATGGCGGCGTCCCTGGCCGACCTGAACATCGTGCTATTCGGGATCGCCGCGGTCTTCGCGACCGCCTTCCTCATCGCGCTCCTGTCGCCGGTGCGCACCGCGACGGCGGAGTGAGTCCCCGGGCGCAGCGGTGGCGTCACCTCAGCTGTGCCCTGCGTCGACGCGCTCGCGCAGCCAGGCGGCTGCGACGACCCCCTGCTCGCGCTGGAAATCGCGCAGGGCCGGCAGCTGGGGCACGACCGGGCGCACCGAGGAGCGCAGGAAGTAGGCCGCGACGGCGGCGACCATCGACGTGACGTCTGCCGCGGGCGCGGTGGCTGCGAGCGTCGACTCCGCGAACACCGACTCGGGCGACGGCGTGCCGGGGAACAGGCACACGCTCGGCACCGCGAGCGCCCAGTCCAGCCACGGTGCGCCGACGCAGACCTCGGTCCAGTCGACGATCACCACGTCGTCGCCCGACATCAGCATGTTGTCGGCTCGAAGGTCGCCGTGCACGAGAGAGACGCCGGCCGCGGCATCCCGCCACCCGTCCGCTAGCGTCCGCACGGCGTCGAGATTCGCGGCGATCCACGGGTCGATGCGCGCCGCCGGGTCGTCCGGTGCGGTCCTCGCCCAGCCGTCGAGGTCGTCGGGAGCCCGTGCCGCGAACGTCTCCGCCTCGATGGGCGACGGGGTGAGGGATGCCGCAGCCTCTTCGAACGCCCGGATCATCCGCGCCCGCTCGGCGGCGACGGACGGGTTCGGTGCGCGGCCGGTGACGTGCTCGAACACGACGGCGATCCAGTCGCCGTCGTCGCTCGACGCGATCATGCGCGAGACGCTCGGGAGCTGGCCGAGTCGCGCGAGGTTGTCGCGCTCGCGGCGCAGCAGATCGGCGCTTCCCGGTCCGGTCGCCGTGCCCACTGCCTTCACGAACACGGTGCGTCCGTCGGAGAGCGCCGCGCTGGCGGCGAGGCCGGGGGAGAAGCCGCCGGCCGCGGTCGTCGTCGCGATCACCGATGCGCCGACGAGCTCCTCGATGCGCGCGCGAACGGAGACCGGCACGTCGGTCCAGGCGAGGCGACTCCCGCCGCCGTGCACGTCCATCGCAACAGAGTAGCGACGGGCCGGGTGCCGTCTCGACGACGGCACCCGGCCCGTGATCACCGCCGTGCGGTCAACCGCAGGTCTGCAGCCCGTAGGACGCCTCGGTGACCGAGGTGACCGGCTCGCCGTCGCGTGTCGCATCCGCCGTGACCGACACCGTGCCGGCCTCGATGTTGGCGAGGCGCGTGGTGAACGCCTGCGACGTGGTCTTGCCCGGCTGGACCACGACGGTCTTGCTGCCGTAGGTCGTCCGGACGGCGAGGGTCGCGGCGACGTCGTCGACGTTCTTCGCCTGCACGACGAGCGTCACCTTGCCCGCGATGCAGCGCGAGGTCGTGGTGACCTCGATCTGCGGTCCGGTCTCGGGCTGGTCGATCGTCTGCGGTGCGACGCTCTCGAGCGTCGGGACCACCGGCTTGATGAGGCCGTCGGCGCCGAACTCGAGCTTGTCGATGGTCGTCTCGCGATGGTTGCCGTCGCCGCCCGGGATCGCGAAGCGGTGGTACGCGATGTACCAGTCGTCGGTGCCCGGAACGTTGATGATCGAGCTGTGGCCAGGTCCCTTGATGCCGAGCGACAGGTCCTTCTGCAGGATCACGCCGCGGTAGGTCCACGGCCCGTTCATGCTCGTCGCCGTGGCGTACCCGACGCGGTAGTTCTCCGACCCGGTGTCATCGATCGCGTACGTCAGGTGGTAGAGCCCCTGGCGGTAGTTGAAGAAGACACCCTCACGGAAGTTCGTGAGGCCGTTGATGCGCTGGTACGTCCCGGTCTTGAGCGAGATCATGTCGTCGTTCAGCTCGGCGAGCACGGCCGCGTTGCCGCCGTTGCCCCAGCCGAGGTACCAGGTGCCGGTCACGGGGTCGTGGAAGGCGGCCGGGTCGATCGCCTGGCCCGAGGTGACCTCCTCGTTGTTGAGGATCATCGCGCTGGGCTGGGCCACGAACGGCCCCTCTGGGCTGTCGCCCACGGCCACGCCGATCGTCTTGCGGTTCAGCGCGGCGTTGTGCCCGCTGAAGTAGAAGTAGTACTTCCCGTCCCGCTCGATGATCGTGGGCGCCCACGCATTGCCGGTCGCCCACGGCACGTTGCCGTTCGCGCCGTCGAGCGTGAGGAAGGGCTCGTCCGAGCGCTCCCAGTCGACGAGGTTCTTGGAGCTCCACACGTAGAAGTCCTTGCCGCCCCAGCCGGCGTAGCCGTCCGTCGTGGCGTAGATGTAGTACGTGTCGCCGAAGACCGCGATGTTCGGGTCCGCGTAGAGGCCGGGCAGCACGGGGCTGTTGACGACCCGCGCCTCGATCGTCCACGTGGTCGTCCCGCCGTCCGGCTCGGACAGCGTGTAGGTGACCGGGCTGCTCAGGTCGACCACGGTGCCCGACGCGGGCGAGATGGTGACGCCCGGTGCCGTGCTGAAGGTCGGCGCCAGCGCGGTGAGGTCGGTTCCCTTCACGACGGGGATCACGGCCGTATGCGCGGTGGAGTCGACGAAAGGCGTGACCTTGAGCTTCGACGGGTCGGACAGCGAGACCTCGAGCAGCTGGTCGGTGACGCCGGCGTTGGCGAGCACTTCGCCCGCCGACAGTGCCCGGTTGTAGACGCGCACGTTGTCGAACCAGCCCTGGAAGTACCCGTCCGCCGAGTAGAGCGACTTGCCGAGGTAGCCCACGAGGTTCTCGCCGAGGTCGGCCACCGTGGCACCGAGAGTCGCGTTCTCGCCGAGCTTGACGCCGTCGGAGTACACCGTCATCTTCGCGCCGTCGAACACGACATCGATCCGGTGCCACTGACCGCTGCTGACGGTTCCGGTGACGGCCGACTCGTTCTGCCACGACGTCTGCGTGATGGCGCTGCGCACGTCGCCGCCGCGGAGCCGCAGGAAGTAGTACTTGCTGGTGTCGGCGCCGAACGCGAAGGTGAAGAAGTTGCCGCTGGTCTTCTCGGACTTGACGTCCATCGACACGGTCATCGTGCTGCGGCCGTCGAAGAAGCCGGTCGGGAACGCGGCGAAGCCGTTCGCCGAGCCGTCCAGCTTGAGGGCCTGGCCCTGAACGGCGTCGGTCGCGACCGCGGCCGTGCCGCTCTTCGTCAGGTCGGCGTCGCCGACCGAGTCCGCCAGCGTCCCGTCGTCGAAGGTGTACTCGGCGATCGGCTGCTCCTGGGGCTCCTCCGGCTCCTCGGGGTCGACCGGCTCGTCGCCGTACGCCTCGAGCAGGCGCTCCTCCTCAGCGGCCGACAGACGCAGCACCGAGCCGTGGCGGAACCGCTGGTCGAACGAATACTGGTCGGCCCCGCTGCCTACGGTCAGCTGGCGGAACTGCAGGCTCTCGAGCGTGTCGGCGATGTGGCCGTAGTACCCGCTCTGGTCGCCCATCGCGGCCCAGCGGCCGTCGGGCAGCTGGTAGACGGTGAGGCCTTCCATCGAAGCGCGCAGACCGTGAGCGGATGCCTCGCCCCGCGCGATCTCGCGGGTCCAGGGGCCGTCGAGGCTGGGCGCCGTGTCGACGACCGTGTGCCAGTCGGAGGTGGAGAAGCGGTAGTAGGTGTCGCCCTCCTTCGCGATGGTGGAGTCGATGATGTTCGGCCCCGTGAGCCCGTCGCCCTTCTCGTTGAGCGACGTCCAGATCTCGGGCTCGGTGAACGTGACGAAGTCGCGGGTCTTCGTGAGGTACATGCGCAGCGCCCAGTCGGGGGTGCCGTCGTCGGTGCGGTCGCGGGCTGCCCAGTACACGTAGTACTCGCCGGTCGCCTCGTTGTAGGTCGCCTCGGGCGCCCACACGCAGCCGGCCTGGTCGAAGCCTGCGAACACGATGCGCTGGTCGCTCCAGTTCACGAGGTCGGTCGACTCCCACACCACCAGGTTCTGGCTGGCGTTGAGCTGGTCCCACCCGGAGCCGCCGGCGCCGCCGCCCTCGGCGTGCAGGTCGGTCCCGATGATCCAGTACTTGTCGCCGTCGGGAGAGCGCACGAGGTGCGGGTCGCGCACGCCGAGGTCGCCGCCCAGGTTGGCGAGGATCGGCTTGTTGTCGTTGAGCTTCGACCAGTGCAGGCCGTCCTCGCTGTAGCCGTAGAAGATCTTCTCGTAGCCGCCCTCGGCCGCGAAGTGCGTCCACAGGTAGCCGGCGGTGTAGTCGGTGTCGAGGTCGACGGGCGCGGCGGTCACGGTGACGGGGATGCTGCGGGTCGCGGTGGTGCCGGGAACGGTGGCGGTCAGCGTGACCGCGGTGTCGGCGGCGCCGCGCGTCACGACGCCGGCGGCGGTGCCCGCCTGCGCGCTCGTCGTGATGACGCCTGCGGGCGAGGCGCTCCAGGTGACGTCGCTGCCGTTGACGGTGCCCGACGTGGGCAGCGTGATGTTGCCGCGGATGTCGTCCGCATTCGGGATCACGATGGCGTCCAGGTCGGCCTGGGCGAGCTGGTCGCCACCGGGGAGGGGCAGCACGGTTGCCGTGAAGGTGCGCGTCGCGGATGCCGCACCGCGCGTGAGCGTGGCGGTCAGCGTGACCTCGGCCGGGGCCTCGCCGGCGGCGGGGCGGGTGACGGCGCCGGCGGCGGAGACGATCGCCGAGTCGCTGGACGCCCACGCGATCGCGGCGCCGTTCGCGCCCTTGGCCGGGAGCGTGAGGTTCGCGGTGACGCCGCTCAGGTCACCGAGCGACAGAGCCGCAGCATCCCGCTGGAGGCGCGTGTCGTCGCTCGGAACCAGAGCCGACACCTCCGACGCGCTCAGCGCGGCGTCGTAGATGCGCACATCGCGCAGGCTGCCGGCGAGGCGCTTGTCGGCGTCGTAGACCGACCTGCCGAGGTAGTTCGCGGTGGTCACGCCGCCGCCGATCGATCCCGGCGTGATCGTGACCCCGGTGTTCTGGGCGACCTGCACGCCGTCGAGGTACACGCGGGCCGTGTCGGTCGCGTCGTCCAGCGTGTAGGTGATCGTCTTCCACACGTCGCGCTCGAGGTTCGCGCTGCTGTTGGCGGTCTGCTCCGTGGACCAGTTGCCCGACGCGATCGAGGTCTTGTAGGTGTTGCCGGTCGAGTAGAGGTAGCCGTTGCCGACGCCGGCGGAATCGGTGTTGCCGAAGCCGTAGATGAAGTACGGCGTGCCCTGCGCGCCCCGCACGAGGACCTCGGCGCTGACGGTGATCGACGTGAGCCCGGCCAGCAGATTGTCGGGCAGCTTCACGTGGTCGTCTGCACCGTCGAGGCGTACCCCTTCGCCGCCGGTGAGGGCGGGAGAGCCCACGAACGTGCCGTCGCGCCCCGAGCCGCTCGCGTCGACCGCGATCGTTCCGGTCGTCTCGGTCAGCGGGTAGTGGGCCACGAGCGTCGTGGCGGCGACCGCCGGCTGAGTCGCGGCGATCACGCCGGTCAGGCCGAGGGCGATCGCCGTGAGGCTCGCGAGCGTGCGTCGGACAAGGGGCTGCTTCATCGCACATCCTTCGTTCGCCGCGTCGGCGCGGCGTGTGGGGAAGAGGTTCGTGCGATGTTAGCGCTCACCACGTGGATGAGGCAAGGATTGAGTTACCGCTCACACAGGCATCGTGCGGCGAACAGCGCCGGAAATAGCGCTGCCCACCGTCCCGGAGGAGAGTGGGCAGCGTCGAGCGCCTGATGTGGTCACCGCTTCGGCGTGCGGTTCTCCGCGCTCACCATCCACGAGAGCTGCTCCACGCGCTCAAGGATCGCGTGGAGGATGTCAGCACTGGTGGGGTCTTCCTCGTCGACGTCGTCGTGGACGTCGCGGCAGGTCATGGCGACGGCATCCAGTCGCTCGGTCATGAGGTCGACCACCTCGGTGGTCGCGATCTCGCCCTGGGGGAACTCGGGCAGTGTCGTGGTCTCGGCCACAACATCGCTGCGACCGTCGGGCAGGGCGTGCAGCGAGCGCATCCGCTCGGCGACGGTGTCGGCGAAGTCGCGGGCGGCCTCGATGATCTCGTCGAGCTGCAGGTGCGTGTCGCGGAAGTTGCGGCCCACGACGTTCCAGTGGGCCTGCTTGCCCTGGAGCGACAGCTCGATCAGATCGACGAGCACCTTCTGCAGGTTCTCGCTGAGGGCTTCGGAGGCCGTGAACCCGTGCTCCGCGTTCTGCTCCCTCGTCAGCTCGGCGCCGACTCCGCCCCGGGCCGTGCGCCGCTTGTTCTTGGAAGTCGCTGCGGCGGTCTTCGTCGGGGCGGTCTTCTTCGCGGTGGTCGTGGCCACGATGTCTCTCCTTCTCGTCGGGACTCTTCGAAGCTAATGAGCCTGTGCGCTGCACGCCTGGGGATTGCACTGCCCGAGACGACGTGCTACCCGCCGCGCGCGGGCGTCGTCGCGCCGGAGGCCGGCGCGCACGCAGGCTCGACCCGGCCACAGATGCAGCGGGTCGACCGCGCACGTAGGATCGTGCTCGGGTTTCCGACCGGTCGGGCCCGGTGAGGGGGCCCGCGGTGGGCGACGACGGACGGACGACCTGGATCCTGGTCGACGGCGAGAACATCGACGCGACGCTCGGGGGCTCGATCCTCGGTCGTCGGCCGCAGCCGGACGAGCGCCCGCGGTGGGACCGGCTCATGTCGTTCGCGTCGCGCACCTGGCGCCAGCCGGCCCGCGGACTGTTCTTCCTCAACGCGACGACCGGCATCCCGATGGCGTTCGTGCAGGCTCTGAAGGCGATGGACTACCAGGTCGTGCCGCTGTCGGGCGGGCCCGACGAGAAGGTCGTCGACATCGCGGTGCAGCGCACGCTGCGAGCGATCGTGGACCGCCCCGACGACGTCATGCTGGTGAGCCACGACGGCGACTTCCTCGATGACGTCGCCGCGCTGGTCGACGGCGAGCGGCGGGTCGGAGTGCTCGCGTTCACCGAGTTCCGCAACGCCGGATTCGCGACGCTGCCCGGCATCGAGAAGTTCGACCTCGAGTACGACGCCCGGGTGTTCGACGCGCCGCTGCCACGGGTGCGCGTCATCCCGATCGAGGAGTTCGACCCCGCGATGTTCCTGCGCTGACCGCAGCGGGCGCGGAGCATACGCTCCCGCAACATCGGTTCCGCTGGGCTGGACCTGTCGGCACGAGAGCCGGCGGGAAGCAGGAACAGTGTCGAACGTCTCTCCGGCCGCGCGCCTCCGCACGGCGCGCACGATCGCGGCGGCGCTCGCCGTCACGGCCGTCGGTGTGCTCACGCTCGCCCCGCGCTCGCTGGTGGCGCCGGCGCGCGGAGCGTTTCTGACCGCGGTGGAGGGGGCGTCTGCACCTCTGCTCGCCGGGCTCCTGTCCGGCGAGGCCGAGCGCGTGCTCAACACGATCTTGTTCGTGCCGCTCGGCGCGACCGTCGCGCTGCTCCTCGGGCGGCGGTGGTGGCCGCTCGCGATCCTCACCGGCTCAGCAGTGTCGGCGTGCGTCGAGTACGCCCAGCGGTCGATCCCGGGTCGCGTGCCCGACCCCGCGGACGTGCTGTGGAACACGGTCGGCGCGGCGATCGGCGTCGTCGTGGTGGCCGTCGGGCGGCTCATCGGCGGGGCGGTGCGCAGCCTCGGGGAAGCGGACCGAACGCGGCGTCCCGGGTCGTGACCTCGACTCAGCGCCGGTCCGCAGGGGGGCTCGGGAGCTCCACGCGCACATGCAGCCCTCCGCCGGGGCGGGCGCTGATGGCCAGCACCCCGTCGTGGGCGCGCACGACGGCCGCGACGATCGCGAGTCCGAGGCCGGCGCCGCGCTCCGCCTCGGCACCGCGTGCGCGTCCGGCGCCGCGGACGAACGGCTCGACGAGTGTGCCGGCCACGGCGGGATCGAGGACCGGCCCGGTGTTGGCGACGACCAGCTCGGCGGCCCGGGCGGTGCGACCCGTCGTCACCGAGACCCAGCCGCCCGGCTCGTTGTGGACGACGGCATTGCGCACGAGGTTCGCGGCGAGCCGCCCGAGTAGAGTGCGGTCGCCCAGCGCGGTCGCCGGCGAGAGCGACGTGTCGATGCGGATGCCGGCGGCCGCGGCATCCGCTGTCTCCTCGTCCACCGCCTCGGCGAGGAGCGACGCGAAGTCCACCGGTTCACGGGTCCAGGGTCCGCCGCGTCCGGCGCGCGCCAGCGCGAGCAGGGCCTCGGTCGTCGCGATCGCGCGGTCGTTGGTGTCGCCGACACGCCGGAGCACCTCGTCGACATCGCGGCCGTCGGGGTCGGCCTGTGCGACCTCGACGATCGTGCGGATGATGGCGTGCGGCGTGCGCAGCTCGTGCGAGGCGTTGGCGGCGAAGCGGCGCTCCTCGTCGAGCGTCTGCTGCACGCGGCCGAGCATCGCGTCGAAGGCGTCGGCGAGCTCGGTCAGCTCGTCGCGCGCGCCGGGCAGGTCGATGCGGTGGTCGAGCGACCCGTCGCGCGCGCGGCGGGCGGCGTCGGTGATGCGGTCGAGCGGCTTGAGCATGCGTCCCGCGAGCAGCCAGCCGCCCACGAGCCCGAATGCGGCGAGCCCGACGAGAGCCCACCACGCGTAGCGCACGAACACCTCGACGAGGTTGGTGCGGTTCGGCGCCCAGCCGCCGCCCACGACGTAGACGTTCCCCTCGGGCACGAAGCGCAGCAGCAGGAAGCCGACGGCGAACAGTGCCGCGCCCGCGACGATCAGGAAGCCGGCGTAGCTCAGCGTGAGCTTCACCCGCACCGACAGCCCGCGCGGACGCCCTGAGCGGGGAGCGGATGCCTCACCCCGCGGCATCCGTCACCCCACTCACCCGGTAGCCGACGCCGGGCACCGTCTCGATCACCCACGGCTCGCCCAGGCGCTTGCGCAGGGTCGAGATCGTGATGCGCACGGCGTTGGTGAAGGGGTCGGCGTTCTCGTCCCATGCGCGCTCGAGGAGGTCCTCGGCGCTGACCACCCCTCCCTGCGCGGTCAGCAGCACCTCCAGAACCGCGAACTGCTTGCGGGTGAGCGAGACGTAGCGCCCGTCGCGGTACACCTCGCGCCGGAACGGGTCGAGCCGCAGAGCACCTAACTCGAGGACCGGGGGAGTGGCCGCGGCCGGCCGTCGACCGAGCGCGCGAAGCCGCAGGACGAGTTCGCGCAGCGCGAAGGGTTTCGTGAGGTAGTCGTCGGCACCGCTCTCGAAGCCGGTCGCCTTGTCGTCCAGCCGGTCGGCCGCGGTCAGCATGAGCACGCGCGGACCCGCCGGCAGGGCCGCCAGGTGGCGGGCGATCTCGTCGCCGTTCGGGCCGGGGATGTCGCGGTCGAGCACGACCACGTCGTACGAGTTGACGGCGAGCAGCTCGAACGCGGTGTCACCGTCGCCCGCCAGGTCGGCGGCGATCGCCTCCAACCGGAGTCCGTCGCGGATGGCCTCGGCGAGGTACAGCTCGTCCTCGACGATCAGCACGCGCATGGCGACCAGCCTAGGTCGCCGCAGATATCGCGGGTGTATGCGAATCCGCGTACGCCGTCGCAACACGCGCCCGCGTGGGATGGTCGCATGTCACTCCTCACCGCATCCCCCGTGCGTCCGCCCGCTCGTCGCGGGCGCGCGTCCTTCGTCGCGACCGGCGTGATCGCTGCCGTGCTGCTCGCCGCTGCTGCCGTGACCGCGGCTTACCTGTGGAGTCCGGCGCAGGCGCTGTCCGCGCCGTTCGTGCCGAGTGCGGCCGCGGGCGAGCTCGCGTCCGCGGCCGCCATCGACGACGACTCGCTGCCCGCGATCGCCCACCTCGACCCGGACCTGCGCGACGCGGTGCGCGGGGCCGCCGCCGTCGCGGCGGCTGACGGGGTGACGTTCCAGATCACCGGCGGGTGGCGGAGCCGGGAGTACCAGCAGTGGCTGCTCGACGACGCCATCACGACGTACGGAAGTGAGGAGATCGCGCGGCAGTTCGTCGCCACCCCTGACCGCTCGCATCACGTGACCGGCCACGCCGTCGATGTCGGCCCACTCGATGCCCAGTTCTGGCTCATCGAGCACGGCGCCGGGTGGGGACTGTGCCAGATCTATGCCAACGAGCGCTGGCACTTCGAGATCGCGACCGACCCCGGCGGCGAATGCCCCGCGCTGCTTCCCGATGCGGAGGGGTGAGGCCGCGCCCGCGTGTTCGGACCGACCACCGCGACGACCACGCCGGCTCAGCGCCCGCGAGGTCGCGCTCAGTTGCCCGCGACGCCGGCTCAGCTGCCCGCGAGGCCGCCGCTCAGCCGGCGGTGGAAGGCGGTGGTCGCCTCGTTCATGCCGACCAGCTCGACGGTGGTGCCGCGCTGGTCGTACTTCGTGACGATCGCGTCCAGGGCGGCGACGGTCGAGGCATCCCACACGTGCGAACGCGTCATGTCGATGACCACATGCGACGGATCGGACGCGTACTCGAACTGCGTCGTCAGGTCGTTGCTCGACGCGAAGAAGAGCTCGCCGTCGACCCGGTAGCGGGCGACGTCGCCGTCGACGGTGCGGCTGACGGTCGTGAAGTGGGCCACGCGGCGAGCGAAGAGCACCATCGCCGCGAGCACGCCGGCGATGACGCCGACCGCGAGGTTGTGCGTCCACACCGTGAGCGCGACGGTCACGACCATCACGAGCGTCTCGCTCAGCGGCATCCGCTTCAGGGTGGAGGGGCGGATGCTGTGCCAGTCGAACGTCGCGACCGACACGGCGATCATCACGGCCACGAGCGCGGCCATCGGGATGATCGCGACGACATCGCCGAGCGCGACCACCAGGACGAGTACGAAGACGCCGGTCATGAACGTCGAGATGCGGGTGCGGGCGCCCGACGCCTTCACCCCGATCATGGTCTGACCGATCATCGCGCAGCCCCCGGTGCCGCCGAAGAACGCGGAGGCCAGGTTCGCCACCCCGAGCCCCCACGCCTCGCGGGTCTTGCGCGAGTGCGTGTCGGTGATGTCGTCCACGAGCTTCGCCGTCATCAGCGACTCGAGCAGGCCGACGAGGGCGACTGCGAACGCGTAGGGCGCGATGATCTGCAGCGTCTCCCACGTCAGGGGCACATTCGGGATCAGCAGCTCCGGCAGGCTGCGCGGCAGCTCGCCCTGATCGCCCACGTCCGGCACGGAGATGCCGAACACCACGACCGCGGCGGTCAGCAGCACCACCGTGACGAGCGGGGCGGGCACCGCGCGGGTGATGCGCGGCCACAGGACGAGGATGCCGAGCCCGACCGCGACGAGCACGTAGACCGCCCACGGCACGTCGATGAGCTGCGGCAGCTGCGACACGAAGATGAGGATCGCGAGCGCGTTGACGAAGCCGACCATGACGCTCCGGGGGATGAAGCGCATGAGCTTCGCGACGCCGAGCACGGCGAGAAGGATCTGCAGGATGCCCGCGAGGATGACGGTTGCGATGAAGTAGTCCATGCCGTACTCGCGCGAGACCGGCGCGATCACGAGGGCCACGGCGCCGGCGGCCGCCGTGATCATCGCCGGCCGGCCGCCCGTGAACGCGATGACGACGGCGAGCACGAAGGACGAGAAGAGGCCGACGCGAGGATCGACGCCCGCGACGACCGAGAAGGCGATGGCCTCGGGGATGAGCGCGATCGCGACGACGAGGCCGGCGAGCAGCTCGCGCGTGAGGATGCGCGGACTGCGCAGCGCCTGCAGCACCGTCGGTTGGATGCGGTAGCGGGACGGGCTGTCGGGCGTGGTGACGGGTGCAGCGGACATGGCTGGGCTCCGGGAATCGGGGGCGGGCGCTCTCCGTTGCGCGCGGGAACCGGGCAGAACCGGCGGGAGGGGCCGCGAGCGCGACGGGGCGAGTCTACCCGCGGGCCCGCGGTCGTATCGCTGCGCTCGGACGTGACTCTCCGCTGAGCGTCCAGGACGCGCCGTCGAGCACGGGTCGGGCGCGGCGTGTGGTGGACACTCAACGAGGGTGCGCCCGGATCGTGCGGCGCCGGGCGGAACGTAGGCTTGTGGCCGTGGCATCCGTCCTGAACATCTCGGCGTATCTGTTCACGCGGATCGACGACCGCGAGGCTCTGCGGCCGACGCTGCGCAGTCGCGCCCAGTCGGCCGGCCTCAAGGGCACGATCGTGCTCGCCGGAGAGGGCATCAATCTCTTCCTCGCAGGTGACCCCGACGCCGTCCGCGGGTTCGTCGACGACTTGCGCGCCGACCCGCGCTTCACGGCGCTGACGACCAAGGAGAGCTGGTCGGATGCCCCGCCGTTCCGACGCATGCTCGTCAAGCTCAAGCGGGAGATCATCCGCATGGATCACCCGGCCATCCGGCCCGAGTCGGGGCGCGCGCCGGCGGTCACGCCCGACACGCTGCGCCGCTGGCTCGACCAGGGGCACGACGACACCGGCCGCGAGGTGGTGCTGCTCGACACGCGCAACGCCTTCGAGGTCGACTACGGCACGTTCGCGGGCGCCGTCGACTGGCGCATAGAGCGCTTCACCGAGTTCCCGGGAGCCGCCGCCGCGCACCGTGGGGATCTTGCGGGCAAGACCGTCGTGAGCTTCTGCACCGGGGGGATCCGCTGCGAGAAGGCGGCGATCCATCTGCGCGAGAACGGCGTCGACGCGCGGCAGCTCGAGGGCGGCATCCTGGGCTACTTCGAGAACGTGGGCGGCGCCCACTGGAACGGCGAGTGCTTCGTCTTCGACGAGCGTGAGGCGCTCACGCCCGACCTGCGTCCGCGAACGACCGCGCCGGCGTCGTGATGCGCGAGGATCGGATGCCGCAGCCGGCGTGGCGCCTGGTCGCCGGCTCTTTCGCGCTCGACGTGATGCTCGTGGTGGCGTTCGCCGTCATCGGGCGTGCGAGCCACGGCGAGGACTGGCTGGTCGGCCTCGGCATCACCGCGTGGCCGTTCCTCGTGGGCCTGGTGGCCGGCTGGCTCATCACGCTCGCGTGGCGCGCCCCGGCGGCTCCGGTGCGCACCGGGCTCGGCGTCTGGGCGACGACGGTCGTCGGAGGGATGCTGCTGCGCGCGGCCTCCGGCCAGGGGACCGCGGTGGCGTTCATCGTGGTCGCCACCCTGACGCTCTGCCTGTTCCTCGTCGGATGGCGGGTGATCGCCGCGCTCGTGGCGCGCTCGCGGTCGCGCCGGCGGGCGACCGCGCGCTGACCCGCCCGCCGACGCGTCCTTCGCGCCGGACGGGGTGACCCGCCCGCCGACGCGTCCTCTGCCCCGGACGGGCAGGCGCCAGGCGCCCGGCGCCAGGTGGCACGTGCCAGGTGGCAGGCGGAAGGGCCGGGCGATATCCCGCCCGGCCCTTCCGCGTGGTCAGATCAGTCGAGCCCGTTCTCGGCGAGCCAGGCCGCCGCGATGTCGTCGGACGACATCTGGTCGACCGTCGACTGAACGTTGAGCGCGACCAGCCCCTCGGGGGTGAGAGCGGCGCTGACGGCGTTGATGACGTCGGCGATCTCGTCGGCGAGGTCGGCACTCACGACCGGCACGACGTTCGACGCCAGGAAGAGGCCCTCGGGGTCTTCGAGCGTGACGAGCTCCTGCGTCTCGATGAGCGGGTCGGCGCTGTACACGTTCGCGACCTGGATGTTGCCGGCGACGAGCTCGTCGACGGTGGTGTCGCCGGTCGCCTGGAACGCGACGGTCACGCCGTAGACCTCCTCGAGGCCGGACGGACCGTAGGGGCGCTCCTCGAGCTCGGGAGCGCCGCCGAGCACGAGGCCGTCGATGCCGGCCAGGTCCGCGATCGAGACGAGGTCGTTCTCCTCGGCGAAGGCCGCGGTCACGTTGTACGAGTCCTGGTCGGTCGCGGACGACTGGTCGAGCACGGTGATGCCCTCGGGCAGCGCCTCCTGCAGCGCGGCGTAGACGTCGTCCGACGTGGTGGCCGTCGTGTCGGGCTCGAAGAACTGCAGCAGATTGCCCGTGTACTCGGGGAACAGGTCGATCGATCCGTCCTCGATCGAAGGCATGTAGGCGTCGCGCTGCCCGATGTTGAAGTTGCGCTCGACCTCGAAGCCCGCGCCCTCGAGCGCCTGCGCATAGATCTCGGCGATGATCTCGTTCGAGTAGTACGCCTGCGAGCCGATGACGATCGGACCCGACGTGCCGGGCTCGTCGGTGGTGCCGTCGTCCCCCGTGAGGGGGTCGCTCGAGGCGCAGCCGGCCAGCGCGAGGGCGGCGATCGCCGTCGCGCTGAGGGCGAGCGCGAGGCGGGTGCGTGCTGTGGACATGTGGAACCTCCGGTTGTGGTGAGGGTCAGGCGGGCGTGCTCGCGACGGTTCGCGTGCGCGTCCCGGGGGATTGCTGAGGGGACTGGAGTCGTGCGGCCACGCCGTGCGGCACGACGAGGCGCTGCACGACGGCGAAGACGCCGTCGAGCGCCAGCGCGAGGGCGATGACGACGATCGAGGCGCCGAGGATCTGCGGGAAGTCCCGCAGCGGGATGCCCTGGATGATGTAGTAGCCGAGGCCGCCGAGGCCCACGTACGCGGCGATCGTCACGGTCGCGACGACCTGGAGGGTGGCGGTGCGGAGACCTCCGATGAGGAGCGGCAGCCCGAGCGGCACCTCGATCTTCCAGAGGATCTGCCAGGGCGTCATGCCCATCGCGCGGCCGGCGTCGATCACC
Source organism: Microbacterium sp. NPDC056003 (assembly GCF_042274785.1). Lineage (NCBI taxonomy): Bacteria > Bacillati > Actinomycetota > Actinomycetes > Micrococcales > Microbacteriaceae > Microbacterium > Microbacterium sp. NPDC056003. Next base: position 494,037 of record NZ_JBHJXQ010000001.1, on the reverse strand, counting down.
GTGCGGTCGATCGCCTCGAAGCCCGCGTACGCGCCGGCGAGGATGGACGGGATCGCGAGGAGCACGAAGGCCGTGACCGCGGCCTCGGTCTTGAGCGAGACCCCGAGAACCAGGTAGAGCAGCACGATCAGGCCGAGCGACGGCAGTGCGCGGGCGGCGCCCGACAGGAACACCGCGATCTCGCGGCCCCGGCCGGTGTGGCCGATGATCCATCCGGCGGGGATCGCGATGACCGACGCGATGACGACCGACCCGAAGGTGAAGAGCAGATGCTGCATGATCGCGGTCGGCAGCGGCAGTCCGTTCGGCCACTCGGCCGGGGAGAAAATCCAGGCGAACGCCTCGAGGAAGAAGTTCACGCCGTCACCGCCCGCAGAGCGCGCTCGGCGCGGGTAGGCCGGCGCCGGTTCCAGGGCATGAGCAGCCGGCCCGCCACGACGAGCAGCAGGTCGATGAGCACCGCGATGACGACCACGGCCACGACACCGGCGAGCACCTCGGGGATGATGCGGCGCTGCGAGCCGTTCGTGAACAGGTAGCCGAGGTTCTGCACGCCGATGAGGATGCCGACGGTGGCCAGCGAGATGGTCGAGGAGGCCGTCACCCGGAGCCCCGCCAGCAGCACGGGCCCGGCGAGCGGGAAGTCGACCGTCCAGAAGCGCCGCCACGCGCCGAACCCGACGGCGACGGCCGCTTCACGCGTGACCGGGTCGACCGACGCCAGGCCGTCGGTCACCGAGCGCGTCATGATGGCGACCGCGTAGATCGTGAGCGCGACGACGAGGTTGGCCTCGGACAGGAGCGGGATGCCGAACGCGGCGGCGAGGACGGCGAAGAGCCCGAGCGACGGGATCGTGTAGAGCAGGCCGACGGTGGCGAGCGTGGGGCCGCGCACCGCGGTGTAGCGGAACGCCGCCCAGCCGATCGGCACCGAGATGACGAATCCGAGCACGATCGCGATCAGGCTCTGCCGCAGGTGGTCGAGCGACAGGCCCCAGATGAGGTCGATGTTGTCGAGCACCCAGCTCACGAGGCGCCCTCCACCAGCACCCCCTGCGTGCGGCCGGACTCGTCGACCACGACCGTGCCGCGCGGCGTCTCCTTGCGGCGCAGTGCCCTGGCGCCTTTCTCCGCCCCGATGAAGCTGGCCACGAAGTCGTCCGCCGGGTTCTCGATGATCTCGTCGGGGGTGCCGACCTGGGCGATGTGGGCACCCTCCTGCAGGATGACGACCTGATCGCCGAGCAGGAACGCCTCGTCGATATCGTGCGTCACGAACACGATCGTCTTGTCGAGCTCGCGCTGCAGCCGTAGCGTCTCTGCCTGCAGCTCTTTGCGCACGATCGGGTCGACCGCGCCGAACGGCTCGTCCATCAGCAGGATGTTCGGATCGACGGCGAGGCCGCGGGCCACGCCGACGCGCTGCTGCTGCCCGCCCGACAGCTGGCTCGGGTAGCGCTCCGCCAGAGTGCGGTCGAGGCCGACGACATCCATCAGCTCGAGCGCGCGCTCGTGCGCCGTCTTGCGCGGGACGCCGCTGAGCACGGGCACCGTCGCGATGTTGTCGATCACCGTGAAGTGGGGGAGGAGGCCCGCGTTCTGCAGCACGTAGCCGATGCCGCGCCGCAGCTTCACCGGGTCGCGGCCCGAGATCGGCTCGTCGTCGATGGCGATCACGCCGCTCGTCGGCTCGACGAGGCGGTTGATCATGCGCAGCAGCGTGGTCTTGCCGCACCCCGAGGATCCGACCAGCACGGTCGTCTTGTGCGCGGGCATGACGAGGCTGAAGTCGTCGACCGCCAGAGTGCCGTCGGCGAACCGCTTCGACACGGACCGGAACTCGATCGCCATGCTGTCCTTTCCGCGGGTTTCCCAGCCAACCACAGGTCTGCGACATCGGGGGCGGAACCCGCGAAGCGTGATCCGGCCGTTGTCCTCCGGTGTGTTCGGCGCCGAACGGGCGGCGGATGGGTGCCACCCGCGCATTCCGCGGACCCGGCCCGGTCGAGGCAGGGCGCCGCTAGCGTGGGCGCATGACCACTCGGGAGTTCGATCTGATCGTCATCGGTGCCGGACCCGTCGGCGAGAACGTCGCCGATCGTGCGAAGCAGGGCGGCCTCTCGGTCGTCGTCGTCGAGAGCGAGCTGGTGGGCGGGGAGTGCTCGTATTGGGCGTGCATGCCGTCGAAGACCCTGCTGCGCAGCGGGGCGGCTCTCCGCGCCGCGCGCGACGTCGACGGCGCGAAGCAGGCCGTCACCGGCGGCGTCGACGTCGCCGCGGCACTGCGTCGACGCGATGCGATCGTCTACGACTGGAACGACGCATCGCAGGTCGAGTGGCTGCAGAGCGCCGGCATCGAGCTGGTCCGTGGCCGTGGCCGCCTCACCGGCGAGCGCGCCGTGACGGTGGAAGCCGCCGATGGGACCACCGCCGACCTCGTCGCCACGCATGCCGTGGTCGTCTCGACCGGTTCGGCGGCGGTGCTCCCCGACATCCCGGGACTGGTGGATGCCGCGCCCTGGACCAGCCGTGACGCGACGGGCGTGCGCGACGTCCCCCCGTCGCTGGCGATCCTCGGCGGCGGCGTCGTGGGCAGTGAGATGGCGACCCTCTTCACATCGTTCGGCACGCAGGTCACCGTCATCGCCCGCTCGGGGCTGCTCGGCGGCATGGAGCCGTTCGCCGGCGAGGCCGTCGCTGCCGCCCTGCGCGAGGCCGGAGCCGACGTGCGCACCGGTGTCGAGGTCGACCGCGTCGCCCGCACCGACGGCGGAGACGTGGTTCTGAGCCTGTCGGACGGCTCGGAGGTGAGAGCGGCCGAGCTGCTGGTCGCCACCGGCCGGGTGCCGCGAACGGATGACATCGGCCTCGAGACGGTCGGCCTCGCCCCGGGCGAGTGGCTCGACGTCGACGACACGCTCCGCGTGCGCGGCGTCGACTGGCTCTACGGCGTCGGAGATGTCAATCACCGGGCCCTGCTCACACACCAGGGCAAGTACCAGGGCCGTGCCGCGGGGGACGTGATCGCCGCCCGCGCGCTCGGGCGCCACATCGACGATGCTCCCTGGGGAGCGCACGTCGCCACCGCCGACCACGACGCGGTTCCGCAGGTGACCTTCACCGACCCGGAGGTGGCGTCGGTCGGGCACACCGAGGCCTCCGCGCGGAGGGCAGGGCTCGGCATCCGGGTCGTCGACTACGACCTGTCGTGGATCTCCGGCGCGAGCACCCACGCCGACCACTATCGCGGCCGGGCGCGCGCCGTGATCGACACCGACCGCCACGTTCTCGTGGGCGCGACGTTCGTCGGCCCGGATGTCGCCGAGCTGCTCCACTCCGCCACGATCGCGATCGTGGGGGAGGTCCCGTTGCACCGCCTGTGGCACGCGGTCCCGTCGTATCCGACGGTGAGCGAGGTGTGGCTCCGCTGGCTCGAGGAGTACCGTCGCGACACTCAGGGCGCGGGGTAAGGCTGCTCGGCCAGCACCTTCGCGAGGTGCGCCGCGTGCCGCGCGAGCGTCTGGGTGGTGCTCGCGACCTTCTCGGGCGTCTCCGGGAGGTCCTTGTAGTCGGTCGTGTGCATCGCCTCGCCGTTCCAGTAGACGCCGCCCTGTGACGGGATGCTGAAGCCGACGTCGCCGAGGCCCTGATAGGCGTCCGCGATGATGGCGTGGGCTCCGTCCTCGTTGCCGACGACGGCCACGACCGCCACCTTGCCCGCCAGGATGGGCCTGCCCTCGTCATCCGTCTCCGACAGCTCCGCGTCGAGTCGCTCGAGGACCCGCTGCGCGACGCTCGACATGTGGCCCATCCAGGTCGGTGTCGCGAAGACCAGGATGTCGGCCGCCATGACCTTCTCACGGATGGCGGGCCATTCGTCGCCGTCGCCCATATCGGCCTCGACGCCGGGCTTGACGTCGAAGTCCACGACGCGGACGATCTCGCCCTCGACGCCGTGGGGCGCGAGGGCGTCGAGCACCTGCTGGGCGAGGAGGTCGCCGCTGGACTCCGAGGGAGAGGGCTTGAGTGTGCAGTTGAGCGCGAGCGCATGAAGCATGATGGTCCCTTCGTCGATCCGGGCAGGCTACGGGGGCCGCCCGCAGCTGCGTCAGGGTCTTGACGTTCTCCGATCGCGCCCCTACCCCCGCGGGCGCGCTTACGCTGGGGCGATGAGCCGTCATCCTGTTCCCGACCCCGTCGCGCCAGGCCAGGAGTCGGTGTGGGACTACCCGCGTCCTCCTCGGGTCGAGCAGGTCGACGCGCGCGTCGTGATCCGGCTGGGCGGCGAGGTGATCGTCGACACCGATGACGTGGTGCGCGTGCTCGAGACCAGCCACCCGCCCGTCTACTACCTGCCGATCGCGGCGTTCGCCGAGGGCGCGCTCGTGCCGGCGAGCGGCGGGTCGTTCTGCGAGTTCAAAGGCGGCGCGCGCTACTTCGATGTGCGGGGAGGGGATGCCGCGGCCCAGCGCGCCGCCTGGAACTACCCCGATCCGTCGCCGGGCTTCGATCTTCTCGCCGATCGCGTCGCGGTGTACGCCCGGCCGATGGACGCGTGCGAGGTCGACGGCGAGCTCGTCGAGCCGCAGCCGGGTGGGTTCTACGGCGGCTGGATCACCTCGACGGTGGCGGGACCCTTCAAGGGCGTGCCGGGGTCGATGGGCTGGTGACCGGGTCAGTGCCGACCGCTAGCCTGGTCGCGCCATGAAGACCGACCTCAAGAGAGAGCTCGCCGCCTACTCCGCCCGGCGGGGCGTGTTCGACGTCGTCGACCTGCCGCCGCTGCGTTACCTGATGATCGACGGCCACGGCGATCCGAACGCGCAGGCCTACGCCGATGCGGTGTCGACGCTCTTCCCCGTCGCCTACAAGCTCAAGTTCATGAGCAAGAGGGAACTCGACCGCGACTACGTCGTGATGCCGCTCGAGGCGCTGTGGTGGTCCGACGACATGACGACGTTCACGTCCGATCGCGACAAGTCGCGCTGGGACTGGACCGCGATGATCCTCGTTCCCGACTGGACGCCCGCCGATCACTTCGAGCGCGCCCTCGCGGCGGCTACCGGCGCCCCCGCGCTCGATCGGCTCCGGCTCGAGACGCTCGACGAAGGGCGCTGCGTGCAGACCCTCCACCTCGGCCCCTTCGACGAGGAGGGGCCGGTGCTGGCGCGCCTGCACGACGAGGTCATCCCTTCCCGGGGGCTGCGCATGACGGGCCGTCACCACGAGATCTATCTGAGCGACATCCGCCGCACCGACCCCGCGAAGCTCCGCACGATCCTGCGGCAGCCCGTGACCGATGCGGTGGGCGACGCGTGACGACGCGCCTCCTGCTCGTCTCCGACACGCACATCCCGGGCCGGGCGCGTCGGCTGCCCGATGCGCTCCTGCGCGCGGCGGATGCCGCCGACCTCGTCATCCACGCCGGCGACTGGGTCGCGGCATCCGTTCTCGACGATCTCGAGCAGCACGGCGAGGTGCTCGGCGTCTTCGGCAACAACGACGGGCCCGACCTCCGGGCGCGGCTGCCCGAGGTCGCCCGTCGGGACATCGAGGGCGTGCGGTTCGCGGTCGTGCACGAGACAGGCGATGCCCGGCGTCGTGAAGCGCGCATGGACGACACGTACCCCGACGCCGACGTGCTGGTGTTCGGGCACAGCCACATCCCCTGGGACACCGCGACGCCGCGCGGCCTGCGGTTGCTCAACCCGGGCTCGCCGACCGACCGTCGCCGCCAGCCCCACCCCACGATGATGACGGTCGTGGTGGACTCCGGCGCCCTGCGCGAGGTGGAGCTCGTCGTGCTCTGAGCGGGCGTCAGGTCTGGCTCTGAGCACGCTCGGTCCTCGCGGTCTGGCCGCTCGGCGGTCGCACGCACGAAGTCGCCGTGCGCTTGCGGTCGAACCGCGCCATCGTGCGGGCCGATGGAGCGGGGCGGCGCGATTCGGCGCGGCTCGGCGCGGTCGAGCGGCGGGGGTGGGATGCCTCGACCGCGCGACTCTGCGACGCGGGAGCAGGTCGGGCGACCATCAGGCGCGGTTGAACTGCGCGGCGGCGGCTAGTGGCGCTCGGCGGTTGCCCGCACGAAGTCGCCGTGCGCGATCTCCGGCCCGAGTCCCTGGGTGCGGTTCCACACCAGCACGAGCGCGTCGTGCTCGCCCGCGTCGGTCGCGACCGGCAGCCAGCGGGCGTCGTAGCCGTAGAGCAGTTCCTCGTCGACGATCACCCGGTTGACCGCGTCGCCCGGCTGCAGCGAGAGCAGCTCGCCGCGCACGAGCCCGTCGGCGTCGTCGTCGAGCACGAGCACGGGCCATTCGCCGCCGGCATCCCAGAACAGGCGCCCGCGCAGCGTGGCCGGACGTGATCTGATGACGTGCGCGCTGATCGCCTCCCACAGCGCCATCCCCGGTCGCAGGCTGCCGTAGACGAAGAGCGGCACGGCGGGCGGCGGGAAGGTCACGGCATCCACCGTAGTCAGATGAGCGGATGCCGCGCCCTGCGCGATCCGTCGCGCGCCGCGTCGCAATCCGTCCGGGTCGCCGCCCCGAACAAGCACGTCGGGGACGTCCCCGGGGATCGGGGATGACCCCGGGGAGGAGTGGCCATGCCGGACCGACGCCGTGCCGCGGGATTCATGGCGCTGAGCGCGCTCGCCGGTGTCGTGAGCGCGGGGGTCTTCCTGGCCGTCGCCGAGGTCGTGGCGCTCCTGGTCGCACGCGAGAGCAGCCCGATCCTGGCGGTCGGCTCATTCGTGATCGACGTCGTGCCGCAGCCGCTCAAGGAGCTCGCCATCTCGACGTTCGGCGCGTACGACAAGATCGCGCTTCTCGTCGGGCTGGGGCTCGCCGTCGTCATCGCCTCCGCTGTCGCCGGTGTGCTGCAGTTCCTCCGCCCGCCCCTCGGGGTGGTCGCGCTCGGCCTCGCGGCCGTACTGTCGACCGCTGCCATCGTCACGCGGCAGGGAGCGTCCGCCTGGGCCTGGCTGCCGCCGCTGCTCGGCGCGGGTGCGGGAGCTGCCGTGCTGGTGCTCGCCGTGGGACGCCTGCGTCGCTGGGCGGACGCGCGGGCGGACGCGCAGGCGGACGCGCAGGCGGACGCGCAGGCGACGGCGGCGGCGCACGGGCAGCTCGACTCGACCGAAAACGCGCGGGCGAGGGCGGCGGCGCACGGGCAGCTCGACTCGACCGAAGACGCGCGGCCGGAGGGCGAGGCCGCGGCGACCCGCTCTCCGCAGCTCGACCGCCGGCGCTTCTTCCAGATCGTCGGCGTGGCCGGAGCCGGCGCGCTGGTCGTCGGGATCGCGGCACGCGCGACGAACGTCGCCGTCACGTCCATCGCGTCCGTCCGCAGGGCGCTGCGACTGCCCGAGCCTCGGACGAAGGTGACCGTCCCCGAGGGTGCGGAGTTCGACATCCCCGGCCTTTCGCCTCTGTACACGCCGAACGCCGACTTCTACCGCGTCGACACCGCGCTGACGGTTCCCGCGCTCGATCCTGCGACGTGGCGCCTGCGGGTGGGTGGTCTCGTCGACGAGCCCGTCGAGCTGAGCTTCGACGACCTCGTCGCCATGGGCCTAGACGAGTACTCGATCACGCTGACGTGCGTCTCGAACGAGGTCGGCGGTGATCTGCTCGGGACGGCGAAGTGGCTCGGAGTGCCGGTGCGGGACGTGCTGGCGCTCGCCGGTCCGCGCGCCGGGGCCGACATGGTGCTGTCGCGCAGTGTCGACGGGTTCACCGCGAGCACCCCGCTCGAGGCGCTGACCGACGAGGGTCGCGACGCGATCCTCGCGGTCGGGATGAACGGCGAAGCCCTGCCGCTCGAGCACGGCTTCCCGGTGCGCATGGTCGTGCCGGGGCTCTACGGCTACGTGTCGGCGACGAAGTGGCTGACCGAGCTGAAGGTCACGACCTTCACCGCGGACGAGGCGTACTGGACGCCCCGCGGCTACAGCGCCCGAGCGCCGATCAAGTTCTCGTCGCGCCTCGACACTCCGCGCACCGGGCAACCCGTGGCCGCCGGCACGGTTGTGCTCGCCGGTGTCGCCTGGGCGCAGACCGTGGGCATCGAGCGCGTCGAGGTCAGGATCGACGACGGCGAGTGGCAGCAGGCGACGCTTTCATCGGCCGTCAACGACGACACCTGGGTGCAGTGGTTCCTCGAGTGGGACGCCGCGCCCGGCAACCACGACGTCGTGGTCCGCGCCGTCGATCGCGCCGGGCAGCTGCAGATCGAGGAGCGTGCCGCCATCGCACCTGATGGGTCGTCCGGCTGGCAGCGCACCCTCGTGCGCGTCGAGTAGCGAAGCGGATGCCGCCGCCCGGCGTGTCAGACGGAGAAGCCGTCGAGCAGGCGGAACATCAGCACGCTGAGCAGCAGCGACGACGCGACGAGGGCGACGATCGCGAGCGTCTTGCCTGTCGGGCGCTGGATCGCGATGACGAGCGCCGCGATCGCCACCACGAACGCCACCGTCACGAGGAGTCTGGTGGCGACCGCGAGCATGGCGACAGCCGACGGGTCGAGGCTGCCGGTGAGCCAGGAGCCGGCCGCCAGTGCGAGCGCGGTCAGCACGACCAACAGCATGGCGGCGGTGGAGGTGCCGTTCCGCGGCGACGAAGGATGGCCCGAGAAGGTCACCGCCGACGCCGGTACGTGCGCGTATGCCGTCGGGGTGCGGACGACGACGGGATCGAGCGGCTTCGCCAGGTCTGTCCATCGCACGCCGTCCCACCAGCGGGTGCGTCCCGTCTCGATGTCGTACAGCCAGCCAGGCGGCGGAACCTGCTCGCCGAAGTCGCGGTCGCTCATCGTCTCCCCAGTACGAATGATCATGATCTCCCCAGTGCGAATGATCATGGCGGTTCCCCAACCGCTCTGAACGGGAGACTAGCGGATGCCGTCGACGCGGCACCACCCGAGATCGCGACACCGCGGCTCGGTGCTCACCATCCGCTCCGGGTGGGCGTGTGGCCCTTCCTCGCGTCGTCGGGCATCTCCATCTCGGCGCGCACGCCGAGCAGTCGCAGCGGGCGACCGGGCTCGATGCGCTCGACGAGCCCGAGCACCTCGGCCACCACGGTCTCTCGGTCGAACGTCGCAGGGATCTTGTGCACGAACGTCTTGGTGAGGAACGGCGCGTAGCGCACCTTCAGGCCCACACCCACGACGGCGCGGCCCTCGGCGACGACGTCTTCGAGCACCTGCGCCGCCAGTTCGCGGGCGGCGTCCTCGATCTCGGCGGGCTCGACGATATTCTGCTGGAACGTGGTCTCGCGGCCATGGCCGCGCGCCACCCACGGCGAGTCGTCGACCACGGCGGAGCCGTCACCGCGTCCGAGCTGCCGGTACCACGGCCCCATCTTGGGGCCGAACTCCGCGGCGAGCACGGTTTCATCGGCGCGTGCGAGGTCGTCGACCGTGAGGATGCCGTGCGCCGCGAGCCGTTTGGAGATCTTGCTGCCGACGCCCCAGAGTTCGATCGTGGGGCGCGGGCCCATCACCTCCAGCCAGTTGTCTGCGGTGAGGCGGAAGGTTCCACGCGGCTTGCCGAAGTCGGTGGCGTTCTTGGCGCGCACGAGGGTGTCGCCGATGCCGACGCTGCAGTGCAGTGACGTGCGCGCGAGCACGGCGCGCTGGACGTCCTGCGCGTACGCCTCGGGGTCGTCGGTCGTGATGCCGACGAAGGCTTCGTCCCAGCCGAGCACCTGCACGACGGCGCCGGGCCGCTCACGCAGGGTGGCCATGACCTCGTCGGATGCCGCGATGTAGGCCGGCGCGTCGACGGGAAGGATGATCGCGTCGGGGACCTTGCGGGCGGCGATGCGCAGCGGCATGCCGGAGCCCACTCCGAACTCGCGCGCCTCATAGGACGCAGTGGAGACCACGGCGCGCTCGGAGGGATCGCCTCGGCCGCCGACGATGACCGGCTTGCCGGCGAGCTCGGGTCGCCGCAGCACCTCGACCGCAGCGATGAACTGGTCGAGGTCGACGTGCAGCACCCACGGGCGGTGCGGGTCGCTCATGCGCTCCAGTGTGGCGCGCACGTGCGACGTTCGGCGAGCCCCGATGTCGATCGGGCCCGCCTGGTCGGCCGGGACGCGTTTCGCGCGCCCCGGCGGACCGGTGGGATCAGAGCGGGCGGATGTTGGCGGCCTGCATGCCCTTGGGGCCGCGCTCCGCCTCGAACTCGACCTTCTGGTCTTCGCGGAGCTCCTTGTAGCCCTCGCCGGCGATCGCGCTGAAGTGCGCGAACAGGTCGGCGCCGCCGTCATCGGGAGCGATGAAGCCGAAGCCCTTTTCGGAGTTGAACCATTTCACGGTGCCAGTGGCCATCGTGTCTTTCCTTCTATTCTGCGGGCCGCCAGAGGCGACCGGTGTGCCGCGCCAACGTGTTCGGTGCGGACGTAGGGGTGGTGGGTCGCTCCCGACCGAAGCGGGGAGCAAGTGATGAGGCGAGCGCTGGGTGCTCGCGAACGGGGAGGCCATCGGACGACGAGGTCGGTCCGGGCGTCAGGCTGTTGCTGCTGCGCAGTGAGGCAGAGTGGAAAACGACGCATGACCCGAGTGGGCGTCTCACCCTAGCATGGCAATTCTCCCCGAGTCTGACGGTCGCCCCTCGGGCGTCCGTCGAATCAGCGCCGGGGCTGGCTTCATCGCACTCAGCGATATATCGTTGACTATCGCCGGTATGTCGGTGACGCCATTCCAAGGAGGTCGTCATGAGCGATTCGTTCACGGGAGATTGGTTCGGTCCGCGCGACCGCGGCGAGGGCGGATCCCGCCCGGGCGGTGGCCTGTTCGATGCGATGGACCAGCTGCGTGAGATGTTCGAGCAGCGCGTCGGTCCGCGCATGGGGCGCGGCGATGTCCGCACGGCGGTGCTCGCCGTGCTCTCCGAGCGCCCGATGCACGGCTACCAGATCATCTACGAGATCGAGGAGCGCAGCGGCGGCACCTGGAAGCCCAGCCCGGGCTCGGTGTACCCGACGCTGCAGCTGCTCGCCGATGAGGGTCTCATCACCGCCGAGGAAGCGAACGGCAAGAAGACGTACTCGCTGACCGAGGCGGGCCGCGCCGAGGCGGCGGCGGCCGAGGGCACCTCACCGCCGTGGGAGAGTTCGAGCCGGCGGGATGCCGCGCGCGCGACCGTGCTGCCGAAGGCCGGGGCGAAGCTCGCGCAGGCCGCAGCTCAGGTGGCGACGAGCGGATCGCCCGAGCAGGTGCAGCAGGCCGTCGAAGTGCTCGACGAGGCCCGGCGTAAGCTCTACTCCATCCTCGCCCAGGACTGACCGGATGCCGACCGACCGTCGGCCCGGATCGATCCCGATTCAGGGAGCACCGATGGCCGACGCCGGCAGTTCGCGCGCCCGCTACCGGCGCATCCTGCGGTTCGCCGCCCGCTACATGGTGCAGGCCTGGTGGTTCGAGCTGTTCCTGCCCCGGATCGGCCTCTCGCGCCTCGCCGCCCGCGGCCGAGCTGCCCGGCTGCAGCGGCTCGCCCGTCGCTTTCACGCCCTCGCGGTGTCGCTCGGCGGCCTCATGATCAAGGTCGGCCAGTTCATGTCGTCGCGCCTCGACGTGCTGCCCCCGGAGATCACGAAAGAACTCGAGGGGCTGCAGGACGAGGTGCCGCCCGTCGACTTCGCCGCGATCCGCGCCCTCGCCGAGGCGGAGCTGGGTGCTCCGCTCGAGTCCGTGTTCGCGTCGGTCGACCCGGTGCCGGTGGCTGCGGCATCCCTGGGTCAAGCGCACCGCGGGCGGCTGTCGCCCGCCGATGCGGCCGACGCGGGGTTCGTCGACGTCGTGGTCAAGGTGCAGCGCCCCGGCATCGAGAAGATCGTCGATGTCGACCTGGCGGCGCTGCGGCGGGTCGCGGGCTGGCTCGACCGCGTGAAGGTGGTCGCCGCGCACGTCGATCTGCCGGTGCTCATCGAGGAGTTCGCGGCGACGAGCCTGGAGGAGATCGACTACTTCCATGAGTCGCGCAACGCCGCCCGGTTCGCCGAGAACTTCGCCGACGACCCGCGGGTCCGCGTCCCGGAGATCGCGTGGGAGCGAACCACACGGCGAGTGCTGACGCTCGAAGACGTCACGGCCGTGAAGATCATCGACCTCGACGGCCTTCGTGCTGCCGGCATCGATCCCGCCGAGGTCGCGTCCGAGTTCGCGACCGTCATGTTCGACCAGCTCTTCCGCGACGGCTACTTCCATGCCGATCCTCACCCGGGCAACCTCTTCGTCACCCCGACACCCGACGGCGGGCGGCCGTGGCGGCTCACCTTCGTCGACTTCGGGATGATGGGCGAGGTGCCCGACCGGCTGAGGCGCGACCTGCAGGCTGTGATGATCGCCGTGGCGTCGCGCAACGGCAAGCAGCTGATCGACAGCATCCGCGATGTCGGCGTGCTGCTGCCGTCCGCCGACACGGCGGAACTCGAACGGGCGATGACGGCGCTGTTCGCCCGGTTCGGCGGAATGGGCTTCGCCGAGCTGCAGAAGGTGGATCCGCGCGAGTTCCAGGCCTTCGCCACGGAGTTCGGCGACGTCATCCGCTCGCTCCCGTTCCAGCTTCCCGAGAACTTCCTGCTGATCGTGCGCGCCGTATCGCTCACCTCGGGGGTGTGCAGCTCGCTCGAGCCGGACTTCAACATGTGGGATGCCGTCGAGCCCTACGCCGCGCAACTGGTGCGCGACGAGCGCGGAAACGTGGTGCAGGGCTTCGCGCGCGAGGCGGTCACGGTGGCGGGCATCGCCGCGCGGCTCCCTCGGCGGCTGGACGACATGGTGACACGACTGGAGGAGGGGCGGCTGACGGCGGACTCGCCGAAGGCGGAGCAGCGGATGCGCGCCCTGGAGCGCGTGGTGCGCCGCGCCGTGTCCGCCGTGCTCTTCGCCGGTCTCTTCATCGGCGGCGCAGTCCTGCGTCCCGACGAGCCGGTCGCGGGCACGACGCTGATGGTCGTCTCGGCGCTGCCGCTGCTGCACGCGGTGTTCTCGGGCTTCGGGCGGCGCTAGAAGTCCGGGTCCATCGGGGCGGTGAACAGCCCCTCGATGTCGAGCGTCAGGTCGATGGTCTCGCGTAGCAATCCACCCGCAGTGGTCGATTGCAGGAGGCGGTAGCGATCGAAGTCGCCCAGGGGCGCGATGGCCGCCAGCTGCCATGCCGATTCGATCGGGTCGTCGGAGAGCTCGACGTCGGGCTGCCATCGGGTGTCCCCTCGCTCCGCCGCACGCCCGAGGACGCGTCGGACGACGCGCTCCGCCTCGGTGCGAAGCGGAGCGAGCTCGTCGTTCCACGTCAGCCGGGGGAGGGGAGTGACATCGGCGGCGGGGTGCGGATCCTCGTCCAGCCAGCGGTCGACGGCGAACCGATCCGCTCCGACGGCGATGAGGTGAAGGTCGTCCGCGCCGACCTGGACCTGGGCGATCCGCGCCATTGTCCCGATCCTGTTGCGCTGGTCGCCGCCGCCGGCTTCGTGGCCACGCGCGATGAGGACCACGCCGAAGTGGGGGTCTTCCTCGTCGAGCAGCCGGCCGAGCATGACGAGGTAGCGCGGCTCGAAGATGCGCAGCACCAGCGGCGTGTGCGGGAAGAGCACCGAGCCGAGCGGGAACATCGGAACCGCGTCCATCGCAACAGTCAACCACCGCCCGGAAGGGCAGGGGCGGGGAGCGCGATCGTGGTCGGCGGCTCAGCGGTAGCGGTAGTGGTCCGAGACGGTGTTGATCCAGGTCGCGAAGCGGCCGGCCGCCGACTCCTGTCCGGCCGGGACGGTCGCGAGCCAGACCTCGCCGGCGACCTGGACGACGAGGTACAGCGCGGTGGGTGCGACGGCGCGCTTCAGCAGCCGGGGCGTGATGGGGCCGAACGGGCCGATCAGCGCGCGCGCGGTGGCCGGGGCCACGAGAGTGCCGCGCTTGAGCAGCTCAGCGCCGGAGACGCACGCGGCGCTCGCGCCCGCGACCGGCTGACTCGACGCGCCGAAGTGCATCCAGCGCCCGTCGACCGTGACGCCCGCCAGCGTCTCCTCCTCGCCGCTGAATCGCGCGGCATCCGTCCAGCGCGTGCCGTCCCACCAGCGCAGACGGCCGCGGCCGTCGTCGTACCAGCCCGGAGCGGACGCGGTGCTCACGGGCGGTGTCGCGTCGGTGTGCAGCTCGATGTCGCGCTCGCCCAGATCGATGAAGTGCGCGGTCCAGCGCGTGCCGTCCCACCAGCGCTGTCTGCCCGTGCCGTCGTCGTACCAGCCCGGCTCCGCCTGCGTCGCCATGCGTCGAGCGTACGGCGGCGGCGGATCAGGTGCGAGGCCGGGGACCGCGTCAGCGGGCTGCCGCGGATCCGGCGCCGCGCGTCGCCGCCACTTCGGCGAGGTACGCGGTTGTGAGCTCGTCGAGCACCGAGCGCGCTCCGGGCTTCGGAGTGGCGCCCAGGTGCCGCACGCGCAGCTCGTCCATGAACGCATCCCACATCTCGCTGCCGCCGCGCTCGAGCAGCTCGGCGCGGATGGACAGCTCGCGCGACGCCGGGCGGTGACGGCGGCCCCACGAGCCGAGGGCCGCCATGACCGGGACGAGCTGGATCGCGGGCTCGGTCAGCGAGTACACGACCTTCTGCTTGTGGGTCGGGTCGGGCGCGCGCGTCACGAGGCCGGCGTCGGTGAGGCGCTGCAGCCGGTCCGCGAGGATGTTCGACGCGATGCCCTCCTCCGAGCCGGTGAGCAGCTCGCGGAAGTGCCGACGGTTGCCGAACATCATGTCGCGCAGCACGAGCAGCGACCACTTGTCGCCGATCACCTCCACCGTGAGGTTGATCGGGCATCCGGAGCGCTGCGTGTCGGCCATACTGCTTGCATTCTACAACCAGACCAGGCTAAGGTGATGCACCAGTTGCAGATCGCAATCAGTTGGAGGTCGTCATGCAGCCAGTCATCGGCACCATGTCCATCTCGCTCGACGGCGTCGGCGCCGGGCGCAATCAGACCGAGGACCGCCCGTTCGGCGATGTCCCGGTCGGTGTCCTGCACCGCTGGATGTTCGAGGCGCCTGAAGAGAGCCGCCCCGAGATCGACCTCATCCTCGGTGCCGGGGCGTACGTGATGGGCCGCAACATGTTCGGCCCCGTCCGCGGTGAGTGGGATCGCGACTGGCGCGGGTGGTGGGGTCCGAATCCGCCGTACCACACCCCCGTCTTCGTGCTCACGCACCACCCACATGACCCCATCGAGATGGAGGGCGGCACCACGTTCCACTTCGTCACCGACGGGATCCACGCCGCGCTCGACCGTGCCCGCGACGCGGCCGGCGACCTGCCCGTCCACATCGCCGGCGGGGTCAGCACGCTCAACGCGTATCTGCGCGCCGGGCTCGTCGATGAGCTCCGGCTGCAGATCGCGCCATGCATCCTCGGCGAGGGCCTCCGCCCGTTCGAAGGACTGAGCGATCTCGCGCTCGAGCCGATCGCGGCCAGGGGAGTCCCACTCGCGACGCACGTGCGCTATCGGGTGCTGCGGTCGGGCCTCGAGGGCTGACGCCGGATGGTGAAGACAGCGGATGCCGCGACCCGTGGGGCCGCGGCATCCGCTGTTCTTCGCTCTTTACGCCGTCGCGTCAGCGCGCTTGGGCAGCACCCACCCGGCGCGCGGGAAGTGGCACGTGTACCCGTTCGGGTAAGTGATCAGGTAGTCCTGGTGCTCGGGCTCGGCCTCCCAGAACGGGCCTGCGGGCTCGATCGTCGTGACCGCCTTGCCGGGCCAGAGACCCGACGCGTCGACGTCGGCGATCGTCTCGCGCGCGACGTGCTCCTGCTCGGGCGAGAGGGGGAAGATCGCCGAACGGTAGCTCGTGCCGATGTCGTTGCCCTGACGGTTCAGCGTCGACGGGTCGTGGATCTGGAAGAAGAACGCCAGGATGTCGCGGTACGTCGTCTCGGTCGGGTCGAAGACGATCTCGACCGCCTCGGCGTGACCGGGGTGCTTGCGGTAGGTCGCGTGGTCGTTCTCCCCGCCGGTGTAGCCGACGCGCGTGTCGAGAACGCCCGGCTGGCGGCGGATGAGGTCCTCCATGCCCCAGAAACAGCCGCCGGCGAGGACGGCGGTCTCGGTGCCCGGGGTGCGCGTGATCTCTCCGGTGTCGAAAGGTCCGCTGGTCATGTGAAGCTCCTTCGTGGAGTGGTTCGTGGCCCGGAGACCAGTGTCTCAGGGATCCGACGGACGCGGCTGGCTGCGGCGTCATAGAGGGACAACGGGCGGGCGGTCGTTTTTGGTCCCGTCAGGCTGGGAGCCGGCCGTGAGTTCCGCCTGGTCGCAGGATCGCATCGTGGGTGCCCACGTCCCTAGAGTGGGCGGGTGCGGGCGATGGTCTACGAGCGATATGGCGGGCCCGAGCGGCTCGAGCTGCGGGAGGTGGCGCGGCCGGTTCCGTCGACGGGGCAGGTGCTCGTCGAGGTTGTCGCGACGGCGATCAATCTCTCCGACTGGGAAGGCCTGCGGGGGAGTCCGGGCTACGCGCGCATCGGCGGTCTGTTCCGGCCGAAGCGCACCGTGCTGGGCTCCGACATCGCGGGCAGAGTCGTGGCGGTGGGGGAAGGCGTGACGCGGTTCGCCGTCGGCGACGATGTGTTCGGCGACAATCTCGCGCTGCTGGGCGGTTTCGCCGAGTACTGCGTGGCGCCCGAGAGCGCGCTCTCACCGAAGCCGGTCGAGCTGTCGTTCGCAGAAGCCGCCACGATCCCGCAGGCGGGCGCGATCGCGGCGCAGGCCGCGGCTCTCGCCGCCCCGGGATCGCGGATGCTGGTGAACGGGGCCGGCGGCGGCTCGGGGTCGTTCCTGGTGCAGTTGGCGAGGTCCGCCGGAGTGCACGTCACGGCGGTCGACAACGCGGGCAAGCTCGGCTTCTTGCGGGCCCTCGGAGCGGACGAGGTCATCGACTACCGGCAGGCCGACTTCACGCGCACGGGGCCGTACGACCTCATCGTCGACCTGGTCGCCCGTCGCTCGATCTTCGCGTACCGGAGGGCGCTCGCCGCGGGCGGCCGCTGCGTCGTCGTCGGCGGGACCAGCCGCACCGTGCTGCGCATGGTCACGGTCGGCCCGCTGCTCGGGCGACTCACCGGGCGGCACCTCGGACTGCTCCTCGTGCGGCAGGGGCCGGCCGGGTTCGCGCCCGTGGCGGACCTCTGTGCCGAGGGGAGGATCGACATCCACATCGATCGGACGTTCCCGCTCGAGGAGGTCGGCGAGGCGCTCGCCTGGCACGGCGAAGGCCGCGCGAAGGGCAAGGTCGTCGTGATGGTCGGGAGCGAGTGAGGTTCGCCGCGGCGGCGAAGCCCGGCCGAGCTGGGCTGCCGGGCTTCGCGTGCGGCGTCGGTGTCCGTCAGCCGTTCGGGTCCTGCGCCCGCTCGAAGAGGTGCAGGTACTCCGCGTAGCCCTGCTCCGCGAGCTCGGCCACCGGGACGAATCTGAGCGCGGCGGAGTTCATGCAGTAGCGCAGGCCGCCGGCATCCCGCGGTCCGTCGTCGAAGACGTGGCCGAGGTGGCTGTCGGCGCCCGAGGACCTGGCCTCGGTGCGCGTCATCCACAGCGAGCGGTCGGTCTTCGTCGTCACGGCGTCGGGCTGGATGGGCCGCGTGAAGCTCGGCCAGCCGGTTCCGCTGTCGTACTTGTCGGTCGACGAGAAGAGCGGCTGACCCGAGACCACGTCGACGTAGATGCCGGGCTCGTGGTTGTTCCAGTAGGCATTGCGGAACGGCGGTTCGGTGGCGTCTCGCTGCGTCACCCGGTACTGGGTCTCGGTGAGCTGGCTGAGCGCCTCGGGGTTCTTGCTGTAGTCGGTGGGGTTCACGGTCGGGGCTTCCCTTCTGATCGTCGCTGGCTGCGACGTCATAGGAGTCAACGGATGCCGGCGTCGGATTGGTCCCGCGAACCTGGGAGCGCGCTAGGAGTTCGGCCGGACCAGATCGAGGCGCAGGTCAGGCCGGGGTGTCCTCGACCCGGTCCTCCTCGATCATCACCGGGGCGTCCTCGGCATCGAGCTCGTCGTCGATGTCGTCCGGCTCTGCGGCGTCGGTCGTGTCGGGCTCGGGGCCGGGTTCCTGGGGCGGGAGGGTGGCGTCTGTCATGCCTCGATCCCACGGGGACGCCGGGCCGCTGTGAAGAGGGTTGACGTGTCCGCCGGCCCGCGGCGATGCGCGGGTAGCCTGAACGCACGAGCGAAGGAGGCCGCGTGCCACGCACCATCGTCATCACCGGGGCCAGCGACGGGATCGGCGCAGCCGCGGCCCGGCAGCTGCACGAGGCGGGGGAGCGGGTGGTGGTCGTCGGTCGCAATCCCGGCAAGACGCAGCGGATCGCCGATGAGCTGAGCGTCGAGCACCATGTCGCCGACTTCGCCGATCTCGGTCAGGTGCGCGCGCTCGCCGCGGCCCTGCTCGAGACCTGCCCGAGGATCGACGTGCTTGCGAACAACGCGGGCGGCATCTTCGCCGAGCGGACGACGACGGTCGACGGCTTCGAGCAGACCTTCCAGGTCAATCACCTCGCCGGCTTCCTGCTGACGAATCTGCTGCTCGAGCGCTTGGCGGAGAGCGGCGCATCGGTCATCCAGACCTCGAGCGAGGCATCCCGCACCATGGCTCGATTCGACATCGACGACCTGCAGGCCGCGCGCCGCTACTCCGCGGGCGCCGCATACGGCAACGGCAAGCTGGAGAACGTGCTGTTCACGAAGGAGCTGCATCGCCGATACGGCGAAGCAGGCGTGAACGCCGTCGTGTTCCACCCCGGCGTGATCGGCAGCGGATTCGGGGGCACGGCGCGAGGCGCCGTCCGGTGGTTCTACACCAGCCGGCTCACGCGGCCGCTGCTCGACTCCAACGACGTCGGCGGGTCGCGCCTCACCTGGCTCGCGCTCGGCAAGCCCGGCGTCGACTGGCAGCCGGGTGCGTACTACGTCCGTAATCGCGTCTCGCGGACGAACCGTCTCGCCGACGATCCGGTGCTCGCAAAGCGGCTGTGGGACGACAGCGCCGCGATGGTGGGGCTGTAAAGGGGGCTCCTGGCGTGAGGCCGCTGGGTAGGGTCGGCGCATGGCAGCGACAACGGTCCCGGTCGGCGAAGGCGTCATCATGGGCTGGAACCCGGGCCTGTGGGACGAATGGCCGGAATCGTACGCCGCCGTCGTGGCGGGCGTCGCGCGCGGCGAGCCGTTCGTCACGCAGTGGTCGGTCGGGGCGCGTCGGAGCGTCGAACCGGGAACGGATGCCTGGCTGCTGCGTCAGGGCGGATCGTACGGGATCATCGGCCATGGCACGGTGCTCACCGACACCTACGAGGACGTGCACTTCGCCGATCCGCGCCGTATGGCCAACTTCGTCGATGTGGCGTTCGACTCGCTGGTGATCGAGGCCGACCGGATTCCGCGGGAACTGCTCGAGGTCGTCGTGCCCGAGATCGCCTGGCGATTCCAGTTCCGTTCGGGCAACCGGGTGCCGCGCGACGCCAACGCGCGGCTGCACGACCTGTGGCGCCACGCCGTGGGGCACGGCGAGGAAGGCCTCGGCTGATCGCGTGCTCTGAGGGTCGCGGAGGCGATCGTTGTTCGAGCCGCCGTGCTTCTGGCGCGCGCGGACCTTCCGGTCACCCGGACTCAGAAGGGCGCGTCGGCAGCCGCCGAAGGATGGAACATCGGATACCGGCGTTCAGGCTTCACGGTGTATTCACGCCCTGCGGGGGACGTCCACTCAACGGCGCCCCCGCTGTCGGGCACCTGTCTCACCCGCCACCCGCCGTGATGTTTGACCCGATGATGCCCGCGGCAGATCGGCGCGAGGTTGTCGAGGCCGGTCGCGCCACCGTCGACCCAGGCCAGGGTGTGATCGATCTCGCACCGGGACGCGGGCATTCCGCACCCGGGAGCCATGCAGCGATCGGCGCGCCACTTCACCAGCCTCGCCAGCGCCGCGGGAGGCCGGTACAGCTCGCGGCCGACCGACAGCACGGCACCGCTCTCGGGATGGGTGAGGATGCGCATCCAGCCACCGTCACCGCCGCACAGTTCACGCGCGCGCTGGAGCGGGATCGGTCCGACGCCTTCGACCGATGCCGGAGCCAGGCCGGCACCGTCTCGCTCGCGGTCGTCGGCTGCGAGCAGTGCCAAGGCGGGAACGGTCACGACCACACTCGCGCGGATTCCGCGCGCGTCCCCGGCGAGAGAAGCGGTGTCGCCGTCGATGAGGAGGTCGCACAGTACGTCGGTGCGCACCTGATCGAGACTGCGCGTCTCCTCGTCGCTCGTCATGATCGCCTTCGCCATAGCGGTCGCTCGCCCGAAGATCGCCTGCGCCTCGACAGCCGGAAGGTAGGCGTGCAGCCAGGCCATCGCATCCTCTGCGGGTTCGACGACGATCCGGCGACGCGCGAGCGCCTCCTCGTGTCGTTCGGCCAGCGTGACGGAGCGGACGGTGTCGATCAGCCGCCGCAGCTTGCGGCGGAACGAGCCGACCGGGTGATGCTCGGCGAGTCGAATCGCCTGCGGCACGAGTTCGCCCCGCAGTTCGGGTTCGACCTCTTCCATGAGGTCGACGAGGATCTCGGCGTGCCGCTCGGTCATCCGAGCGCCGCCGAGGGAATCGAGCACTGCCGGATAGCGCTCCACGAGTGCCGCTGCCTGGGCGATCATCTCGCCGGCGGCGTGCTCCGTGATGCGCAGACCGGCGGCGAGTTCGAGGCGAACCCCGCGCTCGATCACTTCGGTCAATGCGCGCCCATGCACGGCGGCGTCTTCGAGGGCCTCGCGGCGCATCGCGTTGACTTGCAGCAGCCGCTGCGCCGCGAAGACCGCCATCATGTCGGCGACTTCGACGACCCGGTCGAGCGCGTCCGGGATCGGCGCTCCCTCCCACTCGGCGTCGTCGTCCATGCCCTGAAACTACCGGCAACCTCGGACATTGGAACGATGAATAGCCCGCCTCTAGTGCAGTGGTACTCGAAACTATGCAAGGCAGTCCGCCCCCTCCTTCCCGGCTGGGGAGGAGGGGGCGGACGGCGTCAGAGCGTGCCGGGCCGGATCAGTACCAGCCGACCGACTGCGAGTGACCCCACGCGCCGCACGGGGTGCCGTAGCGACCCGAGATGTAGCCGAGGCCCCACGCGATCTGGGTGGCGGGGTTGGTCTGCCAGTCGGCGCCCGCGCTGCCCATCTTGCTGCCGGGCAGGGCCTGGGGGATTCCGTACGCGCCGCTGCTCGCGTTGTATGCGCGGTAGTTCCAGCCGGACTCCTTGTTCCAGAGCGACACGAGGCAGCCGAACTGGTCGTCGCCCCAGCCGTAGCGGCTGAGCATCGAGCGGGCCGTCGCCTGCGCGTCGGCCGGACTGGTGCCGCCGACGGCGCCGCCGGTGGCGAACACCGGCGCCGGAGCGGACGGCTGAGACTGCGACTGCTCGGCGGCCCGGGCAGCGGCGGCCTCAGCGGCCGCCTTCGCCGCAGCCTCGGCCTTCGCCTTCGCCTCAGCCTCCTGCTTGGCCTTGAGCGCCTTGGCGGCGTCGAGCTTGCCCCGCAGTTCGGCGACGCGCTCGTCGACGGCGTCGGCCAGGACGGTGACGTCCTCGATGATCGAGGGCAGCATCAGGGTCGGGAGTGCCTTGGCGCCGTCGAGCCGCTCGACCGCGGCCGCGAGCTCGGCGGTGTCGACGGTCGTCTCGGCGTCTCCGATGTCGAGCTTCGAGGCCGTGATGTCGGTCGTGACCTGCGATGCCGCGGCGATCGAGGCATCCGCCGACTCGACGGTGGCCCGCGCAGCGGAGAGCGCCTCCGATTCGGCCGGAGACGGGGCGGCGGCCAACGGCTCAGGCGCGGTGAACGAGGCGAGCGCGAAAGTGGGAGTCGAGCCGGATGCCTCGGCCAGGCTGGTCGGCGTCGTCACGGTCATCCCGGCGGCGACGATCATGCCGAGTGACAGTCCGGCGACGGCCAGGACGGGTCGGCGGCGGAGGCGTCGCGCGGCGGCGCGGGTGTTGCGGCGGGCGGAATGGGCTGACGTGATCGAACGCATGAAACCGGTTTCGTATGGGGCAGAGGCGTCGACAGCGCGACGCGAAAGGTCCGTTCGGGCGGACACAAGTCCCCGAGTCTGCCGAGGCACCCTGGACGGTTCCGGTGCGTTACCTGAACGTTACATGGGAGGCTCCGGGGCGACCGGAGGGTCGAAGACCGCGGCTAACCTGGACGAATGCCCGCCGAGCCGACCCCTGGAAGCGCCCGTTCGCAACTGGCCGCACTGGTCGCAGACGTCGCCGCCTCCGGCCCCGGTCATCAGGGATTTCGGCAGTTCGCCGGGCTCGAAACGATGC
The DNA here is from genome assembly GCF_042274785.1 of Microbacterium sp. NPDC056003. NCBI lineage: Bacteria > Bacillati > Actinomycetota > Actinomycetes > Micrococcales > Microbacteriaceae > Microbacterium > Microbacterium sp. NPDC056003. The sequence goes on along the minus strand of NZ_JBHJXQ010000001.1, from coordinate 471,691 downwards.
CGGATGCACGCCTCGCGGCGGTCCTCATCCTGTTCGGGATCCTCGACGGTCACCCCAGCGAGCACGACGCCGAGGCGCGGGCCGTCTCGCGCGACCTCGACGTGCTCCTCCTCTCGCGCGCATCGACGCTCCGCTCGCACGCCGGCCAGATCGCTTTCCCCGGCGGCCGCGTCGATCCCGCCGACGACGGGCCGATCGCAGCCGCCCTCCGCGAGGCACAGGAAGAGACCGGCATCGACCCTGCCGGCGTCGAGGTGCTCGGCGCCCTCGAGGACATCCCGCTCGCCTACTCGCAGCACCTCGTGACCCCCGTGCTCGGCTGGTGGCGGCATCCCTCACCCATCCGCGTCGTCGACGAGGCCGAATCCTCCGCGGTGTTCCGTGCCCCCGTCGCCGACCTGCTCGACCCCGCCCACCGCGGCTCCACCGTCATCCGCCGCGACGGCCAGGTGTGGCGCGGACCGGGGTTCCTCGTGCCGCACGCCGACGGGCACCACCTCGTGTGGGGCTTCACGGGCATGGTGCTCGAGGGACTGTTCGATCGCCTCGGCTGGACCGAGCCGTGGGATCGAAACCGGGAGCTGCCGCTCACCGGCCCAGGATTCGACGAATCCGAAGCGGCGTCCTGACACGAGGTCTACGCTGACCCACGTGCATCAGATCTACGACCTGAGCTTCGCCAGGCTCTATCCGCTCTACGTCGCGAAGGTCGAGCGGAAGGGGCGGACGACCGCCGAACTCGACGAGATCATTGAATGGCTCACGGGTTTCGACGAGTCCGAACTGCGCGGTCACATCGACGCCGGCACCCCTCTGGACGAGTTCTTCGGGGCAGCGCGCCTGAACCCGAGCGCCTCCCTCATCACCGGCGTCATCTGCGGGGTGCGCGTGGAAGAGATCGACGAGCCGCTCATGCAGCAGATCCGCTACCTCGACAAGCTCGTCGACGAGCTCGCGCGCGGCAAGGCGATGGAGAAGATCCTGCGGCAACCGGTCGCGTGATGACCGCCCGCGTCCTGACGAGAGATGAAGCGCGCCGCATCATCGTGCGCGCGCAGCTCCTCGATGCCGATCGGCCAGGAGACGTCGTCGAGGTCGCAGAGCAGCTCGGGTACATCAAGATCGACCCGACGGCGGTGATCACGCCCTGCGAGCACACCGTGCTGTGGTCGCGCATCGGATGGTCCTACGAGGCCGGGCAGCTGCAGAAGGCGGTCGAGATCGACCGGCTGCTGTTCGAGTTCGACGGCGCGTTCCGCCCCATCAGCCTGTTGCCGCTCATGCTTCCCGCCATGCGCACGTGGCCGCGACGCGAGAGCAGTCGGCAGTGGCTCGAGGCGAATGCGACCTTCCGGGCCGACGTCCTCGCCCGCCTGCGCGCCGAGGGGCCGCTGCTCACGAGCGACATCCCCGACACCGCCCAGGTGGATCGCGCTCCCGACGGCTGGTACGGCCGCAACCAGGTGCCGCACATGCTCGACTTCCTCACCCGGCAGGGCGAGGTGGCCATCGTCGGACGCGAAGGCAGGCACCGCCGCTGGGACCTGGCCGAGCGCGTGTACCCGGCGGACATGCCCGAGTACAGCGAGGGCGAGGCGGCCGAGCTGCTCGCCGAGCGCCGCCTGCAGGCGGCCGGACTCGCCAAGCAGAAGTCGCCGTGGTCCGTTGTCGGCATGGCCGGCGAGCCCGTGACCGTGGAGGGGAGCAAGTGGCGGTTCCGCGTGGACCCGGCAGCGCTCGCCGCCCTCGACGCCGGCGACGACGACGGCGGCCGCGTCGCGTTCCTCAATCCGTACGACAGCATGCTGTTCGACCGTCCGCGCCTGAGCGAGGTGTTCGAGTTCGACTACGTGCTGGAGCAGTTCAAGCCCGCCGCCCAGCGCAGGTACGGATACTTCGCGCACCCGATCCTGATGGGCGATCGATTCGTCGGGATGCTGGACGCCGAGGTCGACAGGAAGAGCGGCGTGCTGCAGGTCAACGCCGTCCACGAGTTCCTGCCGTTCGAGGCTGAGGAGCACGAGATGGTGCGGGCGGAACTCGACGAGCTCGCGGAGTGGCTCGGACTGCCGGTCACCGGCGTGCCCGAGCGATGAGCGCGCGACGGGGCGGCGCCCGGGGGCGGCGTCGGCGGGGCCGGATCTGGACTGCGCGGGAGGCGCCGGATGCCGCGGCCGCCGCGCGCGATCCGGTAAAGGTCAACCTGCTGCTGCGCGACTTCGTGCGGAGGGTGGGCGGCGGCGCGGTGACGTCGTAGGGTCTGGATATGGACAGGGCCGTTCCGAACCTCCCCTCCCGCGACTTCGACACCACTGCGGCGTTCTACGCCGGCTTCGGGTTCGAGGTGACCTATCGCGACGGCGGCTGGATGATCCTCGGCCGCAGCGGCATCGTGCTCGAGTTCTTCCTCGCCCCCGAGCACGACCCGTACGAGAGCTGGTTCATGACGAGCATCCGCGTGTCGGATCTCGACCGCCTCTACGCCGACGTCCGCGCGAGCGGTGTGCCGGAGAAGACGGTCGGCATCCCGCGGCTGATCCCGGTGTCGCTGCAGGAGTGGGGCCAGCGCGCCGGCTACCTGATCGACCCCGACGGCACGCAGCTCCACCTCATCGAGGACGACGGCTCGCGCTAGGGGCGCGTGCCCACCCAGCCGAGCGCCGGGGCGACCTGCGTCGCGAAGGTCTCGACGACCCGCAGGTTGAACTCGACGCCCAGCTGGCTCGGGATCGTGAGCATCAGGGTGTCCGCGGCCTGGATCGCGGCGTCGTCCTTCAGCTGCTCGATGAGCACGTCGGGCTCGGCGGCGTACGTCTTGCCGAACGTCGAGCGGATGCCGTCGATGACGCCGATCTGGTCGCCGTCCTGGCGTCCGCCGAAGTAGAGGTGGTCCTCCGCCGTGACGAGGGGGAAGATCGAGCGGCTCACCGACACGCGGGGCTCGCCGGTATGACCGGCCTCGCGCCAAGCTGCCCGGAACGCGTCGATCTGCTCCGCCTGCAGGATGTCGAAGGGGCGCCCGTCGGCCGAGGTCAGCAGTGTCGACGACATGAGGTTCACGCCGACCCGACCCGCCCACTCGGCCGAGTCACGGTTGCCCGCCCCCCACCACACGCGCGAACGCAGCCCGGGGGAGTGCGGCTCGATGCGCTGCAGCCCGGTCGCTCCGGTGCCGAACGGCGACGAGGCATCCCGCTCCGCCAATCCCTCGCCCTCGATGGCGCGCAGGAACAGGTCGAAGTGCTCGCGCGCGAGGTCCGCGCCGCGAGGGTCGTCGGACCCGGTGTAGCCGAACGCCTCGTAGCCGCGGACGACTGTCTCGGGTGAACCTCTGCTCACGCCGAGAGCGAGCCGGCCTCCGGAGATCAGATCGACGGATGCCGCTTCCTCGGCCAGGTACAGCGGGTTCTCGTAACGCATGTCGATGACCCCGGTGCCGACCTCGATGCGGTCGGTGCGGGCGGCGATCGCCGCGAGCAGCGGCATCGGCGACGACTGCTGGCGCGCGAAGTGGTGCACGCGGAAGTACGCGCCGTCGACGCCGAGATCGTCCATGCCCTGCGCCAGATCGATCGCCTGCAGCATCGAATCGGCCGCGGTGAGCTGACGGCCGCCGCCGAGGGGGCCGTAGTGACCGAAGGAGAGTGTTCCGAAGCGCTTCATGCTGCGTGCAACCGTACGCCCGCGACATCCATTCCGGTGAATGAATGGGCTTCGGTCCCGACCTGGGGTGGTGCCGATGCGTTCCGTCTCCACCGGCCGCGGGCGCCGCGACGTGCCTACGATGGCAGGAGCGGATGCGACGGGAGGCGAAGCGATGGTGCAGGTCCGTGTGGCGGGCGTCGCCCTCGACGCCACGGGGCAGCATGTTGTGCTGCTCAAGCCCATCGACGAGATCCCCGGCGACGGCCAGGTGCTCCCGATCTGGATCGGGCAGCTGGAGGCGACCTCGATCCTCGTCGCGATCGAGCAGGCGCCGGTGCCGCGCCCGCTCGCGCACGACCTCATGCGCTCGCTGATCGAGACGCTCGGTGCGGAGGTCACGCGCGTCGAGGTGACGCGCATCGACGACGGCACCTTCTACGCCGAGGTCACGCTGTCGACGGCGCTGGGTGACCGCGTCGTCGACGCCCGGCCCTCCGACGCCGTGGCGCTCGCCACCCGTGTTGGGGCGGGGATCTGGGTGGCCGACCAGGTGATGGAGGAGGCCGGCGTGCCCGACGTGCTCACCGAGTCCGACGCGGCGGAGAGCCTGGACGAGTTCAAGCGCTTCCTCGACGACGTCGAGCCCGAGGACTTCGAAGGCTGACTCTCCCCACGGTCGCTCCGCGACAGCCTGTCAAGCCCCTCCGTGCGCCCTCCCCCCTCGCCTAGATTCGGCGGCGGGGAGAGGAGTTTCACATGACCACTGCACGAGAGATCATGACGCCGGACCCGCGGTGCATCGGCGAGTCGGAGAGCCTGCAGGAGGCGGCACGACTGATGGCGGAACTGGATGTCGGCGCGCTGCCGATCTGCGGGGCGGACGGCAAGCTCCGGGGGATGCTCACCGACCGAGACATCGTCGTCAAGTGCGTCGCGCGCGGCGGCCGGCCCGCGATCGAGACCGCGGGCCTGCTCGCCGAGCGCACTCTGGTGCTGGCGAAGGCCGACGACGACATCCGCGACGTCTTGACGTCGATGGAGCGACACCAGGTGCGGCGAGTGCCCGTCCTGGACGGCCACGAGCTCGTCGGCATCATCAGCCAGGCGGACATCGCGCTGACGCTGTCGGCGACGCAGACGGGCGAGACCGTGGAGGCCATCTCCGAGTGACCCGGGCGGTCAGCCCTTCAGCCCGCCGGCGCTGATCCCCTGGATGATCTGCTTCTGCGCGACGAAGAAGATGAGGATCATCGGGATCGTCCCGCGTGCGCGCCTCGATTCATCGCCCGCGCGAAAGCACATGCGTTCTCATCGCACAACCCCCTCTGACGTGCGAGCGAGGTTGCTTTCAATGGAGGACCTCCACCGGCCCCGCGGTGGAGTTCGACGGGAAGGGAGACCCCATGTCACAGGGTTATGCAGCCGGAGGTGCCGACCCCTACGTCGCCGATTCCGGTCAGGAGTCGAGCACGGTGGACACGGCAAAGCACGAAGCGGGTGAGGTGAAGGATGCCGCGACCGGCGCTGTGAAGGATGTCGCCGCCACCGCAAAGCAGGAAGCCGGCGGAGTCGCCCGCGAGACGAAGCATCAGGCGCGAGCCCTTCTCGACCAGGGCCGCCAAGAGCTCCGTGACCAGGCGTCCAAGCAGCAGCAGCGCCTGGCATCCGGCCTCACCTCGGTCGGCGACCAGCTCGGATCGATGGCGGCGGGATCGCAGACGTCGGGCGTCGCGGCCGACCTGGTGCAGCAGGCATCCGACCGTGTCGGCGCCGTGGGATCGTGGTTCGCCGAACGCGACCCGGCCATGGTGCTCACCGAGGTCAAGGCGTTCGCGCGCCGTCGCCCCGGCGTGTTCATCACCGCGGGCGTCGTCGCCGGAATCGTGGTCGGACGTCTCGCGCGAGCGCTCACCTCGAACGCCGGCCAGGCGTCGGGCAACGGCTCGGGCTCTGGCTCGATGGGAACCGCACGACCGGCACTGCCGGCGTCCACCGGCTACGACGCCGCAGCCGGTCTCGGTGTCTCCGGCGGAGACGGTTCGACCGGCTCGCTGGGCATGACCGGTGCGACCGGTGCGGACGCGCCGATCTACTCGCAGTCGGCCGCGCGCTTCGACGGCACGGGGATGGAGGGCACCGATGAGCGATCAGACACCCTCTGAGCAGCGCGCCGCAACGGCGTCGCTCGGTGAGCTGCTCGGCGAGGTGACCCGTGACCTGTCGACGCTCATGCGCCAGGAGGTCGCGCTCGCCAAGGCGGAGTTGAAGGAGACGGCGACGACGATGGCGAAGGGTGCGGGGCTGCTCGGCGGCGCGGGATATGCCGCGGCGATGGCCGTGCTGTTCCTGTCGATCGCCGCCTGGGCGGGCCTCGCGAACCTCATCGGCGGCGGTTGGTCCGGGCTGGTCGTCGCGGTGGTGTGGGCCATCATCGCGGCCGTGCTCTACTCCGTCGGCCGCAAGCAGATGAAGCAGGTGAAGGGCGCCCCGCAGACCGTCGAGACGCTCGAGGAGATTCCGCAGGCATTCAAGAGAAACGAGGAGAACCGATGACTGATTCACCCGATGTGATCCGCGCCGACATCGAGCGGACGCGAGAAGAGCTGGGCGCCGACGTCGATGCGCTCGCCGACAAGGTGACGCCCTCCAAGATCGTGGGCCGCCAGACTGACAAGGTGCGCGGCGCCTTCGGCTCACTGCGTGACCGCGTGATGGGCGTCGCGGACGACGCCGGATCGTCGGCGTCCGACATGGCACACGACATGGCCCACGGTGCGGCGGGTGTCGCCCGCGACGTGAAGACGAAGGCGGAGGGGAACCCGTTGGCGGTGGGACTCATCGCCTTCGGTGTCGGGCTGGTCGCAGCATCCCTCATCCCTGCATCCGACCGTGAAAAGCAGCTCGCCGAATCCGTGAAGGAGCAGGCGCAGCCGCTCGTCGACCAGGTGAGCTCGGTCGCCAAAGAGGTCGCCTCCGACCTGAAGGAGCCGGCCCGACAGGCCGCCACCGCCGTCAAGGACAGCGCCCAGGGCGCATTCGACACGGTGAAGGGTGAGGCGACGGATCAAGCCGGCACGGTCGCCGACCGTGCGAAGGACGCGCGAGACACCGTCTCCGGCGTCTGAGACAAGCCGAGGTGGGTGCGGGGCGGACGTCGAGTCCGCTCCGCACCCGTCACCGCGACCCGGAGGAAGAACCGATGTCACGCAACGTGAGAGAACTGCGCTGCTCCCCGGAGGATGTGTTCCGGGTGCTGGGCGACGGCTGGCTGTATCCGTCGTGGGTGGTGGGGGCGTCACGCATGCGTGATGTCGACGACGCCTGGCCTGCCGCAGGGGCGGAGCTGCACCACTCGTTCGGCACATGGCCGTTGCTGATCGACGACAAGACGGTCGTCGAGGCGTGCGACCCGCCACATACGCTCGTACTTCGTGCGCGCGGCTGGCCGATCGGCGAGGCGCGCGTCACGATCGACGTCAAGCCTCGAGGCGACCGGAGCGTCGTGCGCATCCAGGAGGAGGCCGTCGCGGGCCCGGGCCGATTCGTGCCGGACTCGATCATGGACGTGCTGCTGCACTGGCGCAACACCGAGACCCTCCACCGGCTGGCGTACCTCGCCGAGGGCATCGCTGCCCGCACGCCGGCTGACACCACCGCCGAGCAGGAGATCGGCGCCGACGCCGCTTCGTCATGAGCGCAGCGGCCGTCGGCAGTACGGAGTGCGACGCCGTCGTGGTGGGCGCGGGCCCGAACGGTCTCGCCGCCGCCGTCACGCTCGCCCGCGCGGGCCTCAGCGTGCGCGTCTACGAGCGCGCGGACCAGGCGGGCGGCGGCGCGTCGACGCGCGAGCTGACGCTCCCCGGACACCGGCATGACGTGTGCTCGGCCGTGCACCCGATGGCCTTCGAGTCGCGGTTCTTCCGCGAGTTCGGCCTGCGGTCGCGCGTGCGCTTCGTCACCCCCGACCTGTCGTTCGCCCACCCGCTCGACGGGGGCAGGGCGGCGCTCGCGTACCGCGACCTTGCACGCACGCGCGACGACCTCGGCCGGGACGGACGAGCGTACGAACGTCTGATGCGTCCGCTGGCCGAGCGGGCGACGAGCGTCGCCGAGTTCACCGGGTCGTCGCTGCTCGGCATCCCGGCGGACATCCCGACCGCTGCCGCCTTCGGCGTGCGGGCGCTCGAGCAGGGCTCGCTCGCGTGGAGCGCCCGGTTCCGGGAGGATGCGGCGCCGGCGATGCTCACCGGAGTCGCGGCGCACACGATCCTGCCGCAGCCGAGCGTCGCCGCGGCGGGGGCGGGCCTCGCGCTCACCGCATACGCCCACGCCCGCGGCTGGCCGATCCCGGTCGGCGGCAGCCAGGCGATCGTCGACGCGCTGGTGGATGATCTGCGCGCCCACGGCGGGGAGGTGGTGCTGGATCACGAGGTGCGATCGCTGCGCGAGCTGCCCCGTGCCCGGGCCACGCTGCTCGACGTCACGCCCCGCGCGTTCCTCCGCATGGCGGCAGAGGCGATGCCGGTCGGCTACCGCCACGCCCTCGAGGCGTTCCGCTACGGCGGCGGCGTCGCGAAGATCGACTTCGCCCTGAGCGGCCCGGTGCCCTGGTCCCACGCCGAGGTGCGCCATGCCGGAACCGTGCACGTCGGAGGAACCCGGGCCGAGGTGGCGGAAGCCGAGAACGCGGTCAACGCCGGGAAGCTGCCCGATCGCCCGTATGTGCTCGTCTCGCAGCCCTCGGTGTTCGACGGGACGCGTGCGCCGGCCGGCCATCACACGCTCTGGACCTATACCCACGTGCCGGCGGGCAGCGTCGCCGATCGCCGCGAGGCGGTGATCGCGCAGATCGAGCGGTTCGCACCCGGGTTCCGCGACCTCATCCTCGCGACCAGCTCCCGAACCGCTCTGGACGTCGAACGCCACAACCCGAACTATCCGGGCGGCGACATCGCCGCGGGTGCGCCGACGCTCCGGCAGATCATCCGCCGGCCCGTGCTCACGCCCGACCCGTGGCGCACGCCGATTCCCGGGGTCTACCTCGCCGGCGCCTCGGCGGTCCCGGGGCCGGGCGTGCACGGCCTCGCAGGATGGTTCGCCGCCCGCAGCGCGCTGCGCCATGAGTTCGGCACGCGGATGCTGCCGGACCTCAGCCCGCGTGAGGAGAAGGCGTGAACGCCGAAGGACAGGTCGTCGTGATCACGGGGATGTTGCTCCTCACGGTCGGTGCCGCGAGGAGGCGAGCGTCGATCAGGGGCTGACGGTCGTCGCTGCGACTGTGGCGACCACCGCCGCGCGCACCTTCTCGAGGAAGGCGGCGATGACGCGCGCTTCCTGCGCCGGCAGCCGCGCCGCGAGGTCGCGAAGCTGAGTCGTCAGCGGGTCGAGGTGGTCCGGGTCGGCGGTCCGATCGAACGGCCGTACCAGCTTCTTCCGGCGGTCGCGAGGGTGAGGCTCGACGTGGACCATCCCGCGGGCGACCAGCCGGTCGATGAGCGCCGTGCCCGCAGCCGGCGAGAGGTGCACGGCGTTGGCCACCATCGTCGGAGTGACCTCGGCGCCGTCTACGCGCTCGAGGAGGAACCGCATCGCGGCGCGATCCGTCTCGGTGAGGCCGGACTCGTGCTGACGGCGCCGCGCCAGACGAGCCTCGGCGAGGCGGAGCTGCTCCAGCACCTCGGCGACGTCGGGTACGTCGTCGGGCGCTGTCTGCGCTGACTGCGCGATGTCCTGCGTCATGACATGCCCCAATCGTGTCCCGTCGATTATGCACCGTGACGTCGAATAGTTCAATGAGAGATATCTCACTACCTGAATATCCGGTATTGAAGTATCATGGAGCGCAACCGGAAGGATGGCCGAACCATGGCGCAACTCTTCTACGGCGCACAACCGGCGCCGATCGAGATCCCCGATCTCCTCCTCGCACACGTCAAGGTGGTCGTCGCCACGAAGCTGCGGCGGAACGAGTGCTTCATGATGTCGTGGGCTCACGCAGACGGGTCCGGTCGCTCGTCGATCTGGGTGCAGCCCTCTATACCTATGCGGTTCGTCTTCGAATCGGCCGAGGCCCCTCAGCTCGACCGGGAGTTGCTCGCATCGCTCGCCGTGGCCGCCAGCTCGAACAGCGGGCTCGTTCTTCACCTCGACGACCTCCGGCGGGAGGAGGCGGGTGCTCCCGCCGCAGCACCCACCCCGTCCGCTGACCCCGAGCGCGTGCTGACCGCGGCCTGACCAGCCGCCGGTGGGTCGGCGCCGCGCGGGATGTCAACCCCCGCGCGGTGAGTTCCCACGCGTGCACAGAATCGAGGGGTGCCCCACCTCGGGGATCTGCGAGCGACGCCCGCGGCGACGGGCCGAGAGGACGGAACCATGAAGGCGCTGACGTGGCAGGGACGACGCGAGGTCGCGGTCGAGGATGTGCCCGATCCGCGGATCGAGCAGCCCACCGACGTGATCGTCCGGATCACCTCGACGGCAATCTGCGGCTCCGACCTCCATCTCTACGAACTCTTCGGGCCGTTCATCGACAAGGGCGACGTGCTCGGCCATGAGCCGATGGGGATCGTGGTCGAGGTGGGCGACGACGTCTCGCAGCTCGCCGTCGGCGACCGCGTCGTCATCCCCTTCAACATCGCGTGCGGGCAGTGCTTCATGTGCGTGCGCGGACTGCAATCGCAGTGCGAGACCACACAAGTGCGCGAGTACGACAGCGGCGCCGCTCTGTTCGGCTACACCAAGCTCTACGGCCAGGTGCCCGGCGGTCAGGCCGAATACCTGCGTGTCCCGCTCGCCGACCATAACCACATCCGCGTCGGCGATGACCTTCCCGATGATCGCTACCTCTTCCTCAGCGACATCCTTCCCACGGCGTGGCAGGGGCTCCAGTACGCCCATGTCCCCGACGGTGGGACGGTGGCGGTCATGGGGCTGGGGCCGGTCGGCCAGTTCGTCGCCCGTGCCGGCGTGCACCTCGGCTACCGGGTGCTCGCCGTCGATCCGGTGCCCGAGCGCCGGGCGATGGCCGAGCGCCACGGCGCGTCGGCCTTCGACCTGACCGACGACATCGTGGCCGAGCTGCGCGATCTCACCGAGGGGCGGGGCGCTGACGCCGTCGTCGATGCGGTCGGTCTCGAAGCCCACGGCGATCCGATGATCGCGTTCGCCCAGCGCGCGGCGGGCATGCTGCCGGATCCACTCGCCCGGAAGGTGATGGACACCGCTGGCATGGACCGGCTCGCCGCCGTCTACGCTTCGATCGATCTCGTGCGCCGCGGCGGCACGGTGTCGATCAGCGGCGTCTATGCGGGTGACGCCGACATCCTGCCGATGAAGACCATGTTCGACAAGCAGATCTCGCTGCGCATGGGGCAGTGCAACGTGAAGCGGTGGGTGGATGCGCTCGTCCCGCTCGTCGAGGATCCGGCTGACCCGCTCGGGGTCATGGATCTGACGACGCATCGCGTGCCGCTGAGCGACGCGCCCCTCATGTACAAGACGTTCCAGAAGAAGGAGGACGGCTGCATCAAGGTCGTGCTCCAGCCGTGAGCGGGCACGCGGCATCCGGTTCCCCCTCATGGCACGCATCGGCACCTCGGGCTGGAGCTACGACCACTGGAACGACGTGCTCTACCCTCCGCGGCTGCCCGCCGGCGCACGGCTCGAGACGTATGTCCGGGAGTTCGACACCGTCGAGCTGAACGCCTCGTTCTACCGCTGGCCGCCGCCGACGCGGTTCGCGTCGTGGTGTGAGCGGCAGCCGCCCGGCTTCGAGATGGCGGTCAAGGCACCGCGCGGACTGACCCACGCGCGCCGGCTGCTGCATCCGGAAACGTGGATCGAACGCATCGAAGCCGGCCTGCACGAGCTGGGCGTTCGACGCGGTCCGCTCCTCGTCCAGCTGCACCCGTCGCACCAGCGCGACGACGCCCGTCTCGATTGGTTCCTGCGGCACCTGCCCGCGTGGGTGCGGCCGGTGGTCGAGTTCCGCCATGACTCGTGGGCGACGGAGGATGTCTTCCGGCTGCTCGAGCACCGGGGTGCGGGCTACTGCGTCATGAGCGGCGCACGGCTACCGTGCATCCTTCGGGCCACCGCCCCGATCGTGTACGTGCGGCTGCACGGACCGGATCAGGAGCACCTCTACGGCGGCTCCTACTCCGACGACGACCTGGCATGGTGGGCGGCGCGCATCCGGGAGTGGGAGGGATCGGGTCACACGGTCTACGCCTACTTCAACAACGACGGCGAGGGTCACGCGGTGCGCAACGCCCGCACTCTGCGCGGCATGCTGGGCACCTGACATCGGTGAAGCGGCCTCCCCGCTGCGGTCGCGCGCATCCGGAGCCCTTTGACCTCTGAGGCCTGTCACCTAAACTCCACTGGAGTATTTCCCCCCGAAGTACGGCGCTGTCTTCCCCCGGTACGACGCCGTATCCCCGATGCGGGCCCCCACCCGCCGTTCATCGGAGTGCCATTGGTCCGAGTTCAGCCGTCCACGCCCCCCGGCACGGCGCCCACGCGCGCCGCGGTCCGCGCGGCGCAGCAGAAGAAGCGCTCGCTGATCCTGGTGGGCGTGATCCTGCTCCTGGTCGTCGCCTTGGTCGCCGTGCTCGGCGTCATGTTCGTGCGCGGATTCCCCGGCGCGGCCGCACAGCAGCCCGCGTCCGAGGGCGCGTGCCTCCCCGCGTCGCTGCGCATCACCGCCGACCCGGCCGTCGCCCAGGCGCTGGAGTCGATCGTCACCGATCTCACTGGGACCCGTACCGACTGCCCCGACGTGTCGGTCCGGGCTGAGGATAGCGCGATCACCGCTGCAGCGATCACCGAGGGCACGGCGCCCGACTTCGACGTGTGGGTGCCCGACTCCGCGATGTGGCCCGCGCGGGCGACCGGCATGGCAGAGCTGCGGGAGGTGGATGCCGCGGACCTCGTCGTCAGCGGCACGGTGGCCAGCACGCCGGTGGTCTTCGCGACGACGGAGGACACCGCGACCGCGCTCGAGTCCGAGGGAGCCGGATTCGCGAGCCTCGCCGACGGAACGGTGTCGGCGGTCCTGCCGGACCCGTCGGCGGTGGCCGGCAGCTCGGCCGCCCTGCTCGCGCTGCAGACCGCGGTCGGTGGCGATGCACGGGTCTTCACGGCGCTCGCGCTCGGCCTCGAGCGGGGAGTCGTCGCGACGGCTGCAGACGCGCTCGCCGCGGCATCCGCTGCCACCACTCCGACCATCGCGGTGACGACCGAGCAGGCCCTCCTCGCGTATGGAACCGCCGCCGACGCTCCGCTTGTGCCGGTGTTCCCCGCTGATGTGAAGCCCGCCGTCAGCATGCCGCTCGTGACGCTCGGCGACGCGACGGTCGACACGCTCGAGGCCGTCGACGTGCTGTCCGAGGCGGTGGCCGGCGCATCGGAGCGGCTCGCCGAGTACGGACTGCGGGATGCCGCCGGCAACGCCACCGGTGCCACGGGCGGCGACGCCGCAGTGGTGGTGGCCGACCCCGCCGACGGCGCCAACCAGGCGGAGGCGCTGCGCACCTGGCAGATGCTCACCGCGCCGTCGCGCATGATCGCGCTCAACGACGTCTCGGGATCCATGAACCAGCCCGCGACCGCTGACATGCGCCGCATCGATCTGTTCGAGCAGGCCGCCGTCCGTGCCATCAACTCGCTCTCGGACGACTCCTCGATCGCGAACTGGGTGTTCTCCAGCCGTCGCATCGGCGGCCAGGACTGGCAGGAGATCGTGCCGTTCGGCGAGCTGGGCGACCCGGCGCACAAGCAGCGAATGATCGACTCGGCGAACGGTCTCGACAGCCTCGTCGGCGGGGGCACCGGCCTCTACGACAGCGTTCTGGCCGCCGTGACCTATCTGCGCGAGACGTACGTCGCGGGGCAGGTCAACCTCGTGCTGCTCAACACCGACGGCTTCAACGAGGACGACGAGGGTCTCGACCTGCCGGGTCTGCTCGTCGAGCTCGAGAAGTTGCGGGATCCGACGAAGCCGGTCGCGGTGATCGCGATCGGCTACGGTCCCGACACCGACCAGGCCGCGCTGGAGCAGATCGCCGCAGCCACGGACGGCGCGGCCTATCAGGCGCTCAAGCCGACCGACATCGGCACGGTGCTGATCGACGCGGTCACGCAGCGCGGCTGCCGCCCGAACTGCGGGTAGTGATCGAGCGGATGCCGCGACCGCAGGGTTGTGGTGTCAGCGGCGTCGCGCGGCCTGCGGTCTGGCGCGGTGCGGCGTGGCGCGGCGTGGCGGATGCGACGCAGCGCGGCGAGCGAGCCTCAGGCGCGCTGGTCGTCGTGGTGGAGATGGTCGCGGTGCTTCTCGGCCTGACGCTGCCTCGTCGGCAGGTCGAGCGGACCCGTGACGGTGCGCTCGTCCTCCCAGCACTCGATCCCCGTCACGCCGGGCAGAAGGTCGCGCGTGAAGACCGGATCCCTCCCCGCGCGGCGCTGGCGGGTGTAGTCACCGAGGAGCTTGAACGCGATCCCGGAGAGCAAGCCGATGGCGACGAGGTTCGTCAAGGCCATCAACCCCATCACGCCGTCGGCGAAGTTCCAGACCAGGTCGGCGCCGACGACCGAGCCGCCGAGCACCGCGACGACGACGAGGATGCGGTACACGGTGAGCACCCACGGCCGCGTGGTGATGAACTCGATGTTCGATTCTCCGTAGTAGTAGTTGCCGAGGATCGACGAGAACGCGAGCAGGAAGATGATGACGCTCAGCGCGATGCTCGACCAGCTGCCGAGCGTGCTCACCAGCGCGTCCTGGGTCAAGCCGATCCCTCGGGTGGCGTTACCCAGGTCGGGAACCGACACCAGGATGATGAATGCGGTGATCGAGCAGACGAGGAAGGTGTCGAAGTAGACGCCGAGCGTCTGCACGAGGCCCTGCTTCACGGGGTGGGTGACGGCGGCGCTCGCCCCGGCGTTCGGCGCGGAGCCGAGTCCTGCCTCGTTGGAGAACATCCCGCGCTTCACGCCCGTCAGCACGATGTACCCGAACGCGGCTCCCACCACCTCGTTGAATCCCCACGCCTGGGTGAAGATCTCCGCGAACACCGGGCCGATGCGATCGACGTGCAGCGCGACGACGACGATCCCGAGCAGGAGGTAGGCGAGCGCCATGATCGGGACCAGGAACTGGGTCACCGACGCGATGCGGCGCACACCCCCGAAGACGACGAGACCGGTGAGGACCGCGATGCCGAGGCCGACGCCCCACGGCAGCCATGCCGTGTCGGAGCCGACGGTCGCCGTGACCGTCGCCGAGATCGTGTTCGCCTGCAAGGAGCTGAAGGCGAAGGGGAAGCACACGATGAGGATGCTCGCGAACCAGACGCCCAGCCATCGCGCCTTCAAGCCGCGCTGCATGTAGTACGCGGGTCCGCCTCGGAAGCTGTCCTTGTCGCGCACCTTGAACAACTGTGCGAGCGATGACTCGATGAAACTCGACGCGCCGCCGATGAACGCCATCAGCCACATCCAGAACACCGCGCCAGGCCCGCCGACCGCGATGGCGGTGCCGACGCCGGCGATATTGCCGACTCCGACCCGGGACGCCGCAGAGATCGTGAACGCCTGGAATGCCGAGACCGACTGCGGCTCACCCGACTCGGTGCGCGGGGTCTTGTCGGTCAGGGTGCGGAGCATCTCGGGGATCAGCCGGAACTGCACGACGCCCGACCTGATCGTGAAGTAGATGCCGAGCAGCACCACGACCGGCAGCACGATCCAGGTCCAGAGATTGTCGCCCCACGTCAGCAACCATGCATTAACGGCTTCCATGCGCGTCAGTATGTCTTAGTCGCTCGCCCTTGCGCACGCATGGTTCGGTCGCGCCACGGGGTCGCGACCCGGCGAGCATCAGGCCTCGACGGTGACGCGCTTGCCGGTGATCGGGAACAGCGCGCGGACTGCGATCCAGCCCAGGGCCGCTCCGACGATCTGAGCGGCGATGAACGGGAGCGCTGACGCGGGCGAGATGCCGGCGAAGGTGTCGGTGAACATCCGCCCGATGGTGATGGCTGGGTTCGCGAAGCTCGACGATGACGTGAAGAAGTACGCCGCCCCGATGTACGCACCGACAGCGGGGGCCGCCAGGTGCGAGCGCCCGGTGCGCACCAGCGCGAAGATGACCACGATGAGGCCGGCTGTCGCCACCACTTCGCCGAGAAGGAGCGGCCACCCGGATCGCTGGGTCGTGCTCCAGGCAGCGGCGGGCTCGGCGAACATCAGGTTCGCGAGAATGGCGCCGGCGATGCATCCGATCACCTGGGCGGGGAGGTAGACCGCCGCGATCGACCACTTCTCGCGGTGGAGGGTGATGTCGGCGAGGGTGACGACCGGGTTGAAGTGAGCGCCCGAGATCGTCGCGAACACGAGGATGAGGACCGTGAGGCCCAGGGCGGTCGCGAACGCGTTCTCGAACAGCTGCAAGCCGGTGTCACCAGGGGAGAGCCGCTCTGCGGCGATTCCCGAACCGACCACCACGGTCGCCAGGCCTGCGCTCCCGAGGAACTCTCCCGCCGCGGCGCGTGCGCTGCTCACGAGGTGACGAAGAGCTGTGACACGCGATCGAGCGCTCCGGGCACGAGTGCGTAGTACGCCCAGGTGCCTCGCTTGCTGCGAGTGAGGAATCCGGCCTCGCTGAGCACCTTGAGGTGGTGCGACACCGTCGGCTGGCTCAGCCCGACGGGGTCGATGAGATCGCAGACGCACGCCTCCGCGCCGTCAGAGGCGGCGACGATCGAGAGCAGTCGCAGGCGCGTGGGGTCTGCAAGGGCCTTCATGGTGTGCGCCAGCTGCTCCGCGTCCTCCGGGGAGAGCGTCTCGCGCACGAGCGGCGTGCAACATGCGGCGGTCACATCGGTCACCTCGAGCGGGATCATGCATCGACAATAGTCAATATTGACAGCCATCGATAGGTGGGTGCAGACTGCGATATCGAAAGTCATCGATATACGGAGGCACCTCGTGACCCTGCTCGATCTCACCCCCCGCGTCGCTACGAGCGACCGCCTCTCGACTCTTCCTGTCGTCGTGATCGGAGCCGGCCCGATCGGCCTCGCCGCCGCTGCACATCTCATCGAGCGCGGCATCGACGTGGTCGTCCTCGAATCCGGCGACAGTATCGGCGCGAGCATCCGCTCGTGGGGCCACACGCGGCTGTTCTCGCCGTGGAAGCATCTGGTCGACCCTGTC
This sequence comes from Microbacterium sp. NPDC056003, assembly GCF_042274785.1. Classification (NCBI taxonomy): domain Bacteria; kingdom Bacillati; phylum Actinomycetota; class Actinomycetes; order Micrococcales; family Microbacteriaceae; genus Microbacterium; species Microbacterium sp. NPDC056003. The sequence goes on along the minus strand of NZ_JBHJXQ010000001.1, from coordinate 454,831 downwards.
GCCCGCCGCATGCTCGAAGCATCCGGGTGGGAGCTTCGCGACCCCGAGCGAGCGCCGACGGGCGCCGAGCTGGTGGAGTTCTACCTGGAGCCGCTGGCGGCCCTCGACCCGATGGCATCCGTGATCCGCACCGGCACCCGCGTCGTCGCCGTGACTCGCGAGGGGATGGACCGAACGCGTTCCCGCGCGCGCGCAGCCACGCCGTTCGTCCTCCGCGTCACGACGGACGACGGCATCGAGGAACTCTCGGCACGGGCGGTGATCGACGCATCCGGCACCTACTCGACGCCGAACCCGCTGTCCTCGAACGGGCTCGGGCTCCTCGGCTTCGACGAGATCGCGGACGCCGTCATGCCGGCTCTCCCAGACGTGCTCGGTCGCGACCGTGCGCAGTTCGCCGGGCGGCACACCACGGTGGTCGGTGCGGGCCACTCAGCGGCGAACGCCCTGCTGGGCCTTGCCGAGCTCGCGCGCCAGGAGCCGGGCACCACTGTGACCTGGTTGATCCGCAACGCCCAGGCCGTGCGGGTGTCCTCCTCTCCTGACGACGAGCTCGCCGACCGCGCCAAGCTCGGCAGCCGCGTCGACCAGGCCGTCGCCGCGGGAACGGTCACGGTGGTCGACGGGTTCGAGATCCTTCGTGCACGGCGCATCGACGGTCATGTCGAGCTGGTCGGTCACCGCCGCGGCGAGGTCGTCACGCACAAGACCGATCTCGTGGTCAACGCCACGGGATTCCGCCCCGACCTCGACATGCTGCGCGAGATCCGCCTGGAGCTGGACGACATCGTCGAAGCGCCCAAGCGACTGGCCCCCCTGATCGACCCGAACGTCCACTCCTGCGGCACCGTCGAGCCGCACGGCTTCCGCGAGCTCACGCACCCTGAGAACGGGTTCTTCATCGTCGGCATGAAGTCGTACGGCCGCGCCCCCACCTTCCTCCTCGCGACCGGGTACGAGCAGATTCGCTCGGTGGTCGCGTGGCTGGACGGCGACCTCGCCTCTGCCTCGCAGGTCGAGCTGGTGCTGCCGGCGACCGGCGTGTGCTCCACCGACCTTGCCGGCGCAGCAGGAGGCTGCTGCTCGTGACACAGATCCGGCCGATGGTTCCCGAGGACTGGACCGACGTCGAGCGGATCTACGCGCAAGGCATCGATGACGGCGAAGCGACATTCGAGACGACCACGCCGACGTGGGAGGCGTTCGATGCCGGCAAGCTCCCGTACGCACGGCTGGTGGCTCTCGGTGATGTCGGCGAGGTGCTCGGCTGGGCGGCGGCCTCCCCTGTCTCGACCCGCCCGGTGTACTCCGGGGTCGTCGAGCACTCGGTCTACATCGACCGCGATGCGCGTGGCGGCGGCATCGGGCGCGCTCTCCTCGACGCGTTCATCCAGGCGGCGGAGGACGCCGGTGTCTGGACGATCCAGTCCAGCGTCTTCCCCGAGAATGCCGCCAGCCTGCGCGTCCACGAGAGAGTGGGATTCCGAGTAGTGGGGCGTCGCGAACGGATAGCGCGATCCGGCCTCGGGCCGCACGCGGGCCGGTGGCGCGACACGGTGGTGATCGAACGCCGCAGCGAGCGCAACGGGACCGACTGAATCAGCCGGTCGATAGACTCCGATCTATGAGTTCTGACGGGTCGCGGGGGATGGCTGCACTGGCCGATCCGACCCGGGCGAAGATCCTCCGGCTCATCCGCGATTCCCCGGACGGCCGTCAGCTCGTCGGGCGACTGGCCGAGACCCTCGCCCTCCGGCAGCCCACCGTCAGTCATCACATGAAGGCTCTCCTCGCGGAGGGCATCGTCGTCCGCGAACCCGACGGGCGACGGGTCTGGTACTCGATCGCACCCGACCAAGCCGCGCGCGTCGACGCGCTCCTCGACAGCAGGCCCGCCGTCAGCCCTCCCGACCTCGAGCGCATCGTCGCCGACCTCTCGACGCGCTACCGCGGGACCTTCAGTCCTGAGACGGTCCGCGCACAGGTCTCCGAGAGCTACGAACTCCTCGCTGGGGCCGCCGCTCCACCTCTCATCGCCTCGCGGACGGCCGCGTTCGTCGCCACTCGGCTCGACGCGTTGAGCCGAGTCGCAGGTGATCGCCCTGACCGACCGGAGGTGCTGTTCGTCTGCGTGCAGAACGCCGGGCGCTCCCAACTGGCAGCGGGAATCCTCCGGCAGCTGGCCGGCGACCGTGTGACCGTCCGGACGGCGGGCTCCGCCCCCGGGCCGGAGGTGCGGTCGTCGATCGTCCATGCGCTCGACGAGATCGGCATCTCGATCGGCGGCGAGTTTCCGAAGCCCTTGACGGACGAGATGGTCCGCGCGGCGGACGTCGTCGTCACGATGGGCTGCGGCGACGCGTGCCCGGTCTATCCGGGCCGCCGGTACCTCGATTGGGATCTGGAGGACCCGGTCGGGAAGCCGGCGCCCGTCGTGCGCGGCATCCGAGACGACATCGAGCGACGCGTGCGCACCCTCCTGGACGAACTGCTCCCGACCTGACCGTTCATCTGCCGTTCACCCCCCCCGACCAATAGATCAGCATCTATGCTTCTTGAAGTGAGCGAGCGAGAGAAAGCGAGACCACGTGTCTGAGAAGCCCACCGTCCTGTTCGTCTGCGTCCACAACGCCGGCCGCTCCCAGATGGCCGCCGGCTACCTGCGCGCGCTCGGCGGCGACCGCATCGAGGTGCTGTCTGCGGGCTCGGCGCCGAAGAACGAGATCAACCCCGTAGCTGTCGCGGCGATGGCCGAAGAGGGCATCGACATCGCAGGGAACTCGCCGAAGGTGCTGACCGTGGAGGCCGTGCAGGAGTCCGACGTCGTCATCACCATGGGCTGCGGTGACGCGTGCCCCATCTTCCCGGGCAAGCGCTACGAGGACTGGGAGCTCGACGACCCTGCGGGGCAGGGAATCGAGGCGGTGCGACCCATCCGCGACGAGATCCGGCGCCGGATCGAGACACTGATCGGCGAGATCCTCCCGGATGGACGGGCGGCGTGAGTGTGTCCGTTGGCGGCGGCTAGGGGGACTCCGTCGCTTCGCTGCGCTCCTCCTCGAATCGCTCTGCCGGTCAACATGAGAAACGCGCCGCCCCTCCGGGACGGCGCGTTTCTCATGGCGGAGGATAGGGGATTCGAACCCCTGAGAGCTTTCACTCAACACGCTTTCCAAGCGTGCGCCATAGGCCACTAGGCGAATCCTCCATGGCCCCGGAGGGCCACAGGCCATCCTACCTGGTCGCGGGAGCGCCTCCTGCGTACACGCTCCCGGGCCGCACGATGAGCGATCGCGGGGCGATGACGGCCAGGATGCGACGCGCCGGAGGCGCCGCCGCCAGCAGCTGCGCGCGCACGGCGGTCGCAGCATCCATCGCCGCGTCTCCCATCCAGTAGTCCCGCCCGCCGGCGGGCGCATACGAGGCCCGCTCGATCGCGACCGCCAGCGTGTACATGTCGTCGGCGTCGGCGCCGTGCTGGTCGATGAGCCGCTGCGCGAACGCGCGCGGGGTCTCGCTGGCCGGCACGGCGATGCCGGCGTCGATCGCGGCATCCTGCACGATCATCCACGCCGCTGCGGCGTCGCCGCCCCGGGCCGCGAGCGTGAGCTGCCGGCGCCGCAGCTCGCGTGCCAGGAACGGCAGGGCGAGCACGAACAGGATCAGCAGCACGACGCCGAGCATCGGCAGCGGGTTCGCGGTGCCGAGCGGAGTGCCGGGCAGGGCCTCGTCGCGCGGGTCGAGAGGGCCGTTGGGTCCCTGCTCGGAGCTCGGCGTCGGCGAGGGCGCCGCGCCGGGGGTGGCGGAGTTCGGATCGTCGGTGTCGCCCGGCAGCGACGCGGCGGGGGAGAAGGATGTCGGCACGCCGAGTCCTGCGGTCGGCTCGAACGGGATCCACCCGGCGTTGTCGAAGTACACCTCCGGCCACGCGTGCAGCAGTGAGCTCGACACCGAGTAGACGACCTGGTCGTCGACGGAGTCGGTGGTCGCGACGCCGGGCAGGTACCCGATCACGATGCGCGTCGGCATGTGGAGGGTGCGGGCCATGAGTGCGAACGCCGACGCGAAGTGGATGCAGTAGCCCTGTCGCCGCTCGAGGAACTCGGCGACCGCTTCGGCGCCGCTGCCGTCGAAGCCCTCTTCGACCGGGGCTTCGAGCGAGTAGCGGAACTCGCCGCCGCGGAACCAGCGCTGCATCGCGATGAGGCGGTCGTAGTCGTTCGTGGCGCCCGCGGTCACCTCAGCGGCCAGCTCTGTGACGATCGCGGGTGTCTCCGGCGGCACCTGAGTGGTCTCGTCGCGAAGCTCGGGTCCGCCCGCGTTGTACGACCGGATCTGCTCGAGCGTCGGACGCGCCTGGTTCGAGACGACCGTGTACGCCTGGCCCTGCGTCGTCCCCGACTGCGAGATGACGGTGCGGTTGTAGGGGACGGCCGCCCAGCGTCCGTCGAGGCCGGTGACCTCGACCGCCGGGTAGGGGACAGGCAGCCACACCGAGGCGAGGCTCATCACCTCGACGTCGGTCGTGTACTCCGCCAGCCGCACGTCTTCGGCCACGCTCACCGTGCCCAGGCCGAACTCGCTGTCGAGGGGAACGGTGCGCACGCGGTCCGGCTCCCACACGCCGCCCTCGAACCGCGACAGCGTCGTCGCCCGAAGGTACGGCGGCGACGGTGCGTTCGAGCGCACACGCAGCACCTCGATCTGCTCCGGCCGGCGGAGGTCGTCACCGAGTTGCAGCGTCGCGTCGATCCCGGGCCCGCCGCCGAGGCCGGTGCCCGCGCGCATGAGGGGCTGGGGCAGGAGCGGCGTCGCGACGACGGTGACCACGACCGCGATCGCACCGATCCCGAGCGCCGTCGCCGGCACACCGGCGGTGCGTTCGGCGTCGCGTTCGAGCGGGCGCTCACGCGACCGGGTCTCGGCCCGGATGAGGAAGAGGATCGCGACGGCGAGGAACACGAAGGCGACCACATCGACTTCGCGCGGCACCGCGATCGCCGGGATGAGCGAGACCGCGACGATCCCGATCGACGCCAGCAGCGGCATCCGCGCGGTGAGCACGACGTGATCGACGATGATCGTGAGCAGGCCCATGGAGCCGACGATGAGGAAGGCGAGCGGGGCGGTGTCTTCGAGCGGCGCGGCGCCGAGGATGATCTCGTCCATCGCGTCGTCGAACAGAGGCGGCACCGCGCGGATCGTCTCGGGGGTCGGGATGACCCACAGCAGGGCCGTGTCGCGCAGGAAGACCGCGGTCATCATGGCTACCCAGACGCCCGCCTCGATGAGGCTCACGGCGACGGCCGGCAGGCGGAGACGCCGGGCGCCGTAGCCGGCGGTGAGCACGAGGGTCGCGATGACGACCGAGCCGAGCAGCCAGCCGCCCGGCTTGACGACACCGATGACCGGCATGAGCGCGGCCAGCAGCGCCACCAGCAGGGAGAGGGTGAGCAGCCGCTCGCCGCCGCGCCGTGTGCGCGGGGAGTCGTCAGAGGACGGCATGGCTCACTCCTCGCCCGACCGCGTTGCCCCACGCCGCCGCGAGATCGCCGTCCGGGTCGATCGCCGCGACCCGCCAGCCGTGGTCGGCCGCCCGGTCGAGCGCGTCTCCGAGCGGTCCGACCGCGAGCACCATCGGCAGCGTGCTGTGGTGCGCGACCGGTGCGATCGCGTCTGCGTCGGACGGATCGAACCGCCCCACGATGAGGATGACGGGTCCGGTCATGACGCCGGCGAACAGCCGGGTGAGCCGGGCGAGGCTGTCGTCCCGGCGCGCCGTGAGGGTCGCGAAGTGGCTGAGGAGCGCTTCGACCTCGACCATGTCGCCGCCGTCGATCCGCTCGGCCAGGACGGTGCCGTCGGAGTCGAGCACCTCGACCGCGTAGCCGTCGTGCACCAGGCGCGCCACCGCTGACACGCATGCCGACACCGCCATCTCGAACCCGGGGTCCGTGCCCGGTGCCTGCATCGCCTCGGCCGCCCAGCGCAGCACGCCCCGGTCGAGGACGACGCTCGCCTCGGGCGTCGACTCCTGCTCCTCCTGCCTCACCATGAGCTCGTCGCGGTGGGCCGTCGCGCGCCAGTGGATGCGGCGCATCGAGTCACCGGGGATGTACGGCCGGGCGACGAGGTTGTCGGCCCCCTGGCCCAGCTGGTTCGTCGTGGTGTGCAGCGTGCCGCCGGTCTCGCCGGCGAAGTCGGTCAGGGGCGGCAGGTCGATCAGCGCGGGGGCGACCGTCACCGCCGTGCGCTCGCCGAACAGCGTGCGGCGCCGCGCGAGTCCGAACGGGTCGGTCGAGCGCACCGAGAGCGGTCCGATGGCGTGCACACCGCGCTTCACGCCGGTGACCGTGTACGACAGGTCGACCACCCGCTCGCCGCCGCGCAGCCCCGATCCGAGCGCGGGGAACACGCCCTCCGACCGGCCACGCAGTCCCTTCGGGAGTGCATCGTGCCACGTGCCGGGCGGGGTGGGCACCGCAGTGCGCACGCCCACGCGGACGGAGACGGTCGACGTGCGGCCGACGGTGACGACGTCGGGCGTGAACGACCGCGTCACGACATCGGTGCGCCGGGTGAGGTAGAGCGACGCGATGCTCGCGCCGGCCACCGCCAGCAGCAGGATGCCGAAGTACATGAGCTCCGTGATGCCGAACTCGTTCGCCATCACGAAGCACGTGATCGCCAGGATGATCGCTCCGGTGCCTCGCACCGTCAGCGGCCACAGGCGTCTCATCGCGGACTCACTGACGCGGCGCGATGGGGACGCGCACGCTCGAGGCGATGCGCTCCAGAATCGTCGTGATGGCGTCGGCTGCCCCGCGCGCACGCGCGCCGCCGGCCGAGCGGGTCGGGATGAGACGGTGCGCGAACACCGGCGCGAGCAGGGCCGTGATGTCGTCGGGGATGACGAACCCGCGTCCGTCGAGCGCCGCCCACACCTTGGCCGCCCTCACGAGCTGCAGGGTCGCCCGGGGGCTCGCGCCGAGCCGCAGGTCGGAATGGGTGCGTGTTGCGTGCGCCAGGGCGACCGCGTAATCCTCGATGGGGGGAGCGACGTGCACCGCGCGCGCCCACGAGATGAGCTCCGTCACCTGGTCGGCCGAGACGACCGCCGACAGCTGGTCGAGGGGGTTCAGCGTGTCGCGCTGGCGCAGCATGAGCGCCTCGGACCGCTCATCGGGGTAGCCCATCGAGATGCGCATCATGAAGCGATCGCGCTGGGCCTCGGGAAGCGCATACGTGCCTTCCATCTCGAGCGGGTTCTGCGTCGCCACGACGAGGAACGGCTCGGGCACGTAGTGCGTGCGCCCGTCGACCGTCACCTGGCGCTCCTCCATGGCCTCGAGCAGCGCGGACTGGGTCTTGGGGGACGACCGGTTGATCTCGTCGGCAATGACGATGTTCGCGAAGATCGCCCCCTGCTTGAACTCGAACTCCCGCTCGACGGGATTGAACACGCTCACGCCGGTCACGTCGCCGGGCAGCAGATCGGGAGTGAACTGGATGCGGCGCACTGTCGCGTCGACGGAAGCGGCCAGGGCCCGCGCGAGCATGGTCTTGCCGACGCCCGGCACGTCCTCGATGAGGAGGTGCCCCTCGGCCAGGAGGCACACCAGCGCGCTGCGCACCGCTTCCGGCTTGCCGTCGATCACGCTGCCCACGCCGCCGAGGATCGCGTCCGTCGTGCGGGCGAAGTCCTCTGCCGTCAGCGCCCCGCGCGCACGCGCCTGCTCCGTCATCGCGGTATCGACCATCGCAGACTCCTGTCGCGCCCTGGAACGAGCGTGTCGGGTGGTGCGGGCATCCTCGCCCCGCGACCGATCCTAACCGCGGGGAAATGGGAGCGGTATGGCCGCCGCTGGGAGAACGCTGGGCGCGGGACCGCCCTCCTGCTGTGCCGCGGAGCGCCCCGGTGCCATGATGTGGCCATGACCGACTACGACAAGCGCACGCGCGGCGTGCTGATCGCCCTGCTCGGCGGTGTCGCCCTGGTGATCGTGATCGCGCTGATCGCGGTCTTCACTCGCGGCGGAACCGCGACCCTCGATCCGGAGAGCCCCGAGGGCGTCGTGCAGCAGTACAGCCAGGCGGTGATCGAGGGCGACACGCGGGCGGCGATCGAGCTGCTCATCCCCGAGATCGCCGAGGACTGCCGCCGCACCGGCGGGGGTGACGGCGATCACCGCGTCACGCTGACCGAGACGACTGTGGACAGCGACTCCGCGCGCGTCGAGGTGGTCATCGCGACGGTGTACGGGTCGGGCCCGCTCGGCCCCGACGAGTACGAGAGCGACGGCGTCTTCCAGCTCGAGCAGGTCGGTGGTCAGTGGCTGATCGCGACCACCCCGTGGGAGCTCACGGTGTGCGACCAGAGCGGAGCCGGTCTGTGACCGCCCCGGCCGCATCCGGCGCGCCGGCCGCGCCGGGCCGCGCGCAGGGGGTCGTGCGCCGGGTCATCGTCTTCGTCATCCTGTTCGCGCTCGTCACCGTCGCCGCGATCGGGCTGAGCGGCCTGCTCGAGCGCGCGATCGGCGGCACGATCACCCTGGCCGGAGGCCCCGCAGCCCTCGCCCAGTCGCTGGCCTTCACCTTCATCGGCGCGCCCCTGGCCGGACTGCTGTGGTGGTGGGAACGGCGCCGGCTGCTCGATTCGGATGACCGGGCGTCGCTCGCGTGGTCGCTCTACCTCGCGGCGATGTCCACCACGGCGCTCGTCACCGCGACGGTCGCCCTCAGCTCCGCCGCCGCGGCGGGCATCGACGGGGTGTGGCGCCCGGGCAGCCTCGCGACCGGCGTGGTGTGGACGGGTGTGTGGCTCTGGCACCGATCGCAGCGGCGCAGCGCGCGGCTGTCGCCCGCGCGACTGCCCGACCTCAGCGCGATCCTCGGCTGGGTGTACGGCGTCGGAGTCTTCGCGACCGGCGCGATCGCGGCGCTGGCCGCCCTCGTCGGGGAAGCGCTCGCCCCGGTGGCGGTGCCGCTGGCGAGCTCGCAGCAATGGTGGGTGCCGCTGCTTCAGTCACTCGTGTGGACCGCGCTCGGAGGGTTGGTGTGGTGGTGGCACTGGCGGCGTGAGGGTGCGCGCACCGCGCCCGGAGCCTTCGCCGGCGTCGCGCTGGTGATCGTGGTGGGTGCGGCCGCCGCGGTGACGCTCTTCGCGATCGGCACGGTGCTCTTCGTGCTGCTGCGACTGGTGCTCGACACCGCACCGGCCGCCGAGGCGATCGCGCCACTGGACCGCGCGATCGCCGCTGCCCTTGTCGGCGGCATCGTCTGGGTGATCCACGCGCGAGTCGTCGCCCTCCGTGCCGACGCGACGCGCCGCGGCGCCCGGCTCGTCGTCTCGGCCGTCGCGCTCATCGGCGCGGCGAGCGGATTCGGGGTCGTCGTCAACGCGCTTCTGGCTGCGCTGACGCCGACGCTGGCGGGCGACAACGCCCGCACGCTGCTGCTCGGCGGTCTCAGTGCGCTCGTGATCGGTCTGCCGGTGTGGTGGCTCGCCTGGCGGCCCGGGCGGGCGGTGCCGGTCGAAGATGCCGCGTCGACGGCGCGACGGGTGTACCTGGTTGCGGTGTTCGGGGCCAGCGCGATCACCGCCATCGTGACGCTGCTCATCATCGGCTACCGGCTCTTCGAGTTCGTGCTCGACCCGGGCGGCGCTGGGGGACTCATCGAGCGGATCCGCGGGCCGGTCGGCCTTCTGGCGGCCACCGCGATCGTGTTCGCGTACCACTTCGCCGTCTGGCGACGCGACCGCGCCCTCGCTCAGGAGGCGGCGCCCGAGCGGCCTCGCACGGTGGGTCGCATCGTGCTCATCGCAGCCGCCGCCCCCGCCGACATCGGCGAGCATGTCAAGGCCGCGACTGCGGCATCCGTCGTCCTCTGGCAGGCGACCGACGGAGCCGGGCCGGTCGACGACGCCTGGGTCGCGCGCCTCCCGGCCGCACTCGAGGGGGTCTCGGCCCCCCGAGCGCTGGTCATCGCCGAGCCTGACGGGGGAGTGCGGGTGATCCCGCTCGCCGGGTGACCGGCGGTCGAGGTCACGCCCCGCCGCGCGACCGGGTTAGACTGGTGTCAGCTCTCCGCGAGGCGGCATCCAGGCCAACTCCCCCAGGACGGAAACGTAGCAAGGGTAACCAGGCTCTGCCGGGTTCGCGGAGAGTCTTACTTTTCCGGCTCTTCCCGGGGGATCCGCGTGCAGCGGCGCACGCGCCCCGCGTGAGGCCCGTCGCCCATAGGCTTGTCGCGTGGCGCAGAGCATCTTCATCACGTCAGCAGAAGGCCACTCCGGCAAATCGACCGTCGCGTTGGGTGTTCTCGACGCGCTGAGTCACGCGACCCCCCGCGTCGGCGTCTTCCGGGCGATCGCCCGCTCCACCGCCGAGCCCGATTACGTCCTCGAGATGCTGCTCGACCATGACGGGGTCCAGCTGCCGTATGAGGACTGCATCGGAGTCACCTACGACGATGTGCGTCAGAATCCGGATGCCGCGCTCGCGACGATCGTCGAACGCTACAAGGCGGTCGAAGCGCAGTGCGACGCGGTCGTGATCCTCGGCAGCGACTACACCGACGTGGGCAGCCCGGCCGAGCTCGGCTACAACGCGCGCATCGCCGCGAACCTCGGCGCGCCCGTCCTCCTCGTGCTGGGCGGGCGATCGGCGCAGACCCAGACGCGTCCCGAGCAGCTCGGCTCGTCGCTCCCGCGCACCGCGGCCGAGATGGGCAAGATCGCCGACCTCGCGCTCGCCGAGCTCGCCCACGGCCGTGCGGAGCTCTTCGCCGTCGTGGCCAACCGCGCCGAGCAGTCCGAGGCCGAGGCGACGATCGCGGCGATCCGGCGGTCGGTCGAGACCGCGCTCGGCCCGGGCAAGCGCGTGCCCGTGTGGGCGATCCCCGAGGACCGGTTCCTCGTCGCCCCCTCGATGCGCGGCATCATGCGCTCCGTCGGCGGCGAGCTGCTCGCCGGCGACCCGGAGCGCCTCACGCGCGAGGCGCTCGCCGTCGTGGTCGCGGGCATGTCGATGGTCAACGTCCTGCCGCGCCTGCTCGACGGAGCGGTCCTGGTCATCGCGGCCGACCGCACCGAGGTGCTGCTCGCCGCACTCCTCGCGAACGCGTCGGGCACCTTCCCCTCCATCTCGGGCATCGTGCTCAACGGCGGATTCGACCTGCCCGAGCCGGTCATGCGCCTGCTCGACGGACTCGGATCCAACGTGCCGATCGTGACGACCGAGCTCGGCACCTACGAGACGGCCGCGCGCATCATGAGCACCCGGGGCCGGCTGGCCGCCGACTCGCAGCGCCGCTACGACACCGCCCTCGCGCTCTTCGAGCAGAGCGTCGACACCGACGAGCTGCTCGAGGCGTTCGGCGTCGCGCGGGCGACGGTCGTCACGCCGCTCATGTTCGAGTTCCAGCTCATCGAGCGCGCCCGCGCCCAGCGCAAGCGCATCGTGCTCCCCGAGGGCGACGACGACCGCGTGCTGCGCGCGGCGGCCACGGTGCTCAAGCGGGGCATCGCCGACCTCACGATCCTGGGCGAGCCCTTCGAGGTGCGCGCCCGTGCGGTCGAGCTCGGCATCGACATCCAGGCGGCGGAGGTGCTCTCGCCGCTCGACGCCGTGCACGTCCACAAGTTCGCCGCGGAGTACGCCCGGCTGCGCGCCCACAAGGGGGTCACGGTCGCGCAGGCGGCCGACACCGTGACGGACGTCTCGTACTTCGGCACGATGATGGTGCACCTCGGTCTGGCCGACGGCATGGTCTCGGGCGCAGCGCACACGACCGCGCACACGATCCGGCCCGCCTTCGAGATCATCAAGACCACGCCGGGGGTCTCGGTGGTCTCGAGCGTGTTCCTGATGGCGCTCGCGGACCGCGTGCTCGTCTACGGCGACTGCGCCGTGATCCCCGATCCGACGTCGGAGCAGCTCGCCGACATCGCGATCTCATCGGCGGCGACTGCGGCGCAGTTCGGGATCGAGCCGCGCATCGCGATGCTGTCGTACTCGACGGGGGAGTCGGGCTCGGGCGCAGAGGTCGAGAAGGTGCGGGATGCCACGGCCATCGTCCGCTCGCGGGCTCCCGAGCTCCTCGTCGAGGGGCCTATCCAGTACGACGCGGCCGCAGACGCCGCCGTCGCGGCGGCCAAGATGCCGGGTTCCGATGTGGCGGGCCGCGCCACGGTGTTCATCTTCCCCGACCTCAATACGGGCAACAACACCTACAAGGCGGTTCAGCGCTCCGCCGGAGCCGTGGCGATCGGGCCGGTGCTGCAGGGCCTGAACAAGCCCATCAACGACCTGTCGCGCGGCGCGCTCGTCGACGACATCGTCAATACGATCGCGATCACCGCGATCCAGGCCCAGGGGGAGTGAGCATGTCTCCGGTGCTGGTCGTCAACTCCGGCTCGTCGTCGTTCAAGTATCAGCTCATCGACATCGACACCGAGACGACGCTCGCGTCGGGCCTCGTCGAGCGGATCGGCGAGCCGACCGGGCGCGCCACGCACACCGTCGTCGCGCCGCCGACCGACGGGCCGGCGCCGACGATGCTGAACGCGACGCACACGCGCGAGCTGCCGATCCCCGACCACACCGCGGGCTTCCGCGTCATGCTCGACGCGTTCGCCTCCGACGGACCCTCGCTCGACGAGCACGCGCCGATCGCGGTCGGTCACCGTGTCGTCCACGGGGGTGCGCGGTTCTTCGAGCCGACCCTGATCACGCCGCTCGTCGAGATCAACATCGACGAGCTCTCCGTGCTTGCCCCGCTCCACAATCCCGCGAACCTCGCCGGCATCACGGCGGCGAAGGACGCGTTCCCCGACGTCCCGCACGTCGCGGTCTTCGACACCGCCTTCCATCAGACGCTCGAGCCGCACGTCTACACGTATGCGATCGACGCCCGGCTCGCGGCATCCCACCGCATCCGGCGCTACGGGTTCCACGGCACCTCCCACAAGTTCGTGAGCGAGGCGGCGGCGGCGTTCCTCGGCCGGCCGCTCGCCGACCTGCGGCAGATCGTGTTCCACCTCGGCAACGGCGCATCCGTCACGGCGGTCGACGGTGGACGCTCGGTCGAGACCTCGATGGGCTTCACGCCGCTCGAGGGGCTCGTGATGGGCACCCGGTCGGGTGACATCGACCCGGCGGTGCTGTTCCACCTCGCCCGTCGCGACGGGCTGTCGATCGACGACCTCGACGACCTGCTCAACAAGCGCAGCGGCATGCTCGGCCTTGCCGGGTCGTCCGACCTGCGCGACATCCGCGCCGCCGTCGAGCGCGGCGACCCGCAGGCGATCCTCGCGTACGAGGTGTACGTCCACCGGCTGCGCGCGTACGCGGGTGCGTATCTGGCGCAGCTCGGCGGCGTGGACGTCATCTCGTTCACCGCGGGGGTGGGCGAGAACGCCCCGCTCGTGCGGGCCGCGGCGCTCGAGACGCTCGGCTTCGCCGGGATCGAGGTGGACCACGAGCGCAACCAGGCGCCGGGCCGCGGCATCCGGATCATCTCGACGGATGCCTCGGCCGTGACCGTCCTCGTCGTGCCGACCGACGAGGAGCTCGAGATCGCCCGACAGACCGTGAGCGTGGCGCGGGGCTGACCCGCCCTCGCTACCCTTGACTGGTGTCCACCGAAGCCTTGCCCGACCTGTCCGCCTACGACGCCGTGCTCTTCGACCTGGACGGCGTGCTGACCCCGACCGCCGAAGTCCACATGCACGCATGGCAGACCATGTTCGAGGCGCTGTTCGCCGCCTGGGACATCACGCCCCCGTACACCGAACGCGACTACTTCGACCACCTCGACGGCAAGAAGCGCTACGACGGCGTCGCGAGCCTGCTGCGCTCGCGCGACGTCGAGGTGCCGTGGGGTGACCCGTCCGATCCCGTGACGGCCGACACCGTGTGCGGCATCGGGAATCGCAAGAACGTGGTGTTCGAGACGGTCCTGCGCGACGAGGGCATCGCCCCCTACCCTGGCTCCCTCGCCCTGCTCGACGCGCTCGCCGCGGCCGGCACCCCGGTCGCCGTCGTGTCGAGTTCGAAGAACGCCGAGGAGGTGCTCGCCGTCGCCGGCATCCGCGACCGGTTCGCCGTCGTGATGGACGGCGTGATCGCCGAGCGCGACCACCTCGCCTCCAAGCCCGCTCCCGACGTCTTCGTCGAGGCCGCGCGCATGCTGGACGTCGACCCTGCGCGCAGCGCCGCCGTCGAGGACGCCCTCAGCGGCGTGGCCTCGGCTGCGGCGGGCGGGTTCTCGCTCGTCGTGGGCGTCGACCGCGGTGCAGGAGAGCAAGCCCTGACGGATGCCGGAGCCCACGTCGTCGTCGACGACCTGGCCGAGCTCGTCCCCGCCGTCGCCACCCCGACCCGCCCCGAGGAGACCACGCCATGATGGATCGCGACCGGTTCCCCGTCGACCCCTGGCGCCTCGTCGAGACGGTGTGCGATTTCGAGGACAGCGGTGTCACCGAGACGCTGTTCGCGGTCGGCAACGGCTACCTCGGCATGCGCGGCAACCACCCCGAGGGGCGTCAGTCGCACGAGGACGGCACGTTCATCAACGGCTTCCACGAGACGTTCCCCATCCGCCACGCCGAGCAGGCGTACGGATTCGCCGAGGTCGGGCAGACGATCGTCAACGCCCCCGACGCGAAGGTGATGCGGGTCTACGTCGACGACGAGCCGCTGTCGCTCGACGTCGCCGACGTGCGCGAGTACGAGCGCGTGCTCGACATGCGCGACGGCGTGCTGCGCCGTCATGTGCTGTGGACGACGCCGTCGGGCAAGGACGTGCGCATCGAGTACTCCCGGCTGGTGTCGTTCGAGGAGAAGCACCTGTCGGTCATGACGGTGGACGTGACGGTCCTGAACGCCGACGCGCCGGTCACCGTCAGCTGTCAGCTGATCAATCGTCAGGACGGCGAGGACGTCTACGGCGGCACCCCGACCGCGCCCAAGAAGGCGGGCTTCGACCCGCGAAAGGCGGAGCGCATCCAGGAGCGCGTGCTGCAGCCGCAGGAGTACTGGCAGGACGGCCTGCGGTCGGCGCTGTCGTACCGCGTGACCGAGTCCGGCATGACGCTCGCCGTCGTCGCCGACCACCTGGTCGAGACCGACAACCCGTACTCGGCACGCACACTCATCGAGCCCGACATCGCGAAGAACGTGTTCCGGGTGCAGGCGAAGGCCGGCGTCCCGATCCGCGTGACCAAGCTCGTGAGCTACCACACGTCGCGCGGCGTCCCGGCGCGCGAACTCGTCGACCGCTGCCGTCGCACCCTCGACCGGGCCCTCACCCTGGGCGTGGACACGGTGGCGACCCAGCAGCGCGAGTGGCTCGACGGGTTCTGGGAGCGTTCCGACGTGAAGATCGGCGGGCACGATGACCTTCAGCAGGCGACGCGCTGGTGCCTGTTCCAGCTCGCGCAGGCGTCGGCGCGCGCCGACGGCCAGGGCGTGCCCGCGAAGGGGATGACCGGCTCCGGGTACAGCGGTCACTACTTCTGGGACACCGAGATCTACGTGCTGCCGTTCCTCGCATACACGACGCCGCTGTGGGCGCGCAACGCCCTGCGCATGCGCTACCTCATGCTGCCGGCGGCCCGCAAGCGCGCGTTCCAGCTGAACGAGCACGGCGCGCTGTTCCCGTGGCGGACGATCAACGGCGAAGAGGCGTCCGCGTACTACGCCGCGGGCACGGCGCAGTACCACATCAACGCCGACGTCTCGTATGCGCTGGCCAAGTACATCCGTGCCACGGACGACACCGAGTTCCTCTACCGCGAGGGCGTCGACATCGCCGTCGAGACGGCGCGACTGTGGGCGACGCTCGGCTTCTGGCGCACTGTCGAAGGTGCGGGCGAGGAGACCTTCCACATCCACGGCGTGACGGGTCCCGACGAGTACACGACGGTCGTCAACGACAACCTGTTCACGAACGTCATGGCCCGCTTCAACCTGCGCTTCGCCGCGCGCACCGTGCGCGAGATGGCCGAGGTCGACGGCGAGGTGTACCGGCGGATGGCCGACCGCCTCGGACTCGACCCCGCCGAGCCCGAGGGGTGGGAACGTGCCGCCGAGGCGATGCACATCCCGTTCAGCCCGGATCTCGGCATCCACCCCCAGGACCATGTCTTCCTGGAGCGCGAGATCTGGGACCTCGAGAACACGCCGCCCGACAAGCGGCCGCTGCTGCTGCACTTCCACCCGCTGGTCATCTATCGCTACCAGGTGCTCAAGCAGGCCGACGTCGTGCTGGCGCTGTTCCTGCAGGGCAACCACTTCTCCGACGAGGACAAGCTCGCCGACTTCGAGTACTACGACCCGCTGACCACGGGCGACTCGACCCTGTCGGCGGTGGTGCAGGCGATCCTGGCCGCAGAGGTCGGCTACCAGGACCTCGCGCTCGAGTACTTCCGGCAGTCGATCTTCGTCGACCTCGCCGACCTGCATCACAACGCGGCGGACGGCGTGCACGTGGCGTCGGCCGGCGGCGTGTGGACGGCGCTGGTGTCGGGCTTCGGCGGCATGCGCGACCACTTCGGCGAGCTGTCGTTCGACCCCCGCCTGCCCGCCGACTGGCCCGAGCTGTCGTTCGTGCTGCACTGGCACGGCACCCGGCTGCAGATCACCATCACGCGCGACGAGCTGCGCGTCGCGGCATCCGATGGTGATCCCGTCGGATTCAGCGTGCGGGGGACGGGGTACGTCGTCGGAGCCGGCGAAGAGGTGTCCGTGCGGCTCGAGGGGCAGGGCCCGGTGATCCCCGGCAGGCCCACCCTGGGCGAGCTGACCGAGGTGCAGCGCGAGGACGGCTCGTACCTGTCGGCGTCTGTGCCGACGGTGACAGCGTCGATCCCGATCGTCATCGGCGCGGCCGACATCGAGGAGGGCGCCGACGCGTGAGGACGCCCGCTTCGATGTCGTCGCCACGCCGTAGGCTGTCCTCGTGACCACCGCCCTCTATCGCCGCTACCGACCCGAGTCGTTCGGCGAGATGATCGGCCAGTCGCAGGTCACCGAGCCGCTCATGACCGCGCTGCGCGGTGATCGCGTCGGGCACGCCTATCTCTTCTCGGGTCCGCGCGGCTGCGGCAAGACCACGTCTGCGCGCATCCTCGCCCGGTGCCTCAACTGCGCACAGGGGCCCACCGACACCCCGTGCGGCACCTGCGACAGCTGCGTCGAGCTGGGTCGCGGCGGCGGCGGGTCCCTCGACGTCGTCGAGATCGACGCGGCGAGCCACAACGGCGTCGACGACGCCCGTGACCTCCGCGAGCGGGCCGTCTTCGCCCCGGCGCGCGACCGCTTCAAGATCTTCATCCTCGACGAGGCGCACATGGTGACGCCGCAGGGCTTCAACGCTCTGCTCAAGCTCGTCGAAGAGCCGCCCGACCACGTCAAGTTCATCTTCGCCACGACCGAGCCCGAGAAGGTCATCGGCACGATCCGCTCGCGCACGCACCACTACCCGTTCCGGCTGGTGCCGCCGGGGGCCATGCTGTCGTACGTCGAAGAGCTGTGCGGGCAGGAAGGCGTCGAGGTCGAGCAGGGTGTGCTGCCGCTCGTGGTCCGCGCCGGCGGCGGCTCGCCGCGAGACACGCTGTCGCTGCTCGACCAGCTGATCGCAGGTTCCGAAGAGGGCAAGGTCCGCTACGAGCGTGCCGTGGCCCTCCTCGGCTACACGCATGCCGAGCTGCTCGACGAGGTGGTCGACGCGTTCGCCGCAGGCGACGCGCAGGCCGCGTTCTCCGCCGTCGACCGCGTCGTGCAGACGGGGCAGGATCCCCGCCGGTTCGTCGACGATCTGCTCGAGCGGCTGCGTGACCTCATCGTCGTCGACGCGACGGGCGATGGCGCGGCCGCGGTGCTGCGCGGAGTCTCCGCCGAAGACCTCGAGCGCATGAAGGGCCAGGCCGCCTCCTTCGGCACCGTGCGTCTCTCGCGCACGGCTGACCTCGTCATCGCCACGCTCGACGACATGACCGGCGCCACCTCGCCGCGCCTGCAGCTCGAACTCATGGTCGCGCGAGTGCTGGCCAGGGGAGCGGATGCCGCGGCCCCGACGGCGGCCGTCGGCGCGCCCGCCGCTGCTGCTTCCGCGCCGGCCGCCGCAGTTCCCTCGGCCGCGGCGCCTGCTCCCGCGCCCGCCGCTCCCGCGGCCACCGCTTCCGCTGTTCCCGCGGCCACCGCTCCCGCGGCCACCGCTCCCGCGGCAGCGTCCGCACCGACGGTGACGACGACGGCCCGCGGGACCGATGCGGTGATGGCGCCGTCCGCACCCCCCGCGTCCGCACCCCCCGCGTCCGCTGCAGCCGCCTCCGCAGCCGCGCCCGACCCGACCCTCGCGCCTGAGTCCGCCGCAGCCGTGCCGACGCCCGCCGCGGCCCCCCCGGCGCCGACTCCGGCTGCCGCGACCCCGCCCGAGCCGGTCGCCGCGCCGGCGCCGGCACCTGACGCGCCCGTCACGCTCGAGCGCATGCGCGCTGCGTGGCCGCAGGTGCTCGGCCGGCTCGAAGACATCAGCCGCACGTCGTGGCTGCTCGCCTCGAATGCCGAGGTCGCCGGTCTCGACGATGACGTGCTCACCCTCGCCTTCGCCAGCCAGTCCGACGTCGCCAAGTTCAAGCAGCGGGCGGCGGGCGGCGGGCCGAGCGAAGACCTGCGTCAGGCGATCCTGGCGGTGCTCGGCATCCGGGTGAAGTATCTGGCCAAGCACGACGGCGGCGATTCGGCGCCGCGCGGGCAGGGGTCAGCCCCGGCCGCCCCGCCCGCCTCCTCCCGTCCCGCTCCGGCACGTGCCGCCGCGCCGGCGGCCGCCGCTCCGGTCACCGAATGGGCCGTGGCCCCGATCCCGACCGACGCCGACGCGCCGCCGCCCGACCCGGGTCCGCCGGCGGCGTTATCCGCCGGGCAGTTCGCGGTCGACGACGAGCCCGAAGACGCCGCCGCACGGTCGCGCATCGCGACGCTGGCTCCGGTCCGCGAGGGCGAGGTGCTCCGCGCCGCCGACGTCGAGCCGTCGATCGAGCCTGACGACGACGAAGAGGAAGACGTCCCGACGGATGCCGCGGCCGACGTCCCGGTTCCGCCGGTCGTCGCACCGCCGCTGCCCCCGGTGGTGGCGACGCGCAACGACGGCGTCCAGCGCTATGGCGAAGCGGTGGTGCGCCAGATGCTCGGCGCGACGTTCGTGCGCGAAGAGCCCTACGAGCCGCCGACGAGGTTCAGCTAGCCCATGTACGACGGGATCGTCCAAGACCTCATCGATGAATTCGGCCGCCTGCCGGGCATCGGCCCCAAGTCGGCGCAGCGCATCGCGTTCCACATCCTGCAGACCCCGAACTTCGATGTGTCGCACCTTGCGCAGCTGCTCGCCGAGGTGCGCGACAAGGTGCGCTTCTGCGAGGTGTGCGGCAACGTCTCCGAGCAGGACCGCTGCTCGATCTGCCGCGACCCGCGACGCAACCTCAGCCTCATCTGCGTCGTCGAAGACGCGAAGGACGTGGCGGCCATCGAGCGCACCCGTGAGTTCCGTGGTCTCTACCACGTGCTCGGCGGCGCGATCAGCCCGATCGCCGGCATCGGCCCCGATGACCTGCGCATCACCCAGCTGATGCAGCGCCTCGCCGACGGCACCGTGCAGGAGGTCATCCTGGCGACGAACCCCAACCTCGAGGGCGAGGCCACGGCGACCTACCTCAGTCGCCTGCTGAACACCCTCGAGATCAGCGTCACGCGCCTGGCGTCGGGCCTGCCCGTCGGTGGCGACCTCGAGTACGCCGACGAGGTCACGCTCGGCCGCGCCTTCGAGGGCCGGCGCTCGGTCTGAGGCCTGGGGGCGTTCTTCACGCACCTCAGCGGCCGGGTGCGCCGGGCGACGATCGGTATCCGAAGTCCGCGGTACGTTGGCAGTCGCGTGCGTCGCGGTGCGGCCGGGCACCCTGCACTCTGGAGCGATGAAAGAGGCGACGTGAACGGCACCATTCAGCGATTCGACGCCCGGGCGTGGGTGCTCTTCGCGATCATGGCGGTGGTCTGGGGCGTCCCGTACCTGTTCATCAAGGTCGCGGTCGACTCGTACTCGCCCGCGGCGGTGGTCGCGGGCCGAACGCTCGTCGGCGCGCTCATCCTGCTCCCGTTCGCCCTGCGTCAGAAGGCGTTGCGCCCCGCGTGGTCGAAGATCGGCTGGGTGCTCGCCTTCGGCGCGATCGAGATGGCCGGTCCGTTCCTGCTGCTCGGCCACGCCGAGCAGACCCTCCCGTCCGGATTGACCGGCCTCCTCGTGGCAACGGTGCCGCTGTTCGCCGCGCTGATCGCGTTCGGCGGCGGAGACCGCTCGGTGCTGAAGCCCGCCCGGGCGATCGGGCTCGTCGTCGGCTTCGCCGGCGTCGCCGTGATCGTCGCCGGGCCCGGGCTGGCGATCGAGGGCGGAGGAGGGCTGCTCGCCGTCGGCGAGATCCTGCTCGTCGCGATCCTCTACGCGATCGCCCCGTTCATCATCGCGCTCAAGCTGAAAGACGTGCCGGCGCTCGGAACGATCACCCTCGCCCTGTTCGCGGTCGGCGTCTTCTACCTGCCGATCGGAATGCTCACACAGCACGAAGTGCCGACGATCGACGCCACGCTCGCGCTCATCGCCCTCGGCGTCGTGTGCACGGCTGTCGCGTTCATCGTGTTCTTCGCTCTCATCGCGCGCGTCGGTCCGGTGCGCGCCCCGCTGTTCACCTACGTGAACCCTGTGGTGGCGATCCTCCTCGGCACGATCATCCTCGGCGAGAGCCTGACGCTGGGACTGCTCCTCGGATTCCCGCTCGTGATCCTCGGATGCTGGCTCGCCGCCACCGGCGGCACCATCCGCCCCCGCGACCGTGAACCCGAACCCGAGGTCGAGGCCGAGGCCGAGCTGCCTCCCGTCGCGCCCGGCTGACCGGCTCACCCGTCACATGGCCGGTCCGGAATCGGCGCGTCCGTAAGATGGAGGCTCGGGTGCGGCATCCGATCGCTCCTGTCAGGCTTGTGTGCCGCACGGCGGCACTTCGGGGAGTTCCACGTGGCGCTGATCGTCCAGAAGTACGGCGGGTCGTCGGTCGCGGATGCCGAGAGCATCAAGCGCGTCGCCAAGCGCATCGTCGATGCGCGTCGTGCCGGGCACGACGTCGTCGTCGCGGTGAGCGCCATGGGCGACACCACCGACGAGCTGCTCGACCTGGCGGCGCAGGTGGCGCCGATCCCGGCTCCGCGTGAACTCGACATGCTGCTCTCCAGCGGCGAGCGCATCTCGATGGCGCTGCTGGCGATGGCGATCCACTCAATGGGCTTCGAGGCGCGGTCGTTCACCGGCTCGCAGGCCGGCATGATCACGACGGCCGACCACGGATCGGCTCGCATCGTCGACGTCACCCCGATCCGCCTCCGCGAAGCGCTCGACGAGGGCGCGATCGTCATCGTGGCCGGCTTCCAGGGCTTCAACCGCGACACCCGCGACATCACCACGCTCGGCCGCGGCGGCTCCGACACCACGGCCGTCGCCCTCGCCGCGGCGCTCGACGCCGACGTGTGCGAGATCTACAGCGACGTCGACGGCATCTTCACGGCCGACCCGCGGGTCGTGCCGAAGGCCCGCAAGCTCGGCGTCGTCTCGGCGGAGGAGATGCTGGAGCTCGCCGCCAACGGTGCGAAGGTGCTGTACATCCGCGCCGTCGAGTACGCCCGCCGTCACGGCGTCCTGATCCACGCGCGTTCGACGTTCAGCTCGAGCGTCGGCACCTACGTTCTCGGCCCGGGGATGACGCTCCCCGACGGCGCAAAGGGAGAAGACATGGAAGAGCCGATCGTCGCCGGAGTCGCGACCGACCTGAGCCAGGCCAAGATCACGGTCATCGGCGTGCCCGACGTGCCGGGAAAGGCCGCCGAGATCTTCAAGGTGATCGCCAAGTCCGGCGCCAACGTCGACATGATCGTGCAGAACGTGTCGGCGGCGGCGACGGGTCGCACCGACATCTCCTTCACGCTTCCCAAGACCGACGCGGCCACCGCGCTGAAGGCGCTCGCCGGCGACCAAGCCGAGATCGGGTTCGAGAGCCTGGTGCACGACGACCAGATCGGCAAGCTGTCGGTCGTCGGCGCCGGCATGCGCACGCACTCGGGCGTGTCCGCGACGCTCTTCGAGGCGCTCAGCGTCTCGGGCATCAACATCGAGATGATCTCGACGTCCGAGATCCGCATCTCCGTGGTCGTGCGCGGCGATGATCTCTCCGAAGCCGCGCGCGTGGTGCACACCGCGTACGGTCTCGACGGCGACATCGAGGCCGTCGTCCACGCCGGCACCGGCCGCTGACGCCGCTGCCGGAGCATCCGTCGCCGCAGCCTGTGCCCCTGAACGGTGAGCCGGCCGGTGTCCTGAAGACCGGCCGGCAGAGCGATCAGCTGCGCTCGGACTCGCCGAGGAGCCCCGCGACGAGTGCGTCGACGACGTCGTCGGTGGGACGATCGGGATCGATCGACACGGTCAGCCGATCGAAGATGAGCCCTTCGATCGCGTAGTGGAACAGGGCGATCTCGAACTCGTCGCCGGGCAGCCCCGCGGCCCGGTTGAACGCCACATCGGCGGCGAAGCCGGCGCGCATCCACGTGCCGAGCGCGGCGGCGATCGACGGGGAGCGGGCGCCCTCGAGGCGGAGCGTGAACAGCGCGAGGGTGACCTCGCGGTCGTCGGTCAGGCGCCGCACGATGTCGCGCGTGTAATCGGCGAACAGCGTGCGGTCGGGCGTGCGATCGGCCCATGCCTCCTGCATGGCGGGGTCGGGCGCGAGCCGCTCCCCGATCCGGTCGACGAGCGCGCCGACGAGGTCGTCGCGACTGCGGAAGTAGTTGGACGCGGTGCCGACGGGAACCCCGGCGCGCGCATCCACCGCCCGATGCGTGAGCCCGCGCATCCCTTCCGCCGCCAGCACTGCGATTCCCGCGTCGGCCAGCCTGCGCCGACGATCGTCGTTCCGAGCCATGGCGGAAGACTAGCGCAACCACGACAGATGTCGTAGTCTTCAATCACTACAGCTGTCGTGAAAGAAGGCATGATGCGAGAACTGATCTACTACGTCGCGGTGTCGCTCGATGGGCGCATCGCATCGCCGACCGGCGCGTTCGATGCCTTTCCGGTCACCGGCGACCACTTCGACGTCATCTATGAGGAGTGGGCCGACACCGTGCCCGCAGCGGCGTACGACGCGCTCGGGCTGTCCGGTCCGCGCGGACGCTTCTCGACGGTCCTGATGGGCTGGAACACGTATGCCGCAGGCTTCGAGTTCACCGATGATCCGTATCCGCACCTCGATCAGATCGTGTTCTCGCGCAGCCACTCGGCGAGCGACACCACGAGCGTGCGGGTCACCGCGGACGACCCGCGCGAAGTCGTCGCCGACCTCAAGTCGCAGGACGGATCCGACATCTGGCTGTGCGGCGGGGGCGACCTCGCCGCACAGCTCATGGGCCAGATCGATCGGCTGGTGCTCAAGGTGAACCCGTTCGTCTTCGGTGACGGCATCCCGCTCTTCGCGGGGGAGTGCGACCCGATGCCGTTCGACCTCGTCGCCACACGCAACTTCGCCTCCGGCGTCCTCATCAACGAGTACAACCGCCGGTGAGCCTCGCCGCCGCGCCGCCGCGCCGTCGCGCCGGCGCCCGCCCAGGGTGGGATGGCGGAAATCGCGCGATCCTCGTCGGTCGCGGGCGGTAACACCGGGGCGACCGCGTCGGAGCGGCCGGTAGAATCGCCGAAACGCCAGCGCAGGTGTGCCCTTCTGGGCCGCGCGCGGCCCGCGACATCCAAGGATCCCTCATGACCCGCATCTCCGATTCAGGACTCTCCGTCGCCGTCGTCGGCGCCACCGGCCAGGTCGGCACCGTGATGCGCGAGATCCTCGTCGAGCGTGACTTCCCGATCCGCGAGCTGCGCCTGTTCGCGACGGCCCGCTCCGCCGGCACGGCCGTCGAGTTCAAGGGCGAGACCGTCATCATCGAGGATGTCGCCACCGCCGACCCCTCGGGCATCGACATCGCGCTCTTCTCGGCCGGCGCCACGGGCAGCCGCGCGCACGCCCCGCGCTTCGCGGAGGCCGGTGCCCTCGTGATCGACAACTCGAGTGCCTGGCGCATGGACCCCGAGGTGCCGCTCGTCGTCAGCGAGGTCAACCCCCACGCGATCGCCGAGGCCAAGAAGGGCATCGTCGCCAACCCCAACTGCACCACGATGGCCGCGATGCCGGTGCTCAAGGTGCTCCACACCGAGGCCGGCCTCGAGCGCCTGATCGTGTCGACGTACCAGGCCGTCAGCGGCTCGGGTCTCGCGGGCGCGCAGGAGCTCCTCGGCCAGGTCGAGGGCGTGCTCGCGCAGGGCCACACGCTCGACCTCGTGCACGACGGTGCGGCGGTCGACTTCCCGCAGCCCGAGAAGTACGTCGCCCCGATCGCCTTCGACGTCATCCCGCTCGCCGGCAACCTCGTCGACGACGGCCTGAACGAGACCGACGAGGAGAAGAAGCTCCGCAACGAGAGCCGCAAGATCCTCGAGCTGCCCGACCTCCGCGTCGCGGGCACGTGTGTGCGCGTGCCGGTCTTCACCGGGCACTCGCTGAGCATCCACGCCGAGTTCGCCCGCGACATCACGCCCGAGCGGGCGCGCGAGGTGCTGGCGTCGGCGCCGGGCGTCGTGCTCGAGGAGGTCCCCACCCCGCTGCAGGCGGCCGGCAACGACCCGAGCTACGTGGGTCGGATCCGCGCCGATCAGTCCGCGGCCGAAGGCAAGGGACTCGTGCTGTTCATCTCGAACGACAACCTGCGCAAGGGGGCCGCCCTCAACGCCGTGCAGATCGCCGAGGTGGTCGCGGCGTCACTCGGTGCGAAGGCCTGAGCCGCGGCATCCGCTCGCTTGATGGTCGCGCAAGAACAGCCGTTCTTTCGCTGTGAGAGCCCGTCCGCGGTCGGTGGTCCTTTCGGCGCGAACTAGAATCGTCGGGTGACCGAAACGCCCGACGCCCTCCCCAGCCCCGACGACAGCGACATGCCCGAAGGCACTGTCGACGTTCTGCTGATCGGTGGCGGGATCATGAGCGCGACGCTCGGCACCCTCCTGCAGGAGCTGCAGCCGACGTGGAAGATCGCGGTCTTCGAACGGCTCCACGACGTTGCGCTCGAGAGCTCGAATGCGTGGAACAACGCCGGCACCGGCCACGCCGCGCTGTGCGAGCTGAACTACACGCCAGAGGGCAAGGACGGCTCGGTCGACCCCGCGAAGGCGATCGCCATCAACGAGCAGTTCCAGCAGAGCCGTCAGTTCTGGTCGAAGCTCGTCGATGAGGGTGTGCTGGATGCGCCGTCGACGTTCATCAACTCCACGCCGCACATGACGTTCGTCCGCGGCGAGAAGGACGTCGCCTTCCTCAGGAAGCGCTACGAGGTGCTTCGCGAGCAGCCCCTGTTCGCCGGCATCGAGTACAGCGAGGACTCCCGCGTCATCAACTCCTGGGCGCCGCTTCTGATGCAGAAGCGCCGCAAGGGCGAGCCGTTCGCGGCGACGCGCGTGCCGGCCG
This sequence comes from Microbacterium sp. NPDC056003, assembly GCF_042274785.1. NCBI lineage: Bacteria > Bacillati > Actinomycetota > Actinomycetes > Micrococcales > Microbacteriaceae > Microbacterium > Microbacterium sp. NPDC056003. Next base: position 429,225 of record NZ_JBHJXQ010000001.1, on the reverse strand, counting down.
GCACCGACGTCGACTTCGGTGCCCTGACGCGCCAGCTGTTCGACCACCTCGCCGAGAACGGCGCCGACGTGCGCACGAACACCGAGGTGCGTCGCCTCAAGCGCCTCGGCGACGGTTCGTGGCGCGTGAAGTACCGCCGCTCGATCGGCCGCACCCCGGGCGAGATCCGTGCGAAGTTCGTCTTCGTCGGCGCGGGCGGCTGGGCGCTCAAGCTGCTGCAGCGGTCGGGCATCCCGGAGATCTCGGGCTACGGCGTCTTCCCGATCGGCGGCCAGTTCCTCAAGACCACCAACCCGGCACTCGTCGCGCAGCACAAGGCGAAGGTGTACTCGCAGGCGCCGGTGGGCGCGCCGCCGATGTCGGTGCCGCACCTCGACACGCGCGTCGTCGACGGCGAGGCATCCCTCCTCTTCGGGCCGTTCGCCACCTTCAGCCCCAAGTTCCTCAAGAACGGCTCGCTGTTCGACATCGTCGGCCAGGTGCGTCCGGGAAACATCGGACCGATGCTGAAGGTCGCGTGGGACAACCCGTCGCTCATCACGTACCTGGTCGGCGAACTGGTGAAGGACCACGCCAAGAAGGTCGACAGCCTGCGCACGTTCGTGCCCACCGCCAAGGACGAGGACTGGGAGCTCATTCAGGCCGGCCAGCGTGCTCAGGTCATGAAGAAGGATCCCGAGAAGGGCGGCGTGCTGCAGTTCGGCACCGAGGTCATCACCGGCGCCGACGGCTCGATCGCCGGCCTGCTGGGCGCGTCGCCGGGCGCGTCGACGGCGGTGTCGATCATGCTCGGCCTGCTGAAGACGTGCTTCCCCGACCGGATCGACGGCTGGGAGCCGCGCCTGCGCGAGCTCATCCCGAGCTTCGGTGAGACCCTCAACGCCCGTCCCGACGCCGCCGAAGAGGTGCTCAGCGAGACCGCCGAAGCGCTCGCGCTCACCGCCTAGTCATCCGCCCGCCCCGCGAGCGCGCGTCCTGACGCGGGCGACCGAGCCTGCTGCCCCTATCGTGGGGACATGGGGCATCGGGGACGCCTGACGTCGACGACGGTCGCGCTGACGATCATCGTCGTGGGCGCCGTCCTCGCCGCAGTGCTCGCGCTGGTCGTGACCCGTCCGGCAGGTGAGCCTGCCGCAGTGGCCGGACGCGGGGGCGAGCGCGGTGCGGAGGCGGCCTTCCGCGCCCAGGCGGCCGGTTCGGTCGACGACTTCACCTTCGACTCGTTCGAGGCCGACTACTGGCTCGCCCGCGCCGCCGACGGAAACAGCAGGCTCGTGACGACCGAGACGATCGTCGCCCGGTTCCCCGAGTTCGACCAGAACAAGGGCATCGTGCGGGCGCTGCCCCGCACGGGCAGCGGTGTCGACCTCGGCACCGCCGTGCTGGACGTCACCGCCGCCGACGGAGCCCCGATCCCGTGGTGGACGGAAGGCGACGAGGACTGGGTCTACGTGCTCACCGGCGACGACGACTACGTGCGCGGCGCGCAGACCTACGTGATCACCTACCTGCAGCACGACGTCGTGCTGCGTTACGACGACACCGACGCCGACGAGTTCTATTGGGACACCGTGGGCACCGACCACGCGCAGCCCTTCGGCGAGGTGAGGGCGCGGGTGCACATCGCCGGGGACGCGGCATCCGGTCTCCTCGAGGGTCGTGCCTTCTGCTACACCGGACCGGCCGGATCGACCGAGCAGTGCGACATGGCCGGCCCGACGCCCGACACCGGCTGGCCCGACGTCGCGTCGCTGTGGCTCGAACTGCCCATGACGGACGAATCGGATGCCGCGGCCGTCGCCTTCACGGCCGCCGACCAGAACCTCGGGCCGGACGAGAACGTCACCCTGGCCATCGGGTTCGCGCAGGGCACGTTCGCCGCGCCGTCGCCGCCTCCGCCCCCGCCGTACCCGTGGTGGCAGTGGATCCTCCCCGCACTCGCCCTGCTGGCCGGTGTCGGTGGGCTCCTGTTCATCCTGGTGGTCGGCGTCGCGGCACGGCGCAATCCCGATGACTCGCCCGTCGTGGTGCAGTACGCACCGCCACCCGACGAGTCGGTCACGCTGTCGGCGGGCGTCCTCGACGTGCCCGAGCGCGCGCTCGCCGCCCACGTCGTCGACCTCGCGGTGCGCGACAAGATCGAGATCCGTGCGACCGGCGACCGCGACGACCCCGAGGACTTCCACCTCGTGCTGATCGAGCGCGAGGGGCTCCAGCAGGACGACCGTCGCGTGATCGACACGCTGTTCGGCAAAGGGGCCGCCGCCGGCGCCGACGTCGATCTCGGAGCGTTCGCTCGCAAGCCACCCAGTCGCGCGGTCACGTATGTGCGTCGCATCGACACGTTCACCACCCAGCGCGGCTATCGCGCACCGCTGCCGTCCTGGATCAAGACGGTCCGGGGCGCCGTGCAGACCAGCGGGCTGGTGCTCGCGCTGCTGCTCATCTTCGTCGGAGACGGCTCGTGGGAGGTGCTCGCGCCGCTCGGCGCCGCAGGCACCCTCATCTACATCGCCGCCATTGCCAGCGGATTCTTCGCCGGCTTCGCGCTGCCGCTCTTCTCGACGCCGAGCACGGTGCTCACGCGCGCCGGCGGCACGCACCGCACCTACCTCGACGGGATCCGTGCCTACCTGCGCCTGGCGGAAGAGGATCGCCTGCGGGCGGCCCAGTCGCCGCAGACCGCCGATCTCGTCTCCGCGGGGGTGCGCCCCTACGGCGACGCGCCCAACGTGCCGGGTGCCGACGTCGTGAACGTGTACGAGCGTCTCCTCCCGTACGCGGTGCTCTTCGGCATGGACCGCGAGTGGGTCGCGGTCATCCGCAATGCGGCGCCGGTCGCCGTCGGCGCCGTGCCGCTGTTCGACGCGGTGACGTCGCACGCGCTGTCGGATGCCTCGCGGTCGATCGGCCGGCTGGCGGCCACCCCCGTCTCCAGCGGGCGCTCGAGCGGCGTCCGCTCGTCGTCGGGGTCGAGCTGGTCGTCGTCGGGCGGCTCGTCGGGTGGCGGGTTCTCGGGCGGCGGCGGTGGCGGCGGCGGATTCGGCGGTCGCTGACTTCCGTAGACTCGCCGGGTGGCAAAACTGTACTTCCGCTACGGCGCGATGAACTCCGGCAAGTCGACGTCGCTGTTGCAGGCCGCCTACAACTATGAGGAGCGCGGTCAGCACGTCCTGCTCGCCAAGCCCGAGATCGACACCAAGGGCGCCGACCAGATCGACAGCCGATTGGGAGTCAAGCGCACGGTCGACTTCCTGATCACCCCTGACGCCGACCTGAGGGCACTGTTCGCCGAGTACCGGGCGAAGGTGCGGGCACGGGCCGAGGACGCCCTCATCCCGGAGTCGACCGCGACCGGCGCAGCCCCCGATGTCGCGTGCCTGCTCATCGACGAAGCGCAATTCCTCACCCCGGCTCAGGTGGACGATCTGCTGCGCATCGTGGTGCTCGATCGGATTCCGGTCCTGGCATACGGCATCCGCACCGACTTCCAGACGCAGGCGTTCCCGGGCTCGCGCCGGCTGCTCGAGCTCGCCCACAGTCTCGAAGAGCTCAAGACGATCTGCCGGTGCGGCCGGAAGGCGCTGTTCAACGCGCGTCTCGTCGGCGGGTGCTTCGTCTTCGACGGCGATCAGGTCGCGATCGACGAGCTGTCGGCCGACCGTGTGACGTACGAGTCGATGTGCGCGGAGTGCTACCTGCGGGAGTCCGGGGGGCGCATCGCGGGCTCGTGACTCCCGCGTAGGCTGGGTTCATGCGCGCACTTCTCGCCGGCGGCGCCGGTTATGTCGGGGCCCACACGGCCGTCGCCCTGCTCGAGGCCGGCCACGAGGTCGTCCTCCTCGATGATCTGAGCAACGCCTCCGCTGCCGCCGCCGACCGCGTGGCGCAGATCACGGGTCGTGCGGCGCCGCTCGTGGTGGGAGACGCCGCCGACGACGACGTGCTCGCCTCCGTCTTCGACGCGCACGGCCCGTTCGACGCGATCGTGCACCTGGCGGCGTTCAAGGCCGTCGGAGAGTCGACGCAGAAGCCGCTCGAGTACTACGACAACAATCTCAACACGACGTTCGCCCTGCTGCGTGTGGGCATCGCGCGCGGCATCCGCTCGTTCCTCTTCTCGAGCACCGGAACGGTCTACTCCGACCCGGCCGACCTGCCGTTCACCGAGGAGTCGAAGACGAGCGTCGACCTCTCGAACGCGTACAGCAAGTCCAAGCGCATGAACGAGGTGGTGCTCGCCGACGTCGCGCGGGTGAACCCCGACCTCGACGTGACGGTGCTGCGCTACTTCAACCCGGTCGGCGCGCACCCGAGCGGGCTCATCGGCGAGGACCCCAAGGGTATCCCGAACAACCTCATGCCGTACGTCCAGCGTGTGGCGATCGGCGACCTGGACCGCGTCGGCGTGTTCGGCACCGACTACGACACGCCTGACGGCACCGGGCTGCGCGACTACATCCACGTCGTCGACCTGGCCGAGGGGCACGTCGCCGCCCTCGAGAAGGGCGCGCCCGGCTACGCGGTGTACAACCTCGGCACGGGGGAGCCCGTCAGTGTGCTGCAGCTCATCGCGTCGTTCGAGAAGGCCGTGGGGCGCGAGTTCCGCAAGGAGATGCTCGCCCGTCGCCCCGGCGACGTCGCCGCGACCTACTGCGACCCGTCGAAGGCCGAGCGCGAGCTCGGCTGGAAGGCCAAGCTCACCATCGACGACGCATCGCGCGACGCGTGGAAATGGCAGTCGCAGAACCCGCGGGGGTTCGAGGGCGACTGACGCTCGAGGGCTGTCGGAACGTCAGGCCGTCTTGGGTGCCTCCGACGTGCCGCGCCGCCGCGCGGGAAGCGGGATGAGCATCGACGTCGAGCGCTTGTAGTCGGCGTACGCGGGATACTTCGACGCCGTGATGGACTCGGTGAAGATCGTCGAGCCGATGAAGAGGACGGTCAGCAGCGCGGCGCCCGCGATCGTCCAGTTGAGCGCTCCGCCCCACACACCAAGCCCCGCCGCGACGGCCGCCGTCGCGCCGATCGCGTAGAACGCCCACCACTGCGCCTGCTCGAAGAAGAAGTTGGGGTGGCGGCTGTAGGTGAACATGCCCGTGGTGAGGAAGCCGGGCTCGAGCGTGCCGCCGGCAGCCTTCTTGGCCCGGTGGAACTCCCACTGCTGCTGGTCCGCGACGAACTCGCCGACCAGGAACGCGGCGAAGAGCGCGGCGAACGCGGCATCCCATCCCGTGAAGGGGAGTGGATGCTGGAACGCGACGTACGCGGGAAGCGTGATGAGCACGAGCAGCGCGTTCTGGTACAGCACGATGAAGAGCAGGTTGAAGACCTGGAACTGCCAGGGCTTCATGCGGCCGCGCAGGATCGCCCAGCGGTAGTCCTCCATGCCGGTGTAGCCGCCCTTGCGGGCGAAGTTGAACGTGAGGCGCGCACCCCACGCCGTGACGAGCACGGCCATGACGATGAGGCGGGTGGGATCGACGCCCGCGGCGATGCCGGCGACCGCGAAGATCCAGACGTACACGACCGGGACGACCGACCACAGGCGGTCGACCCACGAGGTGTCCTTCGTGATGAGGGACGCGATCCAGCAGAAGGCGCAGGCCACGCCCGCGACGATGATGACGAGGAGGAGCGGATCCATGCGGTCAGGGTAGCGCTTGAACGTGGTCGGACCACAGGTTAGTGTGGTCTGACCATAGGAGGCGACCGTGACCGAGACCCGCGCATGGCAGCTTGTGCTCGAACGCATCGAGACCGATCTGCTCGACGGCAGACTCCGACCCGGCGATCGCCTCCCTCCCGAGCGGGAACTCGCGACGACGCTGGGCGTCGGGCGCTCGAGTGTGCGCGAGGCGCTGCGGGTGCTCGAGGTCATGGGGCTCATCCGCACCGGGACGGGCTCCGGCCCTTCGTCGGGCGCGATCATCATCGCCACGCCCCGGGGTGGTATGTCGGCGCTGCTGCGCCTGCAGGTGGCGGCACAGGGCTTCCCGCTCGACGACGTCGTGCGCACGCGCCTCGTGCTCGAGTCCGCCGTCGTCGAGACGCTCGCCTCCGACCCGGCGCGCGACACGAGCGCTGCGCGCGCCGTAGTCGACGCCATGGACGCCGGCGACCTCACCCCCGCCGAGTTCCTCGCGCTGGATGCGCAGCTGCACCTCGCGCTTGCCGAGGCATCCGGCAACGTCGTCATCGCCGCGATGATGGCGGGCCTGCGGACGGCGATCGAGTCGTACGTGCAGGCGGGGGCGGAGCAGATCTCGGAGTGGGACGCCGCGGCCGCGCGGCTGCGCACCGAGCATCGCGCGATCATCGACGCGATCGACGCGGGCGACGCGGGCGCGGCCGGCAGCCTCCTCCACGACCACATCACCGGGTACTACGCCGACGCCGGTCTCGCCCGCGTCAGCGACTGACGTCGTCACCCCGCGACCCAGATGGAAGGCACCCCCATGGTTCAGCGTCAGCTCCCGAATCCCATCGAGCTGCTCGAGTTGATGCAGTTCAAGAAGCCGGAGCTCAATGGGCGTACGCGTCGGCTGCAGTCGGCGTTGACGATCTATGACCTGCGTGCGATCGCGAAGCGGCGTACGCCGAAGGCGGCGTTCGACTACACCGACGGGGCGGCGGAGGGGGAGCTGTCGCTGGCGCGGGCGCGGCAGGCGTTCGAGGACGTCGAGTTCCATCCGGGGGTGCTGCGTCCGGTACCTGAACTGGACACGTCGGTGGAGGTCCTGGGGGGCCCGAGTGCGTTGCCGTTCGGTATCGCACCGACCGGGTTCACCCGGTTGATGCAGACCGAGGGCGAGGTGGCGGGGGCGGCGGCGGCGGGGACTGCCGGGATCCCGTTCACGCTGTCGACGCTCGGCACCACGTCGATCGAAGGGGTGAAGGCGGCCAACCCGGACGGGCGGAACTGGTTCCAGCTGTACGTGATGCGCGACCGGGAGATCTCGTATGCGCTGGCGCAGCGGGCGGCGGCATCCGGGTTCGACACTCTGCTGTTCACGGTGGACACGCCCGTGGCGGGGGCGCGGCTGCGTGACAAGCGCAACGGGTTCTCGATTCCGCCGCAGCTCACCGTCGGCACGATCGTGAACGCGATCCCGCGGCCGTGGTGGTGGTTCGACTTCCTCACGACGCCGAAGCTGGAGTTCGCGTCGCTGTCGTCGACCGGTGGCACGGTGGGGGAGCTGCTCGACGCCGCGATGGACCCGACGATCAGCTACGACGACCTCGCGGTGATCCGTGACCTGTGGCCGGGCAAGATCGTCGTCAAGGGGGTGCAGACCGTCGAGGACTCGGTGCGGCTCGTCGACGCGGGGGTGGACGGCATCGTGCTGTCCAACCACGGCGGCCGTCAGCTGGACCGCGCGCCGATCCCGTTCCACCTCCTCCCGAAGGTCGTGAAGGAGGTCGGCGAGGACGCCACCGTGATGATCGACACCGGCATCATGAACGGCGCCGACATCGTCGCGTCCATCGCGCTCGGAGCGAAGTTCACCCTCATCGGCCGCGCCTACCTCTACGGGCTCATGGCCGGCGGCCGGCAGGGCGTCGACCGCACCATCGCGATCCTGCGCAGCGAGATCGAACGCACCATGAAACTCCTCGGCGTCGCCACCCTCGCCGAGCTCCAACCCCGCCACATCACGCAACTGCAGCGGCTGATTCCCGTCGGCTCGCCGTCCGTGCCGGCCCGCACGCCGCGGACGACCCAGGCGGCGGCCAAGACAACCGCACGGGTGAGTGCGGCGAACGGGTCACGCGCGGCGAACCCTGCGCCGCCCGACATCGAGGTCACCGGCGGCTGAGGATCACGGCGGCGGGCCAGCGCTGCTCGTCTAGCCTCGTACTCCGTCAGAGGGTCGGGCGCTCGGGGAGGGTCGGGATGAGCGCCTCGAGGAACCTCGCGGTGTCTTCCCAGCCGTCGACCGCATGGCACGTCACGCCCATCGCGAGCACGGGGTAGTCGTTGCCGTCGGGGTCGAGCCGATCGCCGACGAAGAGCATGTCGTCGAGCGAGATGCCCGTCTGCTCGGACAACTGGCGCATACCGTACGCCTTGTCGATGCCGCGGTGGGTGATGTCGACCGACGTCGAGCCGCCGGAGCGCACCTCGAGGTCGGGGATGCGTTCGGCGACGGCAGCGCGCAGGAGGCTCTTCTTCTCGCCGGTGGGGTCCCACGCCGTCTTGGCGTGCAGCGGCGCGCGCTGGCCGAGCGCCGAGAAGGTGATCTGCGAGCCGCGGTCCTCGAGGATGTCCCCCCAGGTCTCGGCCTCCCAGAGTCCGAGACGGCGCGCCTCGCCCTCGACGGCCGCGAGCGCGCGCGTCTTCTGGTCATCGGTCAGGCTGTGCGCGTAGACCGTCGTCACGCCGTCCTCGGTGAGGCGGTAGTACTGCGTTCCGCAGGTGGGCAGCAGGTGCAGTCGCGAGATCGCAGTGGGGGAGGCATCCGGAAGCCGGTCGACGACCTGTGTCGTGAACTGCGCGAGCTGACCACCCGAGATGATCGCGACCTCGACCCGCTCCGCGAGCGCGACGAGCAGTTCGCCGATGCGCGGGTCGATCTGGCTCTTGGAGGGGGCCAGGGTGTCGTCGAGGTCGAAGGCAACGAGGAGCGGCGAGCTTCCTTCGGTCACGTCGGTCTCCTTGCTGGACTCATGGAAGAGGCTCCGCCTTCCGGCGGAGCCTCTTGTCGGTCGGGGTGACAGGATTTGAACCTGCGGCCTCTTCGTCCCGAACGAAGCGCGCTACCAAGCTGCGCCACACCCCGATTTCCAACCCCCCGAGTCTACCCGATGGCGGAGGGTGCTCCGAACCGCCGTCGTCGAGGATACGCGAACGCGGTCGCCCCCAGGGTGAGTGCGGTGACTCCGGCAGCCGCGATCGTGCGGAGCGTATCGGGCTGCATCCCCGTCAGCGCGAGGCCCGGGCCGCCCGACGGCGTCGCCGGCGGCGACGCGGGCGGGGGAGCGGTCACCGGGGGGACGAGCGTCGGGGTGGGGGTCGGTTCCGGGGTGGGCGTGGGTTGCGGCGTGGCCGTCGCTTCCGGGGTCGGCGTGGGCTCGGGAGTGGGCTGCGGTGTGGGCGTCGGCGCCGGGACGATGGTCGAGGTCTCGTCGGGGATGCCGCAGGCGCCGAGGTGGACGACCGCTCCCTGGGCGTCGAGCGCCCGCTCCTGCCAGTAGTAGGTGCCCGCGGCGGCGATCGGTGGTGAGGTCACGGTGACCTCTCCCGGCGCGGTGACGCGCTGAAGCGGGGATTCCCACACCAGCCGCTCATCCGCGCACGTCTCGCCCGCCGCCACCCCTTCCTGGGCTCGATAGAGCGCCGAACCGACGTCGAGCCCCTCCGGCGGCAGCGGATCGCCCACGATGATCGTGTCGCTCACCGTTTCGCCTGCCGACGCCGATGCCTGGGCGCGCGAAGAGACATCCGGCACCATCGTCATCTGGGTGGCGACGCCGAACCGCTCCTCCCACAGGTAGTCCTTCGGCAGCCGCAGCGCGTGGGCGTCGGGCTGAGCAGAGGCGGCGATCCTCCACACGGCGACATAGAAGCCCGGTTCGTCCGCCCTCCACGTGGACGTCACGCGGTGGGCCTTCCGCGGCCCGACCGACGGGTCCGTGACGAGCTCGAGCTCGCCCACGGGCTCCGCGGAGGCAGGCGCTCTTGCGCCCTCCTTCGGCTCCGCCCGGGTGCGGTAGACGGTGGCCGTCGCCCGCAGCGGCAGATACGACCCGCGCGCGGTGCGCGGCCACTCGCCGTCGGCGACGCGGACGGTGACGTCGTCGATGAACGGCCCGCCCGCGATGTAGGCAGCGATCACCTGGGTCGAGATGACCGGGGAGAAGCCGGATGCGCGCGGCGCGGCATCCCTCCCCGTCACCGTGACAGACACGCGCCCGCCCGGTCCAGCGGTGTCCTGTCCGCCGGACGTGGTGAAGTGCCGGACGGCGGCAGCGATGCCGGCCTCGAACCGCCCCGACCCCGTCACGGTGTGCGGACGGCCCGGCTTGCCCGCCGCGGAGCGGACCGCATACGCGACGTCCGGCTTGGCGCCGGTCAGGGTGGCGGCACCGGTCTGGGCGAACACAGCGCCCTTCAGTGTGAGCGTGCCCCGCGCAGCGCTCGCCGGGGTGCGCACGGTCACGGTCCCGCGGGTCGGGTCGGCGGGGTCGGTCGTGAACGCGAGCTCCCCGCGCGGCGCAGGCGGCACGCGCACGCGGCGTGCCTCTTCGTAGTACGCGACGGCACGCTTCTGGATCTCGGCGTTGTGGCGAGGCGACAGGGCCGAGAACGTCCAGTTGACGGCACCGGCGAGCGAGTCCCCGCGATACCCGTAGTGGTGCAGTGCGGCATCCCAGTCGGCGATCGCCTTCACCGCCCATGCGACTGACGCGGCCTGCACCGGATCGTCGGTCTGACCGTAGACGGTGACGAGGTGGTTGATGCCCGCGAGCTGCTGGGGGCTCGGACCGCGCACGGACGTGCGCACGCCGAGGTCGGTGGTCGGCCCGGTCGGCGCCGGAGCGCCGGGCAGGATGCAGTACGTGTGGACGCCGCCGACCATCATCGAACCGTGCCAGCCGTACGCCGACACGGGCTGCCAGGAGCCGAACCCGGCTCCGCGCGACGCCGCCTGCGCCGGGCTCGCCGGCAGGAGCACCATCGCCGCGATCACGGCCACGATGAGAGCCAGGGTGAGCGGGGCACCGCGCAAGCGGGCGAGCGGGACGTGGTCCATGTCGACTCCCTTTTTCGAGACGTCGACGATCCTCCGCGCTGACGGCACCGTGCGATCGGCCACTGGGCGTCACTGTGGTGAAGCAGGCGCTCCGAGAGGCTGGGGAGGAGGCGGCATTGTGTGCCGCGCCCGACCGGGCCGGAGCGCCTGACCGGGCCGAGCGTCAGCCTGCGGCGGTGAGGGTGATGAGGGAGGCCTCGGGCCGGCACGCGAAGCGCACCGGAGCGTAGATGGAGTGGCCGAGGCCGGCGCTCACGTTGAGCGGGACGGTGCGATCGAGCCGCGTCCATTCGCTGAGCCCGCGCGCCTGTCGCAGCGGGATGTCGCAGTTGGCGACGAGCGCCGCGGGGGAGCCCGGGATGCGCACCTGCCCGCCGTGCGTGTGCCCGGCGAAGATCATGTCGGCGCCGAGGTCGACGAAGTCGTCGAGCACGCGGCGGTAGGGGGCGTGCGTGACGCCGATCATCGGCACGGTGGAGTCTTCGTCGCGCAGCCCCTCGATCAGCTCGGGGAGCACGTCCAGGCGATCCCAGCCGCGATGGGCATCACTGACTCCGAAGGCGTCGATCCGCCGGCCGGCGACGTCGAGCGAGCCGACCGAGTTGTTGAGGTCGAGCCAGCCGAGCTCGTCTGCCAGGTAACCGTCGAGCGCCTCGTTGTCGAGCGGCTCCTCCGGCGCATTCACCCCGCTCGTGGAGGGACCGACGAGGTACTTGAACGGGTTGCGCGGCGAGGGTGCGATGTGGTCGTTCGATCCATGCACGAACGCGCCGGGGATGCCTCGCAGCGGGTCGAACGCGGCGCGCAGTCCGCGCAACCCGTCCTCATGGCCGATGTTGTCACCCGTGTTGATGACGAGGTCGGGTTCCAGGTCGACGAGGGCGGCCATCCAGCGCTGCTTGCGACGCTGCCACGGCGCCATGTGCGCGTCGGACAGATGCAGCACACGCAGCGGGACGGAGCCGGCTGGAAGGATCGGCACCTCGTGGAACCGCACGGTGAAGAGATATCGCTCGATGGCGATGCCCCAGATCGCCGCCGCCACGCCGACCGCCCCCACTGCGCCGAGCGCGGTGAGGGCGGTGCGTGGAGCGCGGGGCGACACTAGTCGTTCCCGCGACCGCTCTTGCAGTCGGGGGCGCCGTAGTTCACGCTGATCGACGAGTTGCGGTTGATCACGCTTCCGGCCTTCGGGTCGGTGTTGATCACACGACCCCCTCCGCCCGCGTCGGCGTCGGTCTTGCATCGACCGGCCTGCACGTTGCCGAATCCGGACTGGCGCAGCTCTGCGATCGCTCTGTCGAGACTCATGCCGCTCACATCGGGCACGCTGATGCCCTGTCCATTGCTGGGGCTGATCGTGACGGTGGTTCCGCCCGCCACCTTGCCGGGGCCGGGGTTCTGTTCCGCGACCAGGCCCTTCTGGACATCGGAGCTGACCGCCTTGCCGACGACCGCATCGAACCCGGCATCCCTCAGCTTGGCGGTGGCCTCGTCGACCGTCATGCCGCGCACGTCGGGCAGATCGGTGAGCACGAAGCGCGTCAGCTCGGCGTCCGCCTGGGCGAACTGGCCGCCACCGTAGGCGGCGTTCGCGGCGGACTGGGTGCGCTTGACGAGCTGGTACCGGACGTCGGACAGGCGATTCCCGTTCGGCCACGAATGGAAGACGTCACCGCCGCCGTCGGCGTTGCCGACCCACGCGAGGGTGGCGACCTTGGTGCTCGACTCGACGAGCCAGGTCTGGATCTCCTCGTGCGTCCCGGTCTTGCCGATGAGCGGCGTGCCGTCGTAGGGATTGCCGCCGGCGCCGGTACCGCCGTTCATGACGCCCTGCAGGGCGTAGGCGGCCGTCGCCGCGACCTTCGGCTCGAGCACCGGGGTGCAGCTGCGCTCCGGTTTCGGCAGATCGTTCCCGTCCGCGTCGGTCACACGGTCGATCGCCTGCGGCTGGCAGTAGACGCCGTTGTTGGCGACCGTGGCGTACGCGCCGGCCATCGCCAGCGGCGAGACCGGGTTCGTGCCGATGACCGAGTTCAGGTTGGTCATGGCGACCTCGTTGCCGTTCGCCTGCGTCACGCCCATGCGAGTCGCGACCTTCTTGATGTCGCAGAGGTCGAGCTTCTCGGCCATCGCGAAGAAGCCGGTGTTGGTGGACTGTGCGGTGAACCGCATCGGCGTGGACACCATGCCGCCCTGGCCGCCGAAGTTCTTCACGATGACGTTGCCCTCGTTGTACCAGTCGCCCTCGCACGAGTTCGTCATCTTCTTGAAGACGCGCGTCGTGCCGTTGAGCGTCTCGTTGACCGAGTGGCCCTTCTCGAGCCAGTCGATCAGCGTGAAGAGCTTGAACGTCGATCCGGCGGGGAAGCCTCCCGATCGGCCGTACGTGGTGTCGCCGGCGAAGACCAGAGAGGCGTAGTTGGGATCGCCGGCGACCGAGGCGTCCTCGCTGAACTTCGTGTTCTGGGCGATCGCCAGGATGCGACCCGTCGTCGCCTCCACGCTGACCACGGTCGATCCCAGGCGGCCCTTCGAGGGGACGGTGCGACCGGTGGGCATGTCGAAGGAGGACGGGACCAGCTCGCCCATCGCGCTCTGCGCGGCAGACTGCACGCGCGAGTCGAGGGTCGTGTAGACGTTCAGCCCGCCCCGGGACAGGAGTTCCCGTCGCTCTTCCTCGGTCTCGCCGAACGCGGGGTCGTTGAGGATGACGTACTTGACGTACTGGCAGAAGTACGCGGCACCGCCGGCCGCCTGGCAGCCGGGTTTGGTGGGCTTGATCGCCGGCGTGATCGGCCAGGCCGCGGCTTCGACGTACTGCTCGCGCGTGATCTTGCCGTCGTCCAGCATGCGGCTCAGCACGTACAGCTGGCGCACCTTGGTCGAGGTGTAGCCGTCGGCGGCGGCGAGGCGCTGCTCTTCGGTGATCTCACCCGACTTCACGAGGGCGTCGAGCACGCGGATGTTCGCGCCCTCGTCGATGACGCCGTCGGGCGCCTTGTTGAAGGCGGTGCCGTCCGATCCGAAGATCGACCCGCCGGGCTTGTCGATGCGGTAGTTGTTCGGGTTCTGCACCATGCCCGCGAGCGTCGCCGCCTGCGCGATGGTCAGCTTCGCCGCGGTGGTGCTGAAGTAGTACCGAGCGGCAGCCTCGACGCCGTACGTCGTGCCGCCGAAGTTGGCGATGTTGAAGTAGCCGAGGAGGATCTCCTCCTTCGAGTACTTCTGCTCGAGGGCGATCGCGTAGCGCATCTCCTGCAGCTTGCGCATGTAGCCTTCGTCGTCCTTCGCGGTGGTCGCGGCGACCCAGCAGTCCTGAAGGGCCTGCTCCCGCGTGATCTGGACGATCTCGCCGTTCTCGTCTTCTTCCTCGTGCGCTTCGGCGTTCTGCTCGCACTTCTGGATGAGGACGTTCTTGACGTACTGCTGGCTGATCGTCGATCCACCCTGCGTCTCGCCGCCGCCCTGCGCGTTCGACAGGATGGCGCGGGTGGTGCCGATGAGGTCGACGCCGCCGTGCTGGAAGTACCGCGGGTCCTCACTGGAGAGGATGGCGTCGTACATGACGGGGGAGACCTGGTCGTACGTGACCGGCGTGCGGTCCTGCTCGAGGAACTTGGCCAGCAGAACGGGCTTCTTGGTCTCGGGATCGGTCGCATAGAAGTTGCTGGGCAGCATCAGATCATCGATCTCGAGGACGCTGGGGAGATTGTCGAACATCGTGATGGCGCTGGTCGCAGCGGCACCCGACAGAGCGATCGCGGGGGTCACCGTAGCGGCGACCAGAACACCCGCGACTGCGCTGAGGCCGACGACGCCCGTGATCCCACCGAGCACACCGCTAGCCGTTCGTTTGTTATCAGGCATAGGGTTGATCGTAAGGGAATTACCTGGGCGATTCCCTGACGGACGTGCGCCCACGCGGGTGTTTCCCAGTCTTCACCAGCCCGTTTCCGCTCGCCGACTCGAGGAGCCGCGATGACGACGTGGGAGTATCTCACCACGCCCCTTCTGATCCATAACACCGCCGCGATCCTCAACAACTGGGGCAAGCAGGGCTGGGAGCTCGTGCAGATCGTGCCGGGCCCCGAAGGAGGCCTCGTGGCGTATCTCAAGCGTCCGGTCGGCGGTGGCGCCCAGAATTCCGGACTGGATGCCGCGGCCCAGGCATCCCAGCAGTTCGAGGGGAACTGATCCCATGACCGTCTCCCAGAAGCTCGCCGACCTCGGCATCGATCTCCCCGACGTCGTGCCGCCGGTCGCCGCGTATGTGCCCGCCAAGGCGCACGGCGACCTCGTCTTCACCGCCGGCCAGCTGCCGATGGTCTCGGGCGCGCTGCCCGCGACCGGCAAGGTCGGCGACGGGCACGGCCTCGTGCCCGCAGGCGACGCGAAGGGCTATGCGCGCCAGTGCGCCCTCAACGCCATCGCCGCAGCCGCTGCCGCGGTCGGCGGGGTGGATCGCCTCACCGGAGTCGTGAAAGTCACCGGGTTCGTGGCATCCGTCCCCGAGTTCACCGGCCAGCCGGGCGTCATCAACGGCGCGAGCGAGCTGCTCGGCGAGGTCTTCGGCGAGGCCGGCCGCCACGCGCGGTCCGCGGTGGGAGTGCCGGTGCTGCCGCTCGACGCGCCTGTCGAGGTCGAGGTCGTCTTCTCCTTCGCCTGACCCGTCCCGCGAGACGTCGCTTCCGCGCCGAGACTGCGCGCGCTGGGCGCCGTCTCGGCGCGGAAATGCAGTCTCGCGAGGAAGGGACACCGGCGGGCGCGGCCGGGAGCGGCGAGAGCGGCGGCGGGACCGTCCGGATAGCCCTCGAGGGCGTGCCGGGCGAGTTCGCGCCGCCGCTCGCGCATCACCTGACCTGGGCGGAGATGACGCTCATCACGGCGGTGTCGGCAAGGGTCGTGGTGTCGCCGACCTCGCGGCCTTCGGCGACGTCGCGCAGCAGGCGGCGCATGATCTTGCCCGACCTGGTCTTCGGCAGCTCGCCGACGATGTAGACGTCGCGGGGGCGGGCGATCGGCCCGATCTGCTCGCCGACCCACTGGCGCAGGGTCTGCGCGAGACCGTCCGGAGCGTGCGCGGACAGGTACGACTGCTTGATGATCACGAACGCCACGACCGCCTGTCCGGTCGTCTCGTCGGAGGCGCCGACGACCGCCGCCTCGGCGACCGCCTCGTTGCCGACCAGCGCCGACTCGATCTCGGTCGTCGACAGGCGGTGGCCCGACACATTCATCACGTCGTCGACTCGGCCGAGCAGCCACACGTCGCCGTCGTCGTCGAGACGGGCGCCGTCGCCGGCGAAGTAGAAGCCCTGCTTCTGGAACTTGTCCCAATAGGTCTCCACGAAGCGCTCCGGGTCGCCCCAGATTCCGCGCAGCATCGAGGGCCACGGCTCGGTGAGCACGAGCAGCCCGCCGTTGCCGTTGCCGACGTGCGAGCCGTCCTCGTCGACGACGTCGATCGAGATGCCGGGGAGCGGCACCTGCGCAGAGCCCGGCTTGGTCTCGGTGACGCCCGGGAGCGCCGAGATCATGGCCGCGCCGGTCTCGGTCTGCCACCACGTGTCGACGATCGGAGCGGTCTTGCCGCCGATGATCTTGCGGTACCACATCCACGCCTCGGGGTTGATCGGCTCGCCCACCGAGCCGAGCAGACGCAGCGACGACAGGTCGAACTGCTTCGGCACCGAGCGGCCGATCTTCATGAAGGAGCGGATGGCCGTCGGCGCGGTGTAGAGGATGGTGACGCCGTACTTCTGCACGATCTCCCACCAGCGGCCGGGATGCGGGGTGTCGGGGGTTCCTTCGTACAGCACCTGCGTGGCGCCGTTGGCGAGCGGTCCGTACGTGACATAGGTGTGGCCGGTGACCCAGCCGATGTCGGCCGTGCACCAGAACACGTCGGTCTCGGGGTGGATGTCGTGCACGACCCGGTTCGTGAACGCTGCCTGCGTGAGGTAGCCGCCGGACGTGTGCAGGATGCCCTTCGGCTTCCCGGTCGTGCCCGAGGTGTAGAGGATGAACAGCGGGTTCTCCGACGGGAACGGCTGCGCCTCGTGCTCGCCGGACGCCTGCGGCACGACGTCGTGCCACCACAGGTCGCGGCCGTCGGTCCAGTCCACGTCGTTGCCGCCGCGCTTGACGACGAGCACGTGCTCGACGGTCTCCTGCACCCCCTGACCGCGGTCGGCGAGGGCGAGGTCCACCGCGGGCTTCAGCGCCGAGACCTTGCCCTTGCGGTAGCCGCCGTCGGCCGTGATGACGAGCTTGGCGCCGGCGTCGTCGATGCGCGCCCGCAGGCTGTCGGCCGAGAAGCCGCCGAACACGACGGAGTGGATCGCGCCGATGCGCGCCACCGCGAGCATGGCGGCGACGGCCTCGGGGATCATCGGCATGTAGATGGCGACGCGGTCGCCGTGCCCGATGCCGAGCCCTTCGAGCACGTTCGCGAGGCGCTTGACCTCATCGGTGAGCTCGGCGTAGGTGACGCGGCGGTCGTCGCCGGGCTCGCCCTCCCAGAGCAGGGCGATGCGGTCACCGTTGCCTGCCTCGACGTGACGGTCGAGGCAGTTGTACGCGACGTTGAGCTCGCCGTCGCCGAACCACTCGGCGAACGGCGGATTCGACCAGTCGAGGACCTTCGTGAAGGGGGTGTGCCAGTGCAGCTCGCGCGCCTGGTCCGCCCAGAAGCCCTCGCGGTCCGCGGAGGCCCGCTCGTAGAGGTCTGCGGTGGCGACGGCGTTCGCGGCGAAGTCCTCGGACGGCGCGAACCGGCGGTCCTCGTTCAGCAGGTGGTCGATCTGGCTGCTCATTGAGCACGCTCCTTTGCGCGAGTGGGCGATGCCGGGACTCCGGCGAGTCTGACGAGAAATGTAGTTCCGGTGCCGCGGAGTGACTACCCCCGTTAGTAGGGGCCGCGAATTTTTCGACTCGACCGATATATGAGTGAGAAGGCTCTCATCAACTGTTTTGCACGGACCCCTTCCTCACATATGCTGTCCCACGGCCGAACATCGATTCTGGCATTGCGGCACCCCCATCACCCCCCGAAGTGGTGTGTCGCGCGTGGCGGCATCCCATTCCCCCCATGGGATGCCGCCCCTGTTTTCGGTGACAGATCGCCCGCGGCGCCTCCTCCCCAGCCGCTGCGCCGGAGCGCTCGTCCCCGGAGCGAGGGCAGAGGCGTTCCCGCCGGGCAGGGCGCTCCTACCGTCGAGGCATGACCGAGCCCTTCGTCGTCCGCCCGCGGAGCACCGCGGCGCCCGTTCTGGAACGCGTCGTCCCGGCGCGGGCGATGGAAGCGGTGTCGACTGCGCCCTGGGTGCCGGACGCGCCGGCCGGCCGGGTGCGGGTGAGGCCGCGGCATCCGTCGCTCGAGCCGCTCGCCGGCCACCTCGACGATCCGGACGTCACCGATCTGTTCGTCAACGGTGCGTCGGGGCTGTTCGTCGACCGAGGTGCCGGCCCCATCCGGGATTCCGCCTGGCATGCCGATGAAGAAGAGGTGCGCGGACTCGCCGTTGCGCTCATCGGGCTGGGCGACCGTCACATCGATGACGCGACGCCGTGCGTCGACGTGCGGCTCGAGGGCGGGATCCGCATCCACGCGGTTCTGCCGCCGGTCGCCGCCGACGGCACGGTCCTGTCGATCCGCGTGCCGAGGCTCGACCGGCCGAGCCTCGACGACCTCCACACCGCCGGGATGTTCGGCGACGAGGCGCGCGCACGACTCGACGAGCTGATCGCGCGCCGCGAGAACATCCTGGTGACAGGCGCTGCGGGCGCCGGCAAGACGACCCTGCTCGCGAGCCTGCTGAGCGCTGCCCCGCCGAACGAGCGCATCGTCACGATCGAAGACGTCGCCGAGCTGCGGGTCGACCATCCGCACCACGTCCGGCTGGAGGCGCGGCAGGCGAACCTCGAAGGGGCCGGGGCGATCGGTCTCGCGCGGCTCGTGCGCGAGGCGCTGCGGATGCGTCCCGACCGGCTCGTCGTCGGGGAGTGCCGGGGAGAAGAGGTGCGCGAGCTGCTGTCGGCGCTGAACACCGGCCACGATGGCGGTGCCGGCACCCTCCACGCGAACGGTCTCCACGATGTGCCCGCGCGACTTGAGGCCCTCGGTGCCCTCGCCGGGCTCGACGACCACGCGGTCGCGCGCCAGGTCGCGAGCGCGATCGGGTTCGTGCTGCACGTCGAGCGGTCGGGCAGCGGGCGCCACCTGACGGGCATCGGACGCCCGCGGGTCGACTCTGCGGGCCGGCTGATGATCGAGGAGGTCGCATGGGACGCACGGTGAGTTCACGGGGCGGTGGTGCCAAGGTGGTGTCGCCTCGGCCTGCGGGACCGACGCGACCGGCGGGACCGGCGGGTCCGGCGGGTCCGGCGGGACCGACGCGACCGGCGGGATCGGCGGGTCCGGCGGGATCGGCGGGTCCGGCGGGACCGGCGGGTTCGGATGCTGTGCCCCCTGTCTCGCCCGACGCCGGCTGCGCCGTCGCCGAGACGGTGCTGCGACTGGCCGTACTGCTGCAGGCGGGACTCTCGCCGGCGCGGGCCTGGGCGCATCTGGCCGACGCCGGCGACTCGGCAGCGGCTCGCGTCGTCCGAGGCTGCGAGAAGCGGATGCCGCTGGCCGACGCCATCGCGCGGGCCGCGCCGCCGCGTCCCCGGCCGAAGACGCGGCGGCGCGAGCCGGCGCATGATCCTTGGCCCGAGGTCGCCGCGGCCTGGCGAGTGGCGACCACGGTGGGCGCGCCGCTCGCGGAGAGCCTGCGCGGCCTGGCCACCGCGCTGCGCGACGCGCAGGAGGCGAGCGACGACGTGCGCGTCGCCCTCGCCGAGCCTGCGGGTACCGCCCGGCTCATGGGGTGGCTGCCGCTCGTGGCCGTCGCCCTCGGCGCGGCGCTCGGATTCGACACCCTCGGGACGCTGCTCGGTCGGCCGCTGGGTGTCGCGTGTCTGCTCGGCGGTGGCGTCCTCATCATCGCCGCCCGCTGCTGGAGCGCCCACCTCGTGCGCCGGGCCCGCGACGACGCCGGCATTCCCGGCCTCGACGCCGAGCTGTTCGCGATCGCGCTGAGCGGCGGCGTCTCCATCGAACGGGCGACGGCAATCGTCGCCGACGCCGGAGGGAGGGGAGCGGATGCGTCGACCGCCGCCGCCCTCGCTCTGTCGCGCTCAGCGGGAGTGCCGGCGGTCGAACTGCTGCGATCGACGGCGGCACTCGCTCGTCACCGGTCGCGCATCGACGGCCGGCTGCGCGCAGCGCGGCTGTCGGCGCGCCTCCTCCTCCCGCTCGGAGTGTGCACGCTCCCCGCCTTTCTTCTCCTCGGCGTCGCGCCGATGCTCCTCAGCGTCATGTCGACCATGCCCGCCGCGTTCTGATGCCTGGCCACCAGTGCCGGCATCGAGCCGGCACGCGAAGCCGACGCGACGACACCCGCCCGTGCCCGCCGCCCGCCCCGACGGCACCCGCCCGTGCCCACCCCACGCACACCCACGACAGGAGACCTCATGACCGTTCCTCTTCTCACCGCCCGCCGCGCCGCGAAGCTCTTCGCCGACACGCATGCCGACGACACCGGCGCGGCCACCGCCGAGTACGCGATCGCCACGATGGCGGCCGTGGCCTTCGCCGGACTGCTGGTCGTGATCATGCGCAGCGACGAGGTGCGCGGCATCCTCACCGACCTCATCCGCCGCGCGCTCACGGTCGCGTGATCCGCCGCAGACCCGGCGACGATCGCGGGTCGGTCGTCGCCGAGTTCGCGGTCGCGCTGCCGGCGGTCATCGTCGTGCTGGTCGTCGGCGTCGGCGTCCTGGCGGCAGGTGCACGGCAGGTGCGACTGCAGGACGCCGTCGCCGACGCGGCCCGTCTCGCGGCGCGGGGCGAGCCGGCCGACCGCGTGCGCGCCGCGGTCGCGTCGGTCGCCCCCGGAGCCACGTCCTCGGTCGAGCCGCGCGGCGACCTCGTGTGCGTGACCGGCACGGTCGCCACAGCGCTTCCTCTCACGCTCGCCGCAACGAGCTGCGCGCTCGCCGGCGGTCTCTGATGCCGGGCACCGCGGCGACGGCCGGCCTGATCGGTGCCGCAGCGGCGATCATGCTGGGGCTGGCGTCTGTCGCATCGGCAGCGGTCGTCGGGCAGCGGGTCGCCGGCGCGGCCGACGCCGCCGCGCTCGCCGCAGCGGATGCCGCCTCCGGTGCGGCGACCGGCGTGCCGTGCGACCGCGCGGCCGAGCTGGCCGCGGCTGTCGGCGTCGCGCTCGACGCCTGCGACCTGGACGGACTGGTGGCCACCGTCACCGTCTCGGTCCGATTCGGCGTCCTCCGGGCCGGTGCGTCGGCGCGCGCGGGTCCGCCGCCCTGACCACGACTCACAGCGACCACTCCGGGAACTGGCGTGTATGGTTTGCGACGAAGAAAGGACGCCCCCGTTGGCAGAAGGCAAGAAGCTCGTCATCGTCGAGTCTCCGACGAAGATGAAGTCGATCCAGGGTTACCTCGGCGATGGTTACGAGGTGCTCAGCTCGGTCGGGCACATCCGCGATCTCGCGGACAAGAAGGACATCCCGGCCGACAAGAAGCAGGCGTACGGCAAGTACTCCATCGACGTCGACAACGGCTTCGACCCCTATTACGTCGAGAGCGATCGGGGCCGCAAGACGGTCGCCGAGCTCAAGCGCGCGCTGAAGGGGGCGGACGAGCTCCTGCTCGCCACCGATGAAGACCGCGAGGGCGAAGCCATCGCGTGGCACCTGCTCGAGACCTTGAAGCCGAAGGTCCCGGTCAAGCGCATGGTCTTCCACGAGATCACCGAGGACGCGATCCAGGCCGCGGTGCAGAACACCCGCGAGCTCGATCTCGCGCTCGTCGACGCGCAGGAGACCCGGCGCATCCTCGACCGTCTCTACGGCTGGGACGTCAGCCCCGTGCTCTGGTTCAAGGTGCAGCAGGGGACATCGGCCGGACGCGTGCAGTCCGCCGCGACCCGCATGGTCGTCGAGCGTGAGCGCGAGCGGATGGCGTTCGTCTCGGCCTCCTACTGGGACATCGAGACGCAGGCCGTGAAGGACGCAGAGTCCTTCGCCGCTCGCCTCGCCCGCGTCGACGGCGCCGGCCTCGCGCGCGGCACCGACTTCGACGACCGTGGCCAGCTGAAGAAGGCCGTCGTCGTCCTCGATGAAGAGGCCGCCCGCGAGCTCGCCGCCGCGATCGAGGCTGCGGCCGAGGCATCCGTCTCCGCTGTCGAGGCCAAGCCGGGCACCCGCAGCCCGCGTGCGCCCTTCACCACGTCGACCCTCCAGCAGGAGGCCGGCCGGAAGCTCTCGATGAGCGCCAAGCACGCGATGAGCGTCGCTCAGCGTCTCTACGAGAAGGGCTTCATCACTTATATGCGCACCGACTCGACGGCGCTCAGCACGCAGGCCGTGCAGGCGGCGCGCGAGCAGGCCGTCGCGATGTACGGCGAGAAGGCCGTGCCGCTCAACCCGCGGACGTACGCGAGCAAGAGCAAGAACGCGCAGGAGGCCCACGAGGCGATCCGCCCCTCGGGCGACACCTTCCGCACACCTGCGTCGGTCGCCTCCGAGCTCGACCGCGACGAGCTGCGCCTGTACGACCTCATCTGGAAGCGCACCATGGCCAGCCAGATGTCGGACGCGAAGTACGAGACCACCACGGTCACGCTCGCCGTCGACGCCGGCGGACGCCGTGCCGAGTTCACCGCGTCGGGCACCGTGTACACCTTCAAGGGCTTCCTCGAGGCGTACGAAGAGGGCAAGGACGAGAAGCGCGGCGATGCCGACAAGGCCGACGACCAGGCGCTGCCCGCGCTCGCGGTCGGTGACGTGCTGCGCCTGAAGGACGTCGAGCCCAAGGGTCACTCCACCAGCCCCAAGCCCCGCTACACCGAGGCGAGCCTCGTCAAGGCGCTGGAGGAGAAGGGGATCGGCCGTCCGTCGACGTTCGCGAGCATCATCGACGTGATCCTCAACCGCGGCTACGTCACCAAGCGCGGCCAGGCGCTGATCCCGAGCTGGCTGGCGTTCAGCGTCGTGCGGCTGCTGGAGCAGCACTTCGCCGACCTCGTCGATTACGACTTCACCGCGGCCCTGGAAGACGACCTCGACGCCATCGCCCGCGGCGAGCAGAAGCGCGAGGACTGGCTGAAGCAGTTCTACTTCGGCTCGGAAGAGCAGGTCGGTCTGCGCAACATCGTCGACAACCTCGGCGAGATCGACGCGCGCGCCCTCAACTCCACGCCCATCGGCGACGTGGCCACGCTCCGCTTCGGCAAGTACGGTCCGTACCTCGAGGTCGCCAACGCCGAGCAGCCCGACGGTGAACCCCGTCGCGTGAACATCCCCGAAGACCTGGCCCCCGACGAGCTCACGCCCGCCAAGGCGCAGGAGCTCATCGACGCCCCCGTGGCGGGCGACCGCGTGCTCGGTGAGAACCCCGCGAACGGCAAGCTCGTCATCGTGAAGGACGGACGCTTCGGCCCGTACGTGCAGGAGGCCGACCCGCCCGCGGCTGAGGAGGTCGACGAGGCCACCGGCGAGATCGTCGCGGCGCCCGAGCCCGAGTCGGCGCCGAAGAAGCGCGGCGCGAAGAAGGAGGCGGCGCCCAAGCCGCGCACCGCCTCGCTGTTCAAGTCGATGTCGGTCGACACGATCGACCTCGAGACCGCGCTGCGCCTGCTCGAGCTGCCGCGCGTCGTCGGGGTCGACCCCGAGTCCGGAGCCGAGATCACCGCCCAGAACGGCCGGTACGGTCCGTACCTCAAGAAGGGCACCGACTCGCGGACGCTGCAGAGTGAGCAGCAGATCTTCGACATCACGCTCGACGAGGCGCTCGCCGTCTACGCGCAGCCGAAGTACGGCGCCCGCGGCGCGAGCAGCGCGCTGAAGGAGTTCGAGAACGACCCGGTCAGCGAGAAGCCGATCAAGGTGAAGGACGGCCGGTTCGGCCCGTACGTCACCGACGGCGTGACGAACGTCACCATCCCGCGCGGCCAGACGCCCGACGACATCACCTATGAGATCGCCGTGCAGATGCTCGCCGACAAGCGCGCGAAGGGACCGGCGCCCAAGCGCACCACCCGCAAGGCGACCAAGAAGGCCCCGGCGAAGAAGTGACCGCTGCAGGGCACCCCGGACTCTTCATCACGTTCGAGGGCGGGGACGGCGCGGGCAAGACCACGCAGGCGTCGCTGCTGGAGAAGTGGCTGACGGATGCCGGGCACGCGGTCGTGCGCACGCGCGAACCGGGAGGAACCGAGGTCGGCACGCTCATCCGCGACATCGTGCTCCACCACCGGGGCGAGGTCGCGCCGCGCGCCGAGGCGCTGCTCTACGCCGCCGACCGCGCGCACCACGTCGAGACCGTGGTGCGCCCCGCACTCGAGCGCGGCGACGTCGTCATCCAGGACCGCTACCTCGACTCGTCCATCGCCTACCAGGGCGCCGGCCGGGTGCTCGGCCGCGACGAGGTGCGCGACCTGTCGCTGTGGGCGACGGCCGGGCTGCTGCCCGACCTCACCGTGCTCCTCGACCTCGACCCTACGGTCGCCCGGCAGCGCCTCGATGCCGACGACAAGCCCTTCGACCGGCTGGAGGCGGAGCGCGAGACCTTCCACGTGCGCGTGCGCGAAGAGTTCCTTGCCCTCGCGGCCGCCGAGCCCGGCCGGTTCCTCGTGCTCGACGCGACGCTTCCGGCCGCCGAGCTGACGGCGGCCGTGCGCGACCGCGTCGCCGGACTGCTGGGCTGACCGGGCTGGCCGGGCGGCACCGTCGTTCCCCGCGACTAGGCTGACGAGCATGGAATCCACGGCGGGCACGGCGCCCTCGAGCGCCCTCGCAGAGGTTCCCTGGGGAGCCGTCTGGGGGCAGGACGCCGCGGTCGAGACCCTGCAGGAAGCGGCATCCGACCCCGCCTCGCTCACCCACGCCTGGCTGATCACCGGCCCGCCCGGCTCGGGCCGTTCGACGCTCGCCTACGCGTTCGCCGCGGCCCTCATCGCCGAGCCCGGCGACGAGAACGCGATGCGCCAGGTGCTCGCCGGCACCCACCCCGATCTCACGGCGCTGCGCACCGAGGGCGTGATCATCTCGATCAAAGACGCCCGCGCGCTCGTCGAGCGGTCGTACTTCTCGCCCTCGCTCGGCCGCTACCGCGTGATCGTGATGGAAGACGCCGACCGCATGGCCGAGCGCACCTCGAACGTGTTGCTCAAGGCGCTCGAAGAGCCGCCCGAGCGCACCGTGTGGGTGCTCTGCGCTCCGAGCGACGCCGACCTGCTGCCGACGATCCGCTCCCGCGTGCGCACGCTGCGCCTGCGCGAGCCCGGCATCTCCGACGTCGCGCGCCTCATCGTCGAGCGCACCGGAGTCGACAGCGCGACGGCCGAGCAGTCCGCCCGGCACGCGCAGCGTCACATCGGCATGGCGCAGCGATTGGCGACGGATGCCGCGGCCCGCGCCCGCCGCGACGACACGCTGCGCGCCGTCCTGCGCGTGCGCGGAGTCGGCGACGCGGTCGAGGTCGCCGGCCGCATCGTGCAGGCCGCGACCGAAGACGCCAAGGCCCTCACCGCCGAGCGCGACGAGGCCGAGCGCACCACGCTGCTGCGCACGCTCGGCATCGCCGAAGGCGCCGCCGTGCCGCCGGCCGTCCGCTCGCAGCTCTCGGCGCTCGAAGACGACCAGAAGCGCCGGGCGACGCGCAGTCTGCGCGACGGCATCGACCGGGTGCTCACCGACCTCGAGTCGATGTTCCGCGACGTGCTGATGCTGCAGTTCGGGCGCGACGCCGACCTCATCAACCGCGAGCTCGAGCCCGACCTGCGGTCGCTCGCGAGCGCCTGGTCCGTCGACCGCACGCTCACCGTCGTCGACCGCATCGGCGTGACGCGCGAGAACGTCGAGCTCAACGCTGCGCCCACGCTCGCCCTCGAGAGCATGCTCGTGACTGTCGCGAGCGGAAGGACCCCGTGAACACTCCTCGCCGCGCTCGCCGCGTCATCGCCATCGTCGCCGGCCTGGCGGCGGCATCCCTCGCCCTGAGCGGGTGCCTGTACGCGATGATCCCCGACACCTCGGCTCCGCCGTCGACCGAGAGCCCTGCTCCCGACACCGAGGGCGTGGCAGCCGACCTGCTGCCCTATTACGGGCAGGAGCTCGACTGGAGCACGTGCGGCGACGGGTTCGACTGCACCACGGTCACTGCCCCGCTGGACTGGGAGGACCCGTCCGCCGGCGAGATCGAGCTGTCGGTCATCCGCAGCCGTGCGACCGGCGGCGAGGCCATCGGCTCGCTGCTGACCAACCCGGGCGGCCCGGGCGCCAGCGGCGTCGGCCTCATCCGCGACTCGCTCGCCTACGCCGTCGGCGAGCCGGTGCGCGAGCAATTCGACGTCATCGGCTTCGACCCGCGCGGCGTGGGCGAGTCCACCGCGGTCCGCTGCTTCGACGCTCCCGAGATGGACGCGTACCTGTTCGAGATCCCCGAGAACGAGCGGGGGACGGATGCCTGGGCCGAAGAGCTGCGCGAGCGTCATGCGGCGTTCGCCGACGCGTGCGACGCCAACAGTGACGGCATCATCCCGTTCATCACGACCGAGAACAGCGCGCGCGACATGGACCTGCTGCGCGCGGTGCTCGGCGACCGCGAGCTGAACTACCTCGGCTACAGCTACGGCACCTTCCTGGGCGCGACGTACGCGAAGCTGTTCCCCGAGAAGGTCGGCCGTCTCGTGCTCGACGGCGCGGTCGATCCGGCGATCTCGAACCTCGAGGTCGACATCGTGCAGGGGATCGGCTTCGAGTCGGCACTGCGGGCGTACATGGCCGACTGTCTCGAGGGCAGCGACTGCCCGTTCCGGGGCACCGTCGACGGGGCGATGGCCGATCTCGGCACGCTGCTCGCGGGGGTCGATCGCGACCCGCTCCCGGCGGCCGATGGTCGCGAGCTCGGCGCCGACTCCCTGATGACCGGCATCGTCGCGGCGCTCTATGCCGAGGAGAGCTGGCCGTACCTGTCGCTCGCCCTGCAGGGTGCGCTCGAGGGCGACCCCGAGACCGCCTTCCTCCTCGCCGACTTCTACTACGACCGTGAGGGCGGCGAGTACCTGAGCAACCAGACCGAGGCGTTCCGCACGTACAACTGCATGGACTACCCCACCGAGGCGACCCCGGACGAGATCGCCGCGGCCCGCGCGCGGCTCGCCGAGGAGGCCCCCACGGTCGCGCCGTACTGGTTCGGTGCGAACCCGTGCGACGACTGGCCGTACCCGCCCACGGGCGTCCGCGAGCCCATCGCCGCCGAGGGCGCCGCGCCCATCCTGGTGGTCGGCACCACGAACGACCCCGCCACGCCCTACGAGTGGTCGGTGTCGCTGGCCGACCAGCTGGCGTCCGGCGTGCTCATCACCCGTGAGGGCGAGGGCCACACGGGGTACAACAAGGGCAACCTCTGTGTCGACGAGGCCGTCGAGGCGTACCTGCTCGAGGGCACGGTCCCGCAGGGCGACGTCACCTGCGACTGACCGGGCGCCCGGGCATCCGCTCGGCTATCGGCGCAGCACCCGGCGGGCCAGGGCGTTCCCCAGGAACTGCACGCCCTGCACGATGATGATGATGACCACCACGGCAGCCCACGTGACCCACGGGTTGAACTGCTTGAAGCCGTACACGATCGCGAAGTCGCCGAGCCCGCCGGCTGCGACCGCGCCCGCCATCGCCGTCATGTCGACGAGGGCCACCACGATGAACGTGTAGCCGAGGATGAGCGGCCCCAGCGATTCACGCGGAATGAGCCGGAAGAGGATCCGCGACCGGCTGGCACCCGCAGCGCGGGCGGCCTCGATCACACCGGGACGCACGGTGAGCAGGTTCTGCTCGACGATGCGGCTGATGGCGAAGAGCGACGCGATCGAGATCACGAACACGCCGAAGTTGGTGCCGATCCCGGGGATGCCGACGCTGCGGGCGAGCGGCTGCAGCGCGGTGAGCAGGATCACGAACGGGATCGGGCGGACCGTGTTGACGATCACGTTCAGGGTGCCGAACACGGCGCGGTTCGGGAACAGGCTGCCCGCACGGGTGGCGTAGAGGGCGACGCCGAGCACGAGACCGCCGAAGCCGCCCAGCACGAGGCTGACGGTGACCATATAGAGCGTCTCGGCGGTGGCTGCCCAGAGTTCGGGGAGGAGGTCGATGAGCCTATCCACGGACGTCCTCCTCGATGAGCGCCGCGAACGCCGACGCTGCGGCGATCGCGGCGTCGACGGCTGCCGGCTCTCCGTTGAGCGACAGAGTCAGATGCCCGAACACCCGGCCGCGGATGTCGTTGATCCCCCCGTGGATGAGCTCGAAGCGCACGCCGTGCGCGGAGAGCGCGGCGAACACGTCGGCCTGCGTGACGTCGCCGTCGCGCACGGTGAAGGTGACGATGCGGCCGGGGTGGCGGTCGCGGAGGGTGCGCAGCTGCGCACCGACGGGGACGTCCTCGATGATGCTCGAGACGAACCGGCGGGTGGAGGGATGCTGCGGCGCCGAGAGCACGTCGAAGACCTCGCCGCTCTCGATGACGCGCCCTGCCTCCATCACGACGACGCGGTCGGCCAGGGTGCGGATGACGTCCATCTCGTGCGTGATCACGAGGATCGTGATCCCCAGCTCGCGGTTGACGCGCTGGAGGAGCCCGAGCACCTCCTGCGTCGTGTCGGGATCGAGCGCGCTGGTCGCCTCGTCGGCGAGCAGGATGCGCGGGCTCGTCGCCAGGGCGCGGGCGATGCCGACGCGCTGCTTCTGCCCGCCCGACAGCTGCTCGGGGTGGTTGCGCGCCTTGTCGGCCAGGCCGACGAAGGCGAGGAGCTCGTCGACCCGCGCGGAGATCTCGGCGCGTGGCCGCCCCGCGATCTCGAGGGGGTAGGCGACGTTCTTGGCGACCGTGCGGGAGTCGAAGAGGTTGAACTGCTGGAAGATCATGCCGATGTCGCCGCGGAGCTCCCGCAGTTCGCGCTCACGCAGCCGCGTCACGTCGCGGCCGTCGATCGTGACGGTACCGCTCGTCGGCGTCTCCAGTGCGTTCACGAGGCGCAGCACGGTGCTCTTGCCGGCGCCGGAGTATCCGATGATGCCGCACACCTCGCCTGCAGCGATCTCGAGGTCGACGGCGTCGACGGCGGTCACGGGCGGGGCGTCCTTGCCCGGGGGTCGGAATGTCTTGGAGACGCCGCTCAGTCGGATGAGGCTCATGGTTCTTCCTGGAGACGTGCGTGTGCGGCCCGCTCGCATCGAACGGGTCGCACGACGCGACGGGTCTACTGGTTGGCGCGGATGTCTTCCTCGACGTCGCGGAGCGACGTCACGAGGTCCTCGGCGGGGGTGTCGAGCAGCACCGCGGTGCCGCCCGAAGCCTCCTGCACGCCGTCGAGCACGTCCTGCGTGGTCTGGTAGATCTCGACGAGCTTGAGATAGGTCTGGTTGTCGGCGTCCTCGGCGCGCGCGGCGAAGATGTTCACGTACGGGAGGGCGTTCGGGTCGGACGGGTCGTCGACCGCGATCGCGTCCTCGAAGCTGAGGCCCGCGTCGGCGACGAAGTCGTTGTTGATGATCGCCGCGGCGACGTCGGGCAGCGACGTGGCCGTCAGGGCGGCATCCAGCGCCTCGACCTTCACCTTCGACGACGGCTCGACGTCGGCGACGGTCGAGAAGATCGATCCGCCGTCCTTCAGCTCGATGAGGCCGGCCGACTGCAGCACGAGCAGGCCGCGGGCCTGGTTGCTCTCATCGTTGGGCACAGCCACCGTGGCGCCTGCGGGGATGTCCTCGACCGAGTCGTACTGCGTCGAGTACAGGCCGAGCGGGTAGATGGCCGTCGCGCCGATGGGCTGCAGATCGTCGTCGCCGGCCACGTTGTAGGTCGCGAGGTAGATCACGTGCTGGAACTGGTTCAGGTCCAGCTCGCCGGCCGAGAGCGCGGGGTTCGGCTGCGTGTACTCGCTGAAGTCGACGAGCTCGACCTCGATGCCCTCGGCGGCCGCCGCCTCCTTGTAGGTCTCCCAGTAGGGGTCGCCGGCGCCCACGACGCCGATGCGGACGATCTCGTCGGTGCCCGCGTCGCCTGCGCCACCGGTCTCGGCGCTCGCGCCGGCGCAGCCGGCGAGGAGGAGGGCGAGAGGCAGGGCCGCGGCGGCTGCGATCGTGATCTTCTTGGACATGTGTGCTCCTGTGCGTCAAAGCCGCGACGGGGGTGGACCACAAGCACGATCGGCGGACCGCGCTCGCTGCGTCGCGGTACGCCATC
Organism: Microbacterium sp. NPDC056003; assembly: GCF_042274785.1. Taxonomy (NCBI): domain Bacteria; kingdom Bacillati; phylum Actinomycetota; class Actinomycetes; order Micrococcales; family Microbacteriaceae; genus Microbacterium; species Microbacterium sp. NPDC056003. The sequence goes on along the minus strand of NZ_JBHJXQ010000001.1, from coordinate 399,151 downwards.
GACGGTACGTCGGCCCCCATCGGGGGCCGAATCGCGCCGTAACACGTCGACACCCGCCGGCCTGGGGCGTGTTCGCGAGCGCCCTCCGGCTCCTGTAAGATCGTTGATCGTGCATCGCGCAAGCGAAGCGCGCCACCTTAGCTCAGTCGGCAGAGCGATTCACTCGTAATGAATAGGTCAAGGGTTCGATTCCCTTAGGTGGCTCACACGGGAGAGGCCCGCTTCTGGCGGGCCTTCTTCGTACCCTCACCACGCGAAGAGGACCGATGGACGCCACGATCGACGCCGTCGCTGAGATCTTCTCCTGGGTGGGCTTCGGGCTGGGGGCGGTCGTGGCCGGCGTCGCGCTGGTGATGTACCTCTTCGACGGCACCTGGCTGCCCACCCGCGGCGTGCTCGACGACGGTGAGCACGGCCGCGTGGTGCGCTGGTTCGACGAGGACGGCGGCGTCAACGAGGCGCGACTCACCCATGAACAGGAGCGGGCGCTGGCCGGCAAGAGCATGGCCGACATCTACTACCGACGCGGCGGTCGCGGGCGAATGCGCCTGACCCAGGGCTCGCCCGCGGTGCGGGCGGTCGCCTATCTCTCGCTGGGCCTGCTCGGCGTCGGCATCGTGGCGCTCGCGACGTCGATGATCCTGCTGTTCACCCGAGGCTGAGCCCGGCACGAAGTCCCGCCCCGCGTCAGCCGAGCGCGAGCATCCCGCCCGCGACGAGTGCCAGGGCGAGCCCGAGCCACTGCACCCCGGCGACGCGCTCGCGCAGCACCAGTGCGGCGAGCAGGATCGTGCCCGCCGGGTACAGCGCGGTCAGCGCCGACACGATCGAGAGGTCTCCTTCGCGCAGCGCCACCAGCATGAGGGCGTTGGCGGCGGCATCCACCACTCCGCACACGATGGCCAGCCACCACGCCCGCGCGAGGGAAGACGTCGGCGGGGATACGGTGGTCGCCGATGTCGACGCGTGCTCGAGGTCGGCGTGACCGCTGGGGGTGACGCCGATGACCGGTGCGGACGGAGTGAGGACGGATGCCGCGGGCAGCCCACGGCGCACGGCGACGACCGCCATCGCCGCGACGATCGCGAGGGTCAGCACGGCCGAGGTGGCGCGGCTCATCACAAGCGGCACGAGCCCGCTGCCGGCGGAGGTCTGGTCGACGACGATGAGGAATCCTCCTATCGCCGCGCCTGCGCCGACGGCCATGACCAGCCCGCGTGTGCTCGGACGCACGACCTTCTCGCCCGGGATGAAGCCCACGAGCACCACGGCGACGAGAGCCACGCCGAGCCCGGCGTAGGCGACGGGGGACAGCGTCTCGCCGTCGACGAGCAGGCCCCACAGCATCGGTGCGATCGCCGAGACCACCGCGGTCAGTGGCGACAGGATGCTCATCGGCCCGATCGCGAGGCACGCGTACAACAGGACCACGGCCAGGACACCGAACACGCCCGCCAGTGCACCCCACGCGAGATCGGCTGAACGCCAGGCTCCGCCGAGCAGCGGCTGCGCGATCACGAGGGCGGCCAGCCCTGAGAGGGCGGCGATCGCGGTCACCGCGATGGAGCGGAGGCGCTTCGCGGCGAGGCCTCCGCAGAAGTCCGCGGCACCGTAGATGAGGGCGCCGAGAAGGGCGAGGACGGCCGAGATCATCGAATTCAGCATAGAGATGGTCGCCGGCATCCAATTTCACTAGATAAACTAGCGATATGTCGACCTCTCAGCGCACCGACCGACAGCCCACGCGGTGGCTGCGCGTCGGCATCCCTGCCTTTCTCGTCCTCGTCTGGCTCGTCGTGGGATCGCTCGGCGGTCCGTACTTCGGGAAGGTCGACGAGGTGTCGAGCAACGACCGCTCGTCGTTCCTCCCCGAGAGCGCCGACGCGACACAGGTGAACGAGCGCCTGCCCGAGTTCCTCGGCGGCGACAGCATCCCGGCGGTCGTGGTCGTGACGGGGGAGGGCGACCTCAGTGAGGACCAGTTCGCCGACGTCCAGACCCTCGCCGACGACATCGCCGCGCTCGACGGTGTGCTGGAGGACGTCTCGCCGCCCATTCCGTCGGAGGACGGCGAAGCGGCGCAGATCTTCGTCCCGATCGACGCGGAGGGAGAGGTCGGCGAGATCGTCGCCGAGATCCGCGCGCTGGTCGCGGAAGACCTTCCCGACGGCATGGAGGGGTGGGTGACGGGCCCGGCGGGCTTCACCGCCGACCTCGTCGAGGGCTTCCTCGGCATCGACGGGCTGCTGCTGGCCGTCGCGCTCATCGCGGTCTTCATCATCCTCGTGATCGTCTACCGCTCGCCGGTGCTGCCCATCCTCGTGCTGATGACCTCGGTGTTCGCCCTGTGCGTCGCGCTGCTCACCGTGTGGTGGCTCGCGAAGGCCGGCATCGTCGTGCTGAACGGTCAGGTGCAGGGCATCCTGTTCATCCTCGTCATCGGCGCCGCCACCGACTACGCCCTGCTGTACGTCGCCCGGTTCCGCGAGGCGGTGGCCGAAGGCAGGAAGCGGTGGGATGCCGTCCTCACGGCGTGGAAGGGCGCGTTCGAGCCGATTCTCGCCTCCGGCGGCACCGTGATCGCGGGCCTCCTGTGCCTGTTGCTGTCCGACCTCGCGACCAACCGCGCCCTCGGACCGATCGCCTCCATCGGCATCGCGTTCTCGGTCCTCTCGGCTCTGACGTTCCTGCCGGCGCTGCTCGCCCTGGTGGGCCGGGCGGCCTTCTGGCCCTTCATCCCGCAGGAGCCGATCGCCACGATCCCCGACGACCTGACCCAGCCGGTCAAGGGGGTGTGGCCGCGCCAGGCGCGCTTCATCTCCCGCCACCCGCGTGCCGTCTGGATCGTCAGCACGCTGGTGCTGCTGGTCGGCGCGTTCGGCCTCACCCAGCTCAAGGCCGACGGCGTGCCGTCGAGCGATCTGGTGCTGGGGACGTCGGAGGCCCGTGACGGCCAGGACGTGCTCGCCGAGCACTTCCCGGCGGGCTCGGGCAGCCCGATGTACGTCATCGTGCCCGAGGAAGACCTCGCCGAGACCGTCGAGACCCTGGAGGCGGCGGACGGCATCGAGTCCGTGGCCGTGGCATCCGACGATTCGCCCACCGGTCAGGCGGCGGTCGAGGTCGAGAACGGCGAGCCGGTGTTCACCGCCGTCGGCCCGCCCGGAACCCCCGCGCCCGAACCGACTGTCGCGGACGGCGACGTGCTCGTGATCGGCACCCTCACCGACGCCGCCGACTCCATCGCGGCCGAGGACGCCGTGCGCGAGATCCGCACCGACCTCGACGAGGCCCTGGGCGCGGGCACCGCGCTCGTCGGCGGCGAGACGGCGACCGACATCGACTCGAACGACACGTCGATCCGCGACCGCACCGTCATCATCCCGGTGATCCTCGTGGTGATCCTGCTGATCCTCATGCTGCTGCTGCGCTCGATCCTGGCGCCGGTCATCCTCATCGCGACGGTCATCCTGTCGTTCGCGACGGCCCTCGGCGTGAGCGCGCTCGTCTTCAACGGCCTGTTCGACTTCCCCGGAGCCGATCCCGCGGTGCCGCTCTACGGCTTCGTGTTCCTGGTCGCGCTCGGCGTCGACTACAACATCTTCCTGATGTCGAGGGTCCGCGAGGAGTCCCTCGCGCATGGCACGCGGCCGGGAATCCTGCGTGGGCTCGTCGCCACGGGCGGCGTGATCACGTCGGCGGGACTGGTGCTCGCGGCGACGTTCGCCGCGCTCGGCGTCATCCCGATCCTCTTCCTGGCGCAGATCGCGTTCATCGTCGCGTTCGGCGTGCTGCTCGACACGTTCGTCGTGCGGTCGCTGCTCGTGCCGGCTCTGTCGTATGACATCGGCCGCGCGATCTGGTGGCCGTCGAAGCTCTGGCGGAACGGCCCGGAGAAGCGCGAGCGGATGCCGCAGCCCGAACTCGTCGGAGCGGCGACGGCCGGCACCGGGGGATCGGCCGACGAGGCCGTGCCCGCCGAGACCTCGGCGGAGGTGCTCGCCGAGGATGGTCACCCGCTGACGCGCGAGGAGTACCGGCGTACGCTCGAGCCATGAGCAAAGCGCTGTTCATCGTCGATGTCCAGAACGATTTCACCGAGGGCGGTGCGCTCGGAGTCGACGGCGGAGACGCGGTCGCCGAGCGCATCACCCGGTTCCTCGATGCCCACGCGGGGGAGTACGCGGTGATCGTCGCATCACGCGACTGGCATGACGGAGACAACGACAACGGCGGCCATTTCCACCCCGAGCCCGACTTCGTCGACAGCTGGCCGGTGCACTGCGTGAGCGGCACCGAGGGCGCCGAATACGACCCGGGGTTCGACACCGCCGCGGTGACGCATCACGTCAAGAAAGGCCAGGGGGTGCCCGCCTACTCGCTGTTCGAGGGCACCACCGACGACGGGGTGACCGTCGCGCATCTCCTCGAGGAGCACGGCGTGGTCGACGTCGACGTGGCCGGCCTTGCGACGGACTACTGCGTGCGCGCCTCGGCGCTCGACGCGATCGAGCACGGCCGCCACGTGCGCATCCTCACCGACCTCGTCGCGGGCGTCGCGCCCGAGAGCAGCGAGGCGTCGCTCGCCGAGCTCGCCCACGCGGGCGCCGAGCTCGTCGAGTCGGGTGTCTGACCCGCACGTCCGCCGCGTCCTCGCGACCGACGGCGACCGCCTGCGCAACCTCCGGCTGGAGGCGCTCCAGGATCCGGCGGCGGGCATCGCGTTCCTCGAGTCGTACGACGAGGCCGTCGGACGACCGGCCGGGTTCTGGGAGGCGCGCGCGATCGGCGCCGCGCTGTCGGGCTCTGCGGCGCAGTTCATCGCCGAGGCGGGACCGGCGTGGGTGGGAACGCTCACCATCCTCATCCCCGAGCCGTCCGTCCCCGACCACTTCGGCCGCGTGCGCGAGGAAGGCACTGCTCTCGCCGTCGCCGTCTACGTCAGCCCGTCGCATCGCGGGCACGGCGTCGTCGACGCGCTGATGGCAGCCGGGGCGGAGTGGGCGCGTCACCAGGGCTGCGACCGGCTCCTGCTGGACGTGCACCAGGACAACAGGCGGGCGCAGGCGGCGTATCGACGGATCGGCTTCGCGCCGACCGGGAGCACGATCGACGGCCAGAACGGCCGCGAACTGGAGATGGCGCGCCCGCTCTGAGTGCGGATGTGCGCGTGTGGTGGGCCCCGTGGGGCTCGAACCCACGACCCGCGGATTAAAAGTCCGATGCTCTACCGACTGAGCTAGAGGCCCTCAGCGTCCAGCCTACTTGCCGCACGGCACCCCTCGGTGCGGCGGCATCAGTCGTTGCCGTTGTTGTTGCCCGGACCGCGGTTGCCGTTGCCGTTGCCGTTGCCGTTGCCACCGCCGTTGTTGTTGCCGGGGCCGCGGTTGCCGTTGCCGTTGCCACCTCCACCGCTGCCCGGACCGCTGTTGTCGGTGTCGCCCCCGCCTTGGTCGACGGGGGCGGGCTCCTGCTCGACCGGAGCGTTCGCCGGCTCCTCCGAGGGCTGGATCACGACGGGCATCGTCGGCTCGGGCGACGGCTGACCGGCGAGCGACAGCAGCCACGCTCCCGCCGCGATGGCGATGAGAAGCGCCACCAGCGCGATCGCGACACCGACGGCGGCACGGCGACGACGCGCGCGCTGCGCCCGGCTCGCCGCCGACCGCCCGAGCGGAAGCGGACCGCTCGGGTGCTCGGAGAGGGCGACCATCGCCGCAGCCATGGGGGAGGTCGCACGCGGCGTGACGGGGTCCTCCGCCGCGGGCACTGCCATGGTGGCGGCCGCCCCCGGCGCAGCTGACGCCGCAGGGAGGATCGCCGTCCGGTCCGTCGGCGGCGTCATGGCCATCGTCGGCTGGTCGGCCGGCTGGATCGCCGCATCGTCGTTCTCGGCGAGCCGTCGAGCCGCGACGGCCACCTCCAGCGCGGTCGGCCGGTCTTGCGGCTGCGTCGATGTCATTCCGCGCAGCAGTCCCTGCCACGCCGGGTGGAGTGTCTCGGGGATGGTGGGCGGGGAGCTCAGACGGGCCATCACAGTGCCGATCCCCTCCGCGTCGGCGAACGGCCGCGTGCCGGTGAGCGCTTCGATCAGCATGATCCCGAACGCGTAGATGTCGGCGGGCGGCGCAGGGGTCTCGCCCCGGGCCTGCTCCGGCGCGATGTACGCGACCGTGCCGACCGCGATGCCCGGGCTGGTCATGCGCGGGGAGTCCAGCAGGTACGCGATGCCGAAGTCGGCGAGCTTTGCCCGCCACCGCAGGCCGGGCAGCGGCGACTCCCACAGCAGCACGTTGGAGGGCTTGATGTCGCGGTGCACGACGCCCGCCGAGTGCGCGATGTGCAGGCCCTCCGCGATGTCGACGGCGATCGACGCCATCTGCGCGGCATCCACCGGCCCGTCCGCGATCAGATCGCGCATGGTGATGCCCTCGACGTACTCCATGACGAGGTAGCTCGGGTCGTCCTCCGACACGTGGGCGTCGAAGAGGGTCACCAGCGAGTGATGGCTGAGCGAGGCGAGGAGCGTCGTCTCCGACAGTGTCCGCGCGACCGAGCCGACCTCGTCGACATGGCCGCGCAGCACCTTGATCGCGACCGTGCGCCGCAGCGCGGCATCCTCTGCCCGGAAGACGCGCGCCATTCCGCCTTCGCCGATCCGCGCCTCGAGGCGATACCGCCCGCCGAGTATCGAACCCGTCGAGAGGTCGCTGGCTTCCCGCAGGTCAGTCATGGTCCTCCCGCGCCGGCGCCGCACCCCTCCGGCGCGCCCCAGCACTCCCCGCAAAGCTACGCCTGCGCCCGTGCGGTCCACATGCCTCTTGACGATCCGGGGTGCGAAGTGCAAGAGGGCACGACGAAGCCGCCGGCGCGCCTCGCATGCACCGGCGGCTCGCCGCCCCTGAACGCCGGACGAGCCGGCGCCCGGTCACTGAGTCGGAGGCATCAGGACCGAGTCGATGAGGTACACGGTGGCATTGGCGGTCTGGACGCCGCCGCAGATCACGTTGGCGCCGTTGACCATGAGCTCGTCGCCGCTTCCGGTGACCTCGAGGTCACCGCCCTGCACGGTCGTGTGCGTGCCGACGACGTCGGCCGGCGCGGCCTGTCCGGGTACCACGTGGTAGGTGAGGATCGACGTGAGCGTCTCACTGTCGGTCTTGAGGGCCTCGATGGTGGCCGGGTCGATCTCGGCGAAGGCCTCGTCGACCGGGGCGAAGACGGTGAACTCGTCGCCGTTGAGGGTGTCGACGAGGTTCACATCGGGATTGAGCTGCCCGCTGACCGCCGCGACGAGCGTGGTCAGGAGGGGGTTGTTCGACGCGGCGGTCGCCACAGGGTCGGCAGCCATGCCCTCGACCGATCCGGCGCCGTCCGGCACGGCCTCCGCGTAGTCGGCGCAGCCGGGGCCGACCAGGTTCGCGGCCGGGTCCATCTCCTCCATGGGCTCCTCGGACTCCTCCATGGCGGGAGTCGAGGGCTCATCGGCAGGCTCGGCGGCCGAGCCGCCCATCGAACAGGCAGAGAGCGCGAAGGTGGCGGCGAACGCGAGTGCCAGACCTGCTGAGACGCGCTTCCGGGTGATGCGTGACATGACTTCCTCCTCTGTGAGGTCCGTGTGGACCGAGATCTGCAGGTCCCCGGTGTGGGGGAGCGAACCGTAGGAGCGGCTGCACGGGGTCTTCGGAAGCCCGTCGCGAATCGGATTGGAAAGAATCCCGAGAGCGGATGCCGCGGCCCTGCGCCGCCGCATCCGCTCACCGTCTTCCCACCGATCCGAAGACGGCGACGCTGCGAATACGACGGCGACTACCACACCGCGCGGGCTGCGGCGTGCACGAGGGGAGTAGGGCATGCTGGTGGACATGGTGATCGACGGGATCGACGTGCCGGAGGACGGCGCCGAGCCCATCGACCATGTCGGCGAACTGCTGCAGCGCATCGCCGGCGGCGACCAGACCGCGTTCGCCCGCCTCTACGACATGCTCTCGCCGCGCGCATTCGGGCTGATCCTGCGCGTGCTCGTCGACCGCTCGCAGAGCGAGGAGGTGCTGCAAGAGGTCTTCCTCGAGGTGTGGCAATCCGCCTCGCGCTTCGCTCCGAACAGAGGGCAGGGCAGGTCCTGGGTGCTCACGATCGCGCACCGCCGGGCCGTCGACCGCGTGCGGTCGTCGCAGGCGAGCACGAACCGCGACATGCGGGCCGGGCTCCGCGACCTCGACGTGGCCCACGACGGCGTCGCAGAACAGGCCGAGCTGCGCATCGAGGGAGAGAGGGTCGCCACGGCTCTCTCGGCGTTGCCGGACGCGCAGCGAGAAGCCCTGACCCTCGCCTATTACGGCGGATACAGTCAGAGCGAGATCGCGGCGCTGATGGGAGCACCGCTGGGAACGATCAAGACGAGGATGCGGGACGGACTGTCCCGCCTGAGAGCAGAGATGGGGGTGACCGCGTGATGAACGAGCAGGAGTTCGCCGAACTGTCGGCAGGCTATGCCCTCGACGCGCTGTCGCCCGAGGATCGCCGCGCATTCCAGGCGGCGCTCGCCGAGCACCCCGAGTGGGTGCGGATCGTCGATGCCGACGTGGAGACCGCCGGCGCGCTCGCCGAGAGCGTGCCCGATGCCGCGCCGCCGCTGACCCTGCGTTCCACGCTGCTTTCGCGGGTGGCGACCATGCCGCAACTGCCGGAGATGGATGCTGCCGCCGTCGCCGTCGCCGAGCCGGTGGCCTCTGCCCCGCCGCTGCCTCCCGTGCCGCCGGTGCCCCCATTGCCGGGCGACGCGTCGGCGGGCGATGCGACGGTGGCCGACGCGCTGCCTGGCGATGCCTCGACGGATGATGCGCCGTTCGTGGAACCGGCCCCGACGACCACGACGATCCAGGCGATCTCCCGCCGCAACTGGACCCGCGGACTGCTGACGCTCGCCGCCTCGCTCGTCATCCTCGTGGTCCTCGGCTTCGGCGCCGTCTCCATCAACCAGTACGTCAACCGGCCGCCGGAAGTCGCGGCGCTCGCCGAGATCGAGGCCGCTCCCGACGCGCAGGCGGCGACGGTCGAACTGACGGACGGCGGGACCGCGACCGCGCATTGGGCGGAGTCGGTGGGCAAGGTCGTGCTCGTGTCGAACGGGCTGCCCGAGATCTCCGAGGACGAGAGCTTCGAGCTGTGGTTCGTGCGTGAAGACGGCACTCCGGTGGCGGCGGGTGTGTTCGAGCCCGCCGACGGCCCGTCGACGGTGATCCTCGACGGAGAGATGCAGGTCGGCGACACGATCGCCGTGACGGTCGAGCCGCAGGGCGGGTCGCCGAACGGTGAGCCCTCGGGCGAGCCGATCGTGGCCATCCCGACGGCTTGAGCGCTAGCGTGAGGTTGTGGCCGCCTCGCAGACTCCGCAGACGCTCGCGCACCTCCGCCGCGCGCGCGACCTGATGGACCGCGACTACGCCGAGCCGCTCGACGTGCCCACGATGGCCACGAAGGCACTCATGTCGCCTGCGCACTTCTCGCGCGAGTTCAAGGCCGCCTACGGCGAGACGCCGTACTCGTACCTGATGACCCGGCGCATCGAGCGGGCCATGGCTCTGCTGCGGAACGGAATGTCGGTGACGGATGCCTGCACCGCGGTCGGCGCGACCTCGCTGGGGTCGTTCAGCTCGACGTTCACCGAGATCGTCGGTGAGACGCCGAGTTCCTACCGCGCGCGGCCGCACGAAGCCGCCGAGGCGATGCCCCTCTGCGTCGCGAAGATCCTCACCCGCCCGGCGCGCTACGCCTGAGCGGCGTCTCCGAAGGGGCGGCGGGACTGAGCAGAATCGGAGAAGCGCGGCCCGGCCGGGCTGGCCTAGCGTGGCATCCATGACCACCACTTCACTCGCCTACTGCCCGATCACGGTCGACGACGTCGAGGCCGCGATCCCGTTCTACCGCGACGGCCTCGGCCTCGAGATCGTCAACGACGTCTCGTACGACGGCACGCGCTGGCTCAGCTTCGGATTCGCGGGTCAGACGGGTCTCGCCGTCGTGCTGTCGGATCCGGCTGCCGGCCGATCGCCCGAGGACGCCGACGCTCTGCTGCGCCTGGTCGTGAAGGGCTCCGGTCCCGGACCCTACGTCTTCACCACCGACGACCTCGACGCCACGTTCGAGCGGCTGCGCGCTCTGGGCGCCGAGGTGCTGCAGGAGCCGATCGCCCAGGACTGGGGTCCGCGCGACTGCGCCTTCCGCGACCCCGCCGGCAACCACGTCCGCATCAACCAGGCCTGAGCGGCGGCCGGACATGTGCCTGCCCTGGGAGGCGGCCCGGGCCGCCGCGGCTTCGGAGGCCGTCGCGCTCACCCCCGCGCTCGTGGGTGCGCCGTTCGACGGGCGCAACGGCGGAGATGCCGGCGACATGCCGGGGCGCGGCATCCGTCCCCCGGCGTGTCCGACACGATCTCCGATCTTGCGACGAGACCGGTCGTGGTGGCCGGCGTTGCGCCTGCCCGGCCATCGAGTGAGAGTGGCCGGTAGCCTGGATCGGGTGAGCGACGAGTCCAGGGACTTCCACAAGCCCGTCAGGCGCCCCGCGGAGCTCTTCGACCGGCTGTTCGCCGCCGAGGACCCCGCCGAGGTATCGCGGGTCGCCCACTCCACCGCGCACGCGCTCCTCGCGCGGGTGCGCGAGGATCCGGACGGGCAGGTCGTCGACCGGCTCGTCGCGTTCACCGACGAGCACGGCATCGACGACATCGCCGAGCTCTGGTCGCGGTCGCCGGCGAAGTCGCTCCCCGGCGCGCTGTGGCGCCTGTACCTTCTGCAGCTGATGATCCACGACGACCCGCGCACCGCGGCGCTGCTGTACGAGCGAGGCCGCGTCGAACTCGCGTCGGCGGACGCCGTGGTCGCAGGGGCACCGACGCCGGCCGGTCCCGACGAGCTCGTCGCGCTCATCGACCAGATCCTGCGCGGGCTGTTCGAGGGCGACTTCGCGGTGGCGCTCGATCGCGCGGCGGCGTTCTGCCGGGTGCAGGCGTCGGGCGCGACCCATCTCGCGGACGACTACGAGCTCACCGAGCCTGACCGGGCGTCGGCGTTCACGACGCGCGCGCTGCGCCTGTCGGACTACGGCGCCGACCTGACGGCGTGCGCCGCGCTGTGGCGCCGCGACTCGCTGACCTGACGGCGTGCGCTGCGCTGTGGTGCCGCGACTCGCCGACCTGACGGCGCGCGCCGCGCTGTGACGACGGGACTCGCTGACCTCACCGCGGGGCCCGATGCTCGAGCGATGCCCGGACATGAAAGTGCCGGGCCGCAGAACGCCTCTCGGCGCAAGGCCGCTCAAAGCGGCAGAAGATGGAGCCCGGGGTTACTGCGGCCCGGCCGATCAAGTGTAACCGAGGGCGGCGTGCCCGCATTCCCACCTTTAGGCTCGAACGCATGGCCTTGAGTTTCGCGCTCGTGATCGACCCCGCGGCATCCGATGATCTCCGTACCGACTTCTCCGGCTCGTTCCGTGTGATCGACACAGCGGCCCCCGCGCTCAGTGTGGGGGAGCTCAGCACGCAGCGTGGCGACGGCATCTTCGAGTCGATCGGCGTCGTCGACCGCCACCCGCAGGAGCTCATCGCCCACCTCGACCGTCTCGCCCACTCGGCGCAGCTGTGTGCTCTTCCGGTTCCGAACCGCGAGCAGTGGCGGCAGGCGGTGTTCGCCGCCGCCGAGCACTGCCCGGCACGCGGCGAGGGAGTGATCAAGCTCATCCTCAGCCGGGGCATCGAGCACGGACCCACCCCGACGGCGTGGGTCACGGCCGGTGCCGCACCCGACAACACGCGGGTGCGCGAGCAGGGGATCCGGGTCGTGACGCTCGACCGCGGCTACTCGATCGACACGCCCGCACGCGCGCCCTGGCTCTTGCTCGGGGCGAAGACCCTGTCGTACGCCGTCAACATGGCGGCGATCCGCGAGGCGAAGCAGCGCGGCGCCGACGACGCGATCTTCGTCTCGTCCGACGGATTCGTGCTCGAGGCCCCGACGGCCTCGCTGGTGCTGAAGGAGGACGGCCGGTTCGTCACGCCGGCGCCCAACGGCGGCATCCTGCACGGCACGACCCAGCTCGGGCTGTTCGAGCATCTCGGCAGCCTCGGCCACGAGACGGCGTACGAGACGATCCCGGCCGAGCGCCTCGCGACCGCGGAGGCCGCGTGGCTGCTGTCGAGTGTGCGCCTGGCCGTGCCGATCGTCGCGATCGACGACGTCGACCTGCCCGTCGACCACGAGCTGACAGCATCCTTCAACCGCTTCCTGCTGAGCCCGCGCGCCTGATCGGCGCTCCCTCGTCGCAACGTCGGAGATCGTGCCCGGCACGCCGGGGGAGGGATGCCGCGACCCGGCGTGTCGGGCGGATGTCCGATTCTCGGGGATGCTCCGGGCTTCACTCGCCTCGACCGTCCTCGACCCTGCTGGGCGGCTCGAGACCGAGCCGCTCGGTCGCAACGTCGGAGATCGTATTCGACTCGCCGGGGGATGGATGCTGCGACCCGGCGTGTCGGGCGGATCTCCGATTTTGCGGCGCGCGGTCAGCACCGCCTCGTCGCATCGACGGAGATCGTGCCCGGCACGCCGGGGGATGGATGCTGCGACCCGGCGTGTCGGGCGGATCTCCGATTTTGCGGCGCGGTCAGCGAGTCACGCCCGACAGTTCGCGGCGTGCGCGGGCGAGCATGCCCCGCATCAGCAGCGCGAGCGACAGACGCACCGGCAGCGATCGGAGGCGCGCGCCCCGGCCCTTGAACCGCATGGCGGTCACCACGCGCACGAGCGCGCGCTCCTCGTCGACGCCGATGCCCACACGCAGGTCGACGGTGCGGGCGTCCACCTTCACGAGCGCTTCCTCACCCTCGACGTGGCGCACGGCGAACGTGTCGCATGCGCGCGCCCGCGGATGCAGCAGCGCGCCCAGCGCGACCGGCGCCGCGATCCAGCGGGGGAGCGCCGCCCGCGAGAAGAGGTTGCGCGCCCACGCCGCAGGGTCGGCGGTCGCATGCGCGGGCAGCACGTCGATCCAGACCTGCGTGTAGTCGGGATCGGCGATGTCGGCCAGTGCAAGCGACCAGAATGCCGGCTGTCTCATGCGGTGCCTCCCCAGAGAACGACCCATACGCCACCGTATGGACGGTGTCGCTGAGACTATACGGTACGGTACGGACATGGCAAGGCTTTCGCGTGACGACTGGGTCGACGCCGCCTACGAGCGATTCAGCACGGACGGCATCACCGCCATCGCCGTGGAGCCCGTAGCCCGCTCGCTGGGCGCCACGAAGGGCTCGTTCTACTGGCACTTCACCGACCGGCGAGCGCTGGTCGACGCCGTGCTCGAGCGCTGGCGCGAGCTCGAGACCGAGCAGCTCATCGCCGAGGTCGAGCACATCGCCGACCCTCAGGCCAGGCTGGCGCAGCTGTTCGAGATCATCGGGCACCGCTCGACGCAGCGAAACGGCGAGCGGACCCTCTACGCCGACGCCGCGGCCGCGCACGTGCGCGAGCCGGTGTCGGCGGTCACCGAGCGCCGCGTCGGCTACCTCAGCGGCCTCTTGCAGCAGTGCGGCGTTTCGGCCGAGGAGGCCGACCGCCGTGCGGTGCTGCTCGTGTCGGCGATCATCGGCTTCCAGCAGCTCCTCGCGAGCGGATGGCTGCCGTCGCAGCATCCGCGCACGCTCGTCGACACCCTGTACGGCGTGGCGATGATCCCCGAGGGCGTCACGCGCCCGGACCGTCCCTGACCTCGCCGCGTCGCTCGGGGATGCTCCGGGGCTTCACTCGCCTCGACCGTCCCTGACCTTGAGGGGTTGCACGCGACCAAGCCGCTTGGTCGCAACATCGGAGATCGTGTCCGACTCGCCGGGGAGGGATGCCGCGACCCGGCGTGTCGGTCGGATCTCCGATTGTGCGGCGCGCGCGGGTCTCGGGGTGGCGGGGGCGGGGCGCGGGGCTGCGCGGGGCGGGACGGCGTGGCGATGAACCCCGAGTGCGTCACGCGCCCCGACCGTGTCTGCCCTGCCGATGGCTCCGCGACCGAGCCCCTTGGTCGCAACATCGGAGATCGTGTCCGACTCGCCGGTGGTGGGATGCCGCGGCCCGGCGTGTCGGGCGGATCTCCGATTCTGCGGCGCGGGGCAGTGCGGGAGGCTGCGCGCGCGGCAAGGGCTGCGCCGAGTGCGGGCGGCGCCGGGTGCGGGGGCGCGCGGGTCGGCGCAAGGCGCGGGTCGGCTCAAGGCGCGGGTCGGCTCAAGGCGCGGGGCGGCTCAAGGCGCGGGGCGGCGCAAGGCGCGGGGCGACGCCAGAGGGGCGGCGCGCCGGGCGAAGCTCAGGCGAGGTGCAGGCGGCGGTCGAGGGCGCCGAGGATCGCCAGCTCGACGGTCGCCCAGTCGTGGACGACCATGGCGTAGTCGAACCGCAGGGTGACGAACCCCCACGCCGCGGCGTTCGCGTCGCGGACGAGGTCCTTGTGCCGCTGCGAGTCGCCGTCGTGGTTCGCGACGCCGTCGACCTCGACGATCAGCCGCTCGCCGATCAGGAAGTCGACAACGCCCACCGACGTAAGCCGTACCTGCGTGCGCAGGGCAAGCCCGTAGGGCCGAAGGCGCCATCGCAGGAGCGACTCGAGCCCGCTGTCGGCGTCGGACCGGGAGAACACGATCGCATCTCGGCCGGCGGCATTCGTGTGAGAGCGCAGCCACGTGAGGCCGCGCTGCGAGATCAGTCGCTGCCGACGGGCCGACTCGAGCGCGACGAAGAAGTCCTCGGCACCGCGACACAGCAGGATCTGCCGCAGTACGCGAGGCACAGAGGGGATGCCGAATGCGTCCTTCGCCTCGGCCGCGTCCCAATGACCCACGCAGGCGCAACCATCGTGGGCGTAAGCGCGTCCGTGGGCGCGCAGCCAGACATGCAGCTCATCCGCCTCACCGCAGACCCACAGCCCGAGGTGCCGCGCAGCGCTGACGCAGCCCAGCGACCCGCCGTGCTCCGCGGCCCGGCGGATCTCGTCGCACGATCCGTCCGAGGCGTACACCCCACGCCGCAGCCGCACCAGCGATCCGTCACGGAGACCTGCCGCGACCGCCGCGCGACCGATCCCTGCCTCGCGCAGCTCGGCCAGCGAGCGCACGGCCTGCTGGGTCGTGGAGCACATCACTCCAGCGTGCGCGGGCCGCGGCATCCGCTCGCCGCCGAAGGCGCCGCTCGTGGACAACCCGCCGCCACAGCATCCGCGGGAGGAGGCGCTGTCGTCGCAAGTTCGGAGATCGTGCCAGACACGCCGGTGGAGGGATGCCGCGCCCGGCGAGTCGCCCGGGATCTCCGATGTTGGGCGGCCGCCAAGGACCGCAAGGCCCAGCCCGCCCGCTGCGCCCGGCCAGCCGGTCGCAAGATCGGAGATCGTGCCCGACGCGCCGGTGGAGGGATGCCGCGCCCGGCGTGTCGCCCGGGATCTCCGAGGTTGCGACGGCCACCAAGGACCGCAAGGCCCAGCCCGCCGCGCAGGCCAGCCGGTCGCAAGATCGGAGATCGTGCCCGACACGCCGGGGGAGGGATGCTGCGCCCGGCGAGTCGCCGAGGATCTCCGAGGTTGCGACGGGCCGACGTCCGACGACCCGGTCTACCCGAAGCGGCCGGAGACGTAGTCCTCGGTCGCCTGGACCGACGGGGTGGTGAAGATCGAACGGGTGTCGTCGTACTCGATGAGCTTGCCGGGCTTGCCGGTGCCGGCGATGTTGAAGAAGGCGGTCTTGTCGCTCACGCGCGACGCCTGCTGCATGTTGTGCGTGACGATGACGACCGTGTACTCGTTCTTCAGCTCGCCGATGAGCTCCTCGATCGCGTACGTCGAGATCGGGTCGAGGGCCGAGCAGGGCTCGTCCATCAGGATGACATCGGGCGAGACGGCGATCGCGCGGGCGATGCACAGTCGCTGCTGCTGACCGCCGGAGAGGCCGGATCCCGGCTTGTCGAGGCGGTCCTTCACCTCGTTCCACAGGTTCGCGCCGCGCAGCGACTTCTCGACGAGCGCGTCCGCGTCGGACTTCGCCATGCGCCGGTTGTTGAGCTTCACGCCCGCCAGCACGTTCTCCTTGATCGACATCGTGGGGAACGGGTTGGGGCGCTGGAACACCATGCCGACCTGCCGCCGCACGAGCACCGGGTCGACGTTGGCGCCGTACAGGTCGTCGCCGTCGAGCAGCACCTGGCCCTCGACCCGCGCGCCGGGGATCACCTCGTGCATGCGGTTGAGCGTGCGCAGGAAGGTCGACTTGCCGCAGCCGGACGGGCCGATGAAGGCCGTCACGCTGCGCGGCTCGATGTCGAGCGAGACGCCCTCGACGGCCCGGAAGTCGCCGTAGTAGACGTTCAGATCGTTGACTTCGATGCTCTTGGACACGATTCCTCGGGTTTCGATTCGGGTTCGGGATGCCGCTCAGCGGCCGAGCTTGGGGGAGAAGACCTTCGCGACGAGGCGCGCGATCAGGTTGAGCAGCATGACGATGACGATCAGCACGAGCGCTGCGGCCCAGGCGCGGTCGTGGTAGGCCTGCACCGGGATCCCGGCGTTCATGTACTGCGTGTAGGCGAACACGGGCAGCGTCATCATGCGGCCCTCGAACAGGTTGTAGTTCATCGACGACGCGACGCCCGCGGTCAGCAGCAGTGGGGCGGTCTCGCCGATGACCCGCGAGATCGACAGCATGACGCCGGTCGTGATCCCCGCGATCGACGTGGGGAGGACGACCTTGGTGACGGTGAGCCACTTGGGCACGCCCAGCGCGTACGACGCCTCGCGCAGCTCGTTGGGCACGAGCCGCAGCATCTCCTCGCTCGAGCGCACCACGACGGGGATCATGAGGACCGAGAGCGCGATCGACCCCATGATGCCCATGCGGATGCCGGGTCCGAAGATCAGCGCGAACAGCGCGTAGGCGAACAGACCGGCGACGATCGACGGGATGCCGGTCATCACGTCGACGAGGAACGTGATGCCCTGCGCCAGGCGCTTCCCGGCGCCGTACTCGACGAGGTAGATCGCGGTGAAGATGCCGATCGGGATCGAGATGACGGCCGCGGCGAGCGTGATCAGCAGGGTGCCGACGACGGCGTGCAGGGCGCCTCCGCCCTCGCCGACGACGTTGCGCATCGAGCTCGAGAAGAACTCGGCGCTGAGGCCCGCGATGCCGTTGACGAGCACCGTCCACGCGACGGAGACGAGCGGCACCATGGCGACGGCGAACGCGGCCGTCACGACGCCCGTCACGAGGCGGTCGACGCCCTTGCGGCGCCCCTCGACGAGGCTCGAGATCGCGGTGATGAGCACGAGGTAGACCAACGCGGAGACGACGGCCCACCCGGCGATGCCGAACTCTGAGCCGCCGGCCATCGCGAGGACGCCGAAGACCAGCCCGGTGATCAGGGCGCTCGCGCCGAGGATCGCCCACGGCGCCCACTTCGGAAGCCGGCCGCTGGTGAGGCGCGGATGCTCGCGCACCGGCGCAGGCTGCAGCGTCGGGGTCGGGGGAGCGGTCACAGTGGTCATGTCAGTTGGCTCCCGAGAATTCCTTGCGCCGGCTGACGATCCAGCGTGCGACCGCGTTCACGGCGAAGGTGACGATGAAGAGGATCAGGCCCGTCGCGATCAGCACGTTGATGTTCGCGCCATAGGCCTCGGGGAACGTCAGGGCGATGTTCGCGGGGATGGTGCTGGGGTTCTCCGAGGTGAAGAGCCGGAACGTGACGACTCCGGTCGCCGAGAGCACCATGGCGACGGCCATCGTCTCGCCGAGCGCGCGGCCGAGACCGAGCATCGAGGCCGAGACGATGCCGCTGCGGCCGAAGGGGAAGACAGCCATGCGCACCATCTCCCAGCGCGTCGCGCCGAGGGCGAGGGCCGCCTCTTCGTGGAGGACCGGGGTCTGCAGGAAGATCTCGCGGCAGATCGCCGTGATGATCGGCACCACCATCACGGCGAGCACGATCGCGGCCGTGAAGATCGTGCGGCCGGTGGCCGACACGGTGCCGCCGAACAGCGGGAACCACCCCATGTGGGCGTTGAGCCACGCGTAGACGGGCTGGACGGCGGGGGCGAGCACGATGATGCCCCACAGGCCGAAGACGACGGACGGCACCGCGGCCAGCAGGTCGACGACGTAGCCGAGCGCCTGCGCGAGGCGGCGAGGCGCGTAGTGCGAGATGAAGAGGGCCACCGAGACGGCCAGCGGCACGGCCATGAGCAGGGCGAGCAGCGATGCCCACACCGTGCCGAAGGCGAGCGGCCACACGTAATCCCAGAAGTTCGTGGACAGCAGCGAGGCGGTGTCGCCGGTGGCCGTCAGTCCGGGGATGGACTGGACGATGAGGAAGATCGCGACCGCGGCGAGGGTCACGAGGATCATGCTTCCCGCGGCGAGCGCGGTGCCCGAGAACCAGCGGTCTCCGGGCCGCTGCCTGACCTTGCCCATGGCGGGGGAGGTCGTGGTGGTCATGGTGTCCTTCTGGTTCGGGGGGCTTCGGGGTGAGACCCGGCCCGGCGAGAGAGCCGGGCCGGGTCTCGAGGTGTCACTCCGTGACGATCGAGTCGATCGCCGCGGTGACCTTCTCGCGCAGCGTGTCCGAGATGGGGGCGTTGCCCGCCGCGGCGGCCGCGGCATCCTGGCCCTCGGGGCTGGCGACGTACTCCAGGTAGCCCTTGACGATCGGCGCCACGGCGGCGTCGGCGTACTCCTGGCACGCGATCATGTAGCTCACGAGCACGATCGGGTAGACGCCGGCCGCGTCCGAGGTGCGGTCCAGGGCGATGGCGAGGTCGCCCTCGCCGCGGCCGTCCTCGAACGGCGACGCGTCGACGATCGCCGCTGCGGCCTCCGGCGAGTACGCGACGAACTCGTCGCCGACCTTCACCGCGGCCGTCGACAGGCCCTCCTCGGCGGCGCGCGACGCGTCCGCGTAGCCGACCGTGCCGTTGCCGCCGGCGACGGCGGACACGACGCCCGACGTGCCCTGCGCGGCCTCGCCGCTGGAGAGGGGCCACACGCCGTCGGGCTCTGCGGTCCACTCCTCGGGTGCTGCCTGGAAGAGGTAGTCGGTGAAGTTCTCGGTCGTGCCCGAGTCGTCGGCTCGGTGGACCGGGGTCACTGCCAGGTCGGGAAGATCCACGCCCTCGTTCAGGGCGGCGATCGCCGGGTCGTTCCAGTTGGCGATCTCGCCCGAGAACAGGCCCGCGATGGTCGCGGCGTCGAGGTTCAGCGAGTCGACGCCGTCGATGTTGAAGATGACGGCGATCGGAGAGATGTAGGTGGGCAGCTCGATGATGCCCGAGCCGTCGACGCAGCTGTCGAACGGACCGGCCTCGAGCTCCTCGAGCTTGAAGGCACGATCCGATCCCGCGAACGGGAAGGCGCCGGCCTGGAACGACTCGCGTCCCGCGCCCGAGCCCGCCGGGTCGTACGTGATCGTCACGTCGGGGTTGGCGGTCTGGAAGCCGGCGGTCCACGCCGCGACGGCGACTTCCTGGGACGACGCGCCACCGCCGGCGATCTCGCCGGACAGGTCGGAGGTGGTGGGGGCATCGGTCGAGCCACCGGGGGTGGTCTCGTTGGCGGCGCAGCCGGCGAGGGCGAGGGCCGCGACTGCGGCGACAGCGCCCACCTGGGCGATGCGGGAGATCTTCACTGTGTGAATCCTTCACGTGTCAGGGAAAAGAGGCCCGTGTGGGCTTCGGGTGATGAGCCCGGTGCGGGGCTCGCCTGAAACGTAGGCGGGGACTCTTAAGAGAGTGCGCTCGCCGGGTGAACGGAAGGTGAACGGGATGCCACGCGCGAGGCATCCCGAATCTCAGGTCAGACCTTGGGGGTGTGCGTCTCGATGGTGACGATGCCCGAGCCCGGGTTCTCGACCGACAGGTGCACGATCGAGAACGCCGCCGGCTCGAGCGCCGACGCGCTGCCGAGGTACGACCCGCGCAGAGTACCGGTCGCCATCGCGATCTCCGAGAGGATCTCGGGGAGCACCGGTCCGTGGCTGCACAGCACCGCGGGCTTGCGTGCGCGCACGCGCTCGCCGATGACGGTGCGCGCGTCGGAGGCGCCCTCTTCCCACGCGTCCTGACTGATGAGCTTCGACTTGTCGATCTTCCGCCCGAGCGCAGCGGACAGAGGCGCGACGGTCTTCATGCAGCGGACGGCGGGGCTCGAGATCAGCTTGCGGGCGCCGAACGCCAGCAGCGGGCCGACGATCGAGTCGGCCTGTCTGCGGCCGCGAGAGGAGAGCGGACGCGCGGCGTCCTCTCCGTCCCAGTCCTCTCGCCCGATGGCCTTGGCGTGCCGGAGCGCGATGATCGGGAAGGTGCGCAGCACGCCCTCGTCGACCAGGCTCATGAAGTTCTCGACGATCTCGACGTCGACCGGATAGCTCAGACGTGACAGCGCCTTCTTCGGGGTGACCCACTCGAGGGCGGCGATCTCCTTGTTCGGCACGAACGCCGACGCCCGGATCGCCTCGTCCGTAGCCTCGGCCGCCCAGTAGTGCACGATCTTCTGCCGCTTGCTGGGCAGGCGGTAGCGGGAGACGCCGACGGGCACGCCGAGTGCGACGCGGATGCCGGTCTCTTCGAAGATCTCGCGTGCGGCGGTCTCGGCGAGCATCTCACCGGGGTCGACCTTGCCCTTGGGGAGCGTGACGTCGCGGTACTTCGTGCGATGGATCAACAGCACGCGCAGCTTCGCGTCGACGACGCGCCAGACGACGCCTCCTGCGGCGTAGACGGCGGTCTCGGTCATCGCACCGCCCGTGCCCGCCGACGGCGCTGCACGTTCGTCATGGTGCGGTCCTGCACGTCGACCAGGAGCTTGCCGTCCGCGTCGGTGTTGTGCCTCACCCACTCACCGTCGGGGCCGAGGTGCCACGAACTCGATCCGTCGCTCATCGCGAGGTCGAAGAAGTCCGACAGCTCCTTGATGTGGGCGGGTGCCACCACGCGTACAAGCGCCTCGACACGGCGATCGAGGTTGCGGTGCATCATGTCGGCGCTGCCGATGTACACCTGCGGGTCGCCGTCGTTGAGGAACGCGAAGATGCGCGAGTGCTCGAGATAGCGGCCCAGGATGCTGCGCACCGTGATGTTCTCGCTCATGCCGGGGACCCCCGGCTTGAGCGAGCAGATGCCGCGCACCCACACCTCGACCTTCACACCGGCCTGGCTCGCCCGGTAGAGCGCGTCGATGATCTGCTCGTCGACCATCGAATTGACCTTGATGCGCACGCTGGCGGGCTTGCCGGCGAGGGCATTTCGGCGCTCCTTGTCGATGAGCCGCAGGAGGCCCTTGCGCAGGTGGAGCGGCGCGACCAGAAGGCGCTTGAACTTCTTCTCGATCGCGTAGCCGCTCAGCTCGTTGAACAGGCGCGTGAGGTCGCGGCCGACCTGGTCGTCGGCGGTGAAGAGCCCGAAGTCCTCGTAGATGCGGCTGGTCTTCGGGTTGTAGTTGCCGGTGCCGACATGGCTGTAGCTGCGCAGCTTCCCGCCTTCCTCGCGGATGACCAGAGCCAGCTTGCAGTGCGTCTTCAGACCCACGAGGCCGTAGACGACGTGCACGCCGGCCTTCTCTAGCTTGCGGGCCCAGAGGATGTTGTTCGCCTCGTCGAAGCGCGCCTTGATCTCGACGAGGGCGAGCACCTGCTTGCCGGCCTCGGCGGCGTCGATCAGCGCCTCGACGATCGGGCTGTCGCCCGACGTGCGATACAGGGTCTGCTTGATGGCGAGCACGTGCGGATCCTTCGCCGCCTGCTCGAGGAACGCCTGCACACTCGTGGCGAAGGACTCGTACGGGTGGTGCACGAGCACGTCGCCCTTGCGGATCGACGCGAAGATGTCGGGTCGCTCGTTGTTGTCGCCCGGCTGGAACGCCATGGCGGTGGTCGGCAGGTGCGGCTTGAACCGCAGGTCGGGGCGATCGATGCGCAGGTCGAACAGGCCGCGCAGGTCGAGCGGGCCGGGCAGCCGGTAGACCTCCTGCTCGGTGATGTCGAGCTCGCGGATCAGCAGTTCGAGGGTCACCTCGTCCATGTCGTCGGTGATCTCGAGGCGGATCGGCGGGCCGAAGCGGCGCCGCAGCAGCTCGGCCTCGAGCGCCTGGATCAGGTTCTCGGTCTCGTCCTCCTCGATCGCCACGTCCTCGTTGCGGGTCAGGCGGAAGGCGTGGTGGTCGAGCACCTCCATGCCGGGGAAGAGGTCGTCGAGGTGGTTCGAGATGAGGTCCTCGAGCGGCAGGTACCGCCCCGTGCCGTTGGTGGCCGGCACCTCCACGAAGCGGGGGAGCATCGGCGGCACCTTGAGGCGCGCGAACTCCTGGCGCCCGGTGCGGGCGTTGCGGATGCGGATCGCGAGGTTCAACGAGAGTCCCGAGATGTAGGGGAACGGGTGCGCCGGGTCGACGGCGAGCGGCATCAGCACCGGGAACACCTGCGCCTGGAAGTACTCGTAGAGCGCGGCGCGGTCCTCGTCACCGAGCGAGTCGTACGTCACCATCTGGACGCCGGAGTCGGCGAGGGCGGGCATGACGAGCTTCGTCCACGCGTCGGCATGGCGCAGCTGCAGGCGGTGGGCTTCCTGCGAGATGTCGGCGAGCACCTCGGCGGGCGCCCGGCCGACGTTGGTCGGCACGGCGAGCCCGGTGACGATGCGGCGCTTCAGGCCGGCGACGCGCACCATGAAGAACTCGTCGAGGTTGCTCGCGAAGATCGCGAGGTAGTTCGCGCGTTCGAGGACCGGCAGCGTCGGATCCTCGGCGAGTTCGAGGACGCGCTGGTTGAACGCGAGCCAACTGAGCTCACGGTCGAGATAGCGGTGTTCGGGCAGCTGCGCGTCGAGTTCTTCGTCCAGGTCGAAGTCGTCGTCGTCGGCGTCGCCGAGGCCGGCGTCGAGCACGTCGTGTTCGATCATCCCCTCATCATTGCAGGGACAGATGACGAGAGTGCGAATGCTTCCCTAGGCGTCGGTGCGCTCGCGGGGGGTCGGCAGCTGGTCGTCCTCGTAGACGTTGAACCGATAGCCGACGTTGCGCACCGTTCCGATGAGCTGCTCGAGGTCGCCGAGCTTGGCGCGCAGGCGTCGCACATGCACGTCGACCGTGCGGGTTCCGCCGAAGTAGTCGTAGCCCCACACCTCGCTGAGGAGCTGCTCTCGGGTGAAGACACGCGACGGGTGGGTCGCGAAGAAGTGGAGGAGCTGGAACTCCTTGTATGTGAGGTCGAGCGGCTTACCGTGCACCTTCGCGGAGTACGACGACTCGTCGATCGTGATGCCCGACGTCTGGATGCGGGTCGAGACCTGCTCCTTGGTCATGCGGCCGATGGCGAGGCGGATGCGTGCGTCGACCTCGGCTGGGCCGGCGGTGACGAGGATGACGTCGTCGATACCCCAGTCGGTCGACACGGCGGTGAGTCCGCCCTCGGTCACGACGAGGAGCAGGGGCGCGTCGAGCCCGGTCGTGTTGAGGATCTTGCAGAGCGACTTGGCGCCCACGAGGTCGACTCGCGCGTCGACGAAGATGACGTCGGCGCTCGGCGCGTTGACCAGCTGGGCCGGCTCGGCGGGGATCTGGCGCACGCGGTGGCTCAGCAGTTCGAGCGACGGCAGGACAGGACCGCCTCCGTGTGTGGAGCTCAGAACCAGGAGCTGTGCCAAAGCGTCGCCTTTCCAGCGCGCGGGGGTGCGCCGTGCACCCAGTGTAGGGCGTGAGCGGAAACAGCTTCCGCGCGGCGACATCACGCGACGTCGCACGACCTCGACTCCGGATCGTGCGCGCGGGGGACTGTTGGGGAAGAATGGCACCGTGGCAGTTCCAGAGCTCGCTCCGCGCCGGACCATCGGCGGAATCATCGCCGTGTGGGTCGTGGCCGCCGTCATCGGCGTGCTCGTCGGACTCTTCGCCGGCGACGACTGGCGCGCGCAGTGGCTGGCGGTCGGGCTCGGCGGATGCCTCATCCTCGCCTTCATCGTGCAGTTGTGGTCGGGTCGCTCGCAGGGCTTCACCGAGCGTGTCGCCGCCAGCGCCCTCGGCGCCCTCGTCGTGCTGGGTGTCATCAGCCTCGGGTTCGGGCTGGCTGCGATCGTCCCGGGGTGACACACGCCGCGCCGCGGATCGGATCCGGTTTAGGCTAGGAGCCATGGATCTCTTCGCGCTCGAGCTCTTCTTCGTGGGTCTCCTCGGTCTGGCGTCGCTCGCGATCGCCTTCGTGTCCGTCGTCGTCCTCAAGAACCTGTACCGCGGCCAGCGCTGATCGGTCGCGCGATGCTGGATCTGCCGACCGACCTCCCCGCCGACCTCGCGCCGCTCTCGTGGCTCATCGGCGTGTGGGAGGGGACCGGCGTCATCGACTACGCCGACCACGCCTACGCGGGCGAGTTCACGCACCGTGTGAGCTTCAGCCATGACGGCGGCGACTACCTGAACTATTCGGCGAGCGCCTGGCTCCACGGCGAGGGCGACCAGCGCACGCCCCTCGTGGCCGAGATGGGCTACTGGCGCCTCTCGCGTCCTGCGACCGCCGCCGACGCGGGTCCCGGCCTGTTGCCGGCCCTCGAGAGCGCCCCGCCGCGCACCGTCGACGACGTCGAGCTCCTCCGCAACGGCGAAGGCGGCTTCGACATCGAGGTCGTGCTCGTGCACGCCGACGGGGTGAGCGAGCTGTACCTCGGCCAGATCCGTGGTCCGCGCATCGACATCGCCACCGACGCCGTCGTGCGCCCGGCCGGCGCGAAGACGTACGCCGCGGCGACCCGCATGTACGGTCTCGTCGACGGTCACCTGCTCTGGGCGTGGGACATGGCCGCTCTCGGCGAAGAGCTCGGCGCGCACGCGTCGGCTCGGCTCGCGCGGGCGGAATGATGGACTCCCCGTTCGCATCGCTGCCCGGTGCCGTCGTCGATGACGCCGGCCTCCAGCACGTCGGCAACCCGCTGGTCGAGCAGCGCGCGCTCTCGGAGGGCCGCGCCGTCGTTCCGCTCGGCGATCGTGCGGTGCTGGCCGTCCCCGGCGAGGACCGCCTGACCTGGCTCGATTCGCTGACATCGCAGGCGCTGGCGTCGCTGCCCCCGGGCGTGAGCACCGAGCTGCTGGTGCTCGACCCGCAAGGACACGTCGAGCACGCGGCATCCGTCCTCGACGACGGCGAGACCATATGGCTCATCGTCGACCGGCCCGACGCCGAAGGACTCCTCGCCTGGCTGCTCCGCATGCGGTTCCGCCTGCGGGTGGCCCCGCGCGACGCGAGCGACGAGTACGCGGTCTTCGGCGGCACCACCGCGGCCCTGTCCGCGCTCACCGCCGCACAGCCGGGAGGCGTTCCGCTCGTGTGGACCGACCCGTGGCCCGCCGTCTCGACGGGCGGCTGGGGCTACGCCGCCGTCGACCCGCACCCGGGTGCGGCCCGCGACTGGGCCGAGGTGCTCGTCACCCGCGACGAGGAGAAGAGAATCGCGGATGCCGCGGCCGCGGGCGGACTGTCGGTCGTCGGACTCTCCGCCGCCGATGCCCTGCGCGTCGCCGCCTGGCGCCCCCGCTGGTCGGCCGACGTCGACGAGCGCGTCCTTCCGCACGAGCTCGACTGGCTGCGCACGGCCGTGCACCTCAGCAAGGGCTGCTATCGCGGTCAGGAGACGGTCGCCAAGGTGCACAATCTCGGCCACCCGCCGCGGCGCCTCGTCGCGCTGCAGCTCGACGGCAGCGGGAGCGTGCTCCCCGAGCGCGGTGCCGCGGTGCGCGTCGGAGACGACGCGGTCGGCGCCGTCACCTCGGTGGCCCTGCACTTCGAGGAGGGACCGATCGCGCTCGCGATCGTCCGCCGCTCCACACCGGTCGACGCGACGCTGCTCGTCGACACCGAGGACGGCCCGGTCACCGCCGCGCAGGAGGTCGTCGTGCCGCCCGAGGCGGGAGCGACCGCCAACGTGCCGCGCCTGACGAGACTCTCGCGCCGGGCTCCCGCGAAATGACCTGGCGCCCGGGAAGGGGGCGGGCCGCATGAGCGGACCGCCGACCACCACGGCGATCACGACGGGCTGGCGCTCGCGCCTGAACCCGCGACCCGCGCTCGTGCGGGTCCGCGACTCCGGCATCCCGATCCTGCAGATCGTCGTCGCGGCCACCGGTGCGTACGTTTTCGCGCACTACGTGCTGGGGCACCCCGCGCCGCTCCTCGCGGCGACCGTCACCGTGGGCAGCCTCGGGCTGGTGCGCGACGCCCGCCCGCGGCGCGTGCTCGAGACGGTGCTCGGGATGCTGGTCGGCATCCTCGTGGCGGAGCTGCTGCTCCTGCTCACCGGCGACGGCTGGTGGCAGCTCGGGCTGGCGCTCGGCATCACGCTCGTCATCGCGCGGCTGCTGTCGGCGAAGGCCGGCTTCGCGATCGCGGCCGCCATCCAGTCGCTCATCGTCATCATCATCCCGGCGACGGCGCCCTTCCTGCGGCTGATCGACGGGATCATCGGCGGGATCGCCGCTCTCGTCGTCACCGCACTCATCCCGCGCAACCCGCTGCGCGACGCCCTGCGCGAGGGGCGTGCGCTCTTCGCCGCGCTCGACCGGGTGTCCGGCCTGCTCGTGCAGGCGCTGCGGCGTGGCGACCGGCTGCGGGCGGAGCGCGGGCTCGAGAAGGCGCGGGCCACCCAGCCGCTCCTCGACGAGTGGACGCTCTCACTCGAGTCCGGCCGTGCGATCGCCCGCATCTCGCCCTTCCTGCGCCGCCAGCGTGCCGAACTGGAGCGTCAGGACGGCATCCGCGAGTCGGCCGAGCTCGCGTCGCGCAACCTGCGCGTCATCGCGCGCCGCGTCGTCTACCTGTGCGACGACGGCGTGGCCCGACCGGTGGCGGCCGATGTGCTCGCCGAGCTCATGCGCGGGGCGGTGCTGGTCGCCGAGTCGATCGACCACCGCTCCCGTGTGCCCGATGCACGTGCCGCCCTCTCGGCCGTGGCCGCGCGCCTCGATCCGGCGGCGCTGCTGCCCGACGCCTCGCTGGGCGATCAGAACCTCATCGGCGCGCTGCGGCCGCTCGTGGTCGACCTGCTCACGGCGACCGGGATGCCCGCGGCGGAGGCGCGGGCGACGGTCCCCCGCATCTGAGCGGTCCGCGCTCTCAGCTCGCGGGGGTCACCGCCTCCCAGGGCAGCGTCAGTTCGCCGAGTCGCCACCGCGAGCGTTCGAGAAGGGGCCAGCCGGATGCCGCGAGCCCCGCGAGCGCGGTGCGCCAGCGCTCGACGGGACCGAAGGGCGATACTCGCGCAGCGCGCGCCCACTCGGTGTCGAGCTGCCGCAGCAGGTCGTGGATGCGCTCGCCCGGCACGTTGCGGTGGATGAGGGCCTTGGGCAGGCGCTCCGCCGCGATCGACGGCTGCTCGAGCTCCGCCAGCCGCAGCGAGATCGTGAACGTGCGAGGCGCGCCGTCGTCGCCCAGCGCGACCCACGTCGCGATGCGGCCGATCTCGTCGCACGTGCCTTCGACGAGCACGCCGCCGGGGGCCAGCCGCGATGTCATCGACCCCCAGGCCGCCGGGACGTCGGCCTCGTCATACTGACGCAGCACGTTCATCGCGCGGATGATCGCCGGGCGCCGGCTGCCGGCCACCGGCACCTCGAAACCTCCGCGCGCGAACGAGACGTGCGCGTGCGCGGCGAAGGGCGTCGCCCCCGCCCGAACCCGCTGCAGCTGGGCGCGCGCACGCGTCACCCGGGTCGGGTCGATCTCGAGTCCCAGCACCTCGACATCGGGCCGGGCGGCCGAGAGCCGGGCCCAGTGCTCGAACGCCGTCACGCCGCTCGCGCCGTAGCCGAGGTCCACCACGAGCGGATCGGCCGCACGGCGCAGCGCGGAGTGCCGCGCGATCCAGCGGTCGACGCGGCGCAGGCGATTGGTACCCGTGGTGCCGCGCGTGATCTGCCCGACCACCGGCCCAGCCGGGGGTCGGACGGAGCTCACCGGTCCATCGTGCCACCGGCCGCCTGTGAGCCCGCGTGGAGCGCAATGCCACGTCATCGGCCCGGAGCGGCTGCCGCCGCGCCGATATCATGGGGGCCATGACTGCGCCCTACACGCTGATCCTCCTCCGCCACGGCCAGAGCGAGTGGAACAAGACCAACCAGTTCACGGGATGGGTCGACGTCCGCCTCACCGACCAGGGCAAGGCCGAGGCCCAGCGGGGCGGCGAGCTGCTCGCCGAGTCCGGCATCCTTCCCGACGTCCTGCACACCTCGGTGCTGAGCCGCGCCATCCAGACCGCCGACATCGCCCTCGACGCAGCCGACCGCCTGTGGATCCCCGTCAAGCGCTCGTGGCGCCTGAACGAGCGCCACTACGGCGCGCTGCAGGGCAAGGACAAGGCACAGACCCTCGAGGAGTTCGGCAACGAGCAGTTCATGCTGTGGCGCCGCTCGTTCGACGTGCCGCCGCCGCCGCTGCCCGCCGACGACCAGTACAGCCAGGTCGGCGACCCGCGCTACGTCGGCATCGACGGCGAGGTGCCCGACACCGAGTCGCTGAAGATCGTCATCGACCGCATGCTGCCGTACTGGCGCAGCGACATCGTCCCCGACCTGAAGGCCGGTAAGACCGTGCTCGTCACGGCGCACGGCAACTCGCTGCGCGGTCTCGTGAAGCACCTCGACGGCATCAGCGACGCCGACATCGCCGAGCTGAACATCCCCACCGGCATCCCGCTGGTCTACCGCCTCGATGAAGACCTCAAGCCCATCGCACCGGGTGAGTACCTCGACCCCGAGGCTGCCGCGGCCGGCGCCGCCGCCGTCGCCGCCCAGGGCAAGAAGTAGCCCGAACCCGCACAGACGAAGAACGGACCGGATGCCTCGCCCGAGGCATCCGGTCCCTTCTTCGATTCCCGGGCTCAGCCCTTCGTGATGATCTCGATCGCGTCGGTCGACGGGGTCCAGTCGCCGGTCGAGAGGTATGCGACCTTCTTCGCCACCGACACCGCGTGGTCGCCGAACCGCTCGTGGTAGCGGCTCGCGAGCGTCGCGTCGACGGTCGCGGCCGCCTCGCCCTGCCAGCTGTCGCTGAGCACCTTCTCGAACACCGCGACATGCAGGTCGTCGAGCTCGTCGTCGGCGCTGCGGATCGCCTCGATGAGGTCGCCGTCCTGAGTGCGCAGCAGCTCGGTGAGGAGGCGGGCGGCCTCGACGTCGAGCCGGCCCATCTTGAGGAACGTGGACTTCAGTCCCTTCGGGATCGCGCGGTCGGGGAAGCGCATGCGGGTGAGCTGCGCGATGTGCTCGGCGATGTCGCCCATACGCTCCAGCGACGCACTCATGCGCAGCGCGCTCACGACGATGCGCAGGTCGCGTGCGACGGGCTGCTGCCTGGCGAGGATCTCGATCGCGAGCTCGTCGAGCGCGACCGCCTTCTCGTCGATGACGTCGTCTGCCTCGATGACCTCCTCGGCGAGGCCGACGTCGCTCGTGCCGAACGCCTGCGTCGCCTTGTCGATCGCCACCGTGACCAGCTCCGCGATCTCGACGAGCCGAGCCTGGACGTCCTCGAGTGACTGGTGGAAGACTTCGCGCATTCCGACGCACCTTTCCTCTTCGGGGCAGGCTTCCGCCTGCGCGATGGGGCGATCCTCGCCCGCGAAGGTTAACGGACGGTGCCGCCGCGGTGAATAGTATCCGGCCGCGGCCCGCACACGGCTGCTCCGGACGATCGCGCCCGGACGCGCCCTCTACGCTGGTGCCATGGACACGACGCAGCTCGCGCTGCTCGCCCTCCTCGCCGGCGTCGTCATCGGGGGCTCCGTCGCCGCGGTCATCGTCATCGCGCTGCGTGCACGCGACCGCGCGCGGGTCGAGACGTCGCTCGCCATCCCGGACGGGGTGCGCGAAGTGCTGCACGGCATGGACGAGGCGGCCGTCGTCGCCGATGCATCGTTCACCGTGCTGGCGGCCTCTGCGGCCGCCGCGCCGTTCCAGCTCTCCGAGGGCCGCGCGATGCCGGACGAGCAGCTTCGTGCGCTCGTGCGCACCGTCCGGGCGGGCACCACGTCGGAGACGGCGACACTGCGTCTGCACCGCGGCGCGCCACCCGCGGAGCCCCGCCTGGTCGTCGTGCGGGCCACGCCCATCTCGCCCCGGCTGACGCTCCTCGTGATCCGAGACATCACCGAGCGCGAGCGCGTCGAGCAGATGCGGCGGGATTTCGTGGCGAACACGAGCCACGAGCTGAAGACGCCCGTCGGTGCCGTGACGCTCCTCGCCGAGGCGATCGAGTCGGCCGCCGACGACCCGCCTCAGGTGCGGATCTTCGCGTCGCGGCTGACTGCCGAGGCGAACCGGCTCGCGCTCCTGACGTCGCGCATCCTGAACCTGTCGCGCCTGCAGTCCGCCGACGAGCTCACCGAGGAGCGCGACGTCTCGATCGACGAGGTGGTGGCAGCCGCGGTCGACACCCACGCCATCCAGGCCGGCTCCGCCGGCGTCGACGTCGTGCGAGGCGGCACGCGCGGCCTCTGGGTGCGCGGCGACGCGCAGGTGCTGAGCGAGGCGGTGGGCAACCTCGTGGCCAACGCGATCGCCTACTCGCCGCAGGGTTCGAGTGTCGGCGTGGGCGTGAAGTCGGTCGACGGCGTCGTCGAGATCGCCGTCACCGACCGGGGCATCGGCATCGCCGAGGGCGACCAGGACCGCGTGTTCGAGCGCTTCTACCGCGCCGACCCCGCCCGCGCCCGTCGCACCGGGGGAAGCGGGCTGGGGCTGTCGATCGTGAAGCACGCGGTCCAGCGCCACGGCGGCGAGGTGCGACTCTGGTCGCGCCCCGGACGCGGCTCCACCTTCACCATCCGGCTGCCCGAGATCGCGCCGCCCGCCGACCAGGCGGATCCCCAGCGCGGTCGCAGGAAGAGCAAGAAGCGCTCGCGCGCCGAAGCATCCCGCCCCCTCTCTACGAACGGAGAACCTGTATGACCCGCGTCCTGATCGTCGAGGACGAGCCCGACCTCGCCGACCCGCTCGCCTACCTGCTCCGCCGCGAGGGCTTCGAGGTCGAGATCGCCGAGGACGGACCGGCGGCGCTCACCGCGTTCCGCGAGCGCGGCGCCGACATCCTCCTGCTCGACCTCATGCTTCCGGGGATGCCGGGGACCGAGGTGGCTCGGCAGATCCGCAGCACGTCGACGGTGCCGATCATCATGCTGACGGCGAAGGATTCCGAGGTCGACATCGTCGTGGGGCTCGAGCTCGGCGCGGACGACTACGTCACGAAGCCGTACTCGGCCCGTGAGCTGCTCGCGCGCATGCGGGCGGTGCTGCGCCGGTTCGCACAGGTCGACGCCGACCTGGACGAGCGCGTCCTCGACGCCGGGCGCGTGGTGCTCGACATCGATCGGCACACGGTCGCGGTGGACGGCGCTGAGATCAGCATGCCCCTCAGGGAATTCGAGCTGCTCGAGGTGCTGATGCGCAACGCTGGCCGGGTGCTGACCCGTGGCCAGCTCATCGACCGCGTCTGGGGGAGCGACTACTTCGGCGACACCAAGACGCTCGACGTGCACATCAAGCGCATCCGCTCGCGCATCGAGGTCGACCCGAGTGCGCCCGTCATGCTCGTGACGGTGCGCGGTCTCGGCTACCGCTTCGAGGGCTGATCGAGACAGACCCGGCACGACGAAGCCCGCCGCGCATCTGCGCCGGCGGGCTTCGATGTCGTCGGGTGCGGGCTCAGCCCTCGGTGGCCTCGGCCACGCTCGGCACGAGCGGCGCGAGGTACGGAAGCTCGCCGTCGAGGACGGGCACCGGGATGAGCGTGCCTCCGGCGTCGCCCGACTGGAAGTAACCGGGGATGTCGGCGCCCGCAGGCGTGTCGAGGTCTTCGACCAGGATGGGGTCTTCACCGTCGGCGCCGAGGCTGATCGTCGTCTTCGCGGGCACGCGCACCGTGAGGGGGATCGACGAGGAGCCCTCGCCGAGCTCGATGCGCAGCGTGTGCGACTCATCGGTGTCGTTCACGATGGCGGCGACGAAGTTGCCGGCGGAGCCGTCTTCGTTCGCGACGATGAACGCGTTGCGCACGTCGAGCGGGCCGTTGTCGTAGACGTTCACGCCCTCTGCCGCCGAGTACTCGATGGTCGTCGCCTGCGGCGAGATCATGCTGCAGCCGGTCGTTCCGAGAGCCAGAGCGGCCCCGACGGCGATCGACGCGATGAGGCGGCGCGAGTTCACAGATCCTCCCAGGACGGATGACGGCTTCTTCAGCATTCTAGGGGGTCGGCGCGACGGCTGTGGGGCGCCTCCCCGGCGCCCGGGGTGGAGAACCTTAGCGTATGTCGCCTGTGGTATCCTGGAGGTTGCCGAAAGGACATAACTCCATGCTTTTTGAGGTTGGCGAGACGGTCGTTTACCCCCACCACGGCGCGGCAACGATCATCGAGGTCAAAGACCGCATCATCAAGGGTGAGACCAAGAAATACCTGAAGCTCAACGTCACGCAGGGTGACCTGATCATCGAGGTCCCCGCTGAGAACGTCGATCTGGTCGGCGTACGCGATGTGATCGGCAAGGAAGGCCTCGACAAGGTCTTCGAGGTGCTGCGCGCTCCCTTCACCGAGGAGCCCACGAACTGGTCCCGCCGCTACAAGGCGAACCTCGAGAAGCTCGCCTCCGGCGACGTGATCAAGGTCAGCGAGGTCGTGCGCGACCTGTGGCGCCGCGATCAGGACCGCGGCCTCTCGGCCGGCGAGAAGCGGATGCTCGCGAAGGCGAAGCAGATCCTCGTGTCGGAGCTCGCGCTCGCTGAGAAGACCGACGAAGAGAAGGCCAGCGTCATCCTCGACGAGGTCCTCGCCTCCTGAGGCCCCGCCCCTTCAGCGTTCTCCTGACCTCACGCGGCACCCGCTAGCGTGGATCGGGTGACCATCGCACCCGTTCCCCGCATCGGCATCATCGTGGTCGCGGCCGGATCAGGCACGCGGCTGGGCGCCGGGGCGCCGAAGGGGTTCGTCGGCATCGACGGGCACACGATCCTGCGCCACGCGCTGGAGCGCGTCTTCGACGCCCCCGCCGCGCAGGTCGTCGTCGTCGCCCCGCGCGGGCGCGAGGGCGATGCGCTGAGCGAAGCCCTCGAGGCCGCGGGCGACCGCCGCGACCTCGTGACGGTCGTACCCGGTGGGGCGACCCGCCAGGCGTCGGTGCAGGCCGGGCTGTCGGCGCTGTGGGCCGACGTCGAGATCGTGCTCGTGCACGACGCCGCGCGGGCGCTCACGCCGCCCGAGGTGTTCATGAGGGTGATCGAGGCGATCGAGTCGGGCCAGGCCGCGGCGATCCCCGTGCTGCCCGTCGTCGACACGATCAAGCGCGTCGACGGCGCCGAGATCATCGGCGGGGTGGACAGGTCTGAGCTGTCCGCCGCGCAGACGCCCCAGGGGTTCCAGCGCGAGGTGCTCGACGCCGCCTATCGGGACGCGACCGCCGACTTCACCGACGACGCCGCGCTCGTGGCCGACGCCGGCCATGCCATCGCGGCCGTGACGGGGCATCCGCTCGCCTTCAAGATCACGACCGCGGACGACCTCGACCGCGCGCGCAGCATCGTCGCCGACCGGCCGATCGCGACCACCTCGGCGCGCATCGAGCACGACGTCGCGATCCCGCGGGTCGGGCTCGGCACCGACGTGCACGCGTTCGGCGGCGAGGGCGCGCTCTGGCTGGCGGGCCTGGAATGGCCGGGGGAGCGGGCCCTGTCGGGGCACTCCGACGGCGACGCGGTCGCGCACGCCATCGTCGACGCTCTGCTCGCGGCCGCCGGACTGGGCGACATCGGCACTCACTTCGGCACCGACCACCCGGAGTACGCCGGCGCGCATGCCGATGTGTTCCTCGGCCGCACGCTCGGACTGCTCGGCGAGGCCGGCTGGCGGGTCGGCAATGTCTCGGTGCAGGTGCAGGCGAACCGCCCGCGCTTCGCGGCGCGCCGGGCCGAGGCCGAGGCGACCCTGTCGGCGGCGCTCGGCGGCGCGCCGGTATCGGTGTCGGCCACGACGACCGACGGGCTGGGGTTCACCGGCCGGGGTGAGGGAGTCGCGGCCTTCGCGGTGGCGCTGGTCGTCAAGGCCTGACTCGTCGTCCCCCGTCGCCGGATCAGGGGATTCGGCGGATTCAGGCCGTTCTGCGCCGGATCCGCCTGATCTCGCCGAATCGCCTGATCCGGTCGACGCGGCGGCGCCCGTCGCGGTCAGAGCGTGCGGGTCATGAACATCGAGTAGGGATCCACCGCGTAGCCCTCGAACGGCCCGCACTCGGTGAACCCCTCGCTCTCGTAGAGCCGCTGGGCGGGGAGGAACTCCTCCGTGCTTCCCGTCTCGAGCCACAGGCTCGTCATGCCGCGTGCGCGGGCCTCCGCCACGATGTGCCGCAGCAGCGCGCGTCCGATGCCGTAGCCGCGGAAGCGGTCGTCGACCCGCATCGACTTCAGCTCGCCGCGCTCGGCGTCCATCCTCTTGAGTGCGCCGATGCCCGCGAGGTCATCGTGGACCCACGCCGACCAGAACGAGACGGCGGGGTCGCGCAACGCGTCGATATCGAGAGCGTGGACACTCTCGGGCGGCGAGGTCTCGCGCATGCCGGCGAGGTGGAACGCGATGAGCCGCCGCGTGGCGTCGCCGCTCAGGTCGTCGGGCTGGATGCGGATCGTGGCGTGCATGTCGCAGGCCAGTGTGCCACCCGCGCGTTGCGGACAGGTTTCGTCAGGCCTCGACCGCGTACGGCTTCGGGTCGCGGGGGCCGCGGGAGCCCCACGCGAGCAATGCGAGGCCGGCCGCGAGCACGACGAGCCCGACGATCGCGAGCACCGAGAGCTGCTCACCGAGCACGCTGATGCCCAGGATGCTCGCGGTCAGCGGCTCGCCGAGCGTGAGCGTGGCGGCGGTCGCGGCGGTGAGCCCGCTGAGCCCCCAGGTGAACAGAACGTAGGCGATGGAGATCGTCCCGAGCCCGAGCCACAGCGCCATGACGACGCCGCTCGTGGTTTCGAGCCAGGCGAGATCGACGAACGGCAGCGCGAGCGCGCACAGCACCGCCGACGAGGCGCCCATGGCGCCGACAACGGTGAACGGATCCCAGCCGTCGTCGAGCAGACGGCGCTGGGCGTTGGCGATGACCGCGAACGAGGCCCCCGCGCCGATCGAGCCGAGCAGCCCCAGCGGGTCGGTGCCGCCGGTGCCTCCCGCCTCGCCGCCGAAGCCGAGCAGCACCACGCCGAGCGTCGCGAGGGCCGTCGCGCCCATCCAGGTCGGTGACGGCATCCGTCGCGTCAGCGCCCACTCCAGCAGCCCGGCGAGGATCGGCGCGGATCCGAGCGCGACCACGGTGCCCACCGCGACGCCGTTGAGCCCGGTGCCGAGGAAGAACAGCGGCTGGTACACCGACAGGCAGGCCCCGGTCAGCACCATGAGCGACAGCGGCCGCAGCGTCAGCCGGGGTGGGGGAGCAGCGTCGGCCGGCCGGCGACGCGCGTGGCGGGCGGCGAGCAGGAACGCGAGGACCGCCAGTCCGGTGCCGCCGATGACCATTCGCATCACGCCGATCGACAGCGGGGTGGTGCCCTCGGGTCCGAGCGCCTGCGACGTGCCCGTGGTACCGAAGAGCATTGCGGCGGCGAGGACGGCGAGCACATGCATCACACTCAGTTCTAGCGGATACCCGGCCGGTAGGCTGATGCGGTGACGGTTCAGCTCTACGACAGCAAGGCTCAGGCTCTGCGCGACTTCGTTCCGCTCGACCCCTCGAATGTCACCATCTACGTCTGCGGCCCGACGGTGCAGTCCGGCCCGCACATCGGCCACCTCCGCGGCGCGTTGAGCTTCGACATCCTGCGTCGCTGGCTCGCCTACCGCCACGGTCGCGTGACGTTCGTGCGCAACGTCACCGACATCGACGACAAGGTGCTCGCGAACGCCTCCGACGGCGAGCCGTGGTGGGCGCTGGCCTACCGCATGGAACTCGAGTTCACCCGCGCGTACACCGCGATCGGCATCCTTCCCCCCACCTACGAGCCGCGCGCGACCGCGTCCATCCCGCAGATGCAGGAGTTGATCGAGCGCCTGATCGAGAAGGGTCACGCCTACTCCGCGAAGGAGGGGACGGATGCCGCGGGCGACGTGTACTTCGACGTCCGGTCGTGGCCGTCCTACGGCGACCTGACCCGGCAGAGCCTCGACGCGATGGAGCCGGCCGCCGACGCCGATCCGCGCGGCAAGCGCGACCCCCGCGACTTCGCCCTGTGGAAGGGCGCCAAGGTCGACGAGCCGTCCTCGGCGACGTGGGACTCGCCCTGGGGGCCCGGCCGGCCCGGCTGGCACATCGAGTGCTCCGCCATGTCGCGCCGCTATCTCGGCCCCGAGTTCGACATCCACGGCGGCGGCCTCGACCTGCGCTTCCCGCATCACGAGAACGAGCTCGCCCAGTCCACCGCGGCCGGCGACCCGTTCGCCCGGTACTGGGTGCACAACGGCCTCGTGACGGTGAACGGCCAGAAGATGTCGAAGTCGCTGTTCAACTTCGTGCTCGCCGCCGATGCGCTCGAGGAGTTCGACCCGCTGGTCATCCGCTACGCCCTGCTGGCCGCCCACTACCGCTCCAGCCTCGACGTCTCGCAGCGCGGTTTCGACGAGGCCCGCGCGGCCGTCGACCGCATCCGCACGTTCCTCGAGCGCGTGCAGCGCATGCCGAGCCCGTTCGAGTGGAGCGCCGAGCGGCCCGAGGGTGTCGACGCCGACGCGGAGCATGCGGAGCCCGAGTCGGGCGGCCCGTGGTCCGACGGGGTGCCCGAGGCGTTCGCGTCGGCGATGGACGACGACCTCGGCGTTCCCCAGGCGCTTGCGGTCGTGCACGAGGCGGTCCGCGCGGGCAACTCCGCTCTCGACGCGGGCGACGACGCCGGCGCGTGGGAGTGGG
This sequence comes from Microbacterium sp. NPDC056003, assembly GCF_042274785.1. Lineage (NCBI taxonomy): Bacteria > Bacillati > Actinomycetota > Actinomycetes > Micrococcales > Microbacteriaceae > Microbacterium > Microbacterium sp. NPDC056003. The sequence continues at coordinate 362,180 of NZ_JBHJXQ010000001.1, read as the reverse complement.
CGCTGCAGGTGAGGAAGATGACCGGCATCCTCGGCGTCGACCCGCTCGACGAGCAGTGGACGTCGACGGATGCCTCGGCCGAGGCATCCGCTCTCGACGCCCTGGTGCAGACGATGCTGGCCCAGCGCGCCGACGCGCGGGCAGCCAAGGACTGGGCGGCGGCCGACCGCATCCGCGATGCGATCGCCGCGGCAGGAATCACGCTGGAAGACAGCGCAGACGGAACACACTGGGGTATCGCCGATACCCCTGCTCCGCGCCGCGGAGCCGACGGGGCGCAGCCCCGCGTGAGGAGAACAGATGGCTAAGCCAGGACGCCCCGGCGCCGCAAAGGGCAAGAAGGGCCCCACCAAGGGCACCGGAGGCAAGAACAAGCGCTCTCTCGAGGGTCGCGGACCGACCCCGAAGGCGGAGGACCGCGCGTGGCATCCCGCCGGCAAGCGCAAGGCGGCCGCTGAGCGCTACACCGCCGCGGGCGGCAAGGGAAAGCCCGGTGGCTCGGGCCAGAACCGCGCGCCCCGCGGGAAGAAGGACGACGACACCGAGACGGTCACCGGCCGCAACTCGGTGCTCGAGGCGCTGCGGGCGAAGATCCCCGCGACGGCGTTCTACATCGCGCAGCGCGTCGAGATGGACGACCGCGTGAAGGAGATGCTCTCGATCGCCACGCACCGCGGCATCCCGGTGCTCGAGGTCACGCGGCCCGAGCTCGACCGCATGGCCGGCTTCGACGGCGTGCACCAGGGCGTCGCGCTGAAGGTGCCGCCGTACGAGTACGCCCACCCGCAGGACCTCCTCGAGGAGGTCATCGACGCGGGCCAGACGCCGCTGTTCGTCGCCCTCGACGGCGTCACCGACCCCCGCAACCTCGGCGCGATCATCCGGTCGACGGCCGCCTTCGGCGGTCACTGTGTGATCGTGCCGCAGCGGCGCTCGGCGAGTGTGAACTCGGCTGCCTGGAAGACCAGCGCGGGCGCCGCGGCCCGCATCCCGGTGGCGATCGCCGCCAACCTCACGTCGATGCTCAAGGAGTTCAAGAAGCAGGGCGTGTTCATCCTCGGCCTCGACGGCGGCGGCGACGTCTCTCTGCCGAGCCTCGAGCTGGCCGACCGTCCCGTTGTGATCGTCGTGGGCTCCGAGGGCAAGGGACTGTCGCGTCTCGTCACCGAGACCTGCGACCAGATCGTGTCGATTCCGATCTCGGGCGCCACCGAGTCGCTGAACGCCGGGATCGCAGCATCCGTCTCGCTCTACCAGGTCGCGACCCTGCGCGCGCAGAAGCAGGATTGAGCGGATGCCGCGGCCCGGCGCATTCCCGGGAATGAACCCGGCCGCACTCCGCTTGTGATCCGAGAGCCGGCCGTCGCCGGCACCACACGTCGAAAGGCAGGACATGGCACGCATCGCCGTCATCGGAGGCTCGGGATACGCCGGCCGTCACATCGTCGCCGAGGCCGTGAGCCGCGGTCACACCGTGCTGTCAATCGCACGGCGCATCCCGAGCGAGCGGCATGAGGGCGCCCTGTACATCGAGGGCTCGCTGACCGATGTGCCCGACCTGCTGGTGCAGCTGGAAGGCGTCGACGTGGTCGTGTCGGCCGTGGCCGCGCGCGGCGAGATGGAGGGCCTGGTCCGCCCCAACGTCGCCGCGCTGGTCTCACTGCTGCCGGACGACGTGCGCGTCGGCGTGATCGGCGGTGCGGGCGGCAGCCTCGTCACCGAGGGCGGCGAGCGGGTCGTCGACCTGCCGTCGTTCACCGAGGACTACAAGGCCGAGGCGCTCGAGGCGATCGGGATCCTGGAGGACCTCAAGGCCGGACCCGAGTCGCGCGACTGGTTCTACGTGCACCCGGCCGGCGGGTTCGGCGCCTGGAACCCGGGCGAGCGCACCGGCTCGTACCGCACCGGCGGCGACGTCATCGTCACCGACGCCGAGGGCGAGTCGTTCATCTCGGGCGCCGACCTGGCCGTCGCCGTCGTCGACGAGATCGAGCACCCGAAGCACCCGCGCAAGCGCTTCACCGTCGGCTACTGACGCCGGCGACGAGCCTGGTCAGACGAGGTCGCGCCAGTCGATGTCGTCGTCCTCGTCGTCGTCGACGACCGGCATGCTCGAGGTGACCACCGAGAGCGACACGGTCTCGGTCGGCGGCCCCATGAGGGTGGCCTCGTCGCGGCGATGGCGCAGCACCTCGTCGATGTAGCTCGTGAGCACCTCGGCGAGGGGGACCGAGCGGCCGCGCGCCTGCGACATGTACCAGCGGTGCTCGAGCACCTGGTGGAACACCTCGGCGGGCTCGAGTTTGGCGCGCAGGTCCCACGGGATCGCCTTCACGACGGGCTCGAAGACGCGGGTGAGCCACTCGTGCGCGACCATCTCCTCGTCGTCGCCGAGGCGCGAGATGCGCACGCGGAACTCGTCGAGGTCGTTCAGCAGGCGCCGTGCCTGGTTCTCCTCGACATCGAGCCCGGTGAGTCGGATGAGCCGGCGCGTGTGGTGCCCGGCGTCGACCACCTTGGGCTGGATCGACACGCGCGTGCCGTCGGCCGTCGTCTGGATCGACATCTCGCCGATGTCGAAGCCGAGGTCGTTGAGGCGCTGCACCCGCTCGGTGAGCCGCCACGACTCGTCGACGCCGAACGACTCCTTGTCGTGCAGGGCCGCCCACAGCGAGTGGTAGGACGAGACGATGCCGTCGGCGATCGCGATCGCGTCGACGCCGCCCTCGAGCCGGCCGCCCGCCTCGAGATCCATGATCTCCCCGGCGATGTTGGTGCGGGCGACGTCGAGGTCGTGCGCGCGCTGCCCTGGCGTCAGACCCGTCTCGTGCAGCTCGCCGGTCTCGGCGTCGACGAGGTAGGCCGCGAAGGCGCCCGCATCGCGGCGGAAGAGCGTGTTCGACAGCGAGACGTCGCCCCAGAAGAAGCCGACGTTGTGCAGTCGCACGAGCAGGGCGGCCAGGGCGTCGACGAGGCGGGTCGCCGTGTCGGGCCGCAGCACCTGCGTGAACAGCGCGCGGTAGGGGAGCGAGAACTTCAGGTGCGCGGTCACCAGCGCGGCAGGGAGGGGCTTGCCCGCGGCATCCGTCCGCCCTGCGATCACCGCGATGCGCTGCACGCACGGCACGTCGAGGCGGTCGAGGTTGCCGAGCATGTCGTACTCGCGCCGGGCCATCTGCGCGGTCGTCTCCTTGATGGCGACGACGCGCCCCGACAGGTTGGCGAAGCGGACGAGGTGCCGCGAGATGCCCTTCGGCAGGTAGACGATGTTGCTCGAAGGCCAGTCCGCGAGTGTGGTCGACCACGGCAGCGTGAGCAGCCCCGGGTCGACGCTGCTGGCCGTGATGCTCAACGACTCCGGCACGATCACCCTCCTGGAAATGCGCAACGGCGCGGGGGGAATTCTCCCACCCGCGCCGTTACGACCGGAAATCGGTTACGCCGAGACGACCGGCTTGTCGTTGAGGCGCTCGCCGGTCTCGAGGTCGAAGGCGTGCACGTGGCCCGCCGTCGCCGCGAGGGTGACCGTCTCGCCCGCGTTGGGGTGGTTGCGGCCGTCCACACGGGCGACGAGGTCGGTGCGCTTGCCGCCGATGTCGGTGTGACCGTAGAGGTAGCCGTCGGCACCGAGCTCCTCGACGAGGTCCACGACGACCGAGAGGCCCTTGCCGTCGGACGGGCCGACGACGATGTCCTCGGGACGGACGCCGACGGTGACCTGGCTGCCGTGCGCGCGGCCGGCGGTGTCACGGTCGACCGGGACGACCTCGGTGCCGAACTGGATGCCGCCCTCGACCAGGTCGGCCGGGAACAGGTTCATGGCCGGCGAGCCGATGAAGCCGGCGACGAACACGTTGCTCGGGTTCTCGTAGAGGTCGCGCGGGGTGCCGACCTGCTGGAGCAGGCCGTCCTTGAGCACCGCGATGCGGTCACCCATCGTGAGGGCCTCGGTCTGGTCGTGCGTGACGTAGACCGTGGTGACGCCCAGGCGGCGCTGCAGCGACGCGATCTGGGTACGGGTCTGCACGCGGAGCTTGGCGTCGAGGTTCGACAGCGGCTCGTCCATGAGGAACACCTGCGGCTGGCGCACGATCGCTCGGCCCATGGCGACACGCTGACGCTGGCCGCCCGAGAGCGCCTTCGGCTTGCGGGTCAGGTACTGCTCGAGGTCGAGGAGCTTCGCAGCCTCGAGGACGCGCGCGGCGCGCTCTTCCTTGCCGACGCCGGCGATCTTCAGGGCGAAGCCCATGTTCTCGGCGACCGTCATGTGCGGGTACAGCGCGTAGTTCTGGAACACCATCGCGATGTCGCGGTCCTTCGGCGGGACGTCGGTGACGTCGCGGTCGCCGATGAGGATGCGGCCCGAGTTGACCTCTTCGAGGCCGGCCAGCATGCGCAGCGAGGTGGACTTTCCGCAGCCCGAGGGGCCGACGAGGACCAGGAACTCGCCATCGGCGATCTCGAGGTCGAGCTTGTCCACAGCGGGGCGCGTGCCCCCGGGGTACAGGCGGGTTGCGTTGTCAAACGTGACGGACGCCATGTTCTCTTCTCCTTCACCGGCAGGTACGTGCCGGACGATCCGTAGTGAGGAATGAGCGGGGGCTTGGCCCGCACGCCCTTCTTCGGGCGCAAGGACAAGTATGACACGGCGCGCGTGGAGCCTCCGTCTGGGCATTTCACAGGGTGGCTGGCTAGCATCGTGAGCGGCCGTTCCCCCGGATGGTCACGCCCATCCCGGCACCCGCAACCGTCCCGAGAGGTTCCATGTCGAGCGACGAGTCATCGAACGCCGCTGCCCCCAGCGAGCGGCGTGACGCCGTGCGAGAGAAGGCGCAGCAGGTACAGGCGCGCCAGTCGCGCGCTCGCCTGATCCGCGTCGCCACGGTCTCGGCCGTCGCGATCGCCGTGGTCGCCGTCGCCGCCATCGTCGTCACGTGGGCCGTCTCGTCGGCCGCGTCGAAGCCCATGCTCAGCCCGCAGAACGTCAGCAACGGCGGCTTCGTCGTCACCGGCGTCACCGGTGCCGGCCTCACGACCGAGAACGACCAGAACAAGGCCGGCACGATCGAGGGCACCGCGACGCCGACGCCGACGCCGACGCCCACGGCCACCCCGACTCCCACGCCGACGCCGACCCCGACCGAGCGGCCCGCCGCCGACATCCGCGTGTACGTCGACTATCTGTCCTCCGGCTCGCGCGACTTCCAGCTGGCCAACGTGCAGCAGCTGTCGAAGTGGGTCAGCGAAGACGCCGCGACGCTCACCTACTACCCGGTGGCGATGCTCACGTCGAAGTCGAACGGCACCAAGTACTCGCTGCGTGCAGCGGGAGCGGCGGCCTGCGTCGCCACGCATTCGCCGGACTACTTCTTCGCGTTCAACAACACCCTCCTCACGCAGCAGCCCGAGGTCGATTCCGACGGCTACACCGACAGCGAGCTCGCCGCCATGGCGATCGCGTCGGGTGCCGACGGCGCCAAGGTCGTCCGCGCGTGCATCGAGGATCAGGACTTCACGTCGTGGGCGAAGAGCGCGACCGAGCGTGCGCTCGGCGGCCTTCCCGGCACCGACGGCCTCGCGCTGACCGGCACGCCGATGGTGCTCGTGAACGGGACGCCGTACGTCGGCGCCCTGAACGACCCCAAGGAGTTCGCGCAGTTCGTCCTCACCGTCGCGAGCGATGCGGCTGAAGAGACGCCGACGCCGACTCCGACGCCCACGCCGACCCCGTGATCCCGCGCGGCGGGCACGCTGCGCCGTCGGTAGACTGAGGGGCACTGCCGGCTTGGCGCAATTGGTAGCGCACCTAACTTGTAATTAGGGGGTTACGGGTTCAAGTCCCGTAGCCGGCTCGATGTCCTCCGCCTCCTCGTCGCGGGCGCGCATACCCGCCTGGCTCGCGCTCGCGATCGCCGCGGCCATCGGCATGATGACCGCCGTGCAAGCCCGGGTGAACGGCCAGCTCGGCGTCCGCCTCGACGACGGCTTCGTCGCCGCCGCCATCTCGTTCGGCTCCGGGCTGGTGATCGTCGTCGTGCTCTCCGTGCTGCTGCCCTCGGGCCGCGCAGGCGTCGGCCGCCTCATTTCCGGCGTGCGGGGACGGACGATTCCGTGGTGGATGCTGGCAGGCGGCGCCGCCGGAGCCCTCACGGTCGCCACGCAGGGCCTGGCCGTCGGTCTCATCGGCGTCTCGCTCTTCACCGTCGGCGTCGTCGCCGGGCAGACGGTGAGCGGACTGCTCCTCGACCGGGTGGGATTCGGGCCCGCCGGCGTGGTCGCGGTCACGGTGCCGCGCCTTCTGGGCGGCGTGCTCGCGCTCGCCGCGGTCGCCCTCGCCCTCGTCGGCGACGGACTCGCCGACGTGCCGGTATGGATGCTGGTGCTCCCGTTCCTCGCCGGCATCGCGATCGCGTGGCAGCAGGCGACGAACGGCCGGCTGCGCCAGCGAGTCGGAACGCCGCTCACGGCCACCCTCGTGAACTTCACCGGCGGAACGCTGATCCTCGGCGTCGCCGCTGCCGTGCACGTCGCGCTGGTCGGCGCGCCGCAGCCGCTTCCCACCGACGCGTGGCTCTACATCGGCGGCGCGCTCGGCGTCGTCTACATCTTCATGTCGGCCGCGATCGTGCAGTACACCGGCGTGCTGCTGCTCGGACTGGGCGCCGTCGTCGGTCAGCTGGTGACGTCGTTCGTGCTCGACATGGCCTGGCCGGCGCCGGCGAGCCCTGGCCCGGTGCAGCAGCTCGCAATGGTCGTCGTCGCGCTGGCTTCGGTCGTGGTCGCGGCCGTGCCGTGGCGCCGCCGGCGGCGCTGACCCGCACCTCACGTGATGGGGCGGCGGGCGCCGGCGGACGCGCGCGCCGCGCGCGCCGCGTCAGTCCTTCTTCGACGTCGGCATGCGCGAGACGAGCTTGCGCGCCTCGATGGCCTTGCGGCGCCCGAGGCGCTCGCGCGGCGGCTTGCCGCCGACGTAGAGCCACCCGAGCAGCTGCTCGTTCTTGTCGAGTCCGTGCGCCTTGGCCATCGCCTTCGCGCGGGTGTAGCCGCCGGTGCGCCAGATGACGCCCCAGCCGGCCTCGTCGAGCAGCAGGCTCAGCACGTGGGCGACGCCCGACGCCACGGCCTCCTGCTCCCAGCGCGGCACCTTGTCGCTCTTCTTGTAGCTCGCGACGACGGCGATGAGCAGCGGCGCGCGCAGCGGTTTCGTGGAGGGACTCTTGTCGCCCTGGACCTTGGCGATCGCGCGCCCGAGCCGCTCGCGGTCGGACCCGCGCAGCTCGATCAGCCGCCAGGGCCGCAGCGACGAGTGATCGGCGACCCGACCCGCCGCCGCGACGAGGGTGAGCAGCTCGGCGTGCGTCGGAGCCTCGTCGGTGACCTTCGACCAGGACCGCCGGGCACGCACCGCCTCGAGCGCGGAGCCCGATGGCGCGCTCACTCGGCGGATCCCTCCGGCGTGAAGGCGAGCGAGATCGAGTTCATGCAGTACCGGTCGCCGGTCGGGGTGCCGAACCCGTCGGGGAAGACGTGCCCCAGGTGCGACCCGCACGCCGCGCAGCGCACCTCGGTGCGCACCATGCCGTGGCTGGTGTCCTCGATGAGTTCGACCGCCTCAGGACGGATCGACTCGTAGAAGCTCGGCCAGCCGCAGTGCGAGTCGAACTTGGTGCCGCTCTGGAACAGCTCGGCGCCGCAGGCCGCGCACGTGTACAGGCCGGCGCGGCTCTCGTCGAGCAGCTCTCCGGTCCACGCCCGCTCGGTGCCCGCCTCGCGGAGCACGGCGTATTGCTGCGGAGAGAGCTCCTCGCGCCACTGGTCGTCGCTCTTGTCGACGGTGTAGGTCATGACTCCTCCGGGCTTCGTACGTGTGGAACCCATCCATTCAACCCCAGTCTCAGCGCGACGGCTCCGTGCTTCCTGCGAGCGGGCGGTGAGAATGGGGGAGTGGAATCGGATGCCGCAGCCGTCGCCGAGCGCTACGACCGCTTCGCCCGTGTCGAGGCTCCGGGGCGCTCGCCGCTCTACGCCGAGTGGGCGGCCGGTGTGGCCTCCGACCCCGAGACCGCGGCCATTCTCGGCAGGATCGCGCCGACCCGCCGCCAGCCGCCGCTCGTCTTCGCGGTGACGCGCATGCTGGGCGCCCCCGAAGCCGGTTACCGGGCGTGGGCGGCGTGGCTCGCCGAGCATGCCGACGCGGTCGTGGCCGAGGCATCCCGTCGCCGTCTTCAGACCAACGAGCCGCAGCGCTGCGCAGCGCTCCTGCCCGCCCTGAGCACGCTCGACGGACCTCTCGCCCTCCTCGAGCTGGGTGCGAGCGCCGGGCTGTGCCTCTACCCGGACCGCTACTCCTACCGCTACCGGGGCGGACCGTCGCTCGACCCCGCGGCGGGGCCGTCGCGCGTCGTGCTCGAGTGCGACGTGAGCGGCGACCCCCCGCTGCGGCTCCCGGATGTGGTGTGGCGCGCCGGGGTCGACCTCGCCCCGCTCGACGCCGCCGACCCGCGGGACCGCGCGTTCCTGACCTCGCTGGTGTGGCCGGGGGAGACCGGCCGGGTCGAGCGCATCCGGGCGGCACTCGACATCGTCGCCGCCGAGCCGCCGGCCATGATCGCGGGCGACGCCTCCGAACCCGGGGTGCTCCAGGCTGCCGCGGCGCGGGCGCCGCGCGGCGCGACGCTCGTCGTCACGACGCCCGGCGTGCTGCCGCACATCCCGCGCGCGGGGAGGGAGCGGCTGCTGGCCGCGCTGCGGGAACTGGACGCCGTGTGGATCTCGATCGACCCTCCCGGCCTGCACGACGCGTGGCGAACGCCGGTGTCGGCGGAGTCGTGGGGCGGGTTCGTGCTCGGTCGCGACGGAGTTCCGCTGGCTGCAGTCGATCCGCTCGGCGCGTCCGTGGAGTGGCGCGGCAGCGAAGCGGGGCTCGGCCGTTAGCGTGAGGTCGTGCCCCTCTCCGACCGCGACCGCGCCATCCTCGGCTTCGAGGCGGAGTGGCGGCGGCATGCGGGTGCGAAGGAGGAGGCGATCCGCGCGGAGCTCGGCCTGTCACCGGCCCGCTACTACCAGCTGCTCGGCCGCCTCATCGACACCGCCGACGCGCAGGCGCACGACCCGATGCTGGTGAAGCGTCTGCGCCGGCTGCGCGACGCCCGCGCGCAGGCTCGGATCGGCCGCGCCGCCGGCGATCTCGGGTAGACCCGCCCCGCGGCCAGCCTGGGCGGACGGACGGGCGCACCCTTGTAACATCGTGGAGTGCCGAAAACGACCTACCCGCGGGATCGCTTCGACGATCTTCCGGAAGAGGGCCGGGTCGGCGCCCACCGGGCGGAGAATCCCCGGATGCGCGGCTGGGTGGTGCTGTTGTGGGCGGCGCTCGCCACGATCGTCCTCGTCGCCGTGGGCATCTTCGGCACGCTGCTCGCCGCGGGCCGCATCGAGCTCTTCCCCACGCCTCAGCCCACGGTCGAGCCGACCGTCCAGGTGACCCCGGTGCTCGACACGAGCTACCAGGTGACCATCCTCAACGCGACGCCCGAGAAGGGCCTTGCGACGCAGATGAAGGACGTCGTGGTCGCCGCCGGCTGGCCCGACGGGCAGGTGCTGCCGAGCGATGCGAGTGCCGACGACTTCCCCGAGACGACGGTGTTCTACCTCGCCCCCGAGGACCAGGCCGCTGCCGCCGGCCTCGCCGACGTGATCGGCGGAGCGCGCATCGAGCAGAGCGAGGTCTATCAGCCCGCCGATCCCGACATCCGGCAGCTGACCGTGGTGATCGGACTGGACCGCACCGCCGCTGGGCAGAGCAGCACACCCACTCCCTGACGCCGCGCGACGCACGGAGAGAACCCCAGTGTTACGCGGGGGTAAACAGTTGTGTCTCTGCGTGTCAACAAGTCCTCGAGCGGCCTCCTGGCGGTGGTGCCGCGTGCATACGATGAACCCTGTCGTACCAGCAACAGGAGATTCGCATGACTCAGGGCACCGTCAAGTGGTTCAACGCCGAGAAGGGCTTCGGCTTCATCACGGCCGAAGGGCAGGACGTCTTCGTCCACTACTCGAACATCGACATGACGGGATTCCGCGTGCTGGAAGAGGGCCAGACCGTCGAGTTCACCGTCGGCACCGGGCAGAAGGGGCCGCAGGCGGAGTCGGTGCGCGTGGTCTGAGCGCGCACGGGGCGAGATTCGACGGAACGGGATGCTGCGGCATCCCGTTCCTGCGTGTGCGGCACCCTCCGCCGCGGCTTGCACTCCCCAGGGGTGAGTGCCAGAATGGATTAGCACTCCGGATCGCTGAGTGCTAATCCATAAGCCCCGTCCTGGGAGGACGAAACACACATGGCAAAGATCATCGCTTTCGATGAGGAGGCCCGTCGCGGTCTCGAGCGCGGCCTCAACACCCTGGCCGACGCCGTCAAGGTGACGCTTGGCCCCCGCGGTCGCAACGTCGTGCTCGAGAAGAAGTGGGGCGCTCCCACGATCACGAACGACGGCGTGTCCATCGCCAAGGAGATCGAGCTCGACGACCCGTACGAGAAGATCGGCGCGGAGCTCGTCAAGGAGGTCGCCAAGAAGACCGACGACGTCGCCGGTGACGGCACGACCACCTCGGTCGTCCTCGCTCAGGCGCTCGTCCGCGAGGGCCTGCGCAACGTCGCGGCCGGCGCCGACCCCATCTCGCTCAAGAAGGGCATCGAGAAGGCCGTCTCGGCTATCACGACTCAGCTCCTCGCTGACGCCAAGGAGGTCGAGACCAAGGAGGAGATCGCCGCCACGGCTTCCATCTCCGCCGGCGACCCCGAGATCGGCGCGCTGATCGCCGAGGCGATCGACAAGGTCGGCAAGGAGGGCGTCGTCACTGTCGAGGAGTCGCAGACCTTCGGCACCGAGCTCGAGCTCACCGAGGGCATGCGCTTCGACAAGGGTTACATCAACCCCTACTTCGTCACGGACCCGGAGCGCCAGGAGGCTGTCTTCGAGGACCCGTACATCCTCATCGCCAACCAGAAGATCTCGAACATCAAGGACCTTCTGCCGATCGTCGACAAGGTGATCCAGGACGGCAAGGAGCTCCTGATCATCGCTGAGGACGTCGAGGGCGAGGCTCTTGCGACCCTGGTGCTCAACAAGATCCGCGGCATCTTCAAGTCCGTCGCCGTCAAGGCTCCGGGCTTCGGCGACCGTCGCAAGGCTCAGCTGCAGGACATCGCGATCCTCACGGGCGGTCAGGTCATCACCGAGGAGGTCGGTCTCAAGCTCGAGAACGCCACCCTCGACCTGCTCGGCCGCGCACGCAAGGTCATCATCACGAAGGACGAGACCACCATCGTCGAGGGTGCCGGCGACGCCGCTGCCATCGAGGGACGCGTCACGCAGATCCGTCGCGAGATCGAGAACACCGACAGCGACTACGACCGTGAGAAGCTCCAGGAGCGCCTCGCCAAGCTCGCCGGTGGCGTCGCCGTCATCAAGGCCGGTGCGGCGACCGAGGTCGAGCTGAAGGAGCGCAAGCACCGCATCGAGGACGCCGTCCGCAACGCGAAGGCGGCCGTCGAGGAGGGCATCGTCCCCGGTGGTGGCGTCGCGCTCATCCAGGCCGGCAAGGCTGCCTTCGGCGGTCTCGAGCTCTCGGGCGACGAGGCGACCGGCGCCAACATCGTTCGCGTCGCGATCGAGGCTCCGCTCAAGCAGATCGCTCTCAACGCCGGTCTCGAGCCGGGCGTCGTGGCCAACAAGGTGGCGGAGCTCCCCACCGGCCAGGGCCTCAACGCCGCCTCGGGCGACTACGTCGACATGCTGGCTGCCGGCATCAACGACCCGGTGAAGGTGACCCGCTCGGCGCTGCAGAACGCAGCCTCGATCGCCGGCCTGTTCCTCACCACCGAGGCCGTCGTGGCCGACAAGCCCGAGAAGGTCGCGGCTCCGGCCGGCGACCCGACGGGTGGCATGGACTTTTGATGCGGTGCGGGTCAATGCGGCGAAGCCGCGTTGACGCGCGACGGATCAAGGTTGAGTAGCCCGCGAAGCGCGCGTATCGAAACCCAGTCCCGATCTACGAAGGGCCCCTCCTCCGGGAGGGGTCCTTCGTCGTTCCGAGGCTCAGCGGAACAGGCTCGTCGTGGCCTGCTCGGCCTCGGCGTACTGGCGGCCGGCGGCAGCCAGCGCCACGCTGATGCCCGACAGCGACTCCTCGACCTGGCGCTGGGTCGCACGCCACTGGTCGGCGACCGTATGGAAGGCGAGGGAGGCCGAGCCCGTCCACGAGGACTGCAGCTGGGTGAGCTGGGTCATCATCGCGTTGGACTCGGCCTGCAGCCGCTCGATCGTGCCGCGGACAGACGCGGTGGTCGCGAGGACGGCGTCGCTGTCGACGGAGAAGACGGCCATGGGTGCTCCCTTCGTCGGGGCGACCGGATGCCGCGCCCTGGTGTGTCCCGCAACGCTAGAAGCATCAGCGCTCCGCAGGCCGCGCCGCGGGCCTGCTGGGGAACAGCGCGCGGCGAGGCCGCGCTGGGGAGGAGCGCCGGTCAGTCCTCGTCGAGCTCGAGCCGCTCGAGCGGCTGCGTCTCGATGTGCAGGTGCTCCGCGGCATCCCGTTCCGCGGCCAACGGGAACGAGACGCGGAACGTCGCACCGCCGCCGGCGGTGTCGGTGACGTCGACCGAGCCGTGCAGCGCCTCGACGATCGAGGCGACGATCGACAGGCCGAGCCCCGAGCCGCCGGTCTCGCGCGTGCGGGACGTGTCGGCCCGCCAGAATCGCTGGAAGATCTTGTCCTTGATCTGATCGGGGACGCCCTCGCCGTGGTCGATGATCTCGATCCAGCCCATGCGCGACCGGCCGTCGGCGCCTACGCGCAGCTCGATCGGTGAGTCCTCGGCGGTGAACCGGCGGGCGTTGCCGAGCAGGTTCGCCACCACCTGCCGGATGCGGTTCTCGTCGCCCAGCACGACCGGCAGCGCCGCGCCCGGCGCGGCGGGCGGCTCGTCGACGGGCGTGATCGGCGGCACGTCCCTCGCGGCGGTGGCGCTCGTCGCGGGGATCGGCTTCGGCTTGCGACGCAGCAGCGAGAGCGTCGCGCCGGCCCGCGTGAGGGCGGTGACGGGCGCACGCCGCTTCTCCGGTGCATCAGGACCGTCGTCGGGAGCAGCGGGGGTGGCCGGCGTCGGATCTCCATCGTCGTCGGTCGTGTCGATGACGGTCACCGGCCGCAGCGGGGCGGAGGCGCGCAGGTCGAGTGCGGCATCGCGGGCGACCGGGCGCAGATCCACAGGGGCGATCACGACGTCGCGCCGTTCGTCGAGGCGCGCGAGGGCGAGGAGATCCTCGACCAGCACCCCCATCCGGATCGCCTCCTTCTCGATGCGGTCCATCGACTGGGCGACATCGTCGTCGCCGCGGATCGCGCCCATCCGGTACAGCTCCGCGTAGCCTCGCACCGTCACCAGCGGGGTGCGCAGTTCGTGGCTGGCGTCGCCGACGAAGCGGCGCATCTGCCGCACCGTGGAATCGCGCTCCGAGAGGGCGGCGTCGACGCGGTCGAGCATGGCGTTGATGGCCGTCTTGAGCCGGCCGACTTCGGTCGACGTGGGCTCGATGTCGGTCATGCGCAGGCTGAACTCGCCGCCGGCGATCGCGTCGGCCGTGCTCTCGACCTGACCGAGACTGCGGAATGTGAGCGTGACGAGCCAGCGCGTGGCGACGGCTCCGATGAGCAGCGTGATGATCGCCAGGATCGTGTAGATGCCGAGGAAGGTCGCGACCACCTGGTTCACGGGAGCGACGGGCATCGCGACGAGCTGGGGGAGGAGCACACCACCGGAGACCTCGAGCGGGGCGACGCTCGCGCGGAAACGGGCACCGGTCTCGGCATCCGTCAGCTCGAAAGCCGACACCCCGGCGGTGACGGCCTTCTCGAGCGGGTAGCTGGCCGGGAAGTCGGGCTGCGGGTCGCTCCCGCCGGCGGAGATGATGAACTCGCCGTCGGGCTGGTACAGGGCGACGTGGTAGTCGCTGCGGGGAACGTCGTCCTTCTCGGCGGCCGTCACGACGCCGTTGATGATCACGATGTCGAACAGTCCGGCGCCGATCTCGGTCGCCGCGACCTGCTCGACGGTGCTGTTGAGGTTGACGATCAGCGCGTTGCGCAGGAACAGCGTGGCGCCCGCGCCGGTGGCCACGAGGCCCATCGCGAGCACGGCGACAGTGACTCCGGTGACCTTCGCGCGCAGGCTGGTGCCGCGCCACCACCGGGTGATCGCGTCCGTCTTCTGCGCCAGGGTGGCCCCCTCGATGTGCCGCGGTTACGCGGTCTTGCCCGCCTTGAGCATGTAGCCGAAGCCGCGCTTGGTCTGGATGAGCGGCTCGGACGAGTGCGGGTCGATCTTGCGGCGAAGGTAGGAGATGTAGCTCTCGACGATGCCGGCATCGCCGTTGAAGTCGTACTCCCACACGTGGTCGAGGATCTGCGCCTTCGAGAGCACGCGGTTGGGATTGAGCATCAGGTAGCGCAGCAGCTTGAACTCGGTCGGGCTGAGGTCGATGCTGGCGTCGCCGACCTGCACGTCGTGGGTGTCCTGGTCCATCGTGAGCTCGCCGGCGCGGATGACGGACTCCTCGTCGGCCTGCATGGTGCGGCGCAGGATGGCCTGGATGCGCGCGACGATCTCGTCGAGGCTGAAGGGCTTCGTGACGTAGTCGTCGCCCCCGGCGTTGAGCCCGGCGATCTTGTCCTCGGTCTCGTCCTTGGCGGTGAGGAACAGGATCGGCGCGGTGTAACCGGCGCCGCGCAGTCGCTTGGTGACGCTGAAGCCGTTCATGTCGGGGAGCATCACATCGAGGATGATGAGGTCGGGCTCCTCTTCGAGGACAGCCGAGATCGTCTGTGCTCCGTTGGACACGGCCCTCACCTGGAACCCCGCGAAGCGGAGGCTCGTGATGAGCAGGTCGCGGATGTTCGGCTCGTCGTCGACGACGAGGATGCGGGGTGCTGTCATGCCCTCATTATGTCGGCGGAAGCGACGCCATGGCTGGAAATCGGCGACGAGGCCGCGAATTGCTCATCCGTCCTGAGTGCGGATCTCGACGCAGCAGCGACCGTGCGCAGGAGCGAGGACGGGCGTGCGCTCATCGCCGGTCGCGGTCGCCGCGCCCCGCACGAGCTCGAGATTCGCGCCGCAGATGAGCGCGGTATGCCGGGTGGCGAGGGCGTGGAACGGGCAGTTCTCGAGGACGAGGTCTCCGGAGCCGGCGCTCGCCGGTGCGTAGCCGCACGCGACCAGCGCGTCCTCCAGACTCTCGTGCGCACCGCCGATCGCCGCGCCGGCCGCGAAGGCCTCGGTGGCCAGTGCGTCGCGCACGGGGATTCCGCGATCGTCCGCCTCCTGGGCGGCGGTCGCGAGCAGGTCGCCGACGAGTTCGTAGTGCCGCTCGGGGATGCTGGCCGCGACCTCCGCCGACACGGCACGGTAGAGCTTCGCCGGCCGCCCGGCGCCCGGTCCGGTGCGTCCGGAGCGCCGGGCGTGGCTGACGGCGAGCAGGCCGGCGTCGGCCAGGCGCTCCAGGTGCATGGCTGCCGTGCTGCGCGGCATGCCCAGGGCGGCAGCGGCGTCGTCGCGGCTGATCTCCTGCGCTGCGGCCAGTCGATACAGCTCGCGACGCTGGGGGTCGGCCAGGACGGCCACGGCCTCGGCTCGGTGGGGATTCAGAGCGCTCATGGCGCGAGTCTACTCTCTAAAATCAGAAACCTTGACAAAAGACTGAGACCGGCCTAGGTTCGGCCCTAGACGCCCCTGGCGCTGCTCATGAAGGAGTGGGGATGATGTCGACCACCGTCGCCGCGACGCCGCTGCACGCTCTTCCCGTCGAAGCGTCGATCGACCGCGACGCCGCGATGGCGGCCGTGGCAGACCTGCTCGCTGCGCTGGGCCACGACCCCGACCACGGAGATCTGGCCGAGACGCCGCGTCGCGTCGCTGACGCCTTCCTCGAACTGCTCACACCGCAGCCCTTCGACATGACGACCTTTCCCAACGAGGACGGCTACGACGAGCCGGTCGTGGTGCGCGGCATCCCGTTCGTGTCGCTCTGCCGTCACCACCTCCTGCCGTTCCGCGGCACCGCGACCGTCGGCTACCTGCCGGGCGAGCGCCTCGTCGGGCTGTCGAAATTGGCACGTGTCGTCGACCATCACGCCCGCGGGCTCCAGGTGCAGGAGGCGCTCACGGCGCAGATCGCGCGGACCCTCGACGCCGCGCTCGAGCCGGACGGCGTCGGCGTCGTCGTCGAGGCCGAGCACCTGTGCATGTCGGTCCGAGGCGTTCGCAGTGCGGGTGCGACCACCTCGACGACGGCGTTCCGTGGCAGCTTCGCGCACGATCGCAGGCTGCAGCGGCAGCTTCTGGGGGCGGGCGAGGTCTGAGGACGACATCGAGGAGAGGAGTCGTCATGGTGCACATGCTGATCGTCGGAGGAGGGCTCGCCGGCGGCACAGCCGCCGAGGCTCTGCGCGACGAGGGTTTCGAGGGCGACATCACGATCGTCGCGGCGGAGCCGCATCCGCCCTACCAGCGGCCGCCGCTGTCGAAGGGCTACCTGGCGGGCAATGAGGGGACGGATGCCGTCTACCTGCACCCGTCCGAGTGGTACGACGAGCACGGCATCCGCCTGCGCACGGGCGTCTCGGTCACGGCGCTCGACCCGGCTGCGCACCGGGTGGAACTCGACGACGGCTCGCTGGAGCGGTACGATGCCGTCCTGCTGGCGACCGGTGCATCGCCGCGGATGATCCCGCTGCCGGGTCACGACCTGCCCGGGGTCATGACGCTGCGCCGGATCGACCAGTCCGACGCGCTCGCCGCGCGGTTGCGCGACGGCGGCATGCGGCTCGTCGTGATCGGGGCGGGCTGGATCGGCATGGAGGTCGCCGCCACAGCCCGGGGATTCGGCAATGAGGTGGCGATCCTCGAGCGCGACGCGGTGCCGCTCGCCATGGCGCTCGGCGCCGAGATGGGCGAGGTGTTCCGGGGGCTGCATCTCGAGCACGGGGTTGATCTGCGCACCTCGGTGGGCGTCGAGCGCATCGTCGGCGACGAGCGGGCGGAGGGAGTGGTCGTAGACGGCGAGACGCTGCCCGCCGACCTGGTGCTCGTCGGCGTGGGAGCGACGCCGAACACTGCGCTCGCCGAGGACGCGGGCCTCGACATCCTGAACGGGATCCTCACCGATGCCGCGCTGCGCACGAGCGCCGCCGATGTGTACGCAGCAGGTGACGTCGCCAACGCGTTCCACCCGGTGCTGCAGCGGCACCTGCGCAGCGAGCACTGGGCGAATGCGCTGAATGCGGGCAAGGTCGCCGCGCGGTCGATGCTGGGGAAGCCGGCATCCTTCGACGACATCCCGTACTTCTACACCGACCAGTACGACCTCGGAATGGAGCTGTCGGGCTACGCACCCCTCATGGCGGAGGCCGAGGTGGTCGTGCGCGGCGATGTCGGCGCACGCGAGTTCATCGCCTTCTGGGTCGACGGCGGGCGCGTGGTCGCCGGCATGAACGTGAACGTCTGGAAGGTGGACAAGAAGGTGCAGGCGCTCATCCGCTCGGGCGAGCGGGTCGACCTCGACCTCCTGCGCGATCCGGACGTGCCGCTGGACAGCCTGCTGCCATGACCTTCGCGGCCGCCCCGAGCCTCGCGCTCGACACCCCGTCGTCGGTGCTCGATCTGCCCGGCGGGCGGCTCGACCTCACCCGGCACCTCGCGGTCATGGCGATCGTCAATCGCACGCCGGACTCGTTCTACGACCGTGGTGCGACGTTCGCACTCGACGCGGCCGTCGCGGCCGGGGTCGCCGCGGTCGAGGCAGGCGCCGAGCTGGTCGACGTCGGGGGCGTGAAGTTTGCGCCCGGACCGCCGGTGCCCGTCGAGGAGGAGATCGCGCGCGTCGTGCCGGTCGTGCGCGAGCTCGCGCCGCTCACACGCGTGGGCGTCGACACCTTCCAGCCCGAGGTGGCCCGCGCGGCGATCGAGGCGGGCGCGTCCGTCGTCAACGACACGACGGGCCTGCACGACCCGGCCATGGCCACCGTGGTCGCGCAGGGGGGTGCCGGACTGGTGATCGCCCACAGCCTCGCGGCGCCGAGGACGCAGCATCCGCTCCCGCACTATGCCGACGTGATCGGCGACGTCGCACGGTTCCTGATGGCCCGCCGCGACCTCGCGCTCGATCACGGGGTTCCGGCGGAGCGCATCGTGCTCGACCCCGGGCACGACCTCAACAAGACGACCCGCCAGAGCCTCGAGCTGACCCGCCGGCTGGGCGAGCTCGCGGCTCTCGGCTCGCCGGTGCTGGTCGCGCTGTCGAACAAGGACTTCGTCGGCGAGGCGCTAGGGCGGGACCGCGGGGAACGGCTGTCCGGTTCGCTCGCCGCGGCGGTGTACTGCGCGCTGCGGGGCGCCCGCATCGTGCGGGTGCACAATGTGCGCGAGACGGTCGACGCGCTGCGCATGGTCGAGGCCATCCTCGGCTGGCGGGAGCCGGCGTACGAGCTGCACAACACGCGGCCGGAGGGGAATGCCTGATGCCTGCCTCGAAGCCCACCCGAGACGAACTGCTCGAAGCGTACGCGCTGCCCGATCGCGATGACCTCCGCGTGCGCATGAACTTCGTCTCGAGCGCCGACGGCGCGGTCACGCTCGACGGAACGAGCGGAGCGCTCGGCGGGCCCACCGACCGTGTCCTGATGCAGGTGCTGCGCACGATGGCCGACGTCGTGGTCGTGGGGGCCGGCACGGTGCGCGCGGAGGGATACGGAGGCATCTGCGTCGACGACCGGGATGTCGACTGGCGCCGCGCCCGGGGTCTCGACGACCAGCCGGCGCTCGCAGTGGTCAGCGGCGGCCTGCGGCTCGAACCCGGCGATGCGGTGTTCGCCGAGGCCGTGCGGCGGCCGGTGATCGTGACGACGGATGCCGCGGCCGACGCCCGCGGAGACGCCTTCGACGCGGTGGCCGACGTCCTGCCGTGCGGTCGCGACGACGTCGACCTCGCGTCGATGTTCGACGGCTTCCGGCAGCGCGGCTGGACCCAGGTGCTGTGCGAGGGCGGCCCTCATCTCTTCGGCGCCCTGCTCGGTGCCGGGCTGGTCGACGAGGTGTGCCTCACGCTCGCGCCCCGGTTCGTCGGGGGAGGAGCGGGACGGATCGCGCAGGATGCGCCCGAGGGCGACCGCCGATTCGGGCTCGCGGGCGTGGTGACCGACGACGACGGGTTCGTCTTCCTCCGCTACCGCGCGCTCTGACGCAGCCCGGACTGCTCGGACGGGGGCATGGCCGCGCGGAGGGTGCGAGCTGTCCCCGCAATCGCCGCACTATGTCCATAGTGGACGGACTACTATAAACATAGTAAAGTGGCCATTCTCGAAAGCGTTCGCGGACCGTGGGCGCAGCGGAACCGACAGCGATGCGGTTTCGCCGATTCGAAAGGAGCAGTGCCATGGCGCACACAGTCCCAGACCAGGCGATCAGCCTGCGGGTGACGCGAGAGATGCCCGCCGGCGCGGAGGAGGTGTTCGCCGCCTACACCGAGCCGGAAGCGCAGCGCCTGTGGCTGACGCAGCTCGGTCCCGACGAGGGTGAGGTGCGCACGACCGTCGACTTGCGCGTCGGTGGCGTTTGGGAGGCGACGTTCCGCCCGAATCCGGCCGTGCTCGTCCACGACATCTTCACGTTCGTCGAGATCGATCGTCCGCGCCGCGTGGTCACGCGCTACACCGGGGAGTCGACGGTCGATGGGCGGGTCACCGCCTCGCCGGAGACGCTCATCGCGCTCACGTTCACGCCGACCGACGCGGGCACCCTCATCACCGTCGAGCAGACCGGATTCCCTGACACCCAGACGCGCGACTTCTTCGAGACCGTCGCCTGGCCCGGTGGCCTGGATCGCATCGCGGCGTACCTCGCCGGCCGGCGTTCCGCGTGAGGCCGTTGCAGAGGCGAGGACCCTCACGCCGCGGGGTGCGACGTCAGTCCAGCGCGGAGCGAACAGCCCGTTCGACGACCGGTCGGATCTCGGCATCCGGATCCACGGTGACCCGATGCAGCACGAGACCGTCGGCCGCCGCCATGAGGGCGCGAGCCGCCTCTTCCGGCGAACGGGCGCCGACGCGCTCGAGGAGTGCAACCGTCCACTCCACGAAGACGCGACGCTGCTCGAGGAGCGGGGCGAGGAGCCCCGCGTCTCCGGCACCTTCGAGGAAGAGCGCGTAGCGCGCCCGGGTGCGCCCGGCAAGCGGCCCCGTCTGCAGCGCGATCAGCGCGCTGAGGGCCTCGATCATCTCCTCGGGCGTATCGACGGGCGGCGTCTCGGCCTCCGCGAACTCGGCACGCTCACTCTCGGCGAGCCACGCCACGACGCCCGCCACGAGTGCTTCGCGCGTGCGGAACCAGTTCGAGGTCGATCCCTTCGGCAATCCCGCCCGCTCGTCCACGCGGGCGTGGG
The DNA here is from genome assembly GCF_042274785.1 of Microbacterium sp. NPDC056003. Classification (NCBI taxonomy): domain Bacteria; kingdom Bacillati; phylum Actinomycetota; class Actinomycetes; order Micrococcales; family Microbacteriaceae; genus Microbacterium; species Microbacterium sp. NPDC056003. The sequence goes on along the minus strand of NZ_JBHJXQ010000001.1, from coordinate 341,685 downwards.
TCAGCGCCCGGATGCCCTGCTTGCCCACGAGCGCGAGCGCAGCGTCGAGAGCCCGCTCACGCGTCGAAGCCATGCGCCCGACTCTAGGCGAAGCTCGGTTACTACGGAAGTAGTGACACGGCACTATGAAAGTAGTACCCTTCTCGCATGACGGATCTCACCGGCATCCGCTCCTCGTCGGTCACCGTGAACGGACTGCGGATACATGTCACCGACGCCGGGACGGGGACGCCCGTGCTCCTCCTGCACGGCTTCCCCGAGAGCTCGCGAGAATGGGCGCCGGTGATGACCGCGCTGTCGGACCGAGCGCGCCTTGTCGCTCCCGATCTGCGTGGGGCGGGGGAGACCGATGCGCCGAACGCCGGATATGACTCCGAGACCGTCCAGCGGGATCTCATCGCTCTTCTGGACGAACTGGGCCTCGCCCGTGTGGACCTCGTCGCGCACGACTGGGGTGCGATCGTGGGCTTCGATCTCTGCCTCTCGCACCCCGACCGCGTGCGGAACTACGTCGCCGTGGCCGTGCCGGCGCCGTATCTGCGCATGAACCGTGCTCTGGCGCTGGGGCTCATGAAGGCGCTCCCGCACCTCTGGTTCCAATGGGTCGTGGCCATGCCCGGACTCGGACCCGCCCTGCTGTCCCGTGGGCGCCAGCGACTCGCGCACTACATCCTCGACGCTTTCAAGACCCGCCCCCTTCCGGCAGCGGATGTGGCGGCGTACGTCGAGGCACTGCGCGATCCCGCACGGGCGCGCGCTGCGTCCAAGCTGTACCGCGGCATCATCCTTCCCGGTTTCATGAAGGCGGTGAACGGCGCCTACCGTGGCCGGGTGCTGGAGACACGGACGCTGGTGCTCTTCGGCGCGGACGACCGGCTGCTCCCGAAGGATGCTCTCCATGTCGGTCGGGACGACGCACCGCACACGACGCTCGAATTCGTGCCCGGGGGCGGGCACTACCTGGTCGACGAGAATCCGGCCGAGGTCGCGCGGCGCATCGGCGACTTCCTCCGGCTCTGACCAGCGACTCGGGCTGCACGAGGCGCAGGCGACCACCGCGTACGCTGAGGCCGCGGCATCCTGCGTGGGATCCTCAGGCCGCGATGCCGTCCGCGTCGAGGATCGTGTAGGCGTACCCCTGCTCGGCGAGGAACCGCTGCCGGTTCTGCGCGAAGTCCTGGTCGACGGTGTCGCGTGCGATCAGCGTGTAGAAGCTGGCGGTGTTGCCCGACTCCTTCGGCCGCAGCAGGCGTCCGAGGCGCTGAGCCTCCTCCTGGCGCGAGCCGAACGACCCCGACACCTGGATGGCGACGGATGCCTCGGGCAGATCGATCGAGAAGTTCGCCACCTTCGACACGACGAGCAGCGAGATCTCGCCGACGCGGAACGCCTGATAGAGCTGCTCGCGCTCGTCGACCGGGGTCGCTCCCGTGATCTTCGGCGCGCCGAGCGACTCGGCGAGCAGGTCGATCTGGTCGAGGTACTGCCCGATCACGAGGATGCGCTCGCCCGCGTGCCTCTCGACGAGCCGCCGCACGACGCCGATCTTGGCGGGCGCGGTCGCAGCGAGGCGGTAGCGCTCGTCGTCGGCGGCCGCGGCGTACTCGAGGCGGTCGCCGGCCGGGAGGTCGACGCGCACCTCGTAGCAGACCGCCGGGGAGATGAAGCCCTGGGCCTCGATCTCCTTCCACGGGGCGTCGAACCGCTTCGGCCCGATGAGGCTGAAGACGTCGCCCTCGCGGCCGTCCTCGCGCACGAGGGTGGCCGTGAGCCCGAGTCGCCGACGCGCCTGCAGGTCGGCGGTGAGCTTGAACACCGGCGCCGGCAGCAGGTGCACCTCGTCGTAGACGATCAGCCCCCAGTCGAGGGCATCGAGCAGCGCGAGGTGGGCGTACTGTCCCTTCCGCTTCGCGGTGAGGATCTGGTACGTCGCGATCGTGACCGGCTTGATCTCCTTGGACTGCCCGGAGTACTCGCCGATCTCCTCGGGCGTCAGCGATGTGCGCTTGAGCAGCTCGTCGCGCCACTGGCGGGCGCTGACGGTGTTGGTCACAAGGATCAGCGTCGTCGTCTTGGTCGCGGCCATCGCACCGGCGCCGACGAGCGTCTTGCCGGCGCCACAGGGGAGGACGACGACGCCCGACCCGCCGTCGGTGAAGATGTCGACGGCATGGCGCTGGTAGGGGCGCAGGTTCCAGCCGTCTTCAGCGAGGTCGATCGGATGCGGCGTCCCCGGCGTGTACCCGGCCAGGTCTTCGGCCGGCCAGCCGATCTTCAGCAGCTCCTGCTTGATGTGCCCGCGCGCCCACGCGTCGATCACGAAGGAGTCGGGGGACGGGCGGCCGATGAGCAGCGGCTGGATGCGCTTGTTCTTCGACACCTCGGCCAGGACCGCGGCATCCGTCGACCGGAGGATCAGCTCGCCGCCCGAGCCGTCTTCTGCGACCGGCGCGCGCTCGATGACGAGGCGGCCGTAGCGGCCGACAGTCTCGGCGATGTCGATCGACACCGACGGCGGCACCGGGAAGCGCGACCACCGCTCGAGGGTCGCGAGCATGTCGGCCGCGTCGTGACCGGCGGCGCGGGCGTTCCACAGGCCGAGCCGCGTGATGCGGTAGGTGTGGATGTGCTCGGGAGCGCGTTCGAGCTCGGCGAAGATGGCGAGCTCGTGCCGCGCGCTCTCCGCATCCGGATGGGCGACTTCGAGCAGCACCGTGCGGTCGCTCTGGACGATGAGTGGGCCGTCAGCCATAACGAGCCAGTCTACCGGGGGCTGCGACGACCCGGCCCCCGGGGGCGCGACCGCGTGACGCGAAGCGCACAGCGCGGATCAGACCGGCCGCACGCTCACGATGCTCGAGACGGGGAGCGTCCGTTCGATGTCCGCGGCCCGGTCGCGTCCGCGCAGGCGGCCGCCGCCGAGTCCCGACGCCTCGAGCGTCAGGGTGCGCTCCGCACCGTCGGGCATCCGCACGACCACGACGATCTCGGAGCGCGCACGCACCGCCTGTTCGAGCTCGCGGCCGAGCCAGCTCTCTTCGCCGTCGGTGCCGTGCCCGCTGCGCAGCGCGGCCAGCAGCCGCGCGTACGTCTCCACGGGCGTCGATGCGGCAGCCTCGCGGACGCCGGCGGCCCGGCGGTGCACGGGCTCGGGCGCACCGTCCTCGTCGAGCGCGACCACGGGGTAGCGGGCATCGGCGAGCGACCAGTACACGGCGTCACGCGTCACGCGCGAGACGAGCGCGTCGCCCTCGGTCAGCAGGCCGAGCGGCCGCAGCGCCTGGTCGATGGCGATCGTCTCGCGCAGCGCGGCATCCGTGCTCTCGATGCGCGTCCGCGCCGACGCCTCGTCGGCGCGCACCCGCACGAGGCCGTGGCGGGCGGCGGTGCTCTCGATCAGATACTCGAGCGGCTGCGGGATGCCGGTGAGCGACAGCTCCGTCAGGAAGGCGCGGATCGACCCGGCCGTCTCGCCCTCGGTCATGCCGGCGCCGAGCGATTCCGCGGTGAAGCGATAGGTCGAGGCCTGGGCGCGCGACTCCCGCACGGCGATCCCCCGCAGTCGCAGATCGAGCGACGGCGCGAGAGGGCCCGGGGCGATGGCGGTCAGGTCGGCCTGCAGGTACACCCGGTCGATCTCCGCGGGCAGGTGCGCCACGAGCGCGGAGGCGTCGGCGTCCTCGCCGCGGCGCAGCGACGTCGTCCACTCGAACTCGGTGCCGTCCTTGCCCAGGAGGCCCCAGTTCTCGCCGACGCGGTGCAGGCGCGCCGCGCGCGCCGGCCAGTCCGGGTCGAGCGGGTACGCGGCGGTCCAGGTCTCGGGGGAGGAGAACCCGCCATCGGGAGTGCGCACGCCGCCGGGAAGCGACGCGCGGAATCCGTTGGCGATCGTGGTCCAGCGCGTTGCGGTCGTCGCCTCGAGCCAGCGCTCGCCCTGGGTCGTGACCTCCCATTGGCGTTCCTGGGCGACGGCGAGGCCGGCCATCGCGGCCGCAGCGAGGAGATCCTCGAGGTCGTCGGTCTCGCGGAGCGCCCCGGTGTCGAGCAGGCGCTTGCGCTCCGCGGCGCTCACCGAGCCCGCGCCCGTGCGGGCGAACGGGGCGTGCAGGCAGGCCAGCAGCACGTCTGCCAGCGAACCGGCCGTCGTGAACGCCCGCTCGGCGGCTGCTGCCGTGTGGCGTTCGTCTGCGGGGACCGGCGGCGGGGCGACCGGAGCCGCGGTGAACGCGGCGGGCTCCCGCAACCGGAGGTCGGCGACCCGCTCCGAGACCGACGCGTAGGGGACGCCGGCGTCGTCCACGAGGGCGAGGTGCGCGAGCCGCGCGTCGGTCACCGACGGAGCGGCCGCGAGACCGGCGAGGGCCGAGCGGCGGAGCCGCATGAGAGCGCGATCGACGGATGCGGCATCCAGCAGCGCTTCGGCGGCGTCGAAGAAGTCGTGCCAGGCGGCCGACGCGGGCACGCCGCGCGCGGCGAGCGTCTCAGCGAGCGCAGCGTCGGGACGACCCGCCAACCAGGTCGCCAACGCCCGCTCGTCGGAGACCACTCAGCCGCCTCGGTTCGCCCGAGCCCTCCGCACGAAGCTCATGATGAGGACCGCGAGGATCATGGCGAAGGCGATGATCGGAGCGATGTAGACCAGCAGGCCGACGGCGGGCCAGATGCCCGTGCCCATGTCGGCGCCCGACGACGAGGCAATCATGATCGCGAAGAAGCTGACGATCGAGAGCACGAGGAGGCCCAGCGACATGAACGCCAGAATGCGGTCGATCCGGCGGACGGGGACGTCCTCACCGGGCGTGTTCGTACTCATCCGCTTCAGCCTAGCGGCTGTGCCCGCTGACGCGGACGAGGCCACAGCGGTGCCGTAGGCTGGGGGCAGGGATCTTCGCATCTCTATTCCGTCATGCCCGCCGTCCATCCGGCGCCGTACACAGCGAGGTTTCGATGCCCACCGGCAAGGTCAGGTTCTACGACGAGGAGAAGGGGTTCGGCTTCATCGCCACCGATGACGGCCAGGACGTCTTCCTGCACGCCACCGCCCTTCCCGCGGGCACGCCGGCGCCGAAGGCCGGCACGCGTCTCGAGTTCGGCGTCGCCGACGGCAAGCGCGGACTCCAGGCTCTGTCGGTGCGCGTGCTCGAGGCTCCGGTCAGCCTCGCGAAGCGCGCGCGCAAGCCCGCCGACGACATGGCGATCATCATCGAAGACCTCGTCAAGCTGCTCGACGGCACCGCCGACGACCTGCGCCGGGGGCGTTACCCCAGTGGCGCTCAGGCCAAGAAGGTGGCGGCCGTGCTGCGCAAGGTGGCGGATGAACTCGACGCCTGAGTCCGACCCGACGCCCGACGTCGACGCGTCGCCGGTCGGCGACGCGCCTTCGGACGCGCCCGAGACCGACGAGAACGTCGCGACCGAGGCGCCGCCGGAGACGGATACGGTGACGGATGCCGCGGCCGACGTGGCGGCTGAGCCCGAGGGCGAGGAGCGCGAGGTGCCCGCGGCTGACGAAAGCGAGGCCGCGGCTGAGACGCCCGAAGCGGAGGCGCCCGAGGTCGCGACTGAGTCACCGGAGGCGGAGGCGACCGAGGTCGTCATCCCGGATCCCGACCCGGCCCTGCTCGAGGCGCACGACCTGGCGCTCGCCGCCCTGCGGGAGATCACGCCGGCCGCGACCATCGGCGACGCCGCGGACTACCGCGTGGAGCCCGACGGCGTCGTGTCGCTGCGCTTCCACAACCGGCTCGCGGGATACCCCGGGTGGTTGTGGACGGTCAGCCTCGCGCGGGTCGAGGACGCGGAGCCGACGGTGCTCGAGGTCGAGCTGCTTCCCGGTGACGGTGCGCTCCTGGCTCCGGACTGGGTGCCGTGGGCCGTGCGTCTCGCCGAGTACCAGGCGGCTCAGGTCGCGCTCGCCGAGGCACCGCACGCGGCCGACGACGAGTCGGCCCGGGATGCCGATGACGCTGACGACCTCGACGACGTCGACGACCTCGATGCGGCCGATTTCGACGATGACGGTTCGCCGATCCTGCACGCCGGCGACCTCGACGGCGTCGACATCGACGAGCTCGATGAGGGCGCGGACGGCGATGACTCGGACGACGACTCGGACGACGACTCGGACGACGAAGACGAGTCCGACGAGGACGAGGACGAGTCTGATGACGATGACGACGAGTCCGATGACGACGATTCGGATGGCGACGACGATTCGGACGACGACGACGACGAGTCTGATGACGATGACGACGAGTCCGACGAGGACGATTCGGATGACGACGACGAGTCCGACGAGGACGACTCCGACGAGGACGACGAAGACGAGTCCGGCGAGGGCGACGACGCGAAGGAGTGACTCGGCGCGCCGCCGCCCCCGGGGATCAAGGGGTGAGCGCCGCTGCCGTCAGCAGCTCGACCGCGCTCTCGGCGTCGCCCGATGACACCGTGAAGCTCGCGCTGAGGAGCGCCTCGTCGCGTGACGACGGGCCCACCAGCAGCTCGAACTCGCCGGCCTCGACGACCCGGTTGCCCTGGGCGTCGACGATCGTGCAGTCGGCGACCGCGATCGCGAGCTCGACCGTCGCCTGCGCGCCCTGCTCGACGTCGACGACGGTGAACCCCTTGAGTTCCTTGTCGGCCCAGCTGACCGACGTCACACTGTCGCGGACGTAGGCCTGCACGACCTCGCGCGCGGGCCGCGACCCGGTGTTGCGCACCGTCACCGTCGCGCGCACCATGTCGGCCGCGCCCAGCACCGGCTCCGTGATCCGCAGGTCGGAGTACTCGACGCGCGTGTACGACAGGCCGTCGCCGAACGCGTGCGCAGGAACCTGCGTCAGGTCGGCGTACCGCGATCCGTGCTGTCCGCGCACCTGGTTGTAGTACGTCGGCTGCTGGCCGACGTGGCGGGCGAACGAGATCGGCAGGCGGCCCGAGGGCTCGATGAGACCCAGCAGCAGCTCGGCGATCGCCCGACCGCCCTGCATGCCCGGATTGGCGGTCCACACCAGGGCCGCGGCATCCGTCACCGACTGCGGAAGCACGAGCGGCTTCGACGCGAGCAGCACCACGATCAGCGGCGTGCCGGTCGCCGCCAGCGCCTCGAGAAGCGCCTGCTGACCGCCGAGCAGCTCGAGGGTCGCCGTGGACCGGCCTTCGCCCACGAGCTCGACCCGGTCGCCCACGACGGCGACCACGTAGTCGGCGTCCTGCGCCGCGGCGACGGCCTCGGCGATGAGCGCGGCGTCGGGGGCGACCGGCACCACGATCTGCGGGCGCGGCTGGCCGTCGGGGAAGAAGGCGCCTTCCGGGTCCTCCTCGAGGGTCAGGATGTCGGCGCCCCGCGCGTGCGCGATGTCCCACATCGACGGCGCGTGCGCCCGCAGCCCGTCGAGCACCGTCGTGATGAGCTCGCGCGGCTGGCCGTCGGGCAGCCAGTCGACCTGGCCCGATGATCCGGCCCAGTCGCCGAGCTGCGTCTGCGCGTCGTCGGCGAGCGGCCCGACCACCGCGATGCGGCGGGGCGTGCCATCTTCGCCCAGCGGGAGCGTGCCGTCGTTCTGCAGCAGTACGAGCGAGCGCCGCGCGGTCTCGAGGTTGAGGGCGACGTGCTCGGGGCGGCCGATCACCGTCTGGATGCGCTCGGCGTCGGGAAGCCGCGGGTTCTCGAACAGGCCGAACTCGAACTTCAGGCGCAGGATGCGCGACACCGCACGGTCGAGATCGCTCTCGGCCATCAGGCCGCGCTCGATCGCCAGCAGTGCACCGTGGAAGAAGCCCGGCGTGGTCATGACCATGTCGTTGCCGGCCTTGACCGCCGCGGCGGCGGCGTGCGCGTAGTCGGGCTGCACCCTCTGCTCCCACACCATGCGTCCGACGTTGTCCCAGTCGGTGATGAGGGTGCCGGTGTAGCCCCACTCGCCGCGCAGCACATCGTTGAGCAGCCAGTCGTTGACGGTGATCGGCACGCCGTCGGTCGTCTGATAGCCGAGCATGAAGGTGCGGCATCCCTCCTTCGCCACTCTCTCGAACGGCGGGAGGAACCACGACCGCAGCTTGCGGCGCGAGATGTCGGCCTCGCTCGCGTCGCGGCCGCCCTGGGTCTCGGAGTAGCCGGCGAAGTGCTTGGCCGTCGCGAGGATCGCGTCGGGGTCGCCGAGCCCGCCGCCCTGGTAGCCGCGCACCATCGCAGAGGCGAGCTCGCCGATCAGGTACGGGTCCTCGCCGAACGTCTCGTCGATGCGGCCCCAGCGGAGGTCGCGCGCGATGCACAGCACGGGAGAGAAGGTCCAGTGGATGCCGGTGGCCGCCACCTCGGCGGCGGTGGCGCGCGCGACCTGCTCGACGAGCGCGGCATCCCACGTCGCCGCCATGCCCAGCTGCGTCGGGAAGACGGTGCCGCCCTCCCAGAACGCGTGGCCGTGGATGCAGTCCTCGCCGACGAGGAGCGGGATCTGCAGGCGCGTCTGGAGCGTCAGGTCCCGCGCGCGCAGCACCCGGGCGGGTGAGGCGTGCAGGATCGAGCCGGCGTGCATCCGCAGGATCTGGTCGTCGAGGTCCTCGCGGGCGTCGAGCTGCAGCATCTGCCCGACCTTCTCCTCGAGGGTCATGCGGCTCAGCAGGTCGGCGATCCGCTTCTCGACCGGGAGCTCGGGGTCGAGGTAGGGGGCGTCGTAGGTCACTGATTCTCCTGTCCGGATGTCTCGGGCGCGGTGCGGACGGCCGTGACGGTGTCGTTGACGTTCATGCCCTTCTTCTTGAGGGCGCGGGCGCGCTCACCGGCCGACCGCAGACGCGGGTTGACGTACTCGTCGATGCCGAAGTTGATGAGCGAGAGCGCGACGCCGATGGCGGCGATGCACAGGCCGGGAGGCAGGAACCACCACCACTGGCCCTGGCGGAACGCGCCCTGCGCGCTCGCCCAGTTGAGGATCGTGCCCCAGTTGTACGTCGTCACCGGGATGATCCCGATGTACGACAGCGTGGTGAGGCCGATGATCGCGGCGGTCACCGTGCCCACGAAGCTCGCGGCGATGAGCGCCATGAGGTTCGGCAGCATCTCGACGGTGATGATGCGGCGCAGCGGCTCGCCGTTGGCGCGGGCGGCCTGCACGAAGTCGCGGCTGCGCAGCGACATCGTCTGCGCGCGCAGCACGCGGGCGCCCCACGCCCAGCCGATGAGCCCAAGGACGGTGGCGATCAGGATCAGCGGCGGGTCCTCGACGATGGTCGCGACGATGATGATGAGCGGGATGCCGGGGATGACGAGGAACACGTTGGTCAGCGCCGACAGGCCCTCGCTGCGCCACCCCCGCAGGTAGCCCGACATCACGCCGATCACGATCGCGATGACGGTGGCGATGATCGCGGCGAGGAAGCCCACGACGATGACGCCGCGCGTCCCGTGGATGACCTGGCTGAGCACGTCCTCGCCGATGTGGGTCGTGCCCAGCCAGTGCGCGGCCGACGGCGGCTGGAAGCGCGCGGTGTTGTCGACCTTGGTGGGCGAGTAGGGGGCGAGCACGTCGGCGAAGACCGCGACGAGCACGAAGAACCCGAGGATCGCGAGGCCGGTGACCGACTTCCGGTTGCGGAACATCGCGAAGGCCGAGCCCAGCTTCGACCAGAAGGTCGGCTTCTTGCGCGCGGTGGCGCCGTTGCCGGGGGAGGGAGTGCGCACGGTGGCGGTCGCGGGCGTGTGGGCCGGCCGCCGTGCGGTGCTCTCGTCGACGATGGTCGTGTCCATGCTCAGGCCTCCGTCTGGCGCGTGCGCGGGTCGAGGAATGCGTAGGCGACGTCGGCCAGGAGGTTGGCCAGCAGCACCGAGATCGTCAGCACGAGGAACACTCCCTGCATGAGGGCGTAGTCCTTGGCGTTCGTGGCGTCGAGCAGCAGCTTGCCGACGCCGGGGTAGCTGAACACCACCTCCATCACGATGGTGCCGCCGACGATGAACCCGAGCGCGAGCGCGAAGCTCTGGATCTGCGGCAGCACCGCATTGCGCGCGGCGTAGCGCCAGAGCACCCGGTCGTTCGGCATGCCCTTGGCCTGCGCGACCATGACGTAGTCCTCGTCGAGGACCGTCAGCATCATGTTGCGCATGCCGAGCATCCAGCCGCCGAGCGAAGCGATGATGATCGTCGCGGCCGGAAGGAAGCCGTGGTGCGCCACGTCGCCGATGAACTCCCACGACCATTCCGGTGTGACGCCGACGCCGTAGGCCTTGCCGATCGGGAACCAGCCGAGCGTCACCGAGAACACCGAGATCGCGACGAGCCCGAGCCAGAAGTAGGGGATCGTGCTCAGGAACGTCGTGATCGGGATGAGCGAGTCGAGCCGGCTGCCACGGCGCCAGCCGACGATCGCGCCGCCGATGGTGCCGATCGCGAAGGCGATGAGGGTGGCGAAGCCGACGAGGCCGACGGTCCAGATGAGCGACTGCCCGACCACCTCGGTCACCGGGCGCATGCCGTGCAGCAGCGAGATGCCGAGGTCGCCACGCAGCAGCAGACCCCAGTAGTCGACGTACTGCTGCCAGAGCGACGTGTCGGTGTCGAGACCGAGCAGGGAGCGCAGCGCCTCGGCGGCCTCGGGCGAGACGTTCCGGTTGCGGGCGAGATACGCGTCCACCGCGTCGCCCTTCATCAGGCGCGGCAGGAAGAAGTTGATCGTGATCGCGGCCCACAGAGTGAACAGGTAGAACAGCGCACGGTTGCCGAGGAAGCGCCACGGGATGCGCGCGCGAGCCTTCACCGCGCCGGTCGCCGTGGTACCGGCTTCGATCGCGTCGAAGCCCGGCGTCGGGAGCTGGGGAGCGACGGCGCTCACTTCTGACCTCCGAGGATGCCGGCTGCGTGCGCGAAGTAGGAGTCGGGATCGGGGGATGCCGCGCGCAGCTCTTGGGTGTACGGGTTCTGGGGGCGCAGGATCACGTCGTCGGCGGGGCCGCGCTCGACGACACGGCCCTGGTTGAGCACGAGGATCTCGTCGCTGAAGTGCCGCGCGGTGGCGAGGTCGTGCGTGATGTAGAGAACCCCCAGACCCTCCTCGCGCTGCAGGTCGGCCAGCAGGTTGAGCACGCCGAGCCGGATCGACACGTCGAGCATCGACACGGGCTCGTCGGCGACGAGCAGCCGGGGGCGGGATGCCAGCGCCCGGGCGATCGCGACGCGCTGGCGCTGGCCCCCCGAGAGCTCGTGGGGCCGGCGGTCGATGACCGCGTCGGCGTCGAGGCGCACGCGGCCGAGCAGCCGCCGCACCTCGTCGTCGAGCTGGTCGCCCGGCACGACGTCGTCGAGCTGGAGCGGTCGCTGGATCGCGTAGCGGATCGAGTGGTACGGGTTGAGCGACGCGAACGGGTCCTGGAACACCATGCGCAGTTGCTGCCGGTAGGCGCGCAGCCCCTTGCCGCGGCGGGGGATCGGCTGACCGTCGAGCCGCACTTCGCCGCTCGTGGGCGTCTCGAGCTGCGTGAGGATCTTCGCGATCGTGGACTTGCCGCTGCCGGACTGGCCCACGAGGCCGATGGTCTGGCCCGAGCTCAGCGTGAAGCTCACGTCGTCGAGGGCCTTCATCTGACCGGCGCCGCGCACCGAGTACACCTTGGTGACGGAATCGAACTCGAGGACGGTCATCGCAGGACCACCCCCCTCTCTCCGGTGAGGCGCGGGAACGAGGCGAGCAGCGTGCGCGTGTAGTCGTCCTGCGGGTCGGTCCAGATGCGCTCGGCGGTGTCGAGCTCGATGATCTCGCCGTCGCGCATGATCGCGATGCGGTCGCTGATCTCGAGGAGCAGCGGAAGGTCGTGGGTGATGAAGATCACCGAGAACCCGAACTCGTGGCGCAGATGCGAGATCTGCCGCAGGATCTCGCGCTGGACGAGCACGCCGAGGGCGGTCGTCGGCTCGTCCATCACCATGAGCTGCGGGCGCAGCGCGAGCGCCATGGCGATCATGACGCGCTGGCGCATGCCGCCCGACAGCTCGTGCGGGTACGAGCGATAGCGCTGCGCGCCGACCTTGACGATCTCGAGCAGCTCGACGACGGCGGCGCGGCGCTCGCCGCGCGAGAGGTCGGGGCGGTGGACCTCGAAGACGTCCTCCAGCTGCGCGCCGATGGTGGCGACGGGGTTCAGTGAGTTCATCGCCCCCTGGAAGACCATCGAGACCTTGTCCCACCGGAAGCGGCGCATCTGCTCGGGCTCGAGGCCGTTGATGTCGACGTCTTCGCCGGACGCGTCGTGGAAGATGACGGAGCCGCTCGTGATGACGGCCGGCGGCTTGAGCAGCCGCTGGATGCCGTAGGCGAGCGTGGTCTTGCCGCATCCGCTCTCGCCAGCGAGTCCGAGGATCTCGCCGCGCTCGAGTTCGAGGGTGACGTTCTTGACCGCGCGCACGGGGGGATCGACGTCGTAGACGACCGAGAAATCATCGACGGAGAGCAGCGAATCTCTCATGGGGCTGGTTCGCTTTCGTGAAGGCAGGCGTGGAGGGGCGGACGGATGCCGCGGGGCACCCGTCCGCCCGGAGGGGGATCAGCCGGCGGGCTGCAGCTTCGTCAGGATCTGCACGATCGCGGGCTGCGTCGGGTCGGCCGAGGCGTACTGGTCGTTCTCCGACGGCCAGCCGACGTAGTTGCGCGTGTTGAACTCGCCCAGGAGCGGGTGCGCGCCGAGCGGGATGGCCGGCACGTTCTCGACGAACGCCGTCTGCATCACCGCGAGCGCGGCCTCACGGTCGGCGTCCGACGCGGCGTTCGCGTACGTGTTGAGCGCCTCGGTGACCGCCGGGTCGTCGAAGCGGCCGAAGTTGAAGGCCGCCTTGCCGTCGACGATCCACTTCGGGTCCATGGTCGACGTGTAGAGGCCGTAGGCGTTGCCGGTGTCCTCGAGCCAGTGGATGATCGCCTGGAAGGTGCCCTCCTGGCGCGCAGCATCCCATCCGCCCCAATCGGGCTGGTCGACCTTGACCTCGATGCCGAGGCCCTCCTTGAGCTCCTCGGCGATGAGCGCCTGCTCGGTGTTCCAGTCGCTCCAGCCCGCGGGGACCGAGATCGAGAAGGTGACCGCTTCGCCGTCCGGGTCGATGAGCGTCTCACCGTCCCACGTGTAGCCGGCGTCGGTGAGGATCTCGCGCGCCTTTTCGACGTCGACCGAGTAGTTCTGGCCCTGGTACTCGGGGATGACCTCGTCCTCGAGCAGTGCGCCGAGACCGGTGACGCTCCAGACCGCCTCGCTCGCGCCCTCGCGGGCGATGTCGACGTACGCTTGGCGGTCGATCGTCCATGCGAGCGCCTGACGCAGCGCCGGGTCGTTGAACGGCTTCGTCTGCAGGTTCATGAACAGCGTGCCCGCACCCGCGGTGGGGGAGACCAGGAACTTGTTGTCAGGGTCGGCCGACAGGTAGCTGTCCTGGATCTGGGGGATGAAGGCCTGGGCCCAGTCGGCCTCGCCGGTCGCCAGTGCGGTGGTGAGCGCCGCGTTGTCGCCGTACGAGACGTAGTGCAGCTCGGGCACCGCCAGTTCGCCGCCCCAGTAGTCCGGGTTCGCGGCGAGGGTGACAGACTCGGTCGTCCACGAGTCGAGCACGTACGGGCCGGTGCCGACCGCCTGGCCCTCGCCGGTGACGGGGTCGGTGTTCGGGTCTTCGATGTCCTTCCAGATGTGCTCGGGCACGATCTGGAAGTGCAGGACGCGGCCCTGCTGGGTGAACTTCGAGCTGTTGAAGTCGATGGTGACGGTGTTGCCGTCCACGCTCACGCTCTTCAGGTCGAGGGCGTTGGTGTCGTTGAGCCTGCCCTCGAGGACCTGGTTGAAGGAGAACGCGATGTCGTCGGCGGTGAACTCCTCGCCGTCGCTCCAGGTCACGCCTTCGCGGGCCACCGCGGTCAGCTGCGTGTAGTCCTCGTTCCACTCGACCGATTCGGCGAGCCAGGGCGTCGTGCCGAGGTCGCCGGTCGGGTTGACGAGCGCGAGCGATTCGAAGATGACCTTGCCGTAGCCGTACTTCGCGGCGGACGAGTCGCCCAGGTACGGGTTGTTCGACTCGGTGGTGATGGCGCCGTCGGGCTTGGCGATCGTGAGCGCCGCACCGGGTTCGTTGTCGCCGGAGTCCGTGCTGCCGGCCGCGCAGCCGGTCAGCACGAGCGCTGTTGCCATGCCGACGGCGACGAGGGAGGACTTAAGCCTCATTGCTTCTCCTTCGTGAGATGACGTCGGCGTGCTCACGGAGGAGACCGCGACGTCGCGGGGGTGATTGCGCGACTAACTTACAATCAAGTAAGTAACTATTGCAACCGTGTCTGCATCCGAGCACCCGCGACTCGTGCGTAGACTCTTGATCCGCTGGAATGACGAGGGGCGGGAGCCAGTGACCGAGCAGCGCAGACAGCCGCGTTCGCGACCCGAGACCCTTGCGCGCCGTCGCGACATCCTCGACGCCGCGACGGAGATCTTCGGGGCGAAGGGCTTCACCGGCGGCACTCTTCAGGAGATCGCCGACCAGGTGGGCATGACCCACGCCGGCATCCTCCATCACTTCGGCTCGAAGGACGCCCTGCTGCTCCAGGTGCTGCAGCACCGTGACGAGACCGACGTCGCCGACCTCGAGGAGCAGCACATCCCCGACGGGATGGACCTGTTCCGCCACCTCGTGCGCACCGCGTTCGCCAACGCCGAGCGACCCGGCATCGTGCAGGCCTACGCCGTGCTGTCGGCCGAGTCCGTCACCGACGACCACCCGGGCCGCGAGTTCTTCCAGAAGCGGTACGCGACCCTGCGGGGCGAAGTCGCGGCGGCGTTCGCACTGGTGTGCGCCGAGCGCGGCATCCGCGAACCCGAGACCGTCGCCTACGCGTCGACGGCCATCCTCGCCGTCATGGACGGGCTCCAGGTGCAGTGGCTGCTCGACCCGACAGCGCTCGACCTGGGGCGCGCGTCCGAGTTCGCGATCGAGGCGATCGTGGCCTCGGTGCTCGACCCCGCGCCGTCACCGCTCGCCTGACGCAGCCTCAGAGGTGCTCGATCGTGTAGTCGATCGCCTTGATGAGCTGACGCACGTCGTCGGGGTCGATCGACACGAACGTCGCGACGCGCAGCTGGTTGCGGCCGAGCTTGCGGTAGGGCTCGGTGTCGACGATGCCGTTGGCGCGCAGGCTCTTCGCGATGGCCGCGGCGTCGATGCTGTCGTCGAAGTCGATCGTCGCGACGACGGGGGAGCGGTCGGCGGGGTCGGTCACGAACGGAGTGGCGACCGCGGATGCCTCGGCCCACGCGTACAGCGCGTTCGACGACTCGCGCGTGCGGGCGTCGGCCCACTGCAGGCCGCCGCTGTCGCGGATCCAGTCGAGCTGCTGGTCGAGCAGGAACAGCGTCGCGAGCGCCGGCGTGTTGAGCGTCTGGTTGAGGCGCGAGTTGTCCAGGGCGTTCTTCAGACTCAGGAACTCGGGGATGTAGCGACCCGACGCGGCGATGCGCTCGATGCGCTCGATCGCTGCCGGCGAGACGAGCGCGAACCACAGCCCGCCGTCCGATCCGAGGTTCTTCTGCGGGGCGAAGTAGTAGACGTCGGCCTGGGAGGCGGAGAAGTCGATGCCGCCCGCGGCGCTGGTGGCGTCGATCACCGTGAGCGCGCCGTCGTCGCCCGTCACGCGCTCGACCGGCGCCGCAACGCCGGTGGAGGTCTCGTTGTGGGGCCACGCGTACACGTCGACGCCCTCGACCGCCTCGGCGGTGGTGCGGGTGCCGGCGGCGACCTCGCGCACGTCCGGGGCCTCCAGCCACGGCGCCTTCGCGGCCTTCGCGAACTTGCCGCCGAACTCGCCGAACACGAGGTTCTGGCTGCGCTTCTCGATGAGACCGAAGGCCGCGGCATCCCAGAATGCCGTCGAACCGCCGTTGCCCAGGATCACCTCGTAGCCCGCGGGGAGCCGGAACAGCTCGGCGAGGCCGGCGCGCACCTGACCCACGAGGTCCTTCACGGGAGCCTGGCGGTGCGACGTGCCCATCAGGGCGCCGCCCAAGCCGGCGAGGGCCGCGAGGTGGGCCGGGTGGATCTTCGACGGACCGCAGCCGAAGCGTCCGTCGGCGGGCAGGATCTCGCGGGGGAGCACGACGTGGGCCATGGGTCGATTCTAGGTCGGCGGCCTCCCCGGCCGTGGCCGCATGACAGGCCGTGACGGCTCCCGCCGAGCGCCCCGGTGTCCGGCCGCCAAGATAGGGTGGCCTTACCCGTCTTCTCCGACTCGAGGACCCTCGCGACATGACAGATCTCATCGACACCACCGAGATGTACCTGCGCACGATCCTCGAACTCGAGGAGGAGAACATCGTTCCCCTGCGGGCCCGCATCTCCGAGCGGCTCGGCCACTCCGGGCCCACGGTGTCGCAGACGGTCGGTCGCATGGAGCGCGACGGTCTCGTCGTGGTCTCCGAAGACCGCAGCCTCGAGCTCACCGACGCCGGCCGGCAGAAGGCCGTCGACGTCATGCGCAAGCACCGCCTCGCCGAGCGCCTCCTCTCCGACGTCATCGGCCTCGACTGGGCCTACGTCCACGAAGAGGCGTGCCGGTGGGAGCACGTCATGAGCGAGCAGGTCGAGCGTCGCCTCGTCGAGCTGCTGGGTCACCCCACCGAGTCGCCCTACGGCAACCCGATCCCCGGCCTCGACCAGCTCGGCGACATGCCGGCGACCGGGTTCGAGCAGGGCGTGGTGGGTCTCGTGCGCCGCCTCAACGACGCGGGCGAGCCCATCTCGGGCACGGTCCGGCGCCTCGCCGAGCCCGCCCAGGTCGACCCCGAGCTGCTCCAGCAGCTGAAGGCCGCCGGCGTGCTCCCGGGCGCCACCGGCGACTACCGGTACAGCGAGGGCTACGTGCTCGTGCAGATGCACGGCAGCGACGAGGGCCTCGAGCTTCCGGTCGAGGTCGCCTCGCACATCTTCCTCGTCGACGACCGCCGCTGAGTCCCCCGCATTTCCGCGGGAAGACGGAAAGCGGATGCCGCCTCCCGGCGGTTCCCGACAGACCCGATCAGCGAACTGCCAGGCGCTGAGCGTGACAGATTCGTTACCTTCGGGTAGCCTCGAACGGTCCACTAGGCGAGAAGCCCGCCGACGGATCCCGCGTAGATTGCCTCTCTGGCTCGTCGTCCACGCGGTGTAGCCCGCATATCGTGCCCCGACACTGAATGCCGACGAGCCAGCGCCACCGGCGCGGAGGCGCCGGAGGACAGTTTGGCTGAACAGAACGATTCGCTCGCGAACGAGCCCGAGAACGACGCGACGAGTCTGACCCGTCGCACGCGCGTGCGACGCCCGGTCGGCCGTCGCCCTCAGGCCGTCGCGAAGGTCGCCCCGACCGCTGCAGTGACCCGACCCGCTTCGGCGCCCAAGGGCCCGAACCGTGTGGTCAAGCCGCTGAAGAGCCTGGTGATCCTGAGCATGGTCGGTGGACTCATCGCCACTGTCGCGCTCCCGGCGTTCGGCGCCGCCCTTCCCGTGGAAGAGGCCAAGACGATCCAGCAGCTCGCGATCGACGACGCCCAGTCGCTCGTCATCGCGTCGGACGCGGCATCCACTCAGATCACTCGCGACAGCTACTCGGCCACCACCGCCGAGGAGATCGCCAAGAAGAAGGCCGCCGAGGCCGCAGCCGAGCGCGCGCGCCTGGCTGCCCAGGTCGCGTCGTCGCAGGCCGGCGTGAAGGTCGACCTCAGCATGGTCGCGCCCGGATCGGGTGCGGTCCGC
This sequence comes from Microbacterium sp. NPDC056003, assembly GCF_042274785.1. Lineage (NCBI taxonomy): Bacteria > Bacillati > Actinomycetota > Actinomycetes > Micrococcales > Microbacteriaceae > Microbacterium > Microbacterium sp. NPDC056003. Next base: position 323,941 of record NZ_JBHJXQ010000001.1, on the reverse strand, counting down.
TGGCCGCTCGGCGGCTACACCCTCGGCGAGGGCTTCGGCACGCGCGGCGGCGCCCACATGGGCGTCGACATGCTCGCTCCCGGTGGCACCCCGATCTTCGCGGCCGCGGCAGGCGTCGTGAAAGTGTCGCAGGAGAGCTACGGCGGCTACGGTGTCGCGGTCACGATCGACCACGTGATCAACGGCCAGCGCGTCGGCACGCTCTACGGCCACATGACCTACGGCAGCCGCCAGGTCGTCGCCGGCCAGACCGTGCAGGCCGGGCAGGTCATCGGCCTCGTCGGCAGCACGGGTCGCTCGACCGCGAACCACCTGCACTTCGAGACGTACATCAACGGCTCCAACGTCGACCCGTACGCCTGGCTGCAGCAGAACGCCGGCTGACCGGCTCGCACACGGACTCACCGATCCCCTCGGCGCTACGGCGCCGGGGGGATCGTTCGTTCGCCGACACGCCATGCGGCGTTCATTCCGCGACTCGACCCTCGTCGTACGTGCGTGCGTTAGCCTGAAACCCGACGCTGAGAGAAGCGGAGGGAGCCGATGGGCATCACACCACGCATTCGAACCACGGATGCGCTCGGACGCCTCGTCCTTCGGCATTGCACGAGCGGATGCCACGGCCAGACCGTGGCGCCATGGCGCTGTCTATAAGACAGCGCCTTTTTTCATGCCCCTGCGCCCCTTGATCGTCACCGGAAAGTCGAATACCGAGAAGCCGTCCCGGCCATTCGAGAGGATGATCAATGCGCACTCTGGTGCTGAATGCGGGCTATGAGCCGCTCGCCGTGGTGTCGTTCAAGAGGGCCCTGGTGCTCGTGATGAACGAGAAGGCCACGGTCATCGAGCACACCGATGGAGATCCGGTGTGGGGAACCCGACGAGCGTACGACCGTCCGGCGGTGATCATCCTGACGAGATATGTCCGGGTGCCCGGCGGGCGGCGGGTGCCGGTGACGCGGCGAGGAGTGCTGCGTCGCGACTCGCACCGGTGCGCCTACTGCGGAGCGGCGGCATCGACGATCGACCACGTGCTGCCGCGGTCGCGCGGGGGAGGGGACTCCTGGGAGAACCTCGTCGCCTGCTGCCTGCGCTGCAACAACCTCAAGGGCGATCGCACGCCGCAGGAGATGCACTGGGAGCTGCGCTTCACGCCCCACCCGCCGCGGGGCGGGCAGTGGACGGTGCGCGGCACGGAGCGCTCCGATCCGCGGTGGGAGCCATATCTCGCGCTGGCTGCCTGAGCGCATCCCGGCAGCGCGGTGAGCCGCCCGGCCGGCTGCGTGCCGTGCTGTGTGTGGGTGGTTGGCGGATGTCAGCGGTTAGAGTTATCTTCGATTCCTGAGATTGAGAACATAGAACATCTGTTCTAGTCTGTGGGAATGAGGGCGACCGTGCAACTCACGGCGGTGCACGCGCAAGAGCAGGCCCGAACCGGGCCGCAGAGCGAGGTGGCACGACTCCGCGCTCAGCTCGAGCGGGTGCAGGGGCGCAAGCTCGACGCCCCGGTGCTGCCGGTCCATCCCGCGCTCGCCTCGCTGCTTCCCGGCGGGGGCCTGCGGCCGGGGTCGGCGTACTCGCTTCCACGGTCCACCTCGCTGCTGCTGGCGCTGCTTTCGCAGCCGTCGCAATCGGGATCGTGGTGTGCGGCGGTGGGCATGCCGCGGCTCGGTGCCGAGGCTGCCGAAGGGCTCGGGGTCGATCTCTCGCGCCTTGTGCTCATCCCCGATCCCGGCGCCCGGTGGCTCACCGTCACGGCGACCATCGCCGAGGTCCTTCCCGTCGTCGCGGTGCGTCCCGCCGGCCGCGCCGCCGACGGCGAGATCGCGCGTCTGGCCGCCCGCCTGCGGGATCGAGGTGCCGTGCTGCTCGTGCAGGGGCCGTGGCCGCAGGCCGAGGCCGTGCTCGAGATCGCCGACCCGGCATGGACGGGGCTGGGTCGCGGCCACGGCTACCTCGCCACGCGAGAGCTGACCGTCACGTCGTCGAGCAGACGGTGGCCGCGATCGCGTCGGGCGAGGGTGATGCTTCCGGATGCCTCGGGCCAGGTGTCCGTCGCACCCGAGACGATGCGCGGCGTCGAGCCGCTGCGGTCGAGCGGCGAGCTGCGGTCCGATGAGCGGTTCGTCCCCCTCGAAGCGAGGGCGGTGGGCTGACATGGCGGTGTCGTCTCCCGTGCGCAGCCTCGTGCTGTGGTTCCCCGACTGGCCCGTCACCGCGTTGACGCGCGACGGCGGCGGCCGTGGCGGCGGCGTGCCGCTCGATCCCCGCCGCGCGATCGCGGTCATCGAGCGCAACCTCGTCGTGGCCTGCTCGGCGTCGGCGCGCGCCGAAGGGGTGCGCCGCGGGCAGCGCCGGCGCGACGCGCAGGCACGGTGCCCGGGCCTCACGGTCGTGCCGGCCGACCCGGCACGCGATCATCGGGCCTTCGCACCACTCGTCGCTCGCATCGAAGAGCGCGCTCCGGGTGTGCAGCTGGTGCGCCCCGGGCTGTGCGCGCTGCGCGCACGCGGGCCGGCGCGCTACTACGGCGGCGAGGTCGAGGCGGCGCGCGTGCTGGTCGACGAGATGCGCGGGCTCGGTCTCGGCGACGTCCGTGCGGGCATCGCCGATGGTCCGTTCACGGCCGAGCAGGCAGCACAGGCGGGGGCGAGCGCGGCCGAGCCGATCTTCTCCGTCCCGGCGGGCGGTGCCGCCGGGTTCCTGGCGCCTTTGCCGGTGGCCGTGCTCGACGCCTCCTCGCTCGGGGCGGGTCCGCCGGCGTCGTCGGCATCGCCGTCGGCCGACCTGGTCGGGCTGCTGGCTCGCCTCGGAGTGCAGACGCTCGGTGAGTTCGCGGCGATGCACCCCGATCGCGTGCGCGAGCGGTTCGGGGAACGCGGCATCCGTCTTCACGCCCTGTCGGGCGGTCTCGATTCGCGCCCCGTCGAACCCCGCACCCCGCCGCCCGAGCTCCACCGTGAGATCGCGTTCGAGCCGCCGCTCGAGATCGCCGACCAGGTCGCGTTCGGCATGCGCGTCACCGCCGACGACTTCATCGCCGGTCTCGGTGCGATCGACCTCGTCTGCACCGAGCTGCGGGTCGAGCTCGTCGGCGATCGGGGCGAACGCAGCGAGCGGGTCTGGCTGCATCCGGGGTCGTTCGACGCCGCGGCGGTGGTCGACCGCGTGCGGTGGCAGCTGGCCGAAGACGTCGGCAAGCCCGGCGAAGGCGGAGCTGAGGGCGGACTCCTGCGCAGCGGCGTCGCGCTGGTGCGCATCTCGCCCGAGGCGGTGGATGCGGCATCCCATCACGCCCCCGCGATCTTCGGCGGCGGGCCCGAGGAGCGCGTGCACCACGCCCTGTCGCGCGTGCAGGCGATGCTCGGGCACCGGGGGGTGCTCACACCCGAGATCGGCGGCGGCCGATGGCTGGTCGAGCGGCAGGTGCTCGTGCCCTGGGGCGACCGGCATGCCACGGGCAAAGACGGCCTCGCGGCGCAGCGTGCGCGGCCGTGGCCGGGCAGCCTTCCCGACCCGCTGCCCACGACGGTGTTCGCCGAGCCGGTGCCGGTCGACGTGCGGGCACTCGGCGGCGAGACGATCGACGTCGACGAGCGGGGCGTCGTGTCGGCCGTGCCGGCGGTGCTGGTCGAGAGCGGACGCCGCCGGGTGATCGAGGCGTGGGCGGGGCCGTGGCCGGTGGTCGAGCGCACGTGGGATCCGATGCGTGCCCGGCGGGCGCACCGGTTTCAGGTGGTCGACGCCGACGGCGCGGCCTGGCTGCTGGTGTGCGAGGGCGACGTCTGGACGGCGGAGGCCTCCTATGACTGAGTCCCGGTCATCGAGCGGGCGCCGGCCGTCGAGCGGGCGCCGGTCGTCGAGCGGGCGCCGGTCGTCGAACGGGCGCCGGTCGTCGAACGGGCGCCGGTCGTCGCAACGCCCTTCCCTGACGACGGCCGGGGGTCCCTGATGGGCTTCAACAACCCCTCCGTCCCGTGGTCCGAGATCGAGCGCGTGCTCAGCGACCGCCGGCGCCCCACCGGACGCCCGGCGGGTGCCGACGGCGGCGACAGCCCGGCGTGGTCGCACAAGCGCGGACCCTACGTCGCCCCGGGCATCGAGCGCCCGGCCGAGGCCATCCCGTACGCCGAGTTGCACGCGCACTCGTCGTTCTCCTTCCTCGACGGGGCGTCGTCTCCCGAAGAGCTCGCCGAGGAGGCCGAGCGCCTGGGTCTGCATGCCCTCGCGATCACCGATCACGACGGGTTCTACGGCATCGTGCGCTTCGCCGAGGCGGCCGAGTCGCTGCAGCTGAAGACGGTGTTCGGCGCCGAGCTGTCGCTCGACCTGCCGAAGCCCCAGAACGGCGAGCCCGATCCCGTCGGATCGCATCTGCTCGTGCTCGCGCGCGGCGAAGAGGGCTATCACCGGCTCGCCGGCGCCATCACCCACGCGCAGCTTCAGGGGATGGAAAAAGGCAGACCGAGCTACGACCTCGATGAGCTCGCCGCGCAGGCGGGCGGCGAGTGGGCCGTGCTCACCGGCTGCCGCAAGGGTGCGGTGCGCCGCGCGCTCGCCGAGGGAGGAGCGGATGCCGCGGCCCGCGAGCTCGATCTGCTCGTGAGCCTCTTCGGGCGCGACGCCGTGAACGTCGAGCTGATCGATCACGGCAACCCGCTCGACACGCGCGACAACGACATCCTCGCCGGGCTCGCGCGCGAGCGCGGGCTTCCGCTGCTCGCGACCAACAACGTGCACTACGCGGTGCCGCAGCGTCAGCTGCTCGCCGCCGCGGTCGCCGCGGTGCGCGCCAATCGCGGCCTCGACGAGCTCGACGGCTGGCTGCCCTCTCACGCCGGCGCGCATCTGCGCTCGGGTGCCGAGATGGTGGAGCGGTTCGTGCGGCATCCCGATGCCGTCGCCCGCACGGTGACGCTCGCCGACGAGCTAGCGTTCCCGCTGCGCCGCGCCAAGCCCGCACTGCCCAAGCAGGAGGTGCCCGACGGGCACACGCCGATGTCGTGGCTGCGGCACCTGGTGTGGGAGGCGGTGCCCCGCAAGTACCCCGACCTGAGCGAGAAGGACCGGGCACGCATCGAGAAAGAGCTCGGGGTCATCGAGCTGAAGGACTTCCCCGGCTACTTCCTGATCGTCCACGGCATCGTGCAGGAGGCGCGGCGTCGCGGCATCCTGTGTCAAGGCCGCGGCTCCGCGGCCAACAGCGCCATCTGCTACCTGCTCGACATCACCGCCGTCGACGCGATCGCCTACGACCTGCCGTTCGAGCGCTTCCTGTCGAGCCTGCGCGACGAAGAGCCCGACATCGACGTCGACTTCGACTCCGACCGCCGGGAAGAGATCATCCAATGGGTCTACGGGCAGTACGGACGCGAGCGGGCCGCCCAGGTCGCGAACGTGATCCAGTACCGGCCCAAGAACGCGGTGCGCGACATGGCGAAGGCGCTCGGGCATTCCCCTGGCCAGCAGGATGCCTGGTCCAAGCAGGTCGAGGGCTGGGGCGCGCACCTCGAGACGGGGCCGGGTCACGACATCCCGAATCGCGTGCTCGAGTTCGCGGGCGAGCTGCTCAAGGCGCCGCGGCATCTCGGCATCCACTCCGGCGGCATGGTGCTCACCGACCGGCCCGTCGGCGAGGTGGTGCCGATCGAGCACGCCCGCATGGAGAACCGCACCGTCATCCAATGGGACAAAGACGACGCCGCGTGGATGGGGCTCGTGAAGTTCGACCTGCTCGGGCTCGGCATGCTCGCCGCCCTGCAGTACTGCTTCGACATGATCCGCGCATCGACGGGGGAGGACTGGGAGCTCGCGACGCTGCCGAAGGAGGAGAAAGCGGTCTACGACATGCTGTGCCGTGCCGACTCGATCGGGGTGTTCCAGGTCGAGTCGCGGGCGCAGATGGGACTCCTGCCGCGCCTGCAGCCGCGCCGGTTCTACGACCTCGTGATCGAGATCGCGCTGATCCGGCCCGGGCCGATCCAGGGTGGCGCGGTGCACCCGTTCGTCAAGCGCAAGCTCGGGATGGAGAAGGTGACGTACGCCCATCCCAAGCTGAAGCCGGTGCTCGAGCGCACGCTCGGCATCCCGGTGTTCCAGGAGCAGCTCATGCAGATGGGCATGGCCGTCGGCGGCCTGAGCGGTGAAGACGCCGACCTGCTGCGGCGGGCGATGGGCTCCAAGCGCGGGGTCGAGCGCATCGAGTCGCTGAAAGAGAAGCTCTACGCCGGGATGGCCGAGAACGGGCTGGTCGGCGAGGAGGCCGACGCGATCTACGCCAAGATCCAGGCATTCGCGAACTTCGGGTTCGCCGAGTCGCACTCGCTGTCGTTCGGGCTGCTCGTCTACGCGAGCTCGTGGATCAAGCTGCACTATCCCGCGGCTTTCCTCGCCGGGCTGCTGCGCGCGCAGCCGATGGGGTTCTACTCGCCGGCGTCGCTGGTGAACGACGCCCGCCGGCACGGGGTGGAGGTGCGTCGCCCCGACCTGCACCTGTCCGGCGTCGAGGCTCTGCTCGAGCCGGTCGCAGGGGTTTCGCCGTCGGGATCGCTGATCGAGGATGTCTCGCGAATCGAGGGTGCTCCGGATGCTTCCGGCCCTCGTTTCGCGGAATCTCCTCGTTTCGCGGAATCGCCTCGTTTCGCGACCCCCTCTCCGGACCCCGCCACGCTCGCCCCCACCGGCCTCGACTCCTGCACGCACCGTCACCAGCCGCCGGTCGGCCTCTTCGACCTCCACGCGCCCGACGAGTCCGCCGCCCACCGGCGCGACGGGCGCTTCGCGGTGCGGCTCGGCCTGGCAGGGGTCAAGGGCATCGGCGCGAAGGTCGCCGAGCGCATCGTCGCCGCCCGCGACGCCGAAGGGCCGTTCCGCGACCTGCGCGACCTCGTCCGCCGCACCAGCCTCACCGCCGCCCAGCTCGAGGCGCTCGCGACGGCGGGCGCGTTCGACGGGCTCGGCCTCACCCGCCGCGAGGCGATCTGGCTCGCCGGCTTGGCGGCGCTCGACCGTCCCGAGTTCCTGCCCGACTCGCTCGTCGCGGTGCAGCCGCCGCTGTTCGCCGACCCCACCAGCTACGAGCGGCTCGCCGCCGACCTGTGGGCGACGGGCGTCTCGACCGACGACCACCCGATGACCCACTACCGCTCCGGACTCGATGCGCGGGGTGTGCTCACCTCACGCGAGCTGCGCGACCACGAGACCGGCCGTCGCGTCGAGGTCGCCGGACTCGTGACCCACAGGCAGCGGCCGGCCACAGCATCCGGTGTCACCTTCATCAATCTCGAAGACGAGCACGGACTCGTGAACATCATCTGCTCGGTGGGAGTCTGGAACCGCTACCGCCGGGTGGTGCGCGACTCGCCGGCATTGATCGTGAGAGGGATGCTGGAGCGCTCGGTCGAGGGCGTCACGAACCTCCTCGCCGACGGGTTCGAAGATCTGCGCGTGGGCGTCCACCACCAGTCCCGGGACTTCCGATGAGGGCGGCCGCGGCATCCGCTCGTGGATCCCGTGCTCAGCCGCGGCGGGTACCCTCGATAGGTCGCTCCGTTCGAGCGATGACGTCGTGTCATCGATCCGGAGCCCGTCGAAGGGAATGTCATGAAGGTCGTCGCGTCCTCCGACTGGCGAGACGACCTCGCATTCGAAACCCCGACGCTCGTCGCCGAGGTCTCGCCCGGCGAGCCCACGCGCTGCTCGGTCTGCGGCGGCTCGTCCGAGCCGCTGCCGCGCACCGAGCTGTGGGCCGTGAAGCACCGCCACCCCAAGCAGCACGGCGGGTTCGTGCGGTTCTACTGCCAGACGCACCTGCCCGTGATCCAGCGGGCGCCGGCCGCCCCCGCGCGCCCGACGACCGCGAAGCCCGCGCGCCGCGCGGCTCCGCGCCGCAGCACGCCGGCCGAAGAGCGCCCCCGCGCGCTGTGCCCGAACTGCTTCGTGGAGGTGCCGCCCACCGGCGTCTGTGGCATGTGCGGCACGGAGATCTGACCCGCCCCGCACGAAAGCGTCCGGCCCCGCCGGAGAACGAGCGGGACCGGACGTGCGTCCTGGTTGGGGATCAGGACGCGGGGACGAGCACCCGATCGATGGTGTGGATGACCCCGTTCGAAGCGGGGATGTTGATCTTCCACAGCACCAGCCGCGGGTCGGCCAATGCGGGCGTCTCGTCACGAAGAGTGATGCCGCGCGGCTTAACGACGCCGCCGTTGGCCATCGTCAGCGACTTCGACGTCAGCACCTTGATCGCGCCGAGCTTCTTGCCTGCCACCGCGTGGTACAGCAGGATGTTCGCGATCTGGTCGGTGGTGAACGCAGTGGTGATGGTCGTCAGCGCCTCGCTCTCCGATGCCGGCCACGAGCCCGTGAGGTCGCGCACCAGACGCAGGAATGCGCGGTCGTTCGGCGCGAACACCGTGTAGGAGGTCGAGCGGTCGGCCAGGGCGGCGTCGAGTCCGGTGGCCAGTACGGCCTGCACGAGCAGGTCGTAGTCCCACGGGTTCTTGTCGGGCGTTCCGCCGCCCGACGCGGCGACCGCGACGTCGACGATCGATCCTCGCGGAGCCGACCCGCCGGTGGCATGTGCGGGAACGGCGGCGAAGGTGAGGGCGGCCGCGGCTGCGACCGCGACGAGGGTGCGGATGTGCTTGTTCATCGTTCAGCTCCTTCGATGATGACGACGCGGCATCGGAAGATGGCGCTACCGGTTGTTCCCCTCGGCCGCTCGATACGGATGCAGTCGCCGTCGAATTCGTGTCGAACGAATCGGGTGCATCCGAATCGGGTGCATCCGCGGAAAGAACTGTCGGAGGCTCGGCGAGATCGCCCTGCGCCACACCGCCCAGGCGGGCAGGTGCAGGGGTAGCGTGATGCTGCCGGCCACCGAAGACCGGTGACGAAGCGGATTGACATGGATCAGGACCAGGCGGCGGAAGCAGCCCTCAATGGGCGCTTCATCGCGGGTGACGAGGCTGCCCTCGCCGAGATCTACCGTCGTTGGTCGCCCGTCGTCTTCACACTCGCCTTGAGGTCTCTGGGCGATCGCACCGACGCCGAGGACGTCACTCAGCGCGTCTTCGTGTCGGCGTGGACCTCACGCGCGTCGTACTCACCCGCCAAAGGCAAGTTGTCGACCTGGCTGATCGCCATCACGCGGCGGCGGATCGCCGACATGCACGAGTCGCGGGCGAAGATCCGTGCGCTTCACGAGGAGCTCACGCGCAACACACGCCCCCAAGACCTGGTGCGCGAACCCCCGGATGTGGCGGACGCCGTCCTGCTCGCCAACGAGATCGACCGCCTCGAGCCGGATGCCCGCCAGGTCGTGAGGCTCGCCTTCTACGACGACCTGACCCACGAGCAGATCTCCCGCAAGCTCGACATGCCACTGGGTACCGTGAAGAGCCACCTGAGGCGAAGTCTCCTGCGAATGCGCGACAGATTGGAGGTCTCCCGTGTCGCACCTCGATCCTGATCAGCTCACGCTGCTCGCCCTCGGTGAGCCTGTCGCCAGCGACGCCGACACCGAGCACCTCACCGGTTGCGTGGCGTGTGCGGCCGAGCTCGCCGAGCTCCGCCGGACGGCGACCATCGCGCGCGCCACGATCGCCGACGGACAGGTGCTCGAGGCGCCGCCGGCTCGCGTGTGGGCACGGATCGCAGAAGAGATCGGCATGACGGATGCCTCGGCGAGCCCGCCGGCGCCGGAGTCAGCCCTCGTCGGCGACATCGCGGCAAGCCAGGCTGCTCCCATTCAGGCGTCCGCTTCCGCCCCGGCGTCCGCTTCGTCGCAGGCAGCTTCCGTCCCGGCTCCGGCCGCCTCCGCTGCCGCATCGCCGCCCCGCCGCCGCCGCGCAGCGGTGGCCTGGGTGCTCGCCGCATCGCTGGTGCTGATCTCCGCGGTCGGTGCGGGCGCATGGCTCGTGAACTCGTCGCTGCGCCCTACCGTCGTCGCCGGAGCAGAGCTCGAACCGTTCCCGGCTCACCCCGGCGCCAGCGGCACCGCCGACGTCGAGGCGGGGCGCGACGGGTCCCGCACCCTGACCGTGAATCTCGCCGCGGACGACTCAGACGAGGGCTACCGAGAGGTCTGGCTCATCCGCAACGACGCCGCCGCGCTCATCAGCCTCGGCGTGCTCGACGGCGACTCGGGAAGCTTCGTCATCCCCGACGGCGTCGATCTCGACGAGTACAGCATCGTCGACATCTCCGTCGAGCCTGTCGACGGCGACCCCGCGCACTCGGGCGATTCGATCGTGCGCGGGCAGCTCACCTGAGCGGAGGAACCCATGAACGAGGACTGCTCCGGAAGCGGCATGCCCGACGATCCCTGGCGGCTGAAGACGCCGCCGCTGACGTCGGAGTACACGATCCATCGTGATGACGACGCGGATCCGCCGCTGCTGATCTGCCAGGTCGGCTCGACGAAGCTCACGTACCTGTCGCGGGCGGTCGACGACCTGCACGAGATGCTGATCGCGCACGGAGACTGGATGCCGCTCGGTGCCGCCGACGAGCAGAAGGAGCCCGCCGCCGGCACCGTCGAGGCGTGGGGGCGGTCGCCCGACAACCCGGTCGGCGGGTGGTACGGCCAGCGCAAGGGCTACCGCGGGCGGTTCGCGATGTACCTGCCGCCGTTGCTCGAGGCGCTCGGTCTCGTCGAACTCGAGCACAACCCGCGCAACAACCGCGTGCGGGCGATCGTCCAGCCGGGGTGACGCGCTGATCGCGGAGGGCCAGCGCCCAGTGAGACGCGGGTGAGCCCCGCGATCACCGCGATCGGGAGGGGCGGATCAGCCCTGCGCGCGCTGGAGCGCCCGGGGCGTGAAGTAGCCGACCTCTCCGCTGTCATGCTCGACGCCGTAGACCCACTTTCCGGACGGCGTGGCGCGCACATCGATGATCGTGCCGGGGTCGCGCGGCGTGACGACGGTGTCGCCGGGCTTGAAGGCAGTGTCGGTCATGCATCGATGCTACGAACGCGAGGAACGCGGTCGCCTCCCCCGTGAGAGGGATTTCTCTGCGATCGACAGCGTCGGAGGCCTATCGCTCCGCCACCACCTGCACGGTCGCGAGCGTCGCGTCCGCCGCGTACGCGATGCGGCCGCCGTCGGCCCGGGTCGCGCGCAGCGCGCCGAGCGCCTCGACCGTGACGATCTCGCCCGGCGCCAGCACCGGAACGCCCGGGGGATAGGGGGCGATCAGCTCGGCGCAGATGCGGCCGGCCGCGGCATCCGCTCGCACTGTCTCGTGAGGCGCGAAGAACGCGTCGCGGGGCGGGATCGCGGTCTCGGCACGCACGCTCCATGCGGCCGAGGCCGTGATGCGCCGTGGTTGGCCGCGGTGCCGCTCGATCGCAGCCGTCAGGGCATCGATCAGCCGGGTGACGGTCGACTCGTCGTCGGCGAGCGTGATGATCGGCACGAGCACGTCGCGGTCGGCCATCTCGAGCGTCATCCCGTGGGCGAGCAGGTCGGACTCGATCGCGTGCCCATGCGCGCCCGTGCCGGCGAGCAGCACGACGAGCTTCGCGGGGTCGACGGCGAGCGGTCCGTCCGGATGCGACGCAGGTCGGTCGACGAGCACCTCGACGCCCTCGATCGCCGACAGCGCCGAGCGCGCCACCCCCACGAGTTCGACGAGCCGCCCGATGAGCTCGGCGCCGTCGCGTTGCAGCAGGGCGCGTGAGGCGTCGGCGCTCGCAAGGATCGCGCCTGCGGCGCTGGTGGTGGCGGATGCCTCGAACCCGCGTTCCAGCCGGTCGGGGTCGAGCAATCCGCCCGCGCGGGTGGTGCGGGCGAGCAGGAGGGCGGACTGGCTCCATGCGGGGAGGGTCTTGTGGGCGCTCGTGATGAGCGCGTCCGCGCCGCGGGCGAGGGCGTGGTCGGGCACGCTGGGGGAGAAGCCGAAGTAGGCGGCCCACGCGGCGTCGACGACGAGCGGCACGCCGGCCGCGTGCGCCACGTCGGCGAGACCCGCGATGTCCGACATCGTGCCGACGTACGACGGGTCGCCGACGAGCACGCCGCACGCGTCATGGTTGGCGGCCAGCGCGGCCTCGACCGCGTCGACCGGCACAGCGCCGGGCAGTCCGGTCGCCGCGTCGATCGACGGGTGCACCCACACCGGACGCAGCCCCGCGAGCACGAGGCCCAGCAGCACCGAGCGGTGCAGGGTGCGCGAGACGATCACGCTCTGCCCCGGCTGCCCGAGCGCGAGCACCGAGGCTTGGTTCGCATGCGTCGAGCCACCGACCGAGAAGCGGCACCAGTCCACGCCCCACGCTTCGGCCGCGCGCGCCTCGGCGGTCGCGAGCAGCGCGTGGTCCTGCTTCATCGTGTCGAGGCCCGCCAGCATCGGCACGTCGCCGGCGATCACCTCGCCCACGAGGTCGCGGCGGTGCTTGTGCCCCGGGATGCTGAACGGCATCGACCGGCCGTCGCGCACGTCGGCCGTGAACCGCAGCCAGGCCTGCAGCAGCGGTGCATCGGCGGCGTAGCCGCGGGGGTCGCGGGGATCAGTCGCGCTCACGCGGGCACCTCCAGGAATCGTTCGACGGCGTCGGTCACGGCGACGGCGTAGCGCTCGACCTGCGCGACCTCGACCCACTCGTCGATCGCGTGCAGTCCGCCGCCCGCCGGTCCGCACACGACGGTCGGCACCCCCGCCGCCTGCCAGAGCGCCGACTCCATCCAGTACGGCGCGCCGACGGACTCGGGATGCCGCGACCCGGCGCCCTCGAGCGCTTCGGCGAGCAGCGTGCTGAACTCGGCGGCGCTGCCCGCGGCATCCGCTTCCCATGCTTCCCGCGCGTGGGTGAGCCGGACGTCGGCGGTGAGGCCGGGCGTGCGCGACGTGATCGCGTCGACGAGCGAGCGCACGTCGTGCAGCGCGTCGGCGGCGGCCTCGCCGGGCAGGGTGCGCCGCTCGACCGTGACCTCCGCGGTCGCCGCGACGGTGAACGGCGCCGACCCCGCCCGCACGACGGTCGCCATGAGCGAACCGGAGGGGAGGAGCGGATGCTGCGCCCGCCGCCGCAGGTCGGCATCGGTCGCTGCGATCGAGGCGAGCAGCTCGCCGGTCGCGCGGGCGGCATCGACGCCTTCGTCGGGCTGCGACGAGTGCGCGGCCTTGCCGTGGAAAGCGACCTCGACGACCGCGTAGCCGCGGTGCGCGGCGGCGAGGTCGAGCCAGGTGGGCTCGCCGATGAGGCAGACGTCCATGCGCACGTCGCGCTCGGCGAGATACGCGAGCACGGCTTCGGCGCCGACGCTGGCGTCCTCCTCGTCGGCGACGAGCGCGACGATCACCGTGCCGGGAGCGTCCAGTTCGGCCAGCCGCTCGGCGGCGACGACGAGCCCGGCGACGCCGCCCTTCATGTCGCTCGCGCCGCGGCCGGTGAGACGGCCATCGATGATCCGCGGCTCGAAGGGCTGCGGCATCCCGTCCACTCCCACCGTGTCGAGATGGCCGTTGAGCACCACGGTTCGGCCGGGGCGCGAGCCGGTGCGCTGCGCGAGCACGCTCACGCGGCGCGGGTCGGCCGGAGCCGGGATCAGCTCGACCGCGTAGCCCGCAGCCCCGAGCCGCTCGGCGAGGACGGATGCGATGCGCCCTTCGCCCTCGGCCGAGGGAACGAGGCTGGGACTCACGCTGTCGATTGCGACGAGCGTGGCGGTGAGGTCGACGGCGACGCCGCCGAGATCGGTGGGGGAGGGCACGGTCCGACGATAGCGCGGCGCAGCGGGCCGCCCGTCAGCGCTCCAGCAGGGTGTCGGGCCGGAGGTCGAGCCGGCGCAGCAGCTGGGCGTTGAGGGCGACGACGATGGTCGACAGCGACATCAGGATGGCGCCGACCGACATCGGCAGCACGAAGCCGATGGGCGCGAGGATGCCCGCGGCGAGAGGGACCGAGATGAGGTTGTAGCCGGCGGCCCACCACAGGTTCTGCTTCATCTTGCGGTAGCTCGCGCGCGACAGCTCGATTACCGACAGCACCGAGCGGGGGTCGTCGCTGGCGAGGATCACGCCGGCCGAGGCGATCGCGACGTCGGTGCCGGCACCGATCGCGATGCCGACGTCGGCCTGCGCGAGCGCGGGGGCGTCGTTGACGCCGTCGCCGACCATCGCGACCTTGCGTCCCTCGTGCTGCAGCTGCGCGACCTTCGACGCCTTGTCTTCGGGGCGCACACCGGCGAAGTAGCGGTCGATGCCCAGCTCGGCCGCGACCGATGCGGCGACGGCTTCGGCGTCGCCGGTGATCATGACGACCTGCACGCCGCGGTCCTGCAGCGCGCGCACCGCCTGGCGGGACTCGGGCCGGATCGCGTCGGCCAGCCGCAGCGCACCGGCCACCTCGCCGTCGACGAGCACGTGCAGGATGATCGCACCTTCGCTCCGCCACGCGTCGGCGACGGCGAGCTCGGTGGTGCCGGTCTCGTCGAGCAGGTGCGGGCCGCCGACCTGCACGCGGTGGCCGTCGACCTGGGCCGAGACGCCGACCGCGGGCGCCGATGTGAAGCCGGTCGCGCGGGGAGTCGTGAGGTCGCGATCGCGTGCGGCGGTGACGATGGCGCGGGCGAGCGGATGCTCCGAATCGGCCTCCGCCGCCGCGGCCAGCGCCAGCACGCGGTCGGCGTCGTGACCGTGGGCCGGCTCGATCGCGGTCACCGCGGGGGCGCCATTGGTGAGGGTGCCGGTCTTGTCGAAGAGCACCGAGTCGACCGTGCGCATGCTCTCGAGCGCGAGGCGGTCCTTGATCAGCACGCCGCTGCGGGCGGCGCGCTCGGTCGCGATCGACACGACGAGCGGGATCGCGAGGCCCAGCGCGTGGGGGCACGCGATCACGAGCACGGTGATCGTGCGGATGACGGCCTCGTCGGGATACCCGAGTAGCGACCACACGATCGCGGTGATGGCCGCCGCGCCGAGCGCGAACCAGAACAGCCAGCCCGCCGCGCGGTCGGCGAGACGCTGCGCGCGCGACGACGAGTTCTGCGCCTCGGTGACGAGGCGACGGATGCCCGCCAGCGCGGTGTCTTCACCGACCGCGGTGATGCGCACGCGCAGCCCGGAGTCGGTGGCGACCGTGCCGGCGACGACCGGGTCGCCGTCGCCGCGACGGACCGGGCGGGACTCGCCGGTGATCATCGACTCGTCCATGCTGGCCGAACCCTGCACGACGGTGCCGTCGGCGGGCACGCGGCCGCCGGGGCGCACGACGACGACGTCGCCGAGCTCGAGGTCGGCGGGGGCGACCGTGACCGTCGAGTCGCCGACGACCTTCTCGGCCTCGTCGGGCAGCAGCGCCGCCAGGGAGTCGAGGGCGTTGGTGGTCTGCGCGAGCGAGCGCATCTCGATCCAGTGCCCGAGGAGCATGATCACGATGAGCAGGGCGAGCTCCCACCAGAAGTCGAGCTCGTGGTGCAGCATCCCGAGACTCGCTCCCCACGACGCGACGAACGCGACCGTGATCGCGAGCCCGATCAGCAGCATCATGCCGGGCTTGCGGGCGCGCAGTTCGCTGACGGCGCCGGTGAGGAACGGCGCGCCGCCCCACACGTACATGACGGTGCCGAGAACGGGGGAGACCCAGGGCACCCAGGCGGCGCCGGGCAGCGAGTATCCGAGGATCATCGCGAACATCGCCGAGAACCCGACGACCGGGACGGCGAGGAGCAGGTTCCACCAGAAGAGCGTGCGGAAGCGCGCGACGTGGTCGCCGTGGCCGGCGTGGCCTTGGTGACCGGCGTGGTCCTGGTGGCCGCCGTGGCCCTGGTGGGCTGGGTGGTCCCCGTGGTCGTGCGTTTCGCGGGTGTCGGGAGCGACGGTGGCGGCGGGGTGGTGCTCGTGCTCGCCCGGGGTGTGGTGCGAGTGGGTCTCGTGCTCGTTCATGGTGCTCTCCTCAACGAGGCTGGCTGATGAATCCCACAACCACCATACCCCCGGAGGGTATTCCCTTCCGCGGAGAGTGCGCGCCCTGGGGCTCAGTGCGGCGCGTGGTACTCCGTCTCGCCGCGCTTCCAGTAGCCCTTGACGATGGTGTGTTCCGCGTCGAGCCCCCAGCGATCGAGCAGCAGCGCTCTGCCGGGCTTGACGATCGACTGCTCGGCGGCGACGAACCCGAGCACCGCCCCGGCGGGTCGGTCGTCGGCCGTGAGCGCGTCCAGCCGCGCGGCCAGAGTCGCGCCCGCGGCCGTGGTCCCGCGGTGCAGCTGCTCGACCACGACGCCGCTCGGTGCTTCGATCGGCAGCTCGTTCGCGGCATCCGTCACCTCCACGAGCACCCGCCCGACGGCGCTGGGGTCCATCGCGCGCGCGAAGCGGCGGATCGCCGGCACCGCCGTCTCGTCACCGGCGAGGAACCACGCGTCCGGGCGCCCGGTGAGCACCTTCGATCCGCGAGGACCGCCGACCCCGGCGAGCGCGCCGAGAGGAGCGGTCGCGGCCCACGCCGCCGCGATGCCGGCCGTGCCGTTCGCGGGGTCGCCATGGATCGCGAACTCCAGCTCGAGCCAGTCGTCGTCCCACGCGAACGGCGTATACTCGCGGCTGGGTGCTGCCCGGAGCTCGTCGATCGACTGCGGATCGCCGTCGGAGAAGAAAATGCGGATGTGGTCGTCCGCCCCGAGCGACGTGAAGCCGCGCAGTTCATCGCCCTGCAGGCGCACGCGAACGTACGAACGGGTGAGCCACTCGCGGGCGACGAGCGAGGTCTTGCGGAAGCGCAGCTCGATGCCGGTCGGCTCGAGTGCGAACGCGGTGGTGGTCATGGGGTCTCCTGTCGGGTCATTGCCACAGCACGATGCGGCGTCCGTCGATCGCCGCGACGTGCGCGGGGGTGTCGTAGAGGTCGGTGAGGCGGTCGGCGGTCACAACGTCGGCGACCGGACCGTGGTGAACGACGCGGCCGTCGCGCATCGCCACGATGTCGTCGGCGTACTGTGCCGCGACGTTGATGTCGTGGAGCACGACGACCACCGTCATGCGCCGCTCGTCGGCGAGGCGGCGGACGAGCTTCATGAGCGCGACGCCATGCCGGGGGTCGAGGTTGTTCAGGGGCTCGTCGAGCAGCAGATGGTCGGTGTCCTGCGCGAGCGCCATCGCGACGAACGCGCGCTGGCGCTGGCCGCCTGACAGCTCGTCGAGGAATCGGCTGCGCACCGCGCCCAGGTCGAGCATCTCGATCGCGCGATCGACATGGGCTCGGTCCTCGATGGTGCGCCCGGACCCGCTGTGCGGGAACCTGCCGTAGGCGACGAGGTCGTCGACGCTCAGTCGGATGGCGAGGTGGTTGTCCTGGCGCAGGATCGCGAGCCGGCGCGCGAGCGCACGGGACTTCGTGGTCGTCACGTCGAGGTCGTCGACTGTGATCACCCCCGAATCCGTGCCGATGAGCCGGCCGATCGCGGCAAGGAGCGTCGACTTGCCGGCGCCGTTGGGACCGATGATTGCCGTCACACCGGTGCGGATCTCGAGCGTCACGTGGTCGACGGCGACGAGCGCGTCGTGGCGCTTGACGACGGATTCGGTGCGGATCATCAGCGGGCCTTTCCGGTGAGCACGAGGACGATGAAGAAGATGCCCCCGACGAATTCAATGACGATGGGCAGCTCGGTGCCGAAGCCGAGGAGTCGGTCGAGGACGAGCTGTCCGCCGACGAGTGCGATCACGCCGATGGCGATCGATGCCGGGATGCTGCGGAGGTGCCGGTGTCCGACGGCGCCGTAGGCGAGGTTGGCGACGATGAGGCCGAAGAACGTGACGGGACCGACGAGGGCGGTGGATGCTGCCACCATCGCCGCGATCGCCACGATGACATGCATCACCACGCGCCGGTGGTCGACCCCGAGTGAGATCGCGGTGCTCTCTCCCAGCGACATGACATCGAGCTCGCGACGGAGAGGCCACAGCGAGGCGAGGGCGACGGCGACGAGGACGCCGGTCGGCAGCAGCAGTTCGCGATCGACCGACGTGAAGCTGGCGAAGGTCAGGTTCTGAAGAATGGCGAAGGTGTCGGGATCGAGCAGCCGCTGCAGGAACGCCGTCACCGCGCGGAACGTCACGCCCAGGACGAGCCCCGCGAGCACGATGACGTGCAGGTCGAGACGGCGCTTCTGAAAGAGCCACCAGTAGAGCAGCACGATCGAGCCCGCCATCAGCACGAGCTCGACCATCCACGAGGCGAGCGGGGGAGCGGACACGAGGAGCGCCGGGCCGACCGCGAACGCGACGAGCGTCTGGATCGCCAGGAACAGGGCGTCGAAGCCCATGATGCCGGGGGTGAGGATGCGATTCGCCGTGATCGTCTGGAACAGCACGGTGGCCGCGCCGATCGCCGCAGCCGCGATCACCATGCCGGCGATGGTGCGGGAGCGGAGGCCGAGCGCGTACTCCCACTTGCCGGGCAGGTCGGTGAACGCGAACACCAGGATGATCGCCACGGCGATCGCGGTGAGCGCCATCAGCGCGCCGGTCGGGTGGCGTAGCTGTCCGGCGGCGCGGCGGGCGCCGTCGAGGAAAGTCGCGGTCATGACACGCCGGCCTTCGTCGAGAGAGTGCGTCGGCGGCGGGCGGGTCGCGGAGCGTCGACGGGCTTTGCGGTCCCGAGGAGCAGCCAGAGGAACACGACTCCGCCGAGCACGCCCATCACGATCGAGATGGGAAGCTCGAACGGGAAGCGCACGATCCTGCCGATGATGTCGCACAGGAGCACGATCGAGGCTCCGAGGAGCGCCACCAGCGGCACGGCGCGACGCATGTTGTCGCCGATGAGCCGGCTCACGATGTTCGGTGCGATGAGTCCGAGGAACGGGAGTGCACCCGTGACGACCATCAGGATGCCGGTGACCACCGCGATGATCATGACGCCCAGGCCCATGACGGCTCGCGTGTCGAGCCCGAGGCCCCGCGCGGTGTCGTCGCCGAGGCCGGCGACCGTGAACCGGTCGGCGGCGATCCAGGCGACGAGGGCAGCTGCCGCGGCGAAGTAGAGGATTTCGTAGCGTCCGCGCAGGATGCCGGAGAAGTCGCCGACGCCCCAGCTCAGGAGTTCCTGGAGCATGTCGCTGCGATAGGCGATGAACATCGTGGCCGCGCCGATAACGCCGGCGTAGAGGATGCCGACGATGGGCACGAGCACGCTGGATCGGGCAGGAATGCGGCGGGCGAGCAGCAGGAAACCGCAGACGCCGACGAGTGCGCCGACCGCGCCGAGGATCGCTTTCGCCCACAGGTCCAGGCCGGGGGAGAAGAGGAGCACGATCAGGAGCGCCAGGCTCGCAGCATCCGTCGCTCCCGTCGTGCCCGGCTCGACGAACCTGTTGCGTACCAGCAGCTGCATGATGAGGCCGGTGATGGCGAAAGCGGCGCCCGCGAGCACGAGCGCGACGGTGCGCGGGATGCGGCTGGCGAAGAGGATGAAGGCGTCGAGCTCGGCGAC
This sequence comes from Microbacterium sp. NPDC056003, assembly GCF_042274785.1. Taxonomy (NCBI): domain Bacteria; kingdom Bacillati; phylum Actinomycetota; class Actinomycetes; order Micrococcales; family Microbacteriaceae; genus Microbacterium; species Microbacterium sp. NPDC056003. The sequence continues at coordinate 304,503 of NZ_JBHJXQ010000001.1, read as the reverse complement.
GCCGATGAACAGTGAGATCGTCGCGAGGGCGGCCACGGTGGCCACCCCCGCGGCGATCAGCAGCGAGGGGGAGACGCGGCTCAGTGCTCTGCGCTCCTCGTTCGCGAATCGTGCGGCATGACGGATCAGCCCGCGACGGCCTCGTGCACCGAGGTGAGCACGTTCTCGATCGCGGTGAGACCGTTGATGACGATGTAGAGCTCGCTGGCCGGCAGGTAGACGATGTGGCCCTCCTTTGCCGCCGTGGTCTGCGCGACCAGCTCGTTGTCGAGCGTCTCCTCGGCGCTGGACCCCTCGCCCACCGCGGCACCGCGGTCGAAGGCGAAGATCCAGTCGGGGTTTGCGGTCAGCACGAACTCGTTGGTCACGGTGTCGCCGTGCGGCGAGCCCTCCGCGCCGGGAAGATCGGCGGCGACGACGGCCGGGGTCCAGCCGAGCTCATCGAAGAAGTACCCGAAGCGGGAACCCTCGCCGAACGCGCCGTACTCGCCGCCGGACACCGAGAGCACCAGCGCGGTGCCCTCAACCTCGGACTTGAGCGTCGAGACCTGCTCCTCGATGTCGGCGGTGAGCTCGGCGACCTCGTCCTCCTTGCCGAAGATCTCACCGAGCTGCTCGGCGCGCTCGAGTCCGGCGCTCGGATCGAACGTGCCGGCGTAGGCGGCGGTGAGGTCGATCGTGGTCGCGATCTCGGACAGCTCGTCGAACTGACCGGTGCTGCGCGCCGCAGTGACGATCAGCTCGGGCTCGAGCTCTGCGACGGCCTCGAAGTCGGGCTCGAACAGCGTCCCGACCTTGGGCAGGTCGGCGTACGCGGACAGATAGTCGGGGAGGACGGCATCCGGGATGCCGACCACGGCGTCGCCGGCCCCGATCGCGTCGAGCGTGTCGAGCGTCGCGATGTCGAACGTCACCACCGAGGCGGGGTTCGCCTCGATCTCGACGGAGTCGCGCGCGACCTCAAGGTCTTCCTGGTAGGAGGACTCGCCGTCTTCCTCGACGAGCACCAGGGTGGGCTTGGCGTTCTCGACCACGACCGTGCGCTCGGCTGCTTGCGCGGCGCCCTCGGATTCGGCAGGCGTGGAGCACGCGGTGAGAGCGAGAGCGGTGAGGCTCAGAGCGGCGACTGCGGGCAGAAGGTGCGTTCTCTTTGGCATGTAGGTGAGGCTATCCTAAGTTCTGCGCTCGGCATGAATCGGTGACGTCATAGAGGTGGTGGCACGTTCGGCGAGAGACGCTCGGGGGAGACGAACATGAGAAGCGGCTGGCATTCGCGCGGACCATCGGAGCGCCGCGCTCGCGGTAGGAGCGCGCTCCACAGCGGAAACCCGCTCCCACGTGGGATTCGTTGGGCGATTTGCTGCACGACTCGTTCGCGCAGGACCTGTCGGAGCAGGACCGCTGGCTCATCGCGGCGACGCAGCGGCCGGCATCCATCGTCGCGAATGTCACGCCGTCGGGTCCTGCCGCGTGGAAGACGATCCCGAGCTGGGCCGTGCTCGGCACGGAGGACCGGGTGATCCCGATCGAGACGAAGCGCCGCATGGCGGCGCGGGCCGGGTCGACCGTGACCGAGGTCGAGGCGTCGCACGTGTCGATGATCTCGCACCCGGATGTGACGCTCGACGCTATTCGGGCGGCCGTCGCGTCGGTGGGGTGAGGGCGCGGCCGGCTACGGAGTCGGTGAGCGCCGCCGGCGCGGAGCGGTGATCAGGATGCCGGCGGCCACCACGATCAGCACGAGCGAGCCGATCCACAGCCTGAGGTTGCCCTCGTAGCCGAGCATCGTATCGGTGGCCGTGTCTCCGCAGTACTGTCCGTCGCCGGGCACGTCGACCGAGAAGCAGGTGCGCGACACCATCACCGGCGCGAGCAGCAGCGACGCGACGATCGTTGCGACGAACGCGCCGACCAGAACGATCGCGACGCGCTCGCGGCGGCGACCGGATGACACGCGCACAGGCTAGCCGCGGGAGGGCTTGTCGGTGTCGGTGGGCCGTGGTTTCGTGACGGAATGGAGACCACGACGTCAGCAGATGGAACCACGATCGCGTTCGAACAGGTCGGCGACGGCCCGACGGTCGTGATCGTGGGCGGCGCGTTCTCGGTGGCGGCTGACGGCGCGCCGCTGGCGAAGGCATTGGCGGATGCCGGCTACCGCGCCGTCACCGTCGATAGACGCGGGCGCGGCTCGAGCGGCGACAAGCGCGGCTCGACTCCCGAAGACGAGGCGGCCGACCTGGCCGCGGTGATCGAGGCGGTCGGGGGAGACGCGGCGGTGCTGGGCCATTCGTCGGGTGCGGTGCTGGCGCTGTTCGCGGCGTCGCTGGGTGTGCCGGTTCGGGCGCTGTTCCTGTCGGAGCCGCCGTTCCACTTCGGCGTGGACGAGCCCGACCCGCGGCTGCCCGAGCGTCTGCAGGCGTTGATCGATGAGGGTCGCAGCGATGAGGCTGTTGTGACATTCCAGCTCGAGGGCGTCGGACTGCCGAAGGAGATGGTCGAGGGGATCCGCCAGAGCGACCAGTTCGCGGAGCTCGTCGCTGTTGCTCAGTCGACGGTCTACGACGCGACGCTGACGCGGCAGGTGTCGGTGCCGACGCCGGAGATGCTGGGGATTTCGCCGGTGACGATCCTGCGGGGGGAGCAGACGTTCCCGATCCTGATCACGGCGGCCGACCGGCTGGCGGAGGAGATGGACGGCGCGGAGCTGGTGGTCGTGCCGGAGTCGGTGGGGCACCGGCCAGATCCGGAGGCTACGGCGCGGGTGGTGCGGGCGCGGGTCTGACGACCCGGGGTGCATCCAGCGGTGTGAAAGCGGCGTCGGTCGTCGCTGCTGGTACGTTCGCGACGTGACGCTCGGGGGAGTCGACGATGAGAAGCGCATGCGCCTGCGCTACGCCGGGACGTGTCGGCTCTGTGGGGTCGACCTGCCAGCCGGCGCGGATGCGGTGTACGAGCGCACGCTGAAGACGGTCCGCTGCGTCGCGTGTGCGGCGGCGATCGAGGTGCCGGAGAGCGGAGTCGCCGGCGGTTCCGCGAGACGTGAGCACGAGCGGCGAAAGCAGAAGCGTGAGGACCGGATCCGTGGGGCGCATTCGAAGATCGGCGGGCTCATCCTCGCGCTGTCGGACGATCCGCAGAGCACGCGCGCCTGGGAGCGGGGCGCGATCGGCGAGGAGATGCTCGCCGAGCGGCTGACGGAGTTGCCCGTCGACACGCGGGTGCTGCACGACCGTCGCATCCGTGGCACGCGCGCCAACATCGACCACATTGTTGTCTCGCGGGCGGCGGTCTGGGTGATCGATGCTAAGCGGTACAAAGGCAAGCGCCCGTCGCTCCACGTCGAGGGTGGCCTCATCCGGCCGCGCGTGGAATCACTGCGGGTGGGCGGTCGCGACCGGACCAAGCTGGTGACCGGGGTGCAGTCGCAGGTCGAGCGTGTCCTCTCGGCTCTGGATGACTCGGCGATTCCGGTCATCGGCGTGCTCTGCTTCCTCGACGCCGACTGGCCGTTGATCGGTGGCTCGTTCACGGTGGACGGAGTCGAGGTGCTCTGGCCCCGACTCCTCGTCAAGCGGATCTCGCGGGGTGAGGACCGCGGCGTCGACGTCGCGGCCGTGTACGCGCGGCTTGCGGCGGCTCTCCCGCCCGCGGTATGACGCAGCGCGAGCCCGGGGCCAGAGACCGACGACGTTGCTGGATCAGCGGGATTCGTTCGGCTGATTCTGCGCGACGTGAGTCCATCAGAGCGGCGCTTGTGACGGCGAGTCCTGTCTGATTTCGCGCGACGACTCTTGGCGCTCTCCTTACGGGACGCGGAGCGGCCAGGAGGCGCACCGGTCGGACAGCGCTTGCTCAGGAATCGGTCAGCCTCCGCTCAAGTGACCGTGTCGAGTGCAGGCGCAGCCATAGGTTCGAACTGGCGCGCACCAATGGCGGGGGATGTCTGGGCGGTGAGCTCATCGCCTTCCCGTCGTGCGCCTGACCGGGGGGTCTGTCAATCGTGGATGTTCGCGTCCGCGCGCAGTCGCTCGGTTTGTCATGCGGCCCCCAGAGCCGTCCCACACCGAAAGAGAACTATGACCGACGCGCAGCAGCCCACGTCCTACCCTCCGCAGACCCAGCAGCCGCAGGCCTACCAGCCTCAGCCCTACCAGCCTCAGGGATACCAGCCTCAGCAGCCGGCGTTCGTGCCGCCCGCGGGCGGGCCCGCGAAGCCGAAGCCTGCGCGCAACGTGCTCGGCATCGTTGCCCTCGCAGTTTCCGTGGTCGGGTTCATCTTCGCCTGCATTCCGGGTGCGCTCATCGTCGGCTGGATCCTGCTGCCGGTCGGCTTCATCCTCGGAATCATCTCGCTGTTCCTCAAGGACAAGGCGAAGTGGCAGGGGCTCACCGCGATCATCGTCTCGGTCGTCGGCACGATTGTCGGCTTCATCGTGTTCTTCGCCGTCGTCGCAACCTCGTTCAACAACGCGTTCCAGTCCGAGGTCAGCATCAGCAGCAACGACGACTCAGCTGTCGTCGAGGAAGATGCTGCGGCCGCCGAGGATGACGCACCCGTAGTGGGCACTCGCGAGAACCCCGCTCCGCTGGGCTCGACCGTGGAGGGTGAGGACTGGACGGTCGTCATCAACTCGGTGACGACCGGCGCTGCTGACCAGATTCTCGCGGAGAACCAGTTCAACGAGGCACCCGACGCGGGCACCGAGTACATCCTCATCAACTACACCGTGACCTACACCGGCGAAGACGCAGAGGGTGGGATGCCCGTGATGGTCGGCCTCGAGTACGTCACTGCTGCCGGTGTGACCGTCGACCCGCTGGACAAGATGCTTTTGGGCCCCGACGAAATGGACTCGATGAGCACTCTCTACAACGGCGCCTCGGCGACCGGCAACGAGGCACTGCAGGTTCCGACGCCCGCGGACGGCGTTCTGGCTGTGCGCCCGGGCATGTTCGCCGACACGGTTTTCGTCGCGATCAAGTAATAGGCGAGTAGACGCGGCGGGCCGGGGGCAGTACTGCTCCCGGCCCGCTCTCCTTTTGTGAGGGGCCAGCCAGACCCCTGGAGGGACTCGAACACGTTTTGAGCATTCTTCATAGCCACGTGAAACGACAGATTCCGCGGAATTACGCGGGTTCTCGGGAGTCGAACGGCATCGTGCAACGTCCGAAAACAGCCAGCGGCGAATAGAATGCGGCCAAAATGCGGGCAAGACTTGCCAGTCTTGGAGCGGATCTGAGGCTCATCTCAGACCGAATGCGGCCAAGTCGGCATTGGTCGCTAGCTGAAGTGCGTAATCTTGGGCACTCTGCTCACGGAACCGCGCCCTGTATGGCAAAGTGTTCAAATGTGGCTCAACGGATCCCGATGGTATCAGCGACCGATCGAGGGCCCCGATGAACTGGGCCTGACCGAAGGTCCGGTGAACTGTTCGCGGAGCTGCCGCTCGCGAGCCTGGACAAGCACCTTGCGACCGGTGGCCTCGTCGACGAGGCCGGCAATCCGCGCCCGATTCATCATGCGCGTCGCGGTGCTGACGCTGACGCCGAGCTCTTCCGAGACGAGCTTGAGTGGACCGTCGTTGATGACCGAGGCGAGCCGGTAGAGCCTGACCGCCTCGCGCAGGTTCTGTTCCTCGGAGCGCGACTCGTCCGCCCGCAGTCGCGCCAGGTACTGCCCGTAGGTCTCCGGCTCGGAGAGATCACCATCGATACGGACGACGCGAGCCGCGGCCCACTTGATGATGGCCTGCACTCGGAGGTCGCGCAGCAGCGTGGTGGTCACCTCATCGCCCTGGCCGCTCCGATCCACTCGAATCGACTCAGCCACGGCCCGCCGCAGCGTCGGGTCGTACACGACGTGCGCCCGCACGACGCCCGGAATGTCAGGAAGGCCAGTTACGACGGCGACCCACGAGCGTGGAACGTGAATGCCGTCGCCGGCGTCGATGATCTCGTCGTCGATCAGTTCGATCGAGAGTTCAGGCATGCTGCGAGTTTCCCAGTTTCGGGAATCGCGAGCAAGTGATGACATCGGCCACTCACGGGTGTACAGTGCGTGAGCAAGTGATGACATCCACCATCCAGTGAAGGAGAAGGTCATGAACTCATCGCCGAATTCGCTTGCCCTGACGATGAAGGATGCCGCGAAGCTCGTCGGCGTCGACTACCGAACGATCAAGCTCGGGATCGAGAGCGGGGCCATTCCCACGGTCCAGCTCGGCCCGCGTCGGATGATCCCGCGCGTGCCGCTGCTACGCGCGTTCGGCGTCGACGTCTGACGGGAAAGGGCCGCCAAAGGCCTATCGCGGCCTTCTCAGCCCGAGACCGCTGGGGTTGCCTCGTTGGCTGAGGTTTGGAGGCCATCCGTTGGCATTCGCGGTGCTGGCTCGATTCGGCCGGGACCTCGCTCCGTTGTTCAGTGGTTCCCGCTTGGACAGCGAGGAGGCGCTGATCGAGGAGTGATCCGTTGAGACGGCAGCGCCTAGTACAGACGACTCTCCTTCGGTAGCTCAACGACCTGTTCGAGCTGCTCGTCGTTCTCGTTGTACCACGTCACGCGAAACTGAAGACCGTAGTGCAGAGCGTCCATGTCCGGGCGGCCCTGGAACTCTTCCATGGAGCGTCCAGACATGTCGTCCCATTGGGCACCGCTAACGAAGTAGAACGTGCCAACAAGAACTTCATCGAGTCGCACTGCCTTGGCGACGCTCCGCTCGACGGAGTTCATGAGAACGAACTGACCCTTGCCGTCCCCGTCTGGCTTGCGGAACACTCCCCAGCGCGGCCGGGGCAGCGGGATCGACGACTCATATGTTCTCGCGAAGCCGCCGCCCGGATTCATCGGCGACGTGCCACGCGGGATGTTGATCTGGCCACGCGCCGCCTTCGCGCTCAACTGGCCGGTCGCGGCGCCCTTGGGCCGGTCCTGCGCTTTCGTGAGCGCGTCGCGCTCGATGCTCGCGAGGTAGCTCTCGACGGCTTCAGATCGCTCGCTCTTGATCCGATCCGTTGTAGTGAAAGGGCGCCACTTTCGCAGACGGCCCCACGTGTTGGCGCGCCAGGACTTGCGAAAGATCGTCAGCAAGAGCACGACCAAAACCGCCAGGCACGCCAGGCCGACCACGACGACCAAGAGAATCCGCCAGAAGCCCGACACGAATCCCTCGGCGTCGTCCTTTAGCCCCTGTTTGATCCACTCAACCGCGAACGGCGCGGCCACCGCTACGAGGAATCCGATCACCCCCGCGCCGAGGACGAGAGAAATGACCAACTCCCATACCTTCCAGCTTCTGCTGGAACTCGCGCCCGCCGTCTCGTCACTCACGTCGCCAGATTAGTGGCCGCAGGAAGCGTTTCTCGTCACTCACGTGGGTAGGGCCTCTTCATCAGCCACGCCCACAAATCTCAAGTGCCGAATTGATCGGCGCAAACTCGTACTCGGGGATCCCCATACGGGGACTGCCCGCAGACGGGGCCTTCGCGGTCGGTGGCGCGCCCACCGTGTCGGTCGGCTGCGCGACTGACTTCCGGACTGCCGCGGCGCACACTCAGGCGTCAGAACAGGGTGGGCTGAGCTTCGTCTGTTTCAGCGGCACGGGCCGCATCCGGTTGTGACTGCTTGCGGGCCGTCTTCGGTAGCGATCGGAAACTCGCACGCGTCTCGAAGAGCGACGCTGTGAGTGAGAGCATCTCGGCGATTGACGGGGCGTAAACGACGACCAGGATGTGTCCTCGGGTGGAATCGAGGCCGAGCCCGCAACCACTCGCGGCGACAAGGGGCTGGAGTAGCTGCAACCGTTTCTCGTCGGAGGCGAAAAGCACCACCGGCTCGGCCGACCAAGAGCGAGCCACATGGGATCGACAGCTGGCTACGGGGTAGAACCCGAGCGCCGAGAGGACGTAGCTCAGGCCGGAGACACCCAACTCAAGTCCCCCGAGCGTGTACCCGTCTTCGGTGAGGGCTGCGGGAAGGTCGGCAAGCGCGCCGAGATCTTCAAAATCGGCATCAGCCTCGATGCCCTCGATCGCTACCGCGAGAGCTTCGAACTCGTCCTCGCTGGACGAGTGATCGACAACCCAAGCTGCCGCGGCTCGCTCCCAGAGCATCACGCCGAGCGCATCGTCGACACGCGTGTTCGCAATCACCAGGACATCTCGAAAGTACAGCCCGGCATATCCCTCGTCGCTCATTTCGCTGGGCTTCGGAACCCAGAGGTCTCCGACGGGTGGCAGAGACGAGTCGACCTGGATGTCACGTCGCGGGTACATGCGAGCATTGTTGCGCGTCACAGCCTCAGTGCGGCGTGCGGCTTGCCGACCGTGAGGCGAGCCGGCGGGACACCCAGGCCAATGGACTCCGTGAATCCGTCAGCCAGCGAGTGCCAGCTCGCCTCCGGTTCTTGACGGTTCGAACGTCAATTGGCCGATGGGTTCGGGCTTGAGTGCCAATGAGTCGATTGCGGCTGCGCCAACTTCGCGCATCAACGCAGGCGGGACCGCGTTGCCGATCATCGTCGCGAGATCAGCACGCTTCGCGGCGGAGCTGAAGGAGAAGTAGTCGGGGAAGCCCTGAATCCGTGCGGCCTCGTGGGCGGTGAGTGCGCGAAGTGCGCTTGGGTGCATGTATCGGCCCTGCCCAATGCTGCCGAAGCCGCTCGTGATCGTCTGCGCAGGATCGTTCCAGCTCAGCCGGCCGTACATCGACTTGTATGAGTGGTTGCCGTCCTGGTGACACTTCGGGCGCAGGTCGTTCGGAAGGTCCTTGTCTCCCGACTCCTGCATGTACTCCATCCGCTCTATGTTCGCGGGGCTCGCCTTTGGTGGCGTGTCATATCCGGTGGGGTTCACAAGCCCCACGAGGTCACCGATCGCCCATTCGAGATCGAACGTTGAGTCCTCGGTGCGGGATGAGAGGTCCTTGAGCACAAGTTCCGGATCGAGACCCTTGATTTTCGACGCGAGGAGGACGTGGCGGCGACGCTTCTGCGCAACGCCGAGCGAGTGGATCCCGACTGTGACGGTCGCGACCTTGTAGTCGAGCTTCTTGAGGAGGTCGAAGGTGGTCTGCACGACGCCGGCGGTGTCGAGACGGACCGTGGGCACGTTCTCGATGAGGATGATCGAGGGGTCAAGCACCCGGGCTGCTCGAGCCACTTTGAGGTAGAGCTTGTTCTTCGGATCATCGCGACGCGTCCGGTTGTTGAGGTCGCTATGACCTTGGCACGGCGGGCCGCCGAAAAGCAGGTGCGTCGTCCCGACTGACTTCCGCGTCTTCAGCTCCGCCTCGGTGAGCTCGTCGTCTAGCTCGCCATCGAAGTAATCCTCGACGGACGCGACCACCGCGTTCGCTTGGGGAAAGTTGGCCTTGTACACGTCGACGGCGGACTGCTCGAAGTCGAGCGCGAGGCGAACGTCGAGCGCGAGCCCAGCCGCGGAGGCCGCTTGCGCGGCTCCCAATGTGAGCCCTCCACACCCTGAGAAGAGGTCGACGATCCGCAGCGCCGGATCGCCCGACTCGAACGCCGGGCGGACCTTCTCCCTAAGGGGGAAGGTCGGGGCTGGGGTATCGAGCGAGGCTGTCATGTCGCTCGAGTTTAGCTTCGCCCACTAGAAATCTCGAGCGGGAATCAACTGCTGAGGAAAACGCCGCTCGCAGGGCCTCTGTGGAGGAACAGTCAGGTCAGATGCCCAAGCAGGTTGGCAAGCTCCTGGCGGCTGAACCCGGCGGCCGCGGGACCGATCTCCACCCGCGTCAGGCGTGCGAGGGTGGGGTCGTTGAGCACATCGTCCATTGCTCGGAGTTTCCGACGCAACGCGGCGTCGATGCGCTCGTCGATCGTCTCTATCCCCTGCAAGACGATCGCCCGCGCCGTCGTTCCTGGCGGCATTCCAACACGGTGCGTCCGGTCGAGCGCCTGGAGGAAGAGCCCGGCGTTGAAGGTGCGATCGACATGTAGCTGGGTTTGGCAGGCACGGTGCAGGCTGACTCCCTCACCGAGCGTCTGAGGGGTAGCTAGCAGGACCGTGCAATCAGAATCGTGGCGGAACCGCCGCAACTCCCGCTCGCGATCGGTGGGCGCGCCGGGGTCGTGACGTGGAGTTGCTCCCGTAATTACCGCGGGTGAGTAAGGCTCCAGCAGACGCTGGAGCTCGTCGATGTTTCCGAGGAAGTTGGTCCATATCAGCAACTTCTCGCCGCGGGCAGAGTACTCGGCGGCATACCGGGCAGCAGCCAGCAGCTTCGCGGGTCTCGCTACCGCCCGAACCTCGGCGATCAGCTCAGAAAGGGGGCGCCCCGCATCGATGTCATTCGGCCATGCCAGCTCCCCGTCCGCTGCCGGCTCCAGAAGGGCTGGATTCGACGCGCATACGATAAGTCGAGTCACGGCCTGCTGAACATACTCGGGATGGTCTGCCCGCAGTTCCGGGTTGTCTTTGAGGCCGCTGGCCAACGCGTTGTAGACGCGCATGTGCGCATCGTCGAGCCGCACCGGCTCGATCTCGACGACAGCTTCATCGAGGCCCAACCCCTCCTTGGTGATGCGTACCCATGACCTGTCGGCATGCGGAGTGTGCGTGCTTGCGAGTCGAGCGCCCTGACCAGGCCACGCAAGGTCGAGAATCGCGACAAGGTCCTCGGGTCCGTTCGGCATGGGCGTTCCGGTGAGCACGAGTCGCGCGGCGGCCAGCCCCGCCAAGTCCGCGGCCCCGAAGCCGTGAAGGCCCTCTTTGCCGCGCTTCGCGCGATGCGCTTCGTCGAACACGACCGCAAAGCGATGCCCGTGCGACCATGCGTCAATCGCCGCGCGAATGCCGGGTTGCGCTGCGCGCTCGTAGTTGTAGACCAGCACCTCGCTTCGCCGTGACGGCGAGTTGGGGGCGAGCTCCACGACAGGGATGTCGCCCGTTGCGAAGCAGTCCCTCGCCTCCTCCTCCCAAGCCTCGTAGGCGCTCTGAGGCGCGATCACGAGCATGCGATCCACGAGACCAGCGGCTCGCATCAGCGCATACACCGCATAGGTCATGGTGGTCTTCCCACTCCCGGGCACGGAGAAGTTTCCACCACCGCCACTCGAAACGAGCTGGGCGACCGCATCGCGCTGGGACGGCAGCAGCTGCCGGGCGAATCCGGCGTCGAGGAGCGCGTGGTCAAGGCCTGCGCCGGCCCGCGCCGCGGGCACAGCGAGTACCCGATCGACGGCACGCTGCACCGCCGACGCCGAACCCGAGGCCGCGCGAGCATCCTGGGTCCAACTCCATTCCCATCGTCCTGCGGGCCACGGACGACTGAGGATGTCCGCTACATCACCAGCCTTGTCCACCGGCACGACGAGAGTCCGCTCGCCGTCGTCGCTTGCGCCCGTCTGGAGCAGGAACTCCTGGGCGAGGGAGAGCCAGGCTGACCGCGGCATCCCGGTCGGGGCGACGATGACGAGATCGCCGCCCCGGCGAAATACGTCGCCGGACGCTCCTTCTTCGGGTGCGTCGTTTCCCATGGAGATCAGCGGGACACGCGACTCGCGGCGCGGGCGTAGGCCTTGCCTACCTGGAAGAAATCGACCAGCGACTGCAGGACCGGGATGACCTCATCGACGAGGATCTCGTTGATGCCGATCTCCTCGTACACCGGCTCACCCCAGAGGTCAGGCGCATAGTCCGTCTCGAGCGGAAGCTCATCGTTGGGCGGAGTAAGGCCCAGCAGCTCGCCCGGGAGGATCTCTTTGAGACGCTCCGATCCGTACTCCCCATCGCGAGCCCGCTTGAGCGAGTCGACGAGCTCCTGAACCAGTCGCGCGAACTCGGTCTGCGGATTGTCTGACGTCGCGCGGGCGCCCAGCCACCGCTGGCGGAGATACACGTCCGTGAGTTCCTGATCGTCATCTCGATCAAGCGGGATGGTGTACGTCGCCGACGCTGTGAGCGCGGCGATCGCATCGGACAGCTCAGTGATGCCAACCTCGTGCTGCGCCATCGTGCGGAGCAGGATGCTCGGGTCGCTCGCCGAAATGTCGTTCGACTTACCACCGGCACCGAGGCCCGTGCGCGACAGCGCCGTGCGCTGCGCGATGAGACCCGGGTTTGCCATCAGCGCAAGGCCCCCGAGCGCGGCGATGGCGCGCTGCGCGGGCCCGGCGTTGTCAGGATCGTCGTCCGCACTGCGGCTGCTCCGCTCTTCCTGGGCGCGGGCAGTGAGTTCGGCGAGAGGCAACGTCAGAAGAGACGGCCAGATGGCATCGTTCCGGTGCTCACTCGTCTTCCAGAACCAGGCGTGTCGGAAAGTTCCGAAGATGGCGGCCTGGATCGTTCCCTCCCAGCCGGAGCCGTTGAGACCGAGGGCTGCGATCGCCTGAGCGGCAGCCACCTTCGCCCGATCGTCCGAGTGCACACGCGTGCTGTTCAGGCGCAGCCGCTGGTTGACGACCTCAAGTGAGTCCACCGGCGAAGCCCCGTCACCCGGAGGCACCGCCGCCTGCACGGTAAGCGCTGCCAGCAGCTTCGTCGTCGAGACGAGCAGGTTCCCAGGACCGCCATCGTCCGTCCGTGGCGGGCCGCTCCACTCGGCGAGCGACTCGCCGAGCCACATCGACCGTTCCGTCTGGCTGACGCGCGAGTCCGCCACCAGATCATCCACAGCACCGATCGCGATCAGGCCGAGGACGTCAGCGTCGTTCCACCGCTCCTTTGCCTTGCCGGGCATGTGGTAGCTGCGGATGAGCTCCTGCACCGTATCCGACACCGGGTGCGCAAGCCCGCGACGCTCGGCGATTACCGGGTCCGGGTTGACCGCGACGATCAGGTTGACCTCCATCGTCCGGATCAGCTGGAACGCGACCGCAGCCGGCGATGTGGCGGCGACAGTCTCGACCCATCCTTCGATGTTGGTCGCGCCAGGGAAGTACCCCGCGGCGGCGGTTGAGGAGAACTTCAGGCTCTCCGACAAGGTAGAGAGATCCTCGGCAGTCAGATCACGCAGCCGCGGCTGGGCACTGCGCAGCCAGCGCTCGGTAGCGACGCTGGCAACGTTTCGATTGGCGAGCACGTCCATCGCCGCAAGTGCGGAGAACAGGCGCTGCGCACCTTCGGCTGCTTGAGCGACCCAAGCGCTTCCCGTCGCCGAGTTGAGCTGGGTCAGGACCACGTCTGGGGGATCCAGCACGCCGAACTGGATGATGCTGTCGATGCGTCCCTTCTTCGGGCCGTCGGCTGCTGTGTAGTTGGCGAGGCCGAGCAGACGGCGCTGCGCTGAGACGATCTCGATGACGCTCTCCGGCCCATCGACATCCATCGTGGGCAGTGACAGCAGCGGGTGGTCCTCCGCGGTGGTAACCAGGTGGACCTCGCTGCCTCGCAGTTCGGACCCCATGCGACGGAGGGCGCGGCCATTCAGCATCCAGGGGAAGATCAGCGGGGTGTTGACGGTGAGGCGGACGAAACGAAGAGTCCCGCTCTCAGTGCGCTTGGTCTGGATCTCGCCGAGCGCCTTCATGTTCCGTTCGGTGTCGGCGTTGAGCGCCTCGACCTGCCGCACGATCCCGAGGTCGACGTCGTCCACCGCGATGCCGTGCTCTTCGGCGAACACGTCGCGGAATCGGCCGCCGAGCCGGCTGAGTGGTGCGCCGTCGCGTTCGTCAGGACGGCCGGCCTCCGGACGGAACGGGACCGGGAGCAACTTGCGGTCCTTGATGCGAGAGACAGGCGGTGCGGACTCGGGATCCGCGAGCGGGCGCAGGACCCCCGCGCCGGTCTTGGCGCTTTTGCTGGTTGTGTTGCGTGCCACGATCTGACCTCCTCGGGTCATTCGGGCCCGTGCTGGTCGATCGTCAGAAGACGCGCATTCAACATTCGAAGTGGGGACACCACTCCCGTTAAGCACGAAACTTCCTCCATTCGAACCGGAACTTCGATCTCGGGCACCGCAACAGCTTCAGTCGCTGCATTGGAACCCGCTCTGACCTCGGTACGGCACGAGCAGGGTCATCTGTTCGCCGTCACAGTATCAGACGCGATCGCCGACTCGGCCCCAGAAGCACGAATTAGTTCATGAGCGGCTCAGAATCGTAGGCGTTGAGTCATGGCACGAGCCCCCGTGGATGCGAGATCATCGAGCGCGCGAGAACTGGGAGAGCATCGCCAGACGAGCGTTCTCGACGTTCATGTTCTCCGGTATCGGCCACAGACTGGCTCCGCTTAGCATCCGACGAAGGCTGGGGCCCAACGGATGCTCTTGCTCATTGGCGATCGATTCTCCGACGGTGCGACCGATTCCAGCGAGCAGATCAGCGACTTGAACGCGCGGATCGGTTATGGAGTCGACCAGTCGAACACCAGTTAGCTCGCTGGCCAAGCCTTGTCGAGAAGGGGCGATGTCCTCCGGGCGGGCGAGTGACTGCTTCGCCCACTCAATCTTTACCGGGGTCAATTCCTTAGCGGCATCGTGAACCAGTTCCACAGGCTTGCCTGAGACTGATGACCAGAAGTGCACAGCCGCCCCGACTGCGGAGATGAGCGGATCCATCGTGCGAAGTCGCTCCTCGAGGCCGTCGCCGAGTTGGAGCCTCGACAGCGACCCAAGATGGCTGAATCCGGCGAAGACCGTGCCCAGCACATCTCGCACAACGGCATCCTCATCGGACAACAGTCGCACCATTTCCTGGATCAAGCGCGCCAACAGCTCCTGCGCCTCGTTTGCGTCCTTTGCTCGCATGAAATGCTGGAAGGTCATCAGGAGCGTGTCCCACGCCGCCCCGTAGCTCCGAGGACCAAGGAAGAAGAGCAGATTCGCTCCCGCAAGAGCGACACCAGTCTCATAGATGTCGTACCCGAGTGCATGTGCGGCTTCTTCCGCCGTCGAGTCGTAGAGCTTCGAAACGACGAAGTACTTCTTGTGGGTGAGGTGCACCGAGGCGTTCCCCTCGACCGAAGGATGGGAGAGTAGCCATTCCGCCGTGACCTGGTGCTGCGGCTGAAGGATCGTCTTTGACTTCAACTCCGTGGTCTGGCTGCGCGTACGCGCACGGGTTTCATCCATCAGCGCGGCTGCTTCGTCTGGCGACAAAATCACGCTGGCGTGCGCGAAGACCGCAGATCCCCCTGAGAGTAAGTTCTCACCGTCGTTGCCGGATTCATCACAGGCGACCACTAGCGGCTCGGTTCTAGTCACGGCGCGTCCGCCTCCTTCGATCGACTTGAGACGCCATCTTCGCAGGTCGTGCTCGCACCTACGTGAGCTCATAGAACACCGGTGGACTCGCACGCCTGGGTGCACCAGTGGTCGCGCGATTGCCGGCCGCCCGTCGGACCGGAGTTGCGCATCTCGCGATCTGATCCGCGCCGACGCGGTACCTGAGATGATCGGGCATGTGACTGACGACGATGCTCGCGAGTTCTACTACATCTTGGGCAGATTGGGACAGGAACGTCTGCATCTTGCGTACGACGTCCGAACCCACGCTCCACATGATCAGACCCTCGAAGACGACATCACTTTCGACGATCTCTATGAGTATGTCCGCGGGTTGGGTGCCGCTGAAGACGTGCGGGAACTGATAATGGAGGTTCTCGCAGCAGCTGAGACATTCGAAGGCGAGGCACGGTTCGCGGTCGAATCCACCTGGTTCCGGAATGGAGATGGGGGGTGGATCAGCCACGGTCATGGCGAACTGCCGGATCTCGACGCCACCATCAATGAGGCCACTCTTCGAGAACTCGTCGCTCAAGGATCGCGCCTTCGAAGCCGAGTTCAGGCGATCTCCGGATCGCTTGCGGAGGTGGAGTGGGTGCAAGCCGCGAGCCTCGAGATACTTCGAAACGAGTTCCAAGTCGACCAACACGGCGCCGCTGTGCCCTTCTCTCAGCTTGATGCGTCGGATCGCGCACCTGAGGATTGCGTCGGCTAGGCCCGGGCTCGCTGTCCACACTTCGTGAGCGTCCGCAAGCCGGTCGCCGGGCGTTCGCTCCGAGCGCCCGAAGCATCGCTAGGCTCAGC
The DNA here is from genome assembly GCF_042274785.1 of Microbacterium sp. NPDC056003. Classification (NCBI taxonomy): domain Bacteria; kingdom Bacillati; phylum Actinomycetota; class Actinomycetes; order Micrococcales; family Microbacteriaceae; genus Microbacterium; species Microbacterium sp. NPDC056003. The sequence goes on along the minus strand of NZ_JBHJXQ010000001.1, from coordinate 288,512 downwards.
GACCAACCGCTACCGATCACGCCTCTGGAGGACCGATGTACCTAAGCCTTGGTCTCACTACCGAGATCGTCTACATACTTGGCCGGCCACCTGGTAACCAGGCGGGTTCGGAGACTTCATTTCTGGACTTCTGGCCGGTGATCATTGCGGCCCTCGCCCTCATTTGGGGAGTTAGGACGTGGATATACGGCGGTAGTGTGCTCCTCGTCAAGCTGGAGCTCGGCTATTCCGATGGGATTCAGCTCGTCCGAGGGGCTCCGGTCGACTACTTGGATCCATCCGCAATGAATCGGCAGTTTGACCGAAGAATTACGAACCCTGCGCTCGACCTGGTTGTGGTGACGGTGATCAATCGAGGGCGGACTCCAGCGACTGTGCTAAACCCGGGACTCACATTTTCGATGCACGGAGTTGACCCAGTCTTCGTGGGGGGAGTCCTACTAGCGGACTTCGGGGGCACGGTCGAGCGAGTTCGGATCGAGGCTCACGATTCACGAGTGTTCTTGATGCCGCTGGAAGGCATGGTAGCGACGGCCCAGGCCGACCTGACGTTCCAAAAGGCGGAGAGCATGCGTGGCGATATCCGTGCACGTGCCCAGGTCACCTCGGGCACCGGGAAAACCAAACGATCGAGAAAGTGGATGTGGCGCGGTAAGCGGTTCCGACGGGCAGACTGGGCGCTAAGAACTCCTCTGCGAGGGAACCCTCTTCGGGATGAAGAACAGCTTCTGGCCGAGTTTGTGGACTCGCGGAGCGGGTTATACGACCAGTCTCTAGTCATCGGAGGCATCCTATTGGCCATCCGCGCAGGCAAGTCCGACGGCAGCATCATGAGCTCGTTTCCGCCAGCGCCCGCGGAGATGATGAAGCGCACCTTCATCCTCAACCGAGCTCGCGCTCTGCTTGCCGAGTCAGCTGCACCGTAGGCGTCGACTTTACGGGTTACGGCTCAGGGTCTTCGATCCCTCATTAGAGCGGTCCTCATGAAGACAGGCGAGGAGATGACGCAAGGGTGCGTCTAGCGCATCGGATCTAGTCCGAATTGCCGGCCCGGAAGCTTGCCCGATGATTGGTCCGTTAATCGAGCACCTCTACATCCCGAGCCCGCGCCCCACACTCAGTCCCCCGACCACCGGCCCCGTAGCCATCGCCGCTTCTCGCTGCCTCGCCGCATGCCGCACCTCGGTCTGGGCCGCGCGTACCGCATCCTGCATGGTCAACTCCGGCGTGCCGCGCTGCATCGACTCGGCGAGGCGCTCGCGGGCCGCGGCATCCGTCCGCGCGACCACGATCGCGACATTGTGCACCCGCCCGCGCGTGAGGCCTACGTAGAGCCCTGCGGCATCCACGTCGGGCCCGACCACCGACGCGTCGGCGGTGTCGCCCTGCACACCGTGCACGGTGGACGCGTAGGCGAGCTGCAGGTGCTCCTGCGCGTACTCGGTGGACACGCGCGCCACCTCGCCGCTGTCGCTCACGGAGACAAGAGACAGGTACTCGTCGCGGATGCCGCGCACGATCCACTGGGCGCGATTCTCGACTCCCGTGCGCCGGTCGTTGCGACGGGTCTGGACGGTGTCGCCGACGAGGATGCGCTGCTGCCCGATTCCCGATGCGACTACGCGGACGTCGAGCTCGCCCTGATCGACTCGCCGTTGCTGGATAGCGTCGTTGATCGCATCCGCCTCAGCATTCGTGCCAGATACCAACGTCACGCGCCTGCCGCGCGCGTGCCAGTCGAAGTACGCGTCGATCATCCGCTCGCGCGCCGCGTCGTGATGATCGACCCGGTCGACGTGGCCGTGTTCGGCAAGCTCGCCCGCTACCACCAGCGCATGCTCGCGATCACCCGCATCCCGGAGTCGCAGTGTGAGCGCCGCGTAGTCGGGATCGCGGAACCGGTGCACCGTGTCGAGCTCGACCGCAGCGTTCGCGTGCCGGATCGCAGAACCGATCGCACCTGCATGCCCGACCGGCAACGCCTGATGCGTGTCACCCACGAACGCCAGCCCGACACCCTGCTCGATCGCGAGGCCGACGAGGACGTTCGCCGTCTGCAGGTCGACCATGCCGGCTTCGTCGACGACGATCCGATCGCGAGAACGCAACACGTACTCGGTTGGTCCGCCGTACACGGCGCCCGTGCTGGGATCGACTTCTCCCACTCCAAGCCTGGTCCACACCTTCGCTCCGGCCTCGTCGTTGCCCCATCGGTAGCCATGGTCCGAAAGCAACGCATGAAGACTGGATGCCGCGGCCCCGACCTCGCGAGACGCCACCGACGCCGCCTTCCGTGTGGCAGCAACGACGAGCATCCGCCGCCGTTGCGACATGAGCGCCGCGAACGCAGCGCGCAGCATCGTCGTCTTCCCCGTGCCGGCGGGGCCGGTCACCGTCACGAGTCCGTCCGTGCCGGCGATGGCGCACGCGGCAACGCTCTGCGACGCATCCAGCGACGAGAGCTCTTCGTTCCGTGCGAGCCGGTGCAACTCGCCTGGCAGCAGGGAGCGCCCGGGTCGGGCGACCACGTCCAGGCGGCCGGCGAGACGCACCTTGGCGCGCACGGTCTCGGTCGCCATGAACGCTTTGACGTGCGCCGGCGGATCATCAGCAACGAGCCGGTAGACGGAACCCGTCGCACGCTGGGAGATCTCAGCGATCACGTCGTCGAGCCGGTCGCGCTCCGCAACAACGCCCGTGCGCGAGAGCGCGCGTATTGCTCCCGCGCGGATGTCGAAAATGCTGAACCGCCCGCCGCATGATGTGGACCGTTCGTCCGCGTCGACGATCGCCTGTGCAGCGAGCAGATCCAGGTCGAGGGCTTGCGGGTCTGTTGCAGTGACTGGAATGGGCGCGCGCGGGGTGATCAGACTCGGTTCGATCGCAGCAATCTCCTCGCGGACGCGCGCCTCCCACGACGCCTCATCGACTTCGGCCGGCTTGTTCGGACGCGACACCGCCCACGCGCGTCGATCGATCTGCTGTAGCACCTCCACGCTGGGAGCAGATCCTCCGTGCGCCGCTGACCACTCCGCGATCAGGCGCGCGCGGTTGGTTTCGATCTGCGCCGACCGACGCGAGACGGGTCGGACGCAGCCGGCGAGTTCGGCGATCTCGCCATTCTCGGCGAGCGTGTACCCGTGCTGGGCGAGCACGGCGATCCAGGCGGGATCGGTGCGGGCGGTGAGCTCACCCTCGGCATTGACGACGGTGTGGAGTTTCATCGCGACCCGAGAGTCGAGGTTTGACCACTTGCCGTCCGCTCCGAGCACCTTGATGTTCAGCCAGAGATGACGGTGGATGTGCGGGTCGAGCGCGCGCGAGCGACGATGCTGCAGCTCGACGACCTCGATGCGGGCGATCTCCTCGCGGATGAGCCCTCCGTGCCCGCGCCGTGCGTTGAGCTCCGTCTGCCACGTGAGCAGGATGCGCTCACGCAGCCGATCCTGGAGAGCCTCGAACTCGGTCGCGAGTTCGGGATGCAGCAGCGCGGCGATACTGTACGACTTCGGGTGGTTGAGCGTCCCATCGAGCAGCAGGTCGGCGTCGGGGCTCAGCCGCTGATGGCCGCGCTCTTCCCCGGTGACCGGGTCGTGTCCGGTGAGCCAGACACGGAGGCCGCCGGCGGTGAGCTCGTCTTTGCCGATCCGGCCGCTCGCGACAATGAATCGCGAGACGGTCGAATTGGATGCCGCACCATACGCTTCGAGCGCGTCAACGCCGGGGGAGTGCTGCCGGTGAGCATCGCAGATGCCGTCGAGCGCGTAGCCGATCGCCTGTCGAACCCCCCGGGAATCGACACCCCGCTTCCAACGCTCGAGGCCTCCTCGCATGGCGCAAGAATAGGGTCAGTTTTCGTCATTATCCAGGTATTTTTGTGGTGTGCAGGTACGTGTAGGGGAGTGCTTCTAAAGGGTGTCGCTCACCATGGGTGCCTGCGTGCATCGCTCTGGTTATTCACGCTTGTCTACTCTCTGGGTCTCGTTTCACTCTCGCTCGCCGGCGTTGCTGTCCAGTAAGAGGGATCATCCAAGTAGGGGCGAAGGCGTCCCTGCCCAAGTGACCGCGAGCACGTCACGAGCCCTGCTAGCTGCGACGTAGAGCAATGAGCGCTCGCGCAGCAGGATGTCGGCTTGCTCCTCGACGGACACGTTCGTCAACAGGTTTGCCTGGGGCATGACGCCGTCCGAAATGTCGAACAGGACAACGCGGAGGAACTCCATCCCCTTGGCCGTGTGCATGGTCATAACCACGGGTCGATTTCCTTCGACCTTCGCAGCCGTGATGTAGTCGCTGGAAAGCCCACGCGCGTGGAGCCCGTCGCGGAGTGAGCGTGCGCGCTGGTTGGTTCGCGCGAGCAAGGCGATGCTCGAGGCATCAACCCCGTCGTCGAGCCAGCCAGAGACTAGCGCTGACACTCGGTCGATCTGATCCGCCTGGTCTTTCCCGGCGATAGAGATTGGCTGCGGGCCGCGCCGAATGCTCCGATATCCCGAAACGCCCTCCGTTTGCTCCTCAGAATCCAAGAACTCACCACCCGACAACAGCGCCATCGAGTACCGCAATGTCTCCTCAGTGGTGCGGTAGTTGAGCGTGAGCCTGCGCGAACGACCGATGATCCTGATGCCATAGTTCCGGAGCACGACATGTTGACCGTAGATGCGCTGATGGGTGTCTTCCGCGATGAACAAATCGTTCTCGCCAGACCTCGCGAGGGCGCGCAGGAGCTGCCAGTGCGACGGCGTGAGGTCTTGACCTTCATCGACAAGCACATGATCGGCGACGAGACGCGACTCGGCACCGTGTTGCTCGAGCCAGGCAGCTGCGATCGCGGCGACTTCCGCGAACGAGATGCGTTCGGCGGCCCGCGCATTGGCCCGATACTTCTCGATGACCTTCCAGACTTCCGCGCGCTTCTTTCGATCGAGCGCTATGCCTCGTCCGGCACGACGGATCGCGGAATACTGCGCCACGCTGGCAACGCGCATTGGAAGTACGATCTGCAGGTACTCACCCACAAAGAAGGATTCAAGCAAGAGGTCCTCGGGGAGATCAGGCGAGACTTCATCGATCGCCTGTCGCCATCCTTCATGGTTGCCAACCAAGTTGGAAACGCGCCCTAACGCTGAACCGAGCACGGTTGCCGCCGCCTGCCCGAACGAGGCCGCGCCCGCCTTCACCCGGACCGCGTTAGCGATTTGGTCGATGCCGCGGACGTAAACTCCTGGAGCGCCGATCTCGGGCGACTTTCGGATCGTGGGATCGAGACGTTCGAGATCGCGATCTAGGTTCTCGGCCAGCGCCCGGGTGTAGGTGGTGAGAACGATGGATGCCTCGCCATCCCTCGACGCGAGCATCCGGGCACGGTGCAGAAGAACGACCGTCTTTCCAGTGCCGGCGCCGCCCGTGAGACGGAATGGTCCTGCAAAGTCCCGCGTGGCGTAGCGCTGCTGTTCCGGGTGCAAGAAGACTCGCCAGGCTCCGAAGTCACCGCCTTCGATGATGCGCTCCAGCGCTTCGTCACTCTCGACGTAAGCGAACTGCATCTTTGCCGCGGGATGACCTAGTGCCCGGAGGATCCGGTCGTCTTCAGTCGCGCTTTGGTCAGGTTCGGGAGCAGCGGCGAATCCGAGTTCGAGTTGAATCTTGCCGAGTTCCTGGCCCACGCCGAGGGATAGCGCGGCATGTTGTTGCCATGCGTTCGGGAACGCGGCAGCGATAGCTAGGAGCTCATCCTCGTCCATCGCGCCCAGCAGCGCGTCCGCTGCGGATGCATCGAACCCAATCACTTCGATGAGGTCGGACCTGCTGTAGTTGAAGCTCGTAGTCAAGAACGACATCGTCGCAGGGTTCGTGCCCGCCGCATATCCGGGCGCCGAGGTGGATTTCGCAACCGAGGTGTCGACGAACTCACCGATCCCGTTGATCGGGTTCCCCTGGAGCAAACGTGACTTCGCAATACGGATGCCCTCGTCGTGTGGCCAGGTGCCCGCGTAAACGTAGGTCCGTACACCGTCGCTGCCGTCCAGACGGAAGAGCACTGCCCGCCACCCCTCGGTTACCCGACCCGTGCGCGCGCGCGAATCGGCCGCACCGTGCAGCGGCTTGATCCGCAACCCGTCGGATGTGTCGTCTACGCGAAGCTTCTTGATGAATGCTGCCTCGCGCATCTCGACCATCTTGTCGAGTTTCGGCGGCTTCAATCCCTTGACATCAGCCCACAAGACGTTCGGCATCGGCTACCTCAGTTCAATGGATGGCGCGGTCGCCATTGAACTCAATGGAGTGGAGCGCCACCGCCAGGCGAGCGTCCGAAGGAAATGGGCTAGAGCGCTGCTGGCTGGGTGCGCCTGCCTAGATCTCAACCGAGTCGAGAAGCTCAGTCAGTAGCCCGGATTCCGGGTCACCCCATGAGCCGATGATCGTGACCCTGTCGAGGAACTGATTGCGGTGTTCGCAACTGGTCTCGGGAAGTAGGAGGCACGCGTGGCAAGCGGCGAGATTTAGCCCGTCGCTACCGGAGGGGCCAGACTCGCCACATACTGGGTCGTTCGAGCACCAGCTCGCACGCGACAACGACCGGATGATTGCGTCCGCCAGCACATCAGATCTCGATAGCGCCGCCAAGCCACCGAGACTGCCTGCGGCGTCCGATGACGCGGTGTAGATGAGCACTCCGGCGTGACCAGAAGCTGCGAACACACGCTCACGAAGGGACCCGACCGGGTACCCTGCATCAAGGCTCAGTTCCTGAAGTAGGGCGTGTGCAAAAGAGTGAATGGCCACGAATCGCGCTGTTGGCGCTTCTGGTTGGGGGAGATCGGACTCTCTAGCCCGCAAGCGTTGTGATTCCACCAGCTTTGCAATCCGTGCCCTAGCGAGCTCCGTTGCCTCCCACCGTGCGACGAAGTCCTCCTCGAGTCGGATGAAAATACCCTCGCCGAGGACTTCGGTGGCGGGCAGCCAAGACGGGGTCTGCTCGCTGAGCTTGGCGGTGCGCGGTGAGACCGACGCCGTCGGGCTCGATGTCACACGGGTGAATCCAAACAGAGCTCGGACCTCCCGGAGGCGCGAAACCTTCGACACCTGTTTGATCACACGATGAAGCCTGTCGTCGACATCGACTTCCACGCAGCGGAATGTGTCAAGGCGCCCACCGTCGTTGCCTCCGATCAGGGCAAAGTACTCTTCCGCGCGCAGCTCAGCTTCGGTCGGTTCGGAATTAGATTGCAGCCCCTTGCGCCGGCGCACCGTGTCGAGGATGCCCGTGACGTCCAGCCCGGGCCTACCCGCGATCATCGCAGGGAGCGCTCGTTCCAGGCCGTCTTCGGGAAAGTGCTGCAGAACAGTCCAGTTCTCTGTCACAAACTGCGAGTTCGGGCTCGACCAGGGCGGGATTGAGATCGTCGACCTCACCTCGGCGAACCACACATTCGACGAGCCGCGTTGGAGAGCCCGTAGCGGCTTCTCGCACGCCTCATCCGGTGAGTCGGGCAGCCATGGACGCTTGCCGCCGCACGATTTGATGGTCCGAAGCGCGTTCCGCCCGAAGGAGCCTTCGAGGGAATGGGGCTTCGCTCCGCATGAACAGGCGATAACGATGTCGGAGAGTGAGGACGAGGCGCCGAGCGACTTTAGCGACAACGTGTGCGTTCCACCCGAAAGGTTCTCCCCACGGTGCACCCACTGGAAGAAGGGAAAATCCTCGATGTGCCCGTCCTCGCAGCATGCGACGAAGCGCGAGGGTGTGATGTCTCGCTCGCAGTCGGCACAAACCATGCGCTTCGAGTCGAACTTCCAGAACGGAGCAAGTTTCCGACACTGCGGGCAATAGTGGTAAGCCGGAAAGCGGACGGCGGGGATGTCACCGGTCTTCCGTCCCGCGGAGGGTGCATAGAAGCCGTTGACTCTCAGCGACCGCGCGAGTCGTGGCTCCTCGACCCGCAGGCTGTCGCTTGTGTACCAGTCGTCAAGTCCGCAGATCATGAAGCTCTGATCTCCGGCTGGAAACAGTGATCCGATCCCGTAGGTGCTTACCAGTTGGCTCTGCCGAGCTCTGGGCCGCTCATTCGTCGCCATGCTGCGTCGCTGCTTTCCTCGTAGGGCTGATGATCTTCAAGGTACTTTCCTGGTCCACATTTCTGAGGCTTGTGAGCGTGGCCCAGGCCACCTCGGTCGGCGGGAACTCCGCGGCGAGACCACCGTCGCCACCGCTGCTCGCCGAAAGGATGCCAGCGGGCACCATCAGCGATCTGACGTTGGAAAGGCCCTTCCAATTCGCGTACACCACAACGTCGTTGTTATCGACTGCGCGACTCCAAGTGAGCACGAGTTCTTCCAGCGCCTCTTGCACTTGCTCGACAGCTTCCGGGCTGACGTCCGCCGCCCGGGCGGAGATGATCTCGACGACCTGCCGCAGGAAATCCGCCTGGACGGGGATCGCGACTGACTTGTCACCTGCGGCTCCGCCGGTCAGGTGTCGAGCCAAGATGATGAGCACCCCGTGCAGGCCTCGGTCCAGTGCTCGCTCGGCGAAGGGAGTTGCACCGGTTGCTTCCACTTGCTTGTAGAGCGCCCGGTGGTAGGTGGTGAAGCCCTCGTAATGCGAGAGATCTCGGGAGCGCTGCGCGTTGAAAAGAGTGAATACGAGTCCCGGGTGGCGGCGGCCGACTCGACTCGTCGATTGGATGTACTCGGCTGTTGTCTGTGGCTGGCCCATCACCGCCATGAGTCCGAGGCGATCGACGTCGACGCCGACGGAAATCATGTTCGTTGCGAGCACGATGTCCGGACTGTCAGGGTCAGGGATTGACTTCTGGAGAATGCCCAGTTCCCGTGGAATATCGCTCGATTTGATTCGAGATGTGAGCTCTCCAGGATCGCGCGTCTGGCGCATCGGGCGACCGCTGCGCTTCGCGACCACCTTGATGCGGTCACGCACGTCGTCGATCGACTGGATGTAGGCGGCGCCGAGGACCCGAAGACTGTTGAAGTAGCCGAGAAGCGTCCAGTACGCGTCCCTCACATCGTCGGGAGCGTCGAGGTCGCTCGCGGCCTGCAGTAGCGCCGCATAGGTCCGGACCAGCAGCGTCGCGTGGCTCGTCGTCGGGGCCAACAATCCGACGTAGCGCCGAGTTCCCTTCTCGTCAGCAGACGCATCCACGGCGAAAAACGAGTCCGTCGCGTCAAGGCCCGGCGGGGGGAACTGCCTTGACTCACGCGCGAACACCGCCTTGACCTGACCAGTTGCTCGGCGGATAGTTGCCGTCGACGCCACCAGCTTGGGTCTCGCGCCGGTCTCGTCGTCGGTCGACAGCCGATCAATTGCGGTCTCGTACAATCCGACCAGCGTGCCGAGCGGCCCGCTGATCAGATGAAGTTCGTCCTGGATGATGAGATCCGGCACGTCATCGCCCGCGGACCCGAAGAGACGTCCGCTGCGTTCGTTCCATGCCAGCATCGCGAACTTGTCGACCGTGCCGATGACCAAAGACGGTCGGACTGCATAGACGTCGGAGTCGATGAGATTCACGGGGAGGCCGCTTCGGAAGCGACAGTCGCTGCTCGGGCATTTGACCAGCATCCGATCTTGCTGTCTGTCGATGTGATAGTCATCGGGGGTCAGTTCGGCGCCACACCACGGACACCTCAGCAGCTGCACCGGATCGCCGTTTTCACCGGCATCCTCGCCGGCCCGGCGCTTCCGCAGTGCAGCTGCAGCCTTGGCCAAGTCGTTCGGCGTCGCACCTTGCCCAACCCAGAGACCGATCGAGAACGGCGCTCTCGAAGCGAGGTCTTTTCCGTCTGGGCTGGCGCGGTAGTCCTCGAGCGCGCAGATCAAGCCAGCCGCGCGCTCGAACTGCTGCAAGGTGAGCAGGCGGAGGGTGTATCGCATGATGACGCCGACGCCGGATCCGCTTTCGACTCCGCGTTCTTCGCGGAGTCGGCGAAGCACGAGGGTGAACGCGATGAGACCCAGATAGGCCTCGGTCTTACCGCCGCCGGTAGGGAACCAGAGCAGGTCAGCAAGATCGCGCTCGGAACTCGACGGATCCACGAGGCCTTCGAGATTGATCAGCACGAACGCGAGCTGGAACGGCCGCCATTCGGGCGTGATGTCCCCGGGCGGCGCGTCCAAGTGTCGGCGGATCATCTCCTGCCGAAGCCGCTGCTGCCGCATGACCGAGTTCATAACACGGAAGGCGCGTTCCGCCTGAGGGTCGGACTCCAGCAATGCGATGCCGCGACGCATGCGGTCTGCAGCGGCCTGGGCGTCGCGGAGGTTTGACGCCGCGGTCGCAACGAACTCCGGCTCAAGATCCGCGGCCTCGTGACCCTTCAGCGCTATCCACGACTCGTACGAATCGACCATCGCGTGAAGAGGTGCGAACTTTCCCGAAACGGAGAGGTCCGCCATTCCGAGCGCTGGCACGTCCGCTCGCTCCGCCTTCGCCAGCTTCAAATCGTGCTGCGGAAAGAAGGTCGTTGTCACCTCTGTGACGACGTCACCCTCAGTCCAGTCCACGGCCACTCCATGACCGATCGCCAGATGCCGCTGCTCCCGGTACAAGAGATCACCGCTTCTCTCGTCTGCGTCGAGATGCATGAAGTAGTCGGTCCGTCGACGGTCAACAAACTCGCCGTCGAACGCTCGCACGCGAAGGACGGGACGGAACCAGCACAAGGCGTCCGTGCCTCCCTTCTCAGGGCGCGGGAAGGTGTTCTGGAGCACCACTGTGCAGCTGATGACACCGTCCTTAGTGGGCCGAAGCAAGACGCGCAGTGCGAGCCCATCCGTGACCTTGAGATGGGCCAACCGACCGTCGTCTATCACGTCGACCTCGGTCGGCGCATGTTGCGTGGGTACTCGCCGCCACGTGCCCTTCGGCGCGCGGGCGCTCCGCGTCACGCTCTCCTCCGCTCTGTCTTCAGATGCGCTTTCGACCAGTTCATACCGGTCTGCCTCAACCTCGATCACCAGGCGCTGGGTCGCGGCCGCCAGTCCGAACGTCATGCCGATCGTGGAGGGATACCGCATATGGGTCAAGGACACGCCCGGGTCGAAGTCAGCGTCGGGAGCTGTGCCCGCCTCATCATCCGGTTGCTCGTTGGCAAGCTCGGCCGGCTCGAGACCTCCTTCGACCGTAGGGTGCAGGATGCCCACGACGAATCGATCGAGCGGCGGTTCCGTGAGCTCGTTGTCGGCTGAGCTGCCGTATAGGTCCGAGATGACCGCTTCGACGATGAGGTCGCGTGCCTCGTACCAGGGGTCAAGCTTTGACATCGTCTGTACCTTTCCAACTCACCTTCAGCATTCCTACGGCGAAGGGCGCCAGCCATAGACCGTGACGACCGACTGTTCCCGACTGTGGAGCGCCCGCGACTGTGCCGACGCTCTCAACCCGCGCTCCCGCCAACGCCGGCCAAGGCGAACGCGACTTGTGTCTTGTGCGCACTCGTCGAGCCAGGGACTCCCCAAACTCGACAGACGTCCGCGCGATGACCAAATCTTGGTGGAGAACGTTGTATGACGGTATGTCGAGGGTCGATCGCATCGAGTCAAGTCGAAACTCAAGTTGATCCCCGATGCCGATCGCGCGATCAAGGTGCGCTTGCACCGCCGCTTGATCCGTGCCTCCTGGCCGGCTCAAGTCAAGGTCATTGACGCCCAACTCGATCCCGAAGGTCTGCCAGGAGGACCTCCCCCTGACGATCCATCGTGACGCTGGACCGCAGCTGACGAGACTGAGAGAACGGTCGTCGGGCCCGTCCGACCGCACGATGAGGTTCTTCGCCCTCGTGATCGCGACAAACCGGCGCCTGCTCTCATCTGCGGGCTCCCCGCGCTCAACCCATGGCTTCGAAGGAAAGTCGACAAGGACGACGTTCTCGAACTCTAGACCCTTCGCTCGGTGCACCGTGGAGACCACGAAGTCCGCGCCGGGGTTGTCCATGAAATCGGGAGGGACGGCGCGCTGAGATTTTAGCTTCGAAGCGAGTCTGAGGACGTCGATCTCCGTCCCCCTCCCGCCCATGAGACGACGAAGACCGAGCCAGGTGCGGTGGGCATCGATGCCCGGTCCAAGCCTGCTGATCATCTCTTCGAAGTCTGGACGAGCGACAGTTCTCTTCGGAGCATCGGCCAGCAGTCGAGCTATCCAGCCCGCAAGTACCCGTTGATCTGCACTCCGACGCAGCTCAACCGACGCGCCAGTCGCGGCGATCTCACCCGCCACCAGCAGTGCCTGACCGTTGTTCTCCGTCAGGAATACGGTCTGACCCGGCCATCGCCTCGCCGCGGCGAGCACATCTCCCACCTGTCCCGCCCGAGCTACGTGGACGAGAAAGTCCTCAATCGCGCTGGGACCTTCGGGTAAGAGCACCTGGTCGCGCAACCGCGCCGCTGCGATCGCGTCTCGGCTTCGAGCCCGGTATTGGCCACGCAATACCCGCGCCGCGGCTCCATGAGAATCGATCAGATTCCTCACGAGTTGCTGCGACGACGTGGCCGACCTCGGCTGCCGCCCGTTCGAGTCAGGCAGTATCTGGAAATCGTAGATTCCTTGGGCTGGATCACCGAGTGCCGTGAACCCGGAATCCTCGGGCAAGGCTTCGATCACGCGGCCCAGAAAGTCCGCACGGACTCCGACCACATCCTGGACTTCATCGACGATCAGATGCTTGATTCGCTCGAGCCGATCCCACCCTTCGTTGGCGATAAGTCGGGCGGCCAGCTCGACTCGCCCGTCAAAGCCCAGCCCCTTCGTCTCGAACTCGGCGAGATCGTGCAGGACTTCGCCAGCAAGGCTGTCCATGGTCTGAACGGCGACGAGGCTCGCCCCTGATTGGCGCAGTCTTCTCTCGACAGCGAACACAGCTGCGTTGGAGAAGCTGAGCACCAGCACGCCATCGTCGGCATCAACCCCCTCTACCTGCACCAGACGCTCGACCAGCGCGGCAACCACCTCCGTCTTTCCCGCACCCGGACCAGCGATGACTACCTGGCGATCGCCGGGACTAATTTCGACGACCTCGCGCTGACTATCGTCGAGATTCACGGGGGTTCCACAGATACTCGAACTGGTTGAACGCGAGCCGGTCCCCGTACTTCGAGAAATTGTCGCGGACATTCACGATGAGGACCTCTTCCGATCCTCCATTACGCGGACCTCGCAGCCCCCGGCCAACCATCTGCTGATAGACGTTCGGGCTGAATGTCGGTCGTGCGAGGACCACCGCCTGCACCTTCGGCGCATCGAAACCCTGCGCGAGGACGCCAAAATTGGTCAGGACGCGAATGCGTCCGGCTTTGAACTCGTCGATGTAGTAGCGGCGGGCTGCGGTTTCGGTGTCGGAGGAGATCGATACGGCCGGGACGCCCCGATGCGAAAGTAGCGCGGCGAGTACTCGCGAGTTCTCCACGGACGGCGCAAAGGCGAGTACCGTCCAGTCGCCTGGCAGTTCGGCGATGGCGTCTGCCACGCGGAGCGTTCGGAGCTCGTTGGCGCCCAGGCTTTCGGCGATGCCGACGGGAATTCGTCCGAGTCGCTCGATCTCCTCAACGTCACCTGGGGACAGGTTCACGTCGACACCATCCAAGATGGTCTGCCGGACGTTCGCCAGCACCCCCATTTCTTGCAACTCCTCGTAGGGGTCCTCGCGCAAAAACGCCCCGCGGTCAAGCCGATTGGAGTCGTAACGGGCCACCAAGCGCTTCGTCTCGACATCCGAATCGACGCCACGGAACGGCGTCGCTGTGAGGCCGATGAGAGGCCGTCGCTCATCCTTGGAGCGCCCCCTCGTCTTCCGGCCGAGCCACTCGAGAACTGACGAATACGAGCTCGTGATCGACGCGTGTGCCTCATCGATCACGACGACGGACGGATCGCGGAGCCAGTCATACTCTGAGCCACCGCGGTCTACGATCGCGTCGAGTTTCTGGATTGTTGCGATGACCAGTTGGTAGACGCCAGGCTCCTCCGGGACCTCGTTGGTGGCCCAGAGGCGGCCCAGCCGCATCGGGAGCTGAGGTCCGATGGCTCGCCATACATAGGTCCACGTCTCCGCGGCTTGCTCGCACAGTTCGTCTGTTTGGGCAATCCACATAAGCGGGACATCGGTAGAAATATCGCCGTCGCGAATTCCGTCGATGAGCGCTTGAACGGTTACTCGAGTCTTTCCAGCGCCGGTCGGCAACGAGACCATGCCTCGATCGGAACCGATGCTCCGGAGCAATGCCGTGATCCGTTCGGTCACGAACTCCTGGTAATTGTGGAGGCCCCCGAGGACAGCTGGCCCGTCGATGAACTCAACCGCTGGCCTCGCGCTACTTGCAAAGCCCGCCCACTCGGGGGGGAACCCCAGGGAGTCGACCCATTGTCGCGTGACGCGTCGCCCTGCCCACTCTTTCGGTGGTTGCAAGCCTTGCTCCTCCAGTGCGGCCCGCAGCTGCTTCAGGATCGTCACACCGTGTACGGAACGAGCAAGTGCCGCGACCTCTGTCGGCGCAATTCCGCCCGGGCGCTGCTCGAGGATGGATAAGGCTTGCGCAGGGACCGTGCGACGGAGGGCCTCAACACCCACTGCCTCGAGCAATCGGTGGTCGTCATCCGCCGCTGCTCTGACCCTTGCCCGGTGCTGATCCACCGCCATCGCGTTCAGGTCCTCGAGAATCTTGCCGATCTGCTGCGTCTCGAGTCCGAGCGCGAGAACCGTCGAGACCTGCTGCAAACGCCCGAAGTCATCGCTCGCAGTGACGAAGATCACATCACCGTCGCGACGTGCGGGTATTGGGCGTGGTACCTGGCCATTCGGTGTCGCGACCATTTTGACGATCCGCGTCGCCGACTGGATTTTGATGTCGGCGTCCGTGAAGTCAATAAAAAGCTTGAGAGGAGGAAACTCGTCCGTGAGGTAACTCGCTTCGCCAAGCGGCTCGACAATAATCTCTTCCTGGAGCAGATCCGTCGCCTTCGGCATTCCCCAGAGCTCGACGAACCGGTCGGCATCTTCGCTTGAGTTCGCGAGGAGTACGGGAATTTGCGCCTCAAGCATCGATTCATACACCGAGGCGTCGGCGGTGACACCGACGTTGAGTGCCTTTACTCGCTGATGTCCGCGTCCGACTCGGACCACGAGCTCGCCTGGCTCGATGTTGCCCGGAAGCCATGAGTAGAACTCGGCGCGGCGCACATCGTCTTCATCGGATCGCGTCCACCTGTCCGCGGTCGACTTGAGGATGTTCCAGTCGTTAACCGTGTAGTCGGACGGGTCTTCCCTGAGGACGAGTGCCTGTGCGACTGCTTCGGAGAGCTCGATCGCCGGAAGCACACGAGGGTCTATCGACTCCTGGGCGCGAAGAACTCGATTCGGCTTCATCAAACCGAACTCGGTCCGCAGCAGTCCATGCTTTCGCAAGAACCAAACCACTGGCGCAACGACCGCGGCCTGACCGTAACTGCGGTTCGTCTCGTGTTTCACGGTCCACTTTGAATCGAGACCTCTGGCGAGAAGGTACTCGGTCACCGCGGCCCGGGCCTCTTCGGACATCGATGTCAGTGGCTGCATCGGCCAGGGAGGCGGTGGGCCGTCGAATACCAGCTTGTTCGGGTCCGGTTTACTGCCCTTCTGCTTGTCGATGAACGCATCGGAGGCCATCTGTCGGAAGTCATCCATCCAACGCTCGCCAGGCGCTCCGTGCCGCCGGCCCGGAGCCTCGACAGCTCCGAGTTCACGAAGCAGTTCGTCGTCTGCGCCATGGGCGACGGGATCGATGAGGAATGCGCGGTCGCGCGTGCCCTCAGCGGGGACGATTATGCCAGCGAGGAAGGCCCGATCTATCGTCACCCAGTCGCCTGAGGCAGCCCTGACCCGAACTGTGGACTCCAGCGGAACGCCCAGATCCTCCCGAAGAATTCGGAGCGCGGTGTCGACCGGCAGCTCCCGCAGGATGGGCCAGATGGTGGCCCATGCGGACGCCAGCGCGGAGGGCGAGGACTTCACGCGGTCCAGCAGGGCGCGAAGTTCGCCAGCCCGGTCCATGACGACGACACCGAGCTTTGCCAAATTCTCGCGGACACCCGGCATGGCCGCGAGCTCCGCATCGACGAACTCCACACCGTCGCGTGTGTCACCGTCGACCCGCACAAAGACCCGTCCTCGGTGAGGGGCCGCGAGAGTGCCGTTCTCCAACCTGATCAACCGAGCCTTCATGACCCCGTTGCGAACGACGGCTTGTCGGTCGAAGTCCCGCGTCTTGTCATTGTCGTCGAGAATCTGCGCCGCGAGTGCGATCGCATTCGCTGACCGCTCCACGGTGCCCTCATGCACGAGCGCGGACAGCCAAACATCGATTCCGACCGCACTCTGCGGCTTATCGGTGCGTTGCCAGTTCGTGCGCTTCAAGCGGTCGACCTTTTGAATACGCTCCGTCGTTCGGTACGCATGCGGGTGTACCCACTTGTCGAGCGGCGCGCCCGGCATTGCAGCCCAAGACTCCAACCAGTTGTTCTCGATCTCGTTCGAGGCGTTGAGGTTGACCCAGTTGAGGGTGCGAGGCACACAAAGGTCATCGTCCCCGTTCGGCAAGGAGGGAATTGAGCGCAGGCGGTCATACACGAGGTCGTTGATGTAGTCGTCGGCCCAGTTCCTGCCCTCGTCTCCGCGCGCGGGATACAGGTCTAGGACGGTCTTGGCATGCTCGCTACCCGTGAACAGCTGAACTGCGTCGCCGACCAGCTCAGGTACGCGGTTGAGCATCTCCATATTGAAGCGGCCTTCGAGAAGCCCGGTCCGATCGTCACTCAGCTTGAACGGCGCATTGATCAGGCCGGACAACGTCGTGGCGAAGCGCGTCGGGAAGTAAGCCCAGAATGATCCCAGTCGGTCTGTGCTTGCAGGAGGAATCCGAGTTGCGTACTGGAGCTCTACCTGAGAACGTCCGGCGACGTATCCGCCGTCCTCAATCTCATCGGGCGACGGGTTGTACGAGCTCCTCGCAACCGCCCAACGAGTCGCCGGATGGCCTTCGACCCGAAGGGTCACCAAACCATCACTCTCGAGGCTTTGCGTAATTTTACGGATGCGCAGTCGAGGCTTCCCGGGCCGCGGTTCACGCCCATCTCCAGTCTCGTTCCTCAGAGTCGCGCTCTTGACGTGCTCGGAAAACAGAACGAACTCGGAGCGGAAGTCGAAGAGCCTGTGGGAGATCTCGGAGTGGCCTGTGGCGAGCGGCGCGACGATGATGGTGCTTGCCCAGCTCATGAGCGGGGGAAGGTTTGGATCCTTCTCCGCCTCCGTATCAGCATCAATCGTCTTCGCGAGTCGCATCGTCGGGTAGGCGTCGAAAGAGTATCCCTCGCCTCGGAGCGTCGCTTGAGCCCAGGACTTATCGAACGCGAACGACACGGATCTGCTCAGCACTTTGGGGTTCTGTGAGATCGCGAGCACCGACTTGAAACCGATTCCGAACTTCCCGATTCGCTCGTCGTCCTTCGTGGACACGTCGGATGCCATGACTGAGCGCACACCGTCTTCGTCGAACGCTGCTCCATCGTTTGCTACGTAGAGTGCCTCCTGTGTCAGTAGCACCTCAATGTGTCCACCGCCTTTGGAAGCAGCGTCGACGGCGTTCTGAATGAGTTCCTCAAGCTGCCGAGTCGCGTAACCGCCCTCGGAAATCCGACGCTCATTGTTTGCGTCCTGGAGCACTCGGCTCGGATCTCTCGCATACACCTTGAGGCAGATGTCAGTCTGATCCCGGACGACTTGAGCCAGTGTGGGATTCGACGGCCCCCACACCTTCACGATCGCCCCGTTCGCGCACGTGGAGCGCGCAAAAGCTCCGGCCAGCTCATTACAAATTCTCCCTGGTCAGCTAGGCGGACTGCTCCGCGCCCGAACTGCTCGGCCCAGCCGACAGACGTTACGAATATCCTCCGACATCGGCGGCGGTCAGCCACGTCGCCGATCCGTGCAGCTTAGAGAATCATGAGGGAAACTTGATCACGCGCAGCGGTGGTGTCTGTCTGACTAGACGAGGGCGGGTGCGGGCGCCTGCGGACACCATGATGAAGACTACTTAGTTCAATGGGCTTCGTCCTGCAATGCCGTGTTACGCGGCACCGCTCGTGGGGGTCGTCGCCGCGTCGACGTATAGCGACACAACCGACCTTCAAGCGGGCGGTCTACACCGATTGCCGTTCATGCATACCGGTTCGCGGGATCACGCTCCGAAAGGGATACGCCCGTCGGCATCGGTCCGGCACCGACACGGGTGCCGCGGGCGCATCTGATGAAGATGCTGGTGTGCTTCATCCGTCTGGGGGTCTCGTTCGTGCGGCGTGTGTTCAAGGTCGCGTATCAAGCGTTCCCCGCGCGGCGGTCACGGTATCGACGATCGACGTGACAACGTCGTCAGGAGCACTGTTCACTTGGTGTTCCCAGAACCGCAACACGGTCCACCCGGACTCGAGGAGCTTGGCGTCGGTCTCCGCATCCCGTGCACGGTTGCGAACTCGCTTTTCAAGCCAGAACCCGCCGTTTCGGACGGGGGCCTGGTAGTGCTCCGGACATCCGTGCCAGAAACACCCGTCGATGAATACAGCAACGCGTGCGCGGAAGAACACGATGTCCGCGGTTCGTCGTAGGTTCGGAACCGGACGAGCCGACACACGATAGCGGAGGCCTAGCGCATGCAGACGACGTCGAATCGCAAACTCGGGGGTGGTATCTCGACCGCGGTTCGACTGCATGGACGCACGCGTGCCCGGTGTGCTAGCCCAAGATTCGTCTCGGCGAGGCGCGGTATTCGACTCGCTGTCCGGCGTCCGCTGAACCTCCACCCCTTCACACTAGATTTGTCACGATGACTTTGCAGGCGCCGGGGCACGTCGAGACCGCGACGACGGGCTCGAGCGCGACCCGTACCATCTCTGTACTCGACCTATTCGCTGGCGCTGGCGGCCTCACCGCCGGGTTCCATTCCGCGTCGAACCGCTATCGGGTAAAGCGTGCGGTCGAGCTCGACACCGCGGCCGCCGCGACTTTCGCCGCCACGTTCGGACCCGATCTCGTCTACCGCGGCGGCATCGAGGTGTGGCTGAAGGAGGAGGCCGTCCCTCAGGTCGACGTCATCATTGGGGGTCCGCCCTGTCAGGGCTTCTCGACGCTCGGCAAGCGTGACGCCGGCGACCAGCGTAACTACCTGTGGCAGGAGTACGCGGCGACCATCTTGCGTGCGCAGCCCAAATACTTCGTCGTGGAGAACGTCGCGGCATTCGCGAAGTCCCAGCAGTTCCGCGACTTCAGCGAGTCGACACAGCCAGACGGACTCTTGAGCGACTACACCTTCGAGTGGGACATCCTCAACGCGGCAGACTACGGCGCCTTTCAGGCGCGCAAGCGCGCGATCCTGATAGGCCGCCACCGCGATCTGCCAGCAATTGGGATGCCCCAGCCGACGCACTCAGGCAGGCACCGCACCGTGGCTGAGGCATTCAAGAACATTCCTCGCAAGGTCACCGAGACCCGTCTCGCCCGGCGAACGAAGTCATTCTTCGGATCGGAGTTGCCCGGCGTTTACCGACCATTCGAGCTCCACGTAGGACGCGACTACTCAGACCTTTCGATGGAGCGGTTCGCCGAGATTCCCGCTGGCGGGAATCGGTTCAATCTGCCCGACCGCCTCCTCGCGCCATGCTGGCGAGGTCACACGAGCGGATCCGGTGACGTGATGGGGCGGCTCCACTGGAACAAGCCGTCGGTAACGATCCGGACCGAGTTCTTCAAGCCCGAGAAGGGCCGCTACTTGCATCCCATCGAGGATCGAGCGATCACGCACTACGAGGCAGCTGTGCTGCAAGGGTTTCCCGACACGCACAGGTTCGTGGGCTCCAAGACGGCGATCGCGCGGCAGATCGGGAACGCCGTCCCCATTCCCCTTGGTAGCGCCATCGGCGGACTATTGCTGCAGGCACTATGAGATTTGTCAGTGAGCGGGCAACACCACTGTTCGACCCGACTTCACTCAACTCGGACACCTGACCCTCACCAGTCCACATCGGTCTCGCCGTTATCGACATCGCGCGGCGTCATGAAGTGTGCGATGTGGGGAACATCCGTATCCGGATCTGAACCGGACGAGTGCTAATCATCGTTTCCTCGGCGCAGCACCGTGGAGAAGTACTCGCGTAGACCCGGATCACAGACGTAGACGTACGTGCCCAGGATTCCTCGCGTGAGTAGGACTCCGTAGATGTTCTGGACAAGGGCGAGGAGATCGTCGTCCGTTGTTGGCCGTCTAAGCTGCGCGAGGTTCTCCTTGCCCTTCTTGTCGCGATATGCGGCGCGGTCGACGAGCACCTCTCGCGTGAGCTCGTCGTAACGGAGGTCCGGGCCGATGATCACGCCGGCGTAGTTGAGGTCGTAGCCCTGCACGGTGTGAATCGAGCCGACCTCATCGATCGAGCCCTTCGAGTTGATCCAGTCCTTGTCGGTGCGGTTCCAGACGAACCCAGTTCCCTCGAGTTCAAAGTCGAAGCCGGGTCTGTTGCCGCGGGTCTTCCAGTCCCAGGCGTAGCCAGCCACAAGCCGGGCCAACCCCACCTCGCGGTCGCGTTCGCGGATGGCCCGCTGCATTTCTCCGACACTCTCGAAGAACCGCAGGTCGTACTCACCGAAGTTCGGGCGGCCCCCTGCGCGAAGTTCACCTCGAAGCAGCTGGCGGACGAATCCCACGTAGTCTGCGTCCGCGCGCACACGCATCTGCCTTGCCAACGGAAACCACCGATGCACTCGCTTTGCTTCGGCGATCTCAGCGGCGAGAGTCTCACCTGGGAGGTCCGCTGGCCGTACGCCTTGCTGCTCGTCGATGAGCAGGATCTGATGCGTGCTCTGGGCGCGGATCCAGTCAAGCTGCGTCCTGCTGAGGTCATCTGATCCGAAGAGTCGTTCGTTGATGCCCGCGAAGTCGCGGTTCCGCATACCCGAGGATTGGTTAGCGCGGCGATTGAGTCGGTGCGTCTCGTCGACGATGAGCAGGTCGAACGGCACAGACGACTTGCCGACGTCGAACGGGTTCAAGACGAGGTTCTCACTGACCTTCGGCGTCTTCTTGAACACCTTCTTGATCGAGTCGCGAAGCGACTGCTGAGGTACGACCAGTCCGACGCGAGCGTTTTCCAGCAGCTCGCGGTTCTCTGGGACGAAGAACTCAGAGAAGAGTGAGTCCTGCTCGATCTCATCCGTGTCTTCGTAGTCGCGGATGTCTGCCAGCAGCTTCATGAGGAAGATCGCCACGATGGTCTTGCCCGTACCGGGATTGCCCTGGATGACGCTGGTCGATCGCGTGCCTGTCCTGAGGTCCAAGAGGAGCGCCTCGACGATCTGCTCGACGGCAATGGCCTGTTCCCGTGTGAGGACCTTGAAGGGTGAGAGCTTGAACAGGTCGCTGTTCTCGATCTCAGGGATGGTGCGCTGAAAGATCCCTTCCGAGCGCAGCTGCTCGAAAATGTCACGGAAGCTCTCGCGGTACTGGTCGCGCTCGTAGTACCGCGCATCGATGATGCCCTCGTTCCCGTTGAGCACCGTGAAGTGCCCGTCGCCAGCGAGCCAGCGGATGAGGTGCGACTCGAGGTCGAGACACGCCGACTTGTTGAACGTCTCGTCGATGACGACACGGACGCGGCGGAAGCCTGCCTTCGATGGATTCTGGAGGTGCTGACGGATTCGTGACACAGCGCTGACCGTCTCGCCGACGTAGACGGATGGCGCATCCGGGGACCCGGCGCTGTCGAGAACGTAGACGACGGGCCAGTTCGTCCGCCGTTCATCGCCGGACGCCCAAGTGGAGATCGCAGGCGTGGTGAAGTCGAGCCGTTCGATCTCAAAGGGCGTCATACTTCGTGCTCCGCCCTCTTGATCGATCGGCGGGGTACTTCGAGCCTGTTACCGCGAGCTTCTCGAGAACGATCTCGTCCAGGTCGACTCCCAGTTGATCGGCGAGCAGTGTGCAGTATGTGACGACGTCGGCGAGTTCATCGCGCACGCGAACCTCGTCTGCATCGTCGCTCCACTGGAAGCACTCGAGCAGTTCGCCAGCCTCGATCGAGATGCTCTTCGCGAGGTTTGCCGGCGTATGGAACTGAGCCCAGTCGCGCTCGCGCACGAACTCCGACAAGGCTTCACGAACTCGCTCACTCGTCACGGTGTGACGGTATCGCACAGCGGCCTCCCCTCCGACAATCAGCCGTCCCAGCGCTCGGGCGCGGCGCAGTGCTCGTCATCGAACGGCTGCTAAGGGACGCGTGCCAGCGCGGAGTCTGCAAGGAGTGAGTGGCGAGAACGGAGCCGCGACAGATCGCTAGACTCTCGGCGTCGGAGGAAGGCGCCGCTTCAACCCAACGCCAGTTGACGACGTCTTCCGCCATCTATCCACATCTGTCATCGACCGCGTTGACGGCATCCGTTCGGTGTCCGACACTGGCCCGATACCGGCCATCGACCCGGCGAAGATCGGAGGTCGAGATGGGCACCATCGCCCCGTACGAAACAGCGAAGGGCCGCCGCTACCGCGTGCGCTACCGCAAGCCTGATGGCACCGAAACGCAGAAGCGCGGCTTCACGACGATACGCGAGGCGAAGCTCTACCTGTCCATGGTCACCGTGTCCAAGTCGAAGGGCGAGTACATCGATCCCGTGGCATCGCGGGTGCCGGTCCGGATGTTCGCGGACAGCTGGCTCCGGTCGAAGCAGCCGCCGATGTCGAAGCCTTCGTACTACATGACGCTCGAGCGGGCGTGGAAGAACCATGTCGCTCCAGTCTGGGCAGACAGGGAGATCTGGTCGATCCGGCGGTCTGAAGTTCAGGACTGGG
Organism: Microbacterium sp. NPDC056003; assembly: GCF_042274785.1. NCBI lineage: Bacteria > Bacillati > Actinomycetota > Actinomycetes > Micrococcales > Microbacteriaceae > Microbacterium > Microbacterium sp. NPDC056003. The sequence goes on along the minus strand of NZ_JBHJXQ010000001.1, from coordinate 265,639 downwards.
TGTCAGAGCTCGCGACGCAGAAGTCGCGCACGGTCGTTCTTCGCGCGCTGGGAGTCCTCGCAGGCATCCTCGATGTCGCCATCGATGATCGTCGCCTTGCGAACAACCCGGCGCGACACATCCGCAATCTCCCTCGGAGCGGACCGAGCAAGCGCCGCGTCTATCTCTCGCACGACCAGGTGGCGACGCTGGCGGCATGCTCCGCGCATCCGACAATGGTCCTGACCTTGGCGTACACCGGCCTGCGCTGGGGTGAGGCGACGGGGCTGCGCGTGCGGAGTGTGAATCGACTGCGTCGACGCTTCGTGATCGAAGAGAACGCGGTGATGATCGCGTACGAGATCCACGTCGGCACGCCAAAGACGCACGAGAAGCGGTCGGTGCCTTACCCCGCGCGGCTTGCTCCGATGATTGAACAGGCTTGCGCCGGCAAGGGCCCGGAAGGACTGCTCTTCGGCGACGGCGTCAACCACATGCGCAACTCAGGCGCACAGGGATGGTTCGCGAACGCGGTCCGCCGCGCGCAGGCCGTGGACCCATCGATCCCGAGGGTGACCCCTCACGACCTCCGCCACACCGCCGCGTCACTCGCGATCAGCTCTGGTGCGAACGTGAAGGCCGTGCAGCGGATGCTCGGCCACGCGTCGGCGGCCATGACGCTCGACACCTACGCCGACCTCTTCGACGACGATCTGGATGCCGTCGCATCGCGCCTCAACGACGCGATGCCGCTCGTGGCGCTGCCGTCAGGTCCGCAAACCCGCTACGCCCGACCGACGTAACGCCGGAGAGCAGACTGCTCAACTTTTCTACGAGGCTCAGGACGCCCGGAATGCTCGATTTCGTCGTTCTGAGGCGTCGCACGACGCTCCGTGAAGGGCGTCGAAGCCGCCTTGGTTTCGGCTCATAGCTTTCTCAAATGCGGCCAAAAAACGGCCAAAAAGACATTCTGAGTGGTCTGACCACAAAAGAAATACCTGGTCAGAGGCAAAAAGAGACTGTGCCCCTGGAGGGACTCGAACCCCCAACCGTTTCCTTAGGACGGAACTGCTCTTCCATTGAGCTACAGAGGCTGGCCACGAAAGTCTACCCTCGACGCCGACTCCGCCCAGGAAGCGGTAGCGTCGCAGCGATGAGAGCACCCAGCCGCGTGGCATCCGCTCTCTGCGTTGTCATCGCGACCACAGTGCTCGCCGGCTGCACGACGAATCCGCCGACCGAGATCGCCCTTCCGCCGGCCGGTGCAGCGCCCGACTACCAGCTCGGCGGCGCCTACCCGCCGCCGGCCGACGTCGAGATCGTCGTGCGTGACCGCGCCGAGCCTCCCGCCGACGACGTGTACTCGATCTGCTACATCAACGCGTTCCAGACCCAGCCGGCCGAGCTCGCCGACTGGCCCGACGAGCTGCTCCTGAAAGACGACAAGGGCAACACCGTGTTCGATCCGGCGTGGCCCGACGAAGCGCTGCTGGACGCGGCATCCGATCACAACCGCGACGCGATCGCCGAGGTCGTGCGGCCGTGGATCGAGGGATGCGCGGCCGCGGGCTACGACGCGGTCGAGTTCGACAACCTCGACACCTACGCCCGCAGCGATGGCGCGCTCACGTTCGACGACAACCTCGCGCTCGCCGAACAGCTCGTCGCGATCGCGCACGACGCGGGACTCGCGGCCGGCCAGAAGAACGCCGCCGAAGACGCAGCTGCACTGCGCAACGGCGCAGGCTTCGACTTCGCGATCGCCGAGGAATGCGCCGCCTTCGACGAGTGCGACGCCTACACCGACGTCTATGGCGACCTCGTGGTCGCCGTCGAGTACTCCGAGGCGGGAGAGTTCCGCGCGGCGTGTGAAGACGAGCGGATGCCGCCCTCCGCCGTGCTGCGCGACCACGAACTCGTAGCGCCTGGGGAGATGGGCTACGTGTTCGAACTCTGCCGCTGACAGCGCCCGGAAACGGCAGCGGCCCCGACGCCGAAGCGCCAGGGCCGCCGAAAAGCCGAGAGGAACTCAGTCCTGGAGGCCGAGCGCGAAGCGCACCGAGCCGTCCTCTGACAGTTCCGCATCGAGCACGCGGTCGTCGAGCGCCGTTGCGGCGGTCTCGTCGAGGAACACTCGCGCGCCGTCTGTGACGACCACCGTGTCGAGCGGCTGCGGGTCGCCCGCGACGCTCAGCTCGAACCCGGTGTCATTGCCTGCGTCGCGGATGCGCACGCCTCCGTCTTCGACCTGCGGAACCCGCGCGACGATCTGCTTGACGGCCTCAGCGGCGGTCTGGGTCATCGTGAGCATGATGTTCTTCCTTCCGTAGCGGACTGCGGACCGGCCACGATTCCGAGAATCGGCGCGAGGGGCAAGGTGAGAGCGGCATTTGGAGGGGAATGCCAGGTTCAGGATGCTGCGCGGGCGGGGCTTCTCGGGAGTTCGAGGGGTTTCGATACGGCGCTTCGCGCCTACTCAACCGGCGGGGGATGGCGGGAGGTCGGGGAGCGGGAGTTGAGACGGGCGGGGCGCGGGTTTCGCGATCTGCAAAGATCGGGGATTCTTGCCGCGGCGCGGGGTGTAATGCGAGGCTGATCGTCCCTGGCCTCTGCCAGGGTGGACGCGAACCAGCACCTGATCCAGAGGAACGCATGACCCGCATCGGCATCGTCGCCGAGGCCCCCGGTGAGAACCGGGTGGCTGCGACTCCCACCACCGTCCCCAAACTCATCGCACTCGGCTACGACGTCGTCGTCGAATCCGGCGCGGGCGCAGCCTCCTCGTTCCCCGACGCGGCCTACCAAGAGGCCGGGGCATCCGTCGTCGACAGCGCCGAAGCCTGGGCGAGCCCGATCATCCTCAAGGTCAACGCGCCGACGCCGGCCGAGATCGACCGCCTCGCCGACGGAGCGACCATCGTCGCAACCCTCAGCCCGGCGCTGCGCCCCGACCTCGTCGAGGCGCTGGCCACGCGCAACATCACGGCGATCGCGCTCGACGCCGTGCCGCGCATCTCGCGCGCGCAGTCGATGGATGTCCTCAGCTCGATGGCCAACATCTCCGGCTACCGCGCGGTCGTCGAGGCGGCGCACGAGTTCGGGCGCTTCTTCACCGGCCAGGTGACGGCGGCCGGAAAGGTGCCGCCGGCGAAGGTGCTCGTCGCGGGCGCCGGCGTCGCCGGTCTCGCCGCGATCGGCGCGGCGTCGAGCCTCGGCGCGATCGTGCGCGCGACCGACCCGCGGCCGGAGGTCGCCGACCAGGTCGCGTCGATCGGCGGCGAGTACCTCGAGGTCGTCGTGCCCGACGAGCAGAAGGAGGTCTCGTCCGACGGCTACGCCAAGGCGACCAGCGACGCTTACAACCGTCGCGCCGCCGAGATGTACTCCGAGCAGGCCGCCGACGTCGACATCATCATCACCACGGCGCTCATCCCGGGCCGCGCGGCGCCGCGCCTCATCACGGCCGCCGACGTCGCGAGGATGCGTCCGGGCAGCGTCATCGTCGACATGGCGGCCGGCCAGGGCGGCAACGTCGAGGGCTCGGTCGCGGGGGAGCGAGTCGTGACCGACAACGGCGTGATCATCCTCGGCTACACCGACCTTCCGGGGCGCCTGCCGCAGCAGGCATCCCAACTCTTCGCCACCAACCTGGTGAACCTGCTCAAGCTGCTCACCCCCGGCAAGGACGGCGAGCTCACCCTCGACTTCGACGACGTCGTGCAGCGCACGGTCACGGTCGTGCAGGACGGCACAGTCACCTGGCCGCCGCCGCCCGTGCAGGTCTCGGCCACTCCCGCGAAGGCAGCAGCCACACCCGCCGCCGAAGTCGCACCGAAGAAGACCATGTCGCGCGGCGCGAAGACCGGCCTCGTCGTCGCGGGCATCGCGGCGCTCTTCGCGATCTGCGCGTTCGCGCCACCACCCTTGCCACAGCACTTCCTCGTGCTGACGCTCGCCGTCGTGGTCGGCTTCTACGTCATCGGCCACGTCGCCCACGCGCTGCACACGCCCCTCATGAGCGTGACGAACGCCATCTCGGGCATCATCGTCGTCGGCGCCATGGTGCAGATCACCTTGCCCGACCTGACGGTGCAGATCCTGGCCGCGGTCGCCGTGCTGCTGGCATCCATCAACATCTTCGGCGGCTTCGCCGTCACGCGGCGCATGCTCGCGATGTTCCAGAAGGGTGAGACCCGATGATCGCCGTCGCGGGCCAGGTGGCCGGAGCGGCCTACATCGTCGCCGCACTCCTCTTCATCCTGAGCCTCGCCGGACTCAGCAAGCACGAGACCAGCCGCCGCGGCGTCACCTACGGCATCGTCGGCATGACGATCGCGCTGCTCGCGACGGTGTGGCTGGTCGCCGCCGACGCGTGGGCCGACCCGGCGGCGACCCTCGGACTCGTGCTGCTGGTCGCGGCTGTTCTGATCGGCGGTGCGATCGGTCTGTGGCGCGCACGCATCGTCGAGATGACCGGGATGCCGGAGCTCATCGCGCTGCTCCACTCCTTCGTCGGTCTCGCCGCGGTGCTCGTCGGCTGGAACGGCGCGCTGTACGACACCGGCCTCGAAGGCGCGCTCGCCGACATCCACCACGCCGAAGTCTTCATCGGCGTGTTCATCGGCGGCGTGACCTTCACCGGGTCGATCGTCGCGTTCCTCAAGCTGTCGGCGCGCATCTCGTCGAAGCCGCTCATGCTGCCGGGGAAGAACGCGCTCAACCTCGGCGCCCTTGCCCTCTTCCTCGTGCTGACGGTCTGGTACGTGATCACGCCCGAACTGTGGCTGCTCGTCGCCGTGACCGCACTCGCCCTGGCCCTCGGCTGGCACCTGGTCGCCTCGATCGGCGGCGGCGACATGCCCGTCGTCGTCTCGATGCTCAACAGCTACTCGGGCTGGGCGGCCGCCGCGGCGGGCTTCCTGCTCAACAACGACCTGCTCATCGTGACCGGCGCGCTCGTCGGCTCGTCGGGTGCGTACCTGAGCTACATCATGTGCAAAGCGATGAACCGCTCGTTCCTGTCGGTCATCGCCGGCGGCTTCGGCATCGAGGCGCCCAGCGGGCCCGAGGCGGAGTACGGCGATCACCGCGAGATCGACGCCGAGAGCGCGGCCGACATGCTGACCAGCGCATCGTCGGTCGTCATCACCCCCGGCTACGGCATGGCGGTCGCACAGGCGCAGCACGGGGTCGCCGATCTCGTGCAGCGATTGCGCGACCGGGGGATCGACGTGCGGTTCGGCATCCACCCCGTCGCCGGCCGTCTGCCGGGGCACATGAACGTGCTGCTGGCCGAGGCGAAGGTGCCCTACGACATCGTGCTCGAGATGGATGAGATCAACGACGACCTCTCGCGCACCGACGTCGTGCTCGTCATCGGCGCGAACGACACCGTCAACCCCGCCGCGGCCGAAGACCCGGGCAGCCCGATCGCCGGCATGCCGGTGCTGCGCGTGTGGGAGGCGTCGAACGTGATCGTGTTCAAGCGCTCGATGGCGTCGGGATACGCGGGCGTGCAGAACCCGCTGTTCTACCGCGAGAACGCGCAGATGCTGTTCGGCGACGCGAAAGACAAGGTCGACGAGATCCTCGCGCAGCTTTCACGCGTATGACGTCCGCGAGGCGGCGTGCGTCAGTGCGCCGCCTCGTAGGCTTCGAGAACGGATGCCGGCACCCGGCCCCGCTCCGACACCTGGTGGCCGTTCTTCTTGGCCCACTCGCGGATGGCGCCGTAGTCCTGCTGGCCGGTGCGGCGCCGCTTGCGTGCGGCCCCTCCGCCGCTGCCGCTGCCGCCGCGCGATGAGCCGACGCTGCGTCCGGCGGCGACGTAGGGGGCGAGCGCGTCGCGGAGCGCCGCGGCGTTGCCCTCGGTGAGGTCGATCTCATAGGCGACGCCGTCGAGGGAGAACAGGACGGTCTCACCCTCTCCGACTTCGAGGACGGACCCGTCGAGGTCGTCGACGAGCTGATGCACAATTCTGCGGGCCATGAAGGGCACATTACGCGCTTTCAATCCCTTTTCGCACGCGGATTATGAATCCGGGAAAATCGGATACCCTGCAGAATTCGGACCGAATACTCCGACTCGGCGCGAATTCCGCCCGCACCTCCGAATTTCCCGGGTGCTGCGCTACGGCAGGAGGCCGGCGCGGCGGGCCTTGGCGACCGCGGCGTGGCGGGTCGAGGCATCCAATTTCGCCATTGCCGACTGCAGATACGACTTGACCGTTCCCTCGCGCAGGGAAAGGGTCGCTGCGATCTCGGAATTCGTCGCGCCGAGTGCGCAGCACGCGAGCACGTCGATTTCGCGCGGTGAAAGGCGCACATCGAGTGCGAGCGTCGGCTCTTTCTCGGACTGCGACAATGCCGCCAGCCGCTTCTCGAGACGCGCGAGCCGTTCGCGCAGCGAGGAGTCTTCGACGTCGGCCGCGATGCTGCGCAGCTCCGCATAGGTCTGGCGCAGTTCTTCTCGGGCGGCAGGAGCGAGAGCGGATGCCTCGGCCGGCGCGGCCGCGGGAGCCAGAGCGAGCCGGCGGTCGACCTCTTCGCGGATGCGCAGCTCGCTGGAGAGTTCTTCGGCGACCGCGAACGCGGGACGCGCCGCGACGTCGCCGACAGGGGAGGACGACCAGGAACCGCAGTAGATGACGCCGCGCGCCCGCGCGCCGACGAGCACCGGGATCGCGAACAGCGTCGCGATGCCCTCACCCAGCACGGCGCGGTCGTAGTCGTGCGTGATGCTGCGCGACGAACGGTAGTCGAGGGCGAGCCGGGGGCGCTTCTCGACGAGGGCGCGTCCGCCGAGTCCGCGGGATGCCTGCACCACGAGCCCCTCGAGGCTGCGCGTGCGAGCGCCGGCGATCGAGGTGACATGGATCGCGTCGCCGCGTTCGAGGCCGCCGAATGCGACGGGGAAGTGGGTGCGACGCACCAGGTCGTTCACCGCGCGGGCGAGCAGCTGCGTGTCACCGTCGGTGCGGTTCGACTTCTCGCCTGCGGTTGAGCCGCTCACGCGGTACCTACTTCCGGGGGTGACGGCGTCCTCGCCGATTTTCGTAGCGTCGACCCTACCACCCGGGTTGAGCGCTCGTCCCGCCGCTCGGAGACCCCCACCCGGCGCGAAGAAGCGCCCGTTCATGAGGCAAGGAGGCCACATGTCCGATGCCCGGACAGACACCGCCCCACCCGGCGGAATCGACTACATCGAGGTCGAGGAGTCGCCCCGGTTCACAGAGCTCAAGCGCAAGCAGCGCGGCTTCGTGTTCCCGATGGCGGTCGCATTCCTCGTCTGGTACTTCGCGTACGTGCTCCTCTCGTCGTTCGCGCCGGAGTTCATGGCGCAGCGCGTGTGGGGCGACATCACCGTGGGCCTGGTCTTCGGTCTCGGCCAGTTCGTGACGACGTTCGCCATCACGATGACGTACGTCTGGTACGCCAATCGCAAGCTCGACCCCATCGCTGAGGAGATCCGTGAGGACCTCGAGGCACGTCAGGAGGCCTCCGTATGAACGACGTCTTCGCTGCGATCTCGGCCGCCGTCGACACGGTCGAGAACAACCCCGTCTTGAACATCTCGATCTTCGGGGCGTTCGTGGCGGTGACCCTGTTCATCGTCATCCGCGCGAGCCGCAACAACAAGACGGCGGCCGACTACTACGCCGCCGGGCGCTCGTTCACCGGCCCGCAGAACGGCTTCGCCATCTCGGGCGACTACCTGTCGGCGGCATCCTTCCTCGGCATCTGCGGCGCGATCGCGATCAACGGCTACGACGGCTTCCTGTACTCGATCGGCTTCCTCGTCGCGTGGCTCGTCGCCCTGCTGCTCGTGGCGGAGCTCATGCGCAACACGGGCAAGTTCACCATGGCCGACGTGCTCTCGTTCCGCCTGAAGGAGCGTCCGGTGCGCATGGCCGCGGCCATCACCACGCTGGCGGTGTGCTTCTTCTATCTGCTGGCGCAGATGGCCGGTGCGGGCGGTCTGGTCTCGCTGCTGCTCGGCATCACCGAGACGCTCGGGCAGTCGATCGTCGTCGCCGTAGTCGGCGTGCTGATGATCGTGTATGTGCTCATCGGCGGCATGAAGGGCACGACGTGGGTGCAGATCGTGAAGGCGTTCCTGCTCATCGGCGGTGCGCTCGTCATGACGATCTGGGTGCTGGCGATCAACGGCTTCAGCCTCAACACGCTGCTCGAGAGCGCGGTGGCGGCGTCGCCGCAGGGTGAGGGGGTCCTCGGACCGGGCCTGCAGTACGGCGCGAACCCGTGGGACTTCATCTCGCTGGCGATCGCCCTGGTGCTCGGCACCGCGGGTCTGCCGCACGTGCTGATGCGCTTCTACACAGTGCCGACGGCCAAGGAGGCGCGTCGCTCGGTGGTGTGGGCGATCTGGCTGATCGGCCTCTTCTACCTGCTGACGCTCGTGCTCGGGTACGGCGCCGGCGCCATGGTCGGCCCGGAGGTCATCGCGGCGGCGCCGGGTGGCGTCAACTCGGCTGCACCGCTGCTCGCGCTCGAACTCGGCGGGCCCCTCCTGCTCGGGTTCATCTCGGCGGTCGCGTTCGCGACGATCCTCGCGGTCGTCGCCGGACTCACGATCACCGCCGCGGCCTCGTTCGCGCACGACATCTACGCGAACGTCGTGAAGAAGGGCAACGTGCCGCCCGACGGCGAGGTCAAGGTCGCCCGTCGCACCGTCATCGTGATCGGCATCCTCGCGATCATCGGCGGCATCGGCGTGCAGGGACAGAACGTGGCGTTCCTCGTCGCCCTCGCCTTCGCTGTGGCAGCGTCGGCGAACCTGCCGACGATCCTGTACTCGCTCTTCTGGCGCAAGTTCACCACGCGCGGGGCGGTGTGGAGCATGTACGGCGGTCTGGCCGCCGCGATCATCCTCATCTTCCTGTCGCCGGTCTTCTGGGGCACGGAGACGAGCGTGTTCAAGGTGGGCACGGCGATCTGGCCGCTCAACAACCCGGGCATCGTCTCGATCCCGCTCGGGTTCTTCCTGGGCTGGCTCGGATCGGTGACCTCCACGAGGGCGGAGGACCGGCGCAAGGCGGCCGAGATGGAAGTGCGGTCGCTCACCGGCTTCGGTGCCGAGAAGGCGACGCACCACTAGCCGCGATTCACGGGTGAATCGGCACGGCCCGGGCGGGAACGCCCGGGCCGTGCTTCGCGCGGACGGGGGAAGGTCTGCGCGGATGCGCCGCGGGCGGCCTACACGCCCGCGGGGCGTTCTCGCTCCGCCACGCGCGCGGGGCCCTGCACGCGCGCGGGGCGTTCGGGGACCTCCGCACCTGCGGGGCGTTCGAGGTCGATGAGGTACTTCTTCACGTCGGGCCGGCCGCCGTATTCGCCGAGCGAGCCGTCGGCCCGCACGACCCGATGCACCGGCACCACGATCGAGAACGGCGTCGTCGCACACGCGGTGCCGACGGCCCGCGCCGCGCGGGGGCTGCCCGCCGCGATCGCCACCTCGCCGTACCCGGCTGTCTCGCCGTAGGGGATCTCGCGCACGGCCTCGAGCGCATCGCGCGTGAAGCCGCGCACCAGCCGCCAGTCGAGCTCGAGGTCGAACGACCGGCGATCGCCGTCGAAGTACTCGTCGAGCTGCGTGATCGCCGCATTGAAGATCGCGCTCGCCGCGGCATCCGCCCCCTCGTCATCGGGCACCGGCACCGCCCTGAGGGCGAGGGACACCCTCTCGAGCTCGGCGCCCAGCGGACCGTCGAAGGGGTGGAGCGTCACGATCCCCTCGTGGGTGGTGACGATGAGGATGTCGCCCACGGGGGAGGGATGAACGCGGAAGCGAGGCGAGTCCGGGGAGGTCATAGGACCATCCTGGCCCGGGCCCTCCCCGCTCCGACCCCGACGACCGCCGACTGTGCACGCCCGGCCCGGAGGCGACTATGGGGAGGAAGGGCTGATGACCCGGCGTGTCCAATACCGCGAAACTCGGCTCCGTTGCAAGTGGCATCCGGACACGCCGCTTAGTGTGGCTTGCGTGTGGCGAGCAGAAGGCAGCGTCGTGGCCGGCGCAGAGGACGCCGTGCCCGGGAGCGTCGTGACGCCGGGCGATCTCGGCCTCGCCGAGCCCGATGTGGTCGTGGCGCACATCGCCGACCCCGAGCGCGAGCGCCTGCGCGTGCAATCCGCCGACTTGGGCGGCCGCTCCACTCTGCTGCACTTCACCGACGCCGGCGACTCGTCGATCGAGATCACCAAGGCGCACCCCGGCAGCCTTCCGCAGTTCATCACCGGCCGCTCGACGCTGCTCTCGAACCTCTTCCGCGACGAGGTCGCGCTGCGCAACGCGCGGCTGGCCGCCGAGCGGATCACCGCGAAGAACACCGAGCTGCGCACCACGCGCGGGCTCGAGCCGGTGCACCTCGCCGTCGGGCTCGCGAACTGGCGCATCGGCGGCATGGAGTGCTCGGCGCCGATCCTGCTGCGTCCGCTGGCGATCCGGCGTCACCACTCCGACTTCGAGCTCAAGCTCCACGGCTCGTTCAGCGTCAACCCCGAACTCGTCCGCGCGATGCTCACGCACTTCGGCATCGAGCTCGACGGCGCAGGGCTCGCCGCGCTCGCCTATGACGGCGGCGTCTTCAAGCCCCAGCCGGTCATCGACCACCTGCGCGCCCTCACGTCGTGGGTCGAGTCCTACGTGGTCAAGCCCCGCCTGCTGGTGTCGAGCTTCGCCGATGTCGGCGATGCGATGGCGCGGGATGCCGCAGACCTCGACCACCCCGTACTGAATGCGCTCGCCGGCCATCCCGCCGACCGCGAAGCGCTCGCGCTGCGCCGCGTCGCGCCCGAGCCGACCAGCCCCGACGAGCGTCCGCCCGCGGCCGACACGCTGCTGCTCGACGCCGACTCTGAGCAGGAGCGCGTCCTCGCGCGCATCACCGCAGGACAGTCTCTCGCCGTGCACACTCTGCCCGGCACCGGCGGCACCCAGACCGTCATCAACGCCGTGGGGGCCCTCGTGCGCGACGGCAAGCGCGTGCTCGTCGTGAGCGCGCGCAGCTCGACGCTCGACGGCATCCGTCACCGCCTCGCCGGCATCGGCCTGCCCGGACTCGCCGTGTCGCCGCGCACGCTCCAGCGCGACCTCATCCGCGCCATCGGCCGGAACGAGAAGGCCGAGGCGCCGAAGATCGCCGACATCGACGACGCGCTCGTGAGGCTGCGCGGCGTGCTGCGCGACTATCGCGGAGCCGTGACGGCGCAGCATCCGTCGCTCGGTGTCTCTGTTCTCGAGATCCTGCGTGCGCTCGCGACCCTCGCCGCACACGATCCGGCCCCGTCGACCGCGGCGCGCTTCGACGCCGTCACGCTCGAGCGGCTGGCCGACGGACGCGCCGAGGCCGCAGAGAAGCTCGCCGCCGCCGCGCGGCTCGGCGAGTTCCGCTTCGGGCCCGACGACTCGCCCTGGTACGGCGTCTCGTTCGCCAAGCCCGAGCATGCCCGCGCCGCTCATGCGCTCGCCGGCAAGCTGCACCGCAGCGATGTGCCCAGCCTGCTCGAGCGCGGGTACGAGCTGATCGCGCAGACGCGCATGCGGCCGTTCCAGACGATCGCCGAACTGGGCGCGTACCTGCGGCTGCTGCAGGGCATCCGCGACTCGCTCGACCGCTTCAGCCTCACCGTCTTCGAGCGCCCGCTGGGCGAGCTCATCCAGGCGCACGCGCCGCGGCGCGACGCGCCGAACATGAGCGGCCCCAACCGCCGCCGGCTCAAGCGCCTGTCGCGCGAGTACGTGCGCCCGGGCGTGCACGTGCCCGACATGTACGAGGCGCTCGTGCGCATCCAGCAGCAGCGCACCGAGTGGCAGCGTTTCGTCGATTCGGGCGTGACCCCCGAAGTGCCGCTCGGCCTGGCCGACGTGCACGTCGCCTGGGCGCGCGTCGACGCGGAGCTCGCCGAGCTCGACGGCGTGCTCGGACGCACCGGCGCCGACAAGCTGGCGACGCTTCCCGTGAAGCACCTCGTGCGCACCCTCGCCGGCCTCGCCGCCGACTCCGACGTGTTCGACAACCTCAAGGAGCGCGCGACCCTGCGCACCGACCTCGCCCGCCTCGGCCTCGATCCGCTGCTCACCGAGCTCTCGGTGCGCCACGTGCCCGAGTCGCAGGTCGCCGACGAGCTCGAGTACGCGTGGTGGCAGTCGGCGCTCGAGATGCTGCTGCGCACCGACCGCGCGGTGCTCGGCGCGAACACCGCCGTGGTCGACCGCCTGGAGCGCGACTTCCGGCTCGTCGACGAGGCGCATGCCGCGGCATCCGGCCCTCTTCTCGCCGCTCAACTGGCCACGCAGTGGCGCATCGGCATCGTCGATCACCCCGACGAGGCGGCGGCTCTGAAGACCGCGCTGAAGAACGGCGCGGTCACCCCGGCCGACCTCGTGCACGCCGCCCCGCACCTGTCGCGCGTGCTGGCGCCGGTCTGGCTGTCGTCGCCGTACGACGTGCCCGAGATTCCGGCGTCGCCCGAGTTCGATGTGGTGATCATCGCGGATGCCGCGGCCCTGTGCATCGCCGAAGCCGCACCCGCTCTGCGGCGCGGCCGGCAGGTGGTCGTGTTCGGTGATCCGGTGACGCAGAAGCCCACGCCGTTCCGCGTCGCCGCCGGCGCACCTCTTGACGAGGAGCCGGCCGACGGGGCCGAGCCGTTCGACTCGACCAGCGTCTTCGAGCGCCTCGCCGAGCTGCTGCCGGTCGAGACGCTGACCCGCAGCTACCGGGCAGGCGGCGAGGATCTCGCCGAGCTCGTGAACGACGCTTTCTACGGCGGCGAGCTCGTGTCGCTGCCGTGGGCCGGCTCGTACCTCGGCCGCGGCAGCCTCGGCGTCGACTACGTCGAGGGCGGCACGGGAGCGCCCGACCCGATCACCGGCGCGGTCGAGAGCCCCGACGCCGAGGTCAATCGCGTCGTGACGCTCGTCGTCGAGCACGCCGTCAACCGCGGCACCGAGTCGCTCATGGTCGTGACGGCCAGCGTGCGGCACGCGGAGCGCATCCGCGCCGCGGTCGAGCGCGCCTTCTCGGGACGCTCCGACGTCGCCGACTTCGTCTCGCGCGACACGGCCGAGCCGTTCGCGGTGCTGACGCTCGAAGAGTCGGTCGCTGAGAGCCGCGACCGAGTGATCTTCTCGCTCGGCTTTGGCCTGACCAAGCACGGCCGCGTGCTGAGCGACTTCGGCGACCTGTCCACGCCCGACGGGGAACGGCTGCTGACGGTCGGGATGACGCGCGCCCGCCGCTCGATGGTGATCGTGTCGTCGATCCGCCCGTCGGCGTTCGATGACGGTCGGCTCGAGCACGGAGCTGCGACGCTCATGTCGATCCTCGGGGGGATCGCCGCCAAGGCGCGCGATGCCCGCCTCGAAGACCTGGCCGATCCGCTGACACTCGCGCTCGCGCGCGAGCTGCGCCGCCTCGGCCTCTCGGTCGACGTGCACTACCGCGGGCTCCTGCCGCTGGTCGCGCAGTACGACGGCAAGGCGGTCGTGGTCGAGAGCGACCCCGAGACGATCGGCGAGTCGCTGCGCGAGTCGCTGCGGCTGCGCCCGCAGATCCTCCGCCGACTCGGCTGGCACTACGTGCGCGTGCACTCGTTCGACCTCTACAGCGACCCGGCGGGCGTGGCCCAGCGGATCGCCGCGATGCTCGGCGTGCCGCCCGAGGCGCCGCGCGTCGAGGCCGACACGCAGCCGATCGATGTCACCGACTGACCGCCAGCGCATCGAGCGGGTCCCCGGCTCGCGCCGCGTGAAGCTGACGCCCGCGCCCGGAACCGACCTCGAGCCGGTGGTGGGGGATGAGGACCCGGATGCCGCGTCCCCGGCCGACGCGGGCGCGTCAGGGCCGAACGACGAGCGCCTGAAGCGCGACGTCCCCCCGCACTACTGACGCGACGTCCCCCCGCATTACTGAGGCGTCGGCTCCTCGCTCAACCGCGCCGAACTGCGGTGTACGGGTGGGCGCGAGAGCGCTTCGGCGCGCTCGAACCGGGCAGCGTGAGACGAGGCCGCGCGCGGTCGAACCGGGGCAGCGCGAGAGGAGGCCGCTCCGCTATGCCTTGGGCTGCGCCGACAGGAGGTCGCGGATCTGCACCAGGAGTTCCTGCTCGGTGGGAAGCTCGGCGGCCTCCTCCTCCGAGATGCCGGCACGAGCGGCAGCGCGCTCCTTCCACTTGTTCATCGGGTAGACGAACACGAAGTACACGACCACCGCGACGGCGAGGAAGTTGATGATCGCGCCGAGGATCATGCCGAAGCCGAAGAACACCGGATCACCGCTGAGGTTGGTCACCGTCCAGCCGACGGCGTCGAGACTGCTCGCGTTGAACACGAGCGCGATGAGCGGGTTGATGAGGCCGGCGACGATCGCATTGACGATCAGCGTGAACGCCGCGCCGATGACGACCGCGACCGCCAGGTCGATGACGTTTCCGCGGAGGATGAACTCCTTGAAGCCCTTGATCATGTGAATTCCTCACTGTCTCCGGCTTCCGCCGGCTATGACCCGGACGAGGCGGGGGAGGACTTCGCCTCCGACTTCGATGATGTCGAAGGGGCGGACGACCCGCCAGTAGACGAGGCCGAAGATGTGGAAGTTGCGGGGGGCGCGGCATCCGTCCCCTTCTTCTCTCCTGCGCGGGAATCGGTGCGGTAGAAGCCGGACCCGTTGAAGGTCACACCGATCGAGCCGTACTCCTTGCGCAGCGGACCGCCGCACTCGGGGCATTCGGTGAGCGCAGGATCGGCGAAGGACTGGACCGCGTCGAAGCGGTGTCCGCACTGCTTGCAGGCGTAGGCGTAGGTGGGCATTTCTCTCTCGGTCGTTCAGCGCCGGGCGGGCGCGAGGACGATGGTCTGCGTCGGTGTCACGACGCCGCTGACGGGCTGGTCGTGGAGGTCGCTCGGAACCTCGTCGAGCACCTCGGAGTCGAATACCACGGCGTACACGGGCGGGCAGCGCTCCATCGACCCGATCGTCTTGTCGAAGTAGCCGCGACCCCACCCCAGGCGCATGCCCGAGCGGTCGACGGCGGCGGCAGGGATCACGAGCAGGTCGACGTCGTTGACGGCGATGGGTCCGAGCAGCTCGCCGACGGGCTCGGGGAGCCCGAACATGCCCTCGGCGATGTCGAGGTCGGGCGTCGCGACCGACCAGTCGAGCAGGCCGTCCGTGCGTGTGACGGGAAGGAGGACCCGGATGCCGCGTGCCACGGCCCCGGCGACGAAGTCCCGCGTGCCCGGCTCGGTCGTGGTCGAGAGGAAGCACGAGATCGACGTCGCGCCGTGGGTCTCGATCAGCGCATCGAGCTGTTCGGTGATCCCGGCCGCTGCGACATCACGGGCCTGCGGGGTCAGCAGCTGCCGTCGCTCCCGCAACTCTGCTCGGAGCGCGCGCTTCGCGTCGGCGATGGCGTCGGACATGCCCTCGATTCTAGGCGTCGCCGGGTGCGCCGATCGCCGATGCCGTGCAATATCGGCGGCGGAACGGGTGTCAACCGGCGGGAGCGGGTCGGTGAGGACCCTAGAATGCTCGCATGCCTCATTCCTCCATCAAGGCCGTGATTCCTGCGGCCGGACTCGGAACACGCTTCCTTCCTGCGACGAAAGCGATGCCCAAGGAGATGCTGCCGGTCGTCGACAAGCCGGCCATCCAGTACGTCGTGGAGGAGGCGGCGCAAGCGGGTATCGACGACATCCTCGTCATCATCGGTCGCAACAAGAACGCGATCTCCAATCACTTCGACTCGGTGCCAGAGCTGGAAGAGAAGCTCAAGGACAAGGGCGACACCGATCGCCTGCACCGGGTGCTCGAGTCGAGCGACCTCGCCGACATCCACTTCGTCCGCCAGGGCGAGCCGAAGGGCCTCGGTCACGCGGTGCTGCGCGCCAAGGCGCATGTGGGCGACTCCTCCTTCGCGGTGATGCTCGGCGACGACCTCATCGACGAGCGGGACGAGCTGCTGACCACGATGATCGCCGAGCACGAGCGCCGCGGCGCCACCGTCATCGCCCTGATGGAGGTCGACCCCGAGCACATCCACATGTACGGCGCCGCCGCCGTCGAGGAGACCGACTCCGAGGGCATCGTCAAGGTGACCGGACTGGTCGAGAAGCCGAAGAAGGAGGACGCGCCGTCCAACCTCGCGATCATCGGCCGGTACGTCCTGAGCCCTGACGTGTTCGAGATCCTCGAGCGCACCGAGCCGGGCAAGGGCGGCGAGATCCAGCTGACCGACGCCCTCCAGGAACTGGCCGCCGACGCCGACGGACCGGGCGTCTACGGCGTGATCTTCCGGGGCCGCCGATACGACACCGGCGATAGGGTGGACTACATCAAGGCCATCGTGCAGCTCGCCGCCGATCGTGACGATCTCGGACCCGATCTGCGTCCCTGGTTCAAGGAGTTCGCGGCGACGCTGTAGCGCCGCCCGTACGAGGGGGTCACGTGGACCTGACGGCTCCCCGCAGGCACGGACCGGTGTCCATCCGGCTCGTGCGACAGCGCGATGCCCGGCAGCTGCAGACCGAGCTGCTGTCGAACCGCGACTGGCTGCGGCCATGGGAGGCGACGAGCCCCGACGGCCCCGTCTCGTTCGACATGCGGCTCGGCGTGCGGCGCCTGTTGCAGCAGTACCGCGATGGTGCCGGCGTGCCCTTCGTGATGGAGCACGACGGCAACATCGCCGGTCAACTGAACGTGTGGGGCATCGCGCGGGGATCCCTCGCCTCGGCCACGATCGGCTACTGGGTGAGCAAGCGGTTCGCCGGACGCAACATCACCCCGACGGCGGTCGCGATGGCGACCGACATCTGCTTCACCGAGCTGCGCCTGCACCGCATGGAGATCTGCATCCGCCCCGAGAACCAGGCGAGCCTGCGCGTGGTCGAGAAGCTCGGCTTCCGCTACGAGGGCCTGCGCCGCCGCTACATCCACATCGACGGCGACTGGCGCGACCACTACGCCTTCGCGCTCGTGCGCGAGGACGTGCCCGAAGGCGTGCTGCAGCGCTGGGTGTCGGGGCATGCGCCGCACGACGCGGCGACCGTGCCGCCCGCCGATCGTCTGCACGCGTAGAGCGACACGCGACGGGATGCCTCGGCCGAGGCATCCGCTCACATACCGTTATGCACATGGGCGGGCAAGTGTTGGGTGGCGGGGTCATCGTGCTCGTCGCCGTGCTGTTGTGGCTCGTCTATCTGCTTCCGTCGTGGCACAGCCGCCGGCAGTTCGACGCGGCTGAGCGGAACGCGGTGCGACTGAACCAGGCGCTGCGCGTGCTCGCCGAGACGAGCGAGATGCCGCAGGAGGTTCACCTCGAGCTCAACGCGCGCACGGCGATGGCGCAGCAGCGCCTCGCCCGGCAGGCTCTGGCGCAGCGCGAGTCGGCCGCCCTCGAACAGGCGAAGGTCGACCTCGAGCGCGCGCGCACCGAGCGCGAGCTCGCCGAGGCGTCCGCGCGAGTCGAGCGGGAACGGGAGCGCGCCGAGCGTGAGCTCGCCGAAGCCGCCGCCCGCGTCGAACTGGAGCGTGCGCGCGCGGAGCGCGCCGCCGCACAGGCACAGGCTCGGGCCGAGATCGAGGCCGCGGAAGCTGCCGCTCGCGCGGAGGTCTCTGCTGCGCGGTCGGCCCCTGCTGCGCGGCGTGCGCGGGCTCGGCGCCGGTTCCGGCTGACGGCCACTCTGCTGTGCGTGCTGGGGCTCGCGGTGTCGGGCTTCGGGGTGTTCGAAGTTCTTTCGTCGGGGGTGCAGACCTGGCTCTGGGCGGGCGCGGCTGTGGCCGCGGCATCCGCTCTCGTACTTCACCGCCTTGCACGGGTCGCGGCGCGGGCGACCGTGCAGGTCGAGGTTCCGGTGGCGCGGCCCGACGTGCGCGTGCAGGACGTGCCTCTCGAACCGGCATCACGCGAGTGGGCGCCGCGCGAGCTGCCCCGGCCGCTCACCGCGTCGGCGGGGTCGCGGGCCGCGGCGATGCTCGACGTCGAGGCAGCCCGGGAGTCGATGCGCCAGGCGGCGCTCGAGGAAACCATGCGCGAGCGGGCCGAGGCGCAGCGTCCGCCGTCGATCGACACGGCGCGCGTCGCCCGGGCGGACTTCGCGGGAATGGGCTACGTCGACGACGCCGAGATCGAGGCCCACGTGCGCGGGCTGCTGGCGCGGCGGGCGTCCGGGCAGTAAGGGGCCGGCGGGGGCCGGGCTCTGGATTTCGGGGCCGTCGGGGGTCTCGGGGGCTGGGCCGTCGGGCCGTCGGGGTCTGGGGTCCTGCGCCGAAGGCTGGGGCGGAGGGGCCCGTCGTCCCGGTCGCAAGATCGGAGATCGTCCGCGGCGCGCCGGGGCGCGGCATCCGGAACCCGGCGTGTCGGTCGCGCGGTCCGATGTTGCGGCGCATGGGCCTCGTCCCGCTTGGTTGTCGGCTCGGCGCGCCCAGACGGCGAGTTGCCAGTTCGGGTGGGGTGGGCCGCCGTAGACCCACCGCGAGTGGCAACTCGGGTGGGTCTGAGTCGGGCCGAAGTTGGGGCTGGGAGCTGGGGTCCTGGGCCAAGCTGGGGCAGAGGGGTCGGCGCCTCGGTCGCAAGATCGGAGATCGTCCGCGGCGCGCCGGGGCGCGGCATCCGGAACCCGGCGTGTCGGTCGCGCGGTCCGATGTTGCGGCGCACGGGCCTCGCCCAGGGCGAGGCGCGGGCCTCCACCCAGGGAAGGCTGCGGGCTCGGCATGCGGCCTAGCCGCGCGGGCGTTGGCTCCGTGCTTCCGGGCGGCGAGTTGCCGGTTCGGGCGGGCTGGGCCGCCGTGAACCCACCGCAAGGGGCAACTCGGCGGTCTCAGGCCTGGTGGAGGACTCGCCCGGCACCCAGCACGAGTTCGCGCGCGGGCATCCGGACCAGCGCGTCCATCGCGTTCTCGGCGTCGATCAGCACGAGGTCGGCTCGGTCGCCTGTGCTGAGGGTGTTGCGTCCGATGCCGGCAAAGGGGACGCCGTCGGTGGTGGCGAGTTCGACGACGCGGCGCAGATCCTCGTCGCGCACGAGGCTCGACGAGCGCGCGTACTGCCACGCGATGCCGAGCAGGTCGCCGGTGCCGTACGGGCTCCACAGGTCGCGGATGCCGTCGGTGCCGAAGCCGAACCGCACGCCGGCGGCGTCGAGCTCCTGCAGCGGCAGCTGGGGCAGCCGCAGAGGAGCGACGGTGGTGAGGGTGACGTCGAGCTGCGACATCCGCTGCAGGAGATCCCGGCGGCGCGCGGCGTCGACCTGCGCGAGTGCGAAGCCGTGGGCGATGTTGACGCGGCCGGCGAGTCCGAGGGCCTCGGTGCGGTCGAGGATGAGGTCGAACTGGAAGGCGCCCAGCTCGGCAGGATCGTGGAGATGGATGTCGATTCCGACGCCCGTGTCGGCGGCGATCTCGAACAGCCCGTCGAGCTGCCCGACGGGGTCACGGTCGATGCTCGCAGGGTCGAGCCCGCCGATGTGCTCGACGCCGGACTCGGCGGCCGCGCGCAGGAGGTCGAGCACGCCGGGGCGGCGGAGGACGCCGTCCTGCGGGAAGGCGACGACCTCGGCGGTGATCGCTCCGTCGTACTCGGCGACGGCCTCGCGCACGACCTCGATGCCGCGCAGCCCGAGCCCGAGGTCGACGTCGACATGCGTGCGGACCGCGGTCGTGCCGAAGCGGACGAACTCCGCCAGCACGCGACGGGTGATGTCGAGACTCGGGATGCCGAGCTCGTCGCGCCGCGCACGCTCATGGCGGATGCGGCCGTCGGTGCCGCCTTCGCCCCCATAGGACTGCCAGGGGTGGCCGATCCACGACTTGTCGATGTGCGCGTGGGTGTTCACAAAGCCGGGGAGGGCGAGCAGGTCGCGGCCGTCGAGCTCGCCGGGGCCTGCCGGGATCCCGGTGGCCGGTTCGACTGCCGTGATGAGGCCCTCAGCGTCGACGAACACGTCGTGCGGGGAGCCGCCGCGACCTCCGGTCTCGAGCCGGACGCTGCGGAGCACGGACACGCGATTCGGTGTGACGGGGAGCATGCTTCCATCCTCTCGCGGGTGCGGTTCGAGGGGCTCGCAGCCGGTCGGGGAGGCCTGTCGTAGCGTGATAACCTAACTGAGGTTCACGGGCCTGTAGCGCAGTTGGTAGCGCGCCTCGTTCGCATCGAGGAGGTCAGGGGTTCGATTCCCCTCAGGTCCACCATCACCGAGAAACCCCCGACAGGTCGGAGGTTTCCCTATGTCCACCCTGTGCGCGGGGCGAGCTCCGGCTGCGTCGGCGTGCGCAAGATCGGAGATCCTGCGCAACGCGACGCCGCGACGAGCCGTCGGCAGGCGGCGCGTCGGCCAAGATCTCCGACGTTGCGCACGCGAGGCCGGAAGAGGTCAGCCGGCCGAGCCACCGGGTCGAGCCAGGCGGCGCCGGCGTGCGCAGGATCGGAGATCCTGCGCGACACGCCGCGGCGAGCCGACGGTGAGCGGCGCGTCGGCCAGGATCTCCGACGTTGGGCTTCCGGAGAGCGGATGCCGCGGCATCCGCTCTCCATGCCGTGGCACGGTCGATGCGGGCGTAGCGTCCGCACTGAGGTGGTCGAGGCACCCCGGAGGCCGGGGACGTCAGTCCGGCGCGGCCGCGGGCCGAACCCGGCTGCGTCGGCGTGCGCAAGATCGGAGATCTTCCGCGACACGCCGCGACCAGCCGTCGGCGAGCGGCGTGTCGGCCAGGATCTCCGACGTTGCGCACCCGGGCGGGAGAGGTCAGTCCGACGCGGCGCACCCGAGCCGGAAGGACAGCCTGGCCGAGCCCGGCGACGCCTGCGTGCGCAAAATCGGAGATCCTGCGCAACACGCCGCGACGAGCCGCCGGCGGGCGGCGCGTCGGCCAGAATCTCCGACGTTGCGCACCTGAGGCTGGCAGGTCAGCCCGGTGAGGCATCACCCGAGGCCGGAAAGGGCAGCCCGGCGTCGCCTCGGCCGGGGCAGAACAGCAGCCCTGGCTGCGTGGCGTGCACAACGTCGGCGTTTCTGCGCGACACGCCGCGACGAGCCGCCGGCACGAGGCGGGCGCCCAGGAACGCCGACGTTGTGCACCTGAGGCTGGCAGGTCAGCCCGGCGAGGCCCCGGCCGCGGCCCGGGCGGCGGCGGGAAGCGCGTCGATGATCTGCCCGACGGCCTCGTCGTCGTGCGCGGCCGAGACGAACCACGCCTCGAACACCGAGGGCGGCAGCGAGACGCCCTGGTCGAGCATCGCGCGGAAGAACGGCGGGTACCGGAACGCCTCCTGCGCCTTCACCGTCTCGTAATCCGTCGGCGGCTCGGCCGCGAACTGGATCGAGAACAGGTTCCCCGAGCGCTGGACGACATGCGTGACGCCGGCTTCGGAGAGAGCGGATGCCGCGGCATCCGCGATCCGCGCGGCGGCACGGTCGATCCGCTCATACGCCGCGGCGTCGAGGTGGTCGAGGGTCGCGCGCCCGGCGGCGACGGCCAGCGGGTTCCCGCTGAGGGTGCCCGCCTGGTAGACCGGGCCGAGCGGGGCGAGCAGCTCCATGAGCGCCGCCGATCCGCCGATCGCGGCGAGCGGGAGACCGCCGCCGACGACCTTGCCGAACGTGATGAGGTCGGGGGAGAAGGGCACCGGGTCGATGCCGTACCAGCCCGCCGTGCCGACGCGGAAGCCCGTGAGCACCTCGTCGAGGATGAGCAGCGCGCCGTGCGCGTGCGCCAGGTCGGCGATCGCGGCGTTGAAGCCGTGCGCCGGCGGCACGATCCCCATGTTGGCCGGGGCGGCCTCGACGATGATCGCGGCGATGTCGTCGCCGCGCGCGCCGAAGACCTCGCGCAGCGCGTCGAGGTCGTTGTAGGGCACGACGAGCGTCTGCGCGGCGATGGGCGCCGGAACGCCCGCCGAGCCCGGCATCGCGAGGGTCGCGACGCCCGAGCCGGCTTCGGCCAGCAGACCGTCGGAGTGTCCGTGGTAGTGCCCGGCGAACTTCACGATCAGGTCGCGGCCGGTCGCGCCGCGGGCGAGGCGGATCGCCGTCATCGTCGCTTCGGTGCCCGTCGACACGAGGCGCACGCGCTCGACCGGTCGCGCGCCGTCGCGGCTCACACGGGCCTCGATGAGCTCGGCCAGAGCGGTCTCGCCGGGGGTCGACGCGCCGAAGCCGAGGCCGTGGGCCGCGGCATCCTGCACCGCCTTCACGACGGCGGGATGCGCATGCCCCAGAATCGCGGGACCCCACGAGCCGACGAGGTCGACATACTCGCGGCCCTCGACGTCGGTCACGCGCGGTCCCGAGGCCGAGACGAAGAAGCGGGGCGTGGTGCCGACCGAGCCGAAGGCGCGGACGGGCGAGTTCACGCCGCCCGGCATGGCCGCGCGAGCGCGCGCGAACTCCGCGGCGTTGGAGGCCGGCGAGGTGTGCGTCGTCTGCGTGGTCATCGGATCCATCCCGCCAGCTCGACCGCCCAGTAGGTCAGCACGGCATCGGCGCCGGCCCGGCGGATACCGACGACCGACTCCTCGATCGCACGGCGGCGGTCGATCCAGCCGTGGGCCGCGGCGGCCTCGATCATCGCGTACTCGCCCGACACCTGGTACGCCCAGACGGGGACGGGGCTGGATGCTGCGGCATCCGCCAGCACGTCGAGGTAGCTCATCGCGGGCTTGACCATCACGATGTCGGCGCCCTCGGCGAGGTCGAGCTCGACCTCGCGCAAGCCCTCTCGGCGGTTCGCGGGGTCCTGCTGGTAGGTGCGGCGGTCGCCCTCGAGCGAGGACTGCACGGCCTCGCGGAACGGTCCGTAGAAGGCCGACGCGTACTTCGCCGCGTAGGCCAGGATCGGTGTGTTGCCGAACCCGGTCGCGTCGAGCGCGTCGCGCACCGCGGCGACCTGGCCGTCCATCATTCCGCTGAGTCCGAGCAGCTGCGACCCCGCCTCGGCCTGAGCCACGCCCATGTCGCGGTAGCGTTCGAGCGTGGCGTCGTTGTCGACGTACCCGTTCGCATCGAGCACGCCGCAGTGGCCGTGGTCGGTGAACTCGTCGAGGCACAGGTCGGTCTGCACGACGAGCGCATCCCCGGCCTCCGCGACGGCGATGCGCGTCGCGACGTTCAGGATGCCCTCGGGGTCGGTCGCCCCCGAGCCGATCGCGTCCTTGTGCTCGGGAACGCCGAAGAGCATGATCCCGCCGATGCCGGCGGCCGCGGCATCCGTCACCGCCTTTTTGAGGCTGTCGGTCGTGTGCTGCACGACGCCCGGCATGGACGAGATCGGCACGGGGTCGCCTGCGCCCTCGCGCACGAAGACGGGCAGGATCAGGTCGGCGGGATGCAGGCGCGTCTCGGCGACGAGCCGGCGCATCGCAGGCGTCGCGCGCAGCCGGCGGGGCCGGGGGTGCCCGAGGGGGCGGGCCCCCTCAGGCCTGGGGTGCCCGAGGGGGCGGGCCCCCTCGGAATGAGCACCGTTCATGGGCGCTCTCCGGTCAGGCCGGCGGCACCGGCGTCGAGCAGTTCACGGGCGACGGATGCCGCGACCTCGCGCGACGGATCGCCGTCGTCGTCCGGCCAGGCGGTGGCATGCGATGACGTCAGAGTCGTGGTGCCGTCCAGGCTGTACACGCTCGCCGAGAGCAGAAGCAGACCGGCGTCGACCACGGCGCGGGCGCCGACGGGGGCGGAGCAGCCGGCCTCGAGCAGCGCGAGCACCTCGCGCTCGGCCTCGACGGCGGCGCGGGTTTCGGCATGGTCGAGCTTCTCGACGAGGTACTCCTCGCCGCGGCGGACCTCGACGCCCAGCGCGCCCTGGCCGGGCGCGGTCGGCCAGCGGTCGGCGTCGAGGTACTCGGTGACGACGTCGGTGCGGCCGATACGGTTGAGTCCGGCGGCCGCGAGGATGACGGCATCCAATTCACCGCTCGTGACTTTGCCGAGGCGGGTCTCGACGTTCCCGCGGATGTCGACGACCTCGATGTCGGGCCGCTTCGCACGCAGCTGCGCCATGCGGCGCGGCGAGCCGGTGCCGACGCGTGCGCCGGCGGGAAGCTGCTCGAGCGTGAGGCCGTCGCGCGCGCACAGCGCGTCGCGCGGATCTTCGCGCGCGGGGATCGCCGCGATGACGATGCGATCGTGCGGCGCGGTGGGGAGATCCTTGAGCGAGTGCACGATGACGTCGCACTCGTCGGCCAGAAGCGCGTCGCGCAGCGCGCCGGTGAAGAGCCCGGTACCGCCGGCGCGCGACAGCGGCTCGTTCGTGCGATCGCCGTGCGTGGTGATGCGGACGATCTCGGTCTTGACCCCGGTCGCATCGGCGAGGTCATCGGCGACCATCCCCGTCTGCGTGAGCGCGAGCGTGCTGGCACGCGTGCCGATGCGCAGGCTGGTCACGCCAGCACCTCGGCGATCTCGTCGAGGCCGATGCGCCGCCCGGTGAAGAACGGCACCTCTTCGCGCACGTGACGGCGGGCCTCGGTCTGGCGCAGATGACGCATGAGGTCGACGAGGTCGACGAGCTCGGGGGCCTCGAGCGCGAGGATCCATTCGTAGTCGCCGAGCGCGAACGACGCGACGGTGTTGGCGAGCACCTGACGGTACTCGGCGCCCTTGCGGCCGTGGTCGGCGAGCATCTGGCGGCGCTCCTCGTCGGGGAGGATGTACCAGTCGTACGACCGCACGAACGGGTACACGGTGAGCCAGGCCTCGGGCTCCTTGTCGCGCATGAACGCCGGCAGGTGGCTGGCGGTGAACTCGGCGTCGCGGTGCACGCCCATCGCGTTCCATACCGGCAGGAGCGAGGCGAGCGGCTCGGCGCGACGCAGCGTGCGCAGCGCGGCCTGAAGGGACTCGGGAGCCACGCCCGTGCCGTGCAGCCACACCATCAGGTCGGCGTCGGCCCGTAGGCCCGAGACGTCGTAGAACCCGCGGACGGTGACTCCGGATGCCTCGACCTCGGCGACGGCGGGAGCCAGATCGCCGGCGGGGGCGGGGTGGTGCGGGTCACGGCGGAACACGGCCCACAGGGTGTAGCCGAGCGTCTCGCTCTCGGACGGGGGGACAGCCGAGGAATCGCTCATGACCTCTATTCTTCCACCCGCCCGGGGACGGGCCGGTCGGGCAGGCGCGCAGCGCCGTCCCACCGCGCGGGGCCTGGACTCGGTGCGGGGCGGCGGCCGGGCGCCGGGGCCCGGGGTCAAACGGTCGGGAGAAACGCCGCGGAGGCCGGGCCATGCGGGCGTGTCGCGCCGGTTCGTCCCGACCGTTTGACGGGGAGGGCGCGGCCCGGCGGGTTGCGGTGCGGTGTCAGGAGACGCGTCAGCGGGCGAGGAGCTCGGCGGCGGTGCGGTCGGCGTGGGCGATGATCCCGGCGAGCCCCGAGCCCGCGACCGTCTCGCCCACCACCACCAGGTCGGATGCCTCGGCCGGGGCCGGCCGGGTCCACGTGACGACAGCCGCATCGACCACCACCGGCAGCTCGACGCCGAGCAGGGTCTCGGCATCCTGCCGCGCAGTCTCGACAGGGCCGGACGGCGTCACGTCGTAGGACAACCGCAGCACGTGCTGGTCTCCGGCGGCCTCGCGCAGCCAGTCCCACTTCGCCGTGGCGTGGGTGAGCGCGCGGGCGGCAACTGGGGCTCCGGCGGCGACGAGAAGTCCGGAGCCGCGGGGTGCGGCATCCAACTCCCGCTGCTCCACCACCAGGGTGACGAGGTCGATCCGGCGCCCGGTGCCGGCGGGGGACGCCAGACCGGGCGCCGCGGTCACGACGGTCCCGTCCAGCGTCGCAGGGTCGTCGACGCGCACGCCGAGACGCACGACACCGCCGCGGCGCTCGAGGTCGGCCGCGAGGGCCGGCACGATGCGGTGGATGCCGCCGCGGATCCCGGCCACCGCCGCCCCCGGGGGAGCATCCGCACGCAGCCGCGCGACCGCGGCGCCGAGCGAGCCCGCCGACACGAGCGCGTCGGGCAGCCCCGGATGCGCCCGCGCGAGGGGAAGCTCGTCCGGATGCGTCGAGTGCACGCCGTGCACCACGGGCGCCACCAGCCGCTCGAGCACCGCATCGCCGTACCGCTCGCGCACGAGCGCGCCGAGTGACTCCGGCACCGCCGTGACCGGGCCGCGTTCGTCCAGGGCCGAGGCCCGCCGTGCCGCGTCGTCCCCGACCACGCGCACGACGTCGTCCGCGAGCGGGTCGGCCGGGATGCCGAGCACCGCCGTCGCGGGCAGCGGCACCGCCGGTCCGGTCACCGGCTGCAGCCAGGCGGGTCCGGGTCGCGGGTCGACGATGTCGTCGGCGAGCCCGAGCTCGGCGAGCAGGGCCGCCACCACGCCGCCGCGCACGGCGAAGCTCTCGGCGCCGGCATCCAGCCCGATCCCCGCGACATCATGGCGCGCGACCGTGCCGCCGAGGCGATCGGATGCCTCGTACACGACCACGTCCGCACCCGACAGCGCGAGCCGCCGCGCGACGGCGAGTCCTGCGACGCCGCCGCCGACGACGGAGAAGTCAGCCATGCGCGTGGACGAACTCCACGACGCGCGTCAGCACCGTCGGGTCGGTCTCGGGCGGCACGCCGTGCCCGAGGTTGACGACGTGGGCCTTCGCCGCACGGCCGCGCTCGAGCACGTCGACGATGTGCGCCTCCAGCACCGGCCAGGGCGCGGCCAGGAGCGCCGGATCGATGTTGCCCTGCAGGGGCACGTCGGCTCCGAGACGGCGGGATGCCTCGTCCAGCGAGATCCGCCAGTCGACGCCCATCACATCGACGCCCACACCGTGCATCGCCGCGAGCAGCTCGCCGGTGCCGACGCCGAAGTGGACGAGCGGCACGCCGAGGGCCTTCGCGCGCTCGAGGGCGCGTGCGGAGTGAGGTGCGACGTGCGCGGTGTAGTCGGAGAGGCTCAGCGACCCGGCCCACGAGTCGAACAGCTGACCGGCGGACGCGCCCGCCTCGAGCTGGGCCTCGAGGAACGCGCCGGTGATGTCGGCGCACCACGACAGCAGCGCCGCCCACGTCTCGGGGTCGGAGTGCATGAGGGCGCGCGTGCGCAGCTGCTCCTTCGACGGACCGCCTTCGACGAGGTACGAGGCGAGCGTGTACGGGGCGCCGGCGAAGCCGATGAGCGGGGTGCCGCCGAGTCCGGCGACCGTGAGCCGCACCGCCTCGCGGATCGGCTCGAGCGCCGCAGGATCGAGCGGGGGGAGTGCCGCGACATCCGCCGCCGTCCGCACCGGCTGCTCGAGCACCGGACCGCGCCCCGGCACGATGCGCACGTCCACGCCGGCGAGCTTCACCGGGATGACGATGTCGCTGAAGAAGATCCCCGCGTCGACGCCGTGACGGCGGACGGGCTGCAGCGTGATCTCGCTCGCGAGCTCGGGATCGAGGCACGCGTCGAGCATGTCGGTGCCCACGCGGAGCTCGCGGTACTCGGGGAGCGACCGCCCAGCCTGCCGCATGAACCACACCGGGGTGGTCTCGGGACGCTCGCCGCGATACGCGCGGATCAGCGGCGGAACAGCGTAACTGTCGGCAAGAGTGGGGTGGGACGATTCCAGCGGCACGCAGTCAACCTTAGGCTCCCCCTCCGCGGCCCATCGGGCCTCGCTTCGCTGATGGTCGGCGCGGTGCCTTAAGATGGACCAGTGCTCCTCTGTCTGACCGCGAACCATCGGAACGCGAGTCTCGACGTCTTGGAGCGGCTGTCGCAGGGTGCTCCCGCAGCCACCCGGACCCTCGTGGACGACGAGATCTTCGTCGCCGGAGCGGTCGTCCTCGCGACGTGCAACCGGTTCGAGGCCTACCTCGACATCGACGAGCCGCTCACGGGCGGCGAGGCCGTCGCGGTGGAATCCGTCGTCGAAGCCATGGCCGAGGCATCCGATATTCCGGTCGAGAGTCTGCGCACCTCGGTGACCGTGCATTCGGGAGCGGATGCCGCGGCCCACCTCTTCGCGGTGACCAGCGGACTCGAGTCGATGGTCGTCGGCGAAGACGAGATCTCGGGTCAGGTGCGGCGCGCACTCGACGCCGCTCGCGAAGAGGGGACCACGAGCGGAGAGCTCGAGCGACTCTTCCAGAAGGCCACCCACACCAGCCGCGGGATCCGCAACAACACGGGTCTGCGTGGCACGCACCGCTCCCTGGTGCGGTTCGCCCTCGAACTCGCGTCCAGCCGCATCGCCGACTGGGCCGCATCGCGCGTCGTGATCGTCGGCACCGGCCGCTACGCCTCGCGCACCGTCGAGGCCGTGCGTGCGCGCGGTGCCGCCGACATCCGGGTGTTCTCGCCGTCCGGTCGCGCCGCCGCCTTCGCGGTGAAGCACGGCCTGCAGCCGGTGGAGGACTTCGCGGATGCCGCGGCCGCCGCCGACGTCGTCATCACGTGCACCGCCGATGCCGTCGTGCATGCCGACGCCTTCGTGTCGGGGCGCCGCGTGCTCGTCATCGACCTCGGGCTCCCGCGCAACGTCGACCCCGCCGTGGGTCACGTCGACGGCGTCGAGCTGCTCGACCTCGAGACGATCCGCCTGCACGCTCC
The DNA here is from genome assembly GCF_042274785.1 of Microbacterium sp. NPDC056003. Taxonomy (NCBI): domain Bacteria; kingdom Bacillati; phylum Actinomycetota; class Actinomycetes; order Micrococcales; family Microbacteriaceae; genus Microbacterium; species Microbacterium sp. NPDC056003. The sequence continues at coordinate 237,108 of NZ_JBHJXQ010000001.1, read as the reverse complement.
GCTCGAGGAGTTCAGCGCGCACGCCGACGCGCGCATCATCGTCGGAGACGCGGCGGCCGAGTTCACGGCCGACCGTGCCGCGGCCCCCGCGATCACGGCGCTGCGCAGCGACGTGCTCGCGATCGTCGACGCCGAGATCGCACGGGCACGCGCTCGAGGCGCCGGCGAAGAGACCGAGGCCGCGCTGCGGCACCTCGCGGGCGTGCTGCTGCACCGTCCGTCCGTGCGCATCCGCGAGCTCGCCGTCGAGGGCCGTATCGACGAGGTCAACGCCGCGCTCGAGACACTGCACGGGCTGTCCCTCGATGGAGCGGCGGATGCGGCGAGCGACGACGAGCAGGACTGGACAGCCTCGGCCTGAGCCCGCTCTTCCGCTTGACTCTCACGCTGTGTCAGGGTCGAACGTGGTCTCCACCATGTACACCATCGGAGAGTTCGCCGCCCACGGACGAGTGAGCGTGCGGATGCTGCGGCACTACGACGAGATCGGCATCCTGCAGCCTGCGCGGGTCGACCCCCGCACCGGCTACCGCAGCTACGCCGACGCGCAGCTCGGGGCACTGCTGCGGCTGGTCGAGCTTCGCGACCTCGGCTGTGGGCTGGACGAGATCGGCGCCGTGCTGGCTGCGGAGGATCAGGATGCCGCGCTGCACGAGCTGCTCGTCCGCCGCCGTGCCGCGCTCGAGGCGTCGATCGACGCCGACCGCGCGCGGCTCGATCGCCTCGATGAACGTCTCCGTCGCTGGGAAGGAGCCGACGTCATGTCGGATGTGGAGTATCGCCCTCTCGAGTCTGTGGCCGTCTACGCCGTCGAGGGACGCGCAGCCGGGATGGGGCCGGAGAACGTCTCGCCCGTGATCGATCCGCTGCTGGAGCGACTGGTCGGCGCGATCGAGGCTGCGGGGAGGGAACCGCGGGAGCCGGGCGTGTTCTGGTACCACGCGGTGCCCGACAGCGAGGACCTCGCTGTGCACGTGTCGTTCACGGCGGACGAGACGCCGGTCGCGGCGGAGGGCTACACCGTCGTGGAGCTGCCCGCGATCGAGAGGGCAGCGGTGCTCACGCATCGCGGCGACATGCCCTCGATCGGCCGTTCGTGGATGACGCTCATGGCGCAGGTCGTCGAGGACGGGTACCGCATCGCAGGTCCGACCCGCGAGGTCTACGTCCACGCCCCCGACGACCGCCCGCAGTCCGAGTGGGTGACGGAGCTCGTGGCCCCGGTCGAGCGGGCCTGAAGCGCTCACTCACCCCGCGGCGTCACCCTGCGAGCTCGTGCAGGAGGAAGGCCGCCAGGAAGCCGACCGTCGCGTACAGACCCGTCAGCGCGCGCTGCTCCTCGAAGGCCTCCGGGATCATCGTGCTACACACCATCGCGAGCAGTCCGCCGGCCGCGACCGTCGTGATGAGGGCGACCAGCTCCGCCGGCGCGCTCTGGAAGGCGACGTAGCCGAGCACGGCCGCCACCACCGTCACCGCGGCGATGCCGCCCCACAGCAGGGCGACCCTGCGCCCGCTCGAACCGCTGGCCTTGAGTGCGGCCGTCGAGCCGAGACCTTCGGGGAAGTTGCTGATCGCGATCGCCGCGACGATCGGGACGCTAATCCCGCCCTGCAGCACCGACAGACCCATCACGATGGACTCCGGGATGCCGTCGATCAGCGCACCGATCGCGATCGCGGCTCCCGTGCCGCCTGCGAGCTTGGCGCTCTGACGACGCGCCACGATGTTCGCCGGCAACGACGACCGCGACACCTTCGGCCGAGACACCAGCCAGTCCGCGACGATGTAGATGACCGCGCCGGCGAGGAATCCGATCGACGTCGGGACCAGCCCGCCGACGCTCGCGGCCTCCTCGACCAACTCGAACGCGAGGGTGGAGATCAGCACACCCGCGCCGAGCGCCATGATGCCCGCCACGACCCGCTGCGGGATGTCGACGAACCACGCGACGGCGGCGCCCACGAGCAGAGTTCCCCCGCCGATGAGTCCGCTGATCGCGGCGAGCCACACCCCAGCCATGGCGCAAACCTAGCCGTGCGGGACCGGATTCACGCCACCCACTCCGGTCCGCACCGATGCACGCACGTCCGCCCGGGCCCGCGGCCGAAGAGAAGAGCCCCGGAGAGGTCCCGCGACCTCCCCGGAGCCCCACCCCGAACCGAGCGACGCGCGGACGCGTCAGACGGCGAGTGCGTGCCCGCGCTCGCCGGCGGCGAGACGCTCGGCCGCGAGACCCTCGGCGGCCTCGAGCGGCGTGATGCCGCGCGACTCGGCCTCGTCGAAGATGCGGCGCACGGTGTCGCCGATCTGGGCGACGCGCCCCATCACCTCGGCGCGTGTGCCGATCTTCTTCGCCTCGAGGTCGAGGTAGATGACGCCGCCCGCGTTCACGACGAAGTCGGGCGCGTACAGGATGCCGCGCGAGGCGAGGCGGTCGGCGCCGGAACGGGCGGCGAGCGGGTTGTTCGCGGGGCCGCAGACGGCCCGCGAGTCGAGGGCGTCGATGACGTCGTCGGTGAGGAGTCCGCCGATACCCGCGGGTACGAACACGTCGGACGGCACGAGGTGCTCCTCGCCCGGCAGGGTCCAGTCGGCACCGAGCTCGCGCGCGAGATCGCGCTTGGCCGGGTTCACGTCGGTCACGGTGAGCGACGCGCCCTCGGCCGCGAGCCGCACGGCGAGGCGACTGCCGACCTGGCCGAGGCCCGAGATGGTGATGCGGCGGCCCGCGATGTCGCTCGACCCGGTCACGCGCTCGAGCGTCGCGCGCAACGACTCGTACACGCCGAGGCTGGTGGGGCCGGCGGGCTCTCCTGAACCGCCGACGGCGTCGGGCAGACCGACCACGTGCTCGGTGCGCTCGCTCACGACGAGCATGTCCTCGGTCGTCGAGCCGACGTCCTCCGCGGTGCGGTACAGGCCGTGCAGGGACTCGACCGCGTCGCCGAGGTCGAGGAAGGCCGCGCGGCGACGCTCGTCATCGAGCACCGTGCCTTCGGGAAGCGCGATGACCGACTTGCCGCCGCCGGCGTCGAGCCCGGCCGCCGCGTTCTTGAGGGTCATGGCCGCCGACAGGCGCAGGGCGTCGCCGAGCGCGTCGCTCCAGTGCGGGTATGTCCACAGGCGCGCGCCGCCGAGGGCGGAGCCGAGCACGGAGGAGTGAAGCGCGACGGTGATGAACAGGCCGCTGCGTCGTCCGGTGATCACCTCCACGCGTTCGTGCGTGAAGTCGGGCAGGGGCAGGGTGTGCGTCATCGCGTTCTTCCTTCGGCGGGCCTTGTGGGCAGTGCGCTGCGGACGCCGCGGCGTTGCGGCATCCACCTCTATTGCACCATCACCTCGCGAAGTGTTCAACCACCGCGCGCACAATGATGCAGATTGCGCCACCTGCTCAAGGCTGCGTCACATTCCTGCGGCACAGTGCACAGCCGAGTACGTTCGATCCATGCCCGATGCGTACACCCACGGCCACCACGAGAGCGTCCTGCGCTCCCACCGCTGGCGCACCGCCGAGAACTCCGCCGGCTATCTGCTGCCGCACCTTCGCCCTGGCGTGTCGGTGCTCGACGTCGGCAGCGGTCCCGGCACGATCACGGCGGACGTCGCGGCCATCGTTGCGCCCGGCAGAGTCGTGGGAGTGGATGCCTCGGCCGACATCGTCCGCGAGGCCGACGCCGATCACCGAGCGTCGAACCTGTCGTTCCGGACGGCCGATGCGTACGCGCTCGAGTACGCCGACGGGGAGTTCGACGTGGTCCACGCGCACCAGGTGCTGCAGCACCTGGCCCGGCCGGTCGACGCGCTGCGCGAATTCGGTCGCGTCGCCGGACCCGGCGGCCTCGTCGCCGCGCGCGACGTCGACTACGAGGGCACGATCTGGTATCCGCTGCTTCCGGCGCTCGCCGAGTGGCGCGAGCTCTACCTCGCCACGCATCGCAGCGTCGCGGGCGAACCTGCCGCGGGCCGCCGCCTGAAGTCGTGGGCGCTCGAGGCCGGTCTCGCCGACGTGCGCGCGACGGCCTCGGTCTGGCTCTTCGAGTCGCCGGCCGACCGTGAGTGGTGGGGCAGCTCCTGGGCGGACCGCGCGCTGAAGTCGTCGTTCGCGACGTCGGCGCGGGCGATCGGAGCCACCGACGCCCAGCTGCGGCGCATCGCGGACGGCTGGCTCGAATGGGCGTCCGCCGATGACGGCTGGCTGCTCATGCCCCACGGTGAGATCCTCGCCTCCGGTGTTTCGCGCACCGCTCCCGCGTCCTTCTAGGCTGGGCGGATGACCGCGCCTCATGAGCTGCCCACGCGCAGCCGCCTCGTCCACGACTCGCTGCGCGCCGTCGGCATCCCCGGCGAGATCGTCGTGCTCCCGGATGCCGCGCACACCGCCCCGCTCGCCGCGGCCGCCCTCGGCATCGAGGTCGGCGCCATCGCGAACAGCCTCGTGTTCTGGTCCGACGGTGAGCCGCTCCTCGTCATGACCAGCGGCGCCCATCGGGTCGACACCGCAGCCCTCGCCGAGCGGCTCGGGCGCGAACGCATCCGGCGCGCGACGCCCGAGCAGGTGCGGGACGCGACCGGTCAGGCGATCGGGGGAGTGGCGCCCACCGGGCATCCCTCCGCCCTCCTCACGATCATCGACGAGGACCTCGCCGCTTTCGACGAGATCTGGGCCGCGGGCGGCACGCCGCACACCGTCTTCCCGCTGACGTTCGACGAGCTGGTGCGTCTCACCGGCGGCACGATCGCGAAGGTCGACTGACCCTCCCCGTCGGCACTCGACGCGGTCGCTCAGTCCTCGAGGATCTCCAGGCACACCACCGCCGCCGCGGCAGACCACGCCTGCGGCCGGCACGCCGCCGGGTACGGCGTCGGAACCGACGTCTCGGTCGCCGGGTCGCCCGCATGCAACTCGGGCACCCGGTAGCCGAACCCCTCGGCTGCGGCGAGCAGCCCTTCGGCGACGACGCGGGCGGCGTCGTCGAGGCCGGCGCGATGAAGTCCCTGCGCCACGATCGCGGTGTCGTGCACCCACACGCTCCCGCCGTGGTACGACAGCGGCCAGTACCCGTCCGCGTCTGTCGACATGGTCCGGATGCCGTACCCCGACGACATCGAGCCGCCCAGCAGCAGCTCGGCCACGGCCCGCTCCTCGTCGGGGTCGAGGATGCCGGTTCCGAGCAGATGTCCGATGTTGCTCGTCAGGGTGTCGACGGGCCGCTTGTGCCGGTCGAGGGCGATGCCGGGGTAGCGACCCTCCGGTGTCTGCACCCAGTACGCCTCGCGGAACCGCGTCCGCAGCGCCGCGGCCCACTCGCGCAGCGCCGCGGGGGCGAGCGCGCCTTCGTCGGCGCCGCCGAACGCTTCCAGCAGGTCTGCCCCGGCGAGCGCCGCCTCGTATGCGTAGCCCTGCACCTCGCACAGCGCGATCGGTCCCTCGGCGAGGCGCCCGTCGCGCCACTGGATGGAGTCGCCCGAGTCCTTCCAGCCCTGGTTCGCGAGGCCGCGTCCGCTGCGGTCGATGTAATCCAGGAAGCCGTCGCCGTCGCTGTCGCCGAAGTCGAGGATCCAGTGCAGCGCACGCCGCAGCGCCGGAATCAGCTCCCGCACCTCCGGCTCGGGCATTCCGGCCCGCCACGCGTCGGCGAGCAGGCACACCCACAGCGGCGTCGAATCGACGCTGCCGTAGTACCGCGGCGGCAGCACGACGCCCTCGTTGGGCAGCTCGAGCGCCGACGATCGCAGCTCGTGCAGGATCTTTCCGGGCTCCTGCGCGGTCGCGGGATCGTGCTGGTCGCCTTGGAGGGCGGCGAGGACACGGAGCGTGGATGCCGCGACCCCGGCGCCCAGCGGCAGCACGAGGCGCGCCGCCCAGATCGAATCGCGCCCGAAGAGCGTGAAGAACCACGGCGCACCCGCGGCGAAGAAGACGTCGTCGTCGTCCGCCAGGGTGAGCCGAAGCGCGTCGAGGTCGCCGAGCGCGACGTCGAGCCAGCGGTCCAGTCGTGGATGCGACGTGGCGCCCGGTCGAGCGCCGGCGCCCGACCACGGTTCGGCGGCGCCGTGGACCACGAGCGTCGGGTCGCGCAGCTCGATCGTGAACGAGACCTCGGCCTCGCCGCCCGGCTCGACCCGCACGGGCCATTGCGCGGTGAGCGCACGCCCGCGTCCGCCACCCGCGACGGTGGCTCCCGGCGCCCTCAGCGTGAACTCCTGGTCTGCGGAGCGCGCGGTGGCCGCGGCATCCGTCGTCGTCATCTCAGCCGGCTGGGAGGCCGCCGTACCGGCCTTCACATCGTGCAGCGAGCCGAAATCGGGCTCGAGCGTCAGCGTCAGCACGGTGTCGACCGGCTCGGTCAGACGTGAGAGCACCGTCCACGTCTCGGTCACGGCCCCGTCCATGACTGCGCGCTCGCGCAGCAGTCTCACCTTGGGGTCGGGCGTCGCGTCGTCGAGCCCCCGCAGCAGCCCGCCGAACACCGCTCGCGACGGGCCGTGCGCGGCCGTCGAGATCCACTCGACCTCGGAGTCGCGGCATGAGAGCCGGAGAGAGCGGACGTGCCGCACGTCTCCGTGGTACACGCCGTCTATCGGCTGCGCGCCCAGTTCGCCGTCGCGTGCCGACCAGACCTGGGTGGGCGCGCGCAGCACGATGAGGGCATCGTCGAGCAGCGGCTGGAGGGGCGTGTCGTCGGTGGCGCTCATCCCTTGACGGCTCCTTCGGAGGTGTTCATGATCTGCCGCTGGAAGATGAAGAACATCACCGCGACGGGAATGGTCATGATCGCCGCGGCGGCGAGCTTGAGCGGATACTGCTGGCCCTGGCCGAGCTGGTTGGACGCCAGCGAAGCGACGCCCTTGGTCAGCGTGGTGAGTTCCGGCGACTGCGTCGAGACGATGAAGTGGGTCAGCTCGTTCCACGACCCCTGGAACGACAGGATCACGATCGTGATCAACGCGGGCCGTGCCATCGGGAGCACCACCGACCAGAACGTGCGGAAGGTGCCGGCTCCGTCGATCCGCGCCTGCTCCTCGACGGAGACGGGGATCGACTCGAAGAAGTTCTTCATGATGAAGACCCCCGCCGCGTCCACCAGCAGAGGGATGACCATGCCGGCGTAGGAGTCGTACATGGCCAGCTGATTGATCACGAGGAACTTGGGGATGAGGAGCACCACCCCGGGCACCGCCATGACGGCGATGACGGCGGCGAACACGATGCCGCGACCCCGGAAGTGCAGGCGTGCCAGCGCGTATCCCGCGAGAGAGACGAAGAACACCCGGCCGAGGGTCACGCAGATCGTGACGATCGCGGAGTTGGCGAACCACACCGGGTAGTCGCTGTTGCCGAACAGCCGCTCGTAGGCAGCGAAGGTGATGGTCTGCGGAATGAGCGAGATGGGGTCGGCGGCGGCCTCGGCATCCGTCTTGAACGACGTCGCCACCTGCACCAGGAACGGGTAGATGTAGATCAGCGCCAGGACGACGAGCAGCACGTAGAGCAGGATCTGCCACACGATCCGCTTGGACAGGATCCGCTGGCGCGTGGGCGTGGAGCCTCGCGGCTGCTCCTGGCTGAGCACCAGCGACTCGGACAGCGTGGTACCGGTCATCGCCCGGCCTCCTCATCGGTCTTGCCGGTCGGATCCGGGACGGTGGGAACCCGAGCGGATGCCGCGACGGCGGGCGTCGCCGTTGCGGGGCGGGTCGGCAGCTGGTACTGCCTCGCGCGCCGCTTGGAGACGGGGCGCTCGCGGAGGACCCAGCGCTGGAAGACGGTGAACACGACGATGATCGCGAACAGGATGAACGAGATCGCGGCGCCGACGCCCCAGTTCTGGTCGAGGAATGCAGAGGTGTACGAGAGGTACGCGGGCGTGATGGTGGTCTTGCCGGGCGCGCCCTGTGTGCCGGTGTAGATCTGCTCGTACACCTGCCAGCATCCGATGAGGCCGAGGGTGATCACCGTGAACAGCGTGGGTCGCAGCTGCGGCAGGGTGACCCGCCAGAAGCGCTGCCAGCCGTTGGCGCCGTCCATCATCGCCGCTTCCTGGATCTCGCCTCCGATGTTCTGGAGTGCCGCGATGAACAGCAGCATGAACGTCCCGCTCGTCGTGAACACCGCCATGAAGATGAACGCGGTCATCGCGACGGAGGGGCCCGCGAACCACTGCCACCAGGAGAGGCCCAGGAAGTCGTTCTCGGTGAGCACCGCTGGTCCCTGCGTGATGCCGACCGACGCGAGAGCGTTGTGGACGATGCCCGTCGGGTCGCTGAACCAGTTGGGGCCGTTGATGCCGATCCACGACAGGATCTCGTTGACGACACCCGTTGCGGAGAAGAGGAACAGCCACAGCACCGTGATCGCGACGGTGCTCGTCACCGACGGGAAGTAGAAGGCCGTGCGGAAGAAGCCGCGGCCCCGGAGGATCGCGCGGTTGACGAGGATCGCCAGGAACAGCGAGAGGGCGGTCTGCAGCGGGACGACGAGCAGCACGTACCACGCGTTGTTGCGCAGCGCGATGCCGAAGTCGCGCGTGGGCAGCCCGCCGTCGACGGTGACGGCGGCGTAGTTCTCGAGCCCGACGAAGCTCACATCGCTGGAGAACGGGCTGCCGCGCCCGCCCCAGTCGGACAGGCTGACCCACAGTGCCATGAGCACCGGGATCAGGAGGAAGACGCCCAGGATGGCGAGCACGGGACCCGTGAACAGCCATCCGGCGAGCGCCTCCCCGCGCCGGAGCCCCTGGCGGGGGCTCCGGGCACGGGAGGGCGCCGTCGCTGTCGCGGTCATGGGGTCAGCCCACGACTGCTTCGGTGTTGGCCTGAACAGTGTCGAGGATCTGCTGCGGGTCGCCGGTCTTGAGGCTCTCGAGCGAGGCGTTGAAGTCCGTGATGACCGCCGCGATCCCGTCGTTCGTCGGCACGCCCTGGGCGTACTCGGCGCCGGCGAGGAAGGCCGCGAGTTCGGGGTTGTCCTCCGTCCACTGGTCGGCGGCCGACTGCACGGACGGCATCGGCCCGAACGCGGCCGAGAACGCGAGCTGCTGCTCGGCGCTGGTCAGGTACTCGACGAGCTCCAGAGCGGCCTGCTGGTTCGGGCTGTCGGCGGCCATGCCCCAGCAGTTGGTGAACTGCATCGTTCCCTTGCCGGCCGGACCCGCGGGGAGCTCGGCGACCAGGTACTCGACGTCGGGGTAGTCGTTGGACATCGCGCCCGTGATCCAGTTGCCTTCGATCGTCATCGCGGTCTTCTCCGTGCCGAATGCCTCACCGCCCCAGCCCGAGCCGAGGTCGATCGTGGCGTACGCGAACGATCCGGCATCCATCTGCTCCTGGACGTAGGTGAGCGCCTCGACGTTCTCGGGGCTGTTCGCGACCGCTTCGGTGTCGTCGTCGCTCACGAGCTGGCCGCCCGCCTGCGCCATGAATGCCCCGAGCCGCTGGTACTCGGCGCCGAACGCCAGGCCCGTCACGCCGTCGGTGGTGAGTGTCGCTGCGACGTCGGCGAGCTCGTCCCACGTCGTCGGTACGTCGTCCTCGGTCAGGCCGGCCTCCTCCCACAACCGGGTGTTGATGATCAGCTGCAGCGTCGAGAAGTCCTTGGGGGCGCAGTAGAACTGATCGTCGACCGTGAAGTTCTGCACGAGCGACGGGTAGAAGTCGTCCTTGTTCTCGAGCATGTCGCCGTACGCGATGACCGAGCCGTTTCCGGCGTACCCGGCGAGCGCCTCGGACGCGAGGTAGAACAGGTCCGGCGGCGATCCTGCGGCGAAGCCCTGCGACAGCTGCTGGGGCAGGTCATTGGCGACCTGGACGGATGCCTCGACCCCCGAATCCTCGGACCACGCCGCGACAGCCTCTTCGACGGCGGCCGTCTCAGCGGCGCCGGACGACCCGATCAGGATCGTCAGCGCGTCATCGGAGGACGTGAGCTCGGTCGCGTCTCCGTTGCCGGCGTCACCGCCGCCGCCGTCGTCGTCGAATCCCGAGCCGCAGGCGGTGAGCGCGAGCACCCCTGTGATGAGCAGCGCGCCGGTGCCGAGCAGCGCGCGCGTCGTGTGCCGTGTCATGTCTCTTCTCCTTCGATGAGCGGTGACGAGTCGTCGATGACCCCGATCGTCCATCGTCGCGAGGGCGAATTTGAACGATCAAACTGTTGATGCGAGACATACGGTAGAAAGCCGGCGGCCATCCTGTCAAGGGGGTCGACCGGCGCATAGGATGACGTCTCGTATCGCGAAAGAACCGGCGAGGAGGGTCCGGATGGCGAAATTGCCGACCGTCGACGACGTCGCCGCCGTTGCGGGGGTCTCGCGTCAGACGGTGTCGAACGTGCTGAACACGCCGGGCATCGTGCGTCCGTCGACGAGGGAGCGCGTCGAGCGCGCGATCGCCGACCTCGGCTATCGCCCGCATGCTGCGGCGCGCCGCCTGCGCACCCGCCGCAGCTCGACCATCGGCATCCATCTCGACCCGTACGCGGGCGGAATCTCGGGGGTGGTGCTCGACCGCTTCGTGCATGCGCTCGCCGAGCGGGCGAGTGAGCGCGGCATGCGTCTGCAGCTCTACGCCGCGCGCAGCCCTGCTGAGGAGATCGCCCGTATGGGCGAGCTCACCGACGGCGGCGAGATCGACGCGGTCGTGATCACCGGCACGTTCCACGGCGATCCGCGCACGCGCTGGCTCGATGAGCACGGCATCCCGTTCGTCTCGTTCGGGCGGCCCTGGGGTGAGGACGACGTCTCGTCTCCGGCCCACCTGTGGGTAGACGTCGACGGAGCGGCCGGCACACGCTCCGCGACGGAGCATGTCCTCGGCATCGCCGGACCTCGCGTCGCGTTCCTCGGCTGGCCGAGCGGCTCGGGCACCGGCGATGACCGCGAACGCGGCTGGATCGAGGCGATGGCCGCGGCCGGCGCTACCGGGCGGCGCCTTGCGTGCGAGGAGAGCGTCGGGCTCGCTCGCGCCGAAGTGGCCGAGCTGCTCGCCGATCACAGCGATGTGGACGGCATCGTGTGCGTGAGCGACTCGCTCGCGATCGGCGCGCACCTGGCGGCGGCCGCAGCCGGTCGTGCCGACCTGCCCATCGTCGGCTTCGACAACACCCCGGCAGTCGAGGCGATCGGGCTCAGCAGCGTCGAGCAGCTTCCCGAACGCGTCGCGGCCGGCGTGCTCGACCTGCTGATGGGGCCGACAGGCAGTGTGGTCGACCCGCGACCGGCGGCTGCCGGCGCCGCGCACGTGCTCGTCGAGCCGCGGCTCGTCGTGCGCTGAGTCGCGGACGTTGGGGGCCGAGCCGCGGACCTTGGGGGCCGAGCCGCGGCCCTGGGGCTGAGCCTTCGCGTCGGCGGTGCCGGGCCCCGGCCGTCGGGCGGGCCGATCCGGCGGGGCCGCTAGGCCCGCCCGACTGGCGGGCAGCCGGGCCGGCCGATCCGGCGGGGCCGCTAGGCCCGCCCGATCCGGCGCTCGAGCTCGGCGGCGGCCTCGGAGATGAGCGCCCCGAGCGCGGCCTCGTCACGCGCGTCGTCGGCCGGCCACGTCAGGGCGATCGCGGCGGCGGGCCACCCGGCGTGGTCGCGCACGGCGACGCCGACGGAGCGGAGACCCAGCGTGACCTCGCCATCCTCGACCGCCCAGCCGCGCGTGCGCACCTCGCGCAGCACGTCGCGCAGCTCGCTCGGGCGCGACGGACCCCGCCCCGTGCGGTCGGCGAAGGCCGAGGCATCCGGATACAGAGCTCTCACCTGCTCGCGGGGGAGCGCCGCGAGCATCGCCCGGCCGGTCGCGGTGAGGTGGGCCGGCAGACGCACGCCGACATCGGTGACGAGAGCCGGGCGACGGGGTGCGCGCTCCTCGACGATGTAGAGCACATCGCGTCCGGTCATGACGGCGAGGTGCGCGCTCTCGCCCGCCCGGTCGGCCAGCGCTGCGATGAGCGGGCGGCCGAGCCGGGCGAGGGGCTGCTGGCGCGAGTAGCCGCCGGCGAGCTCGAAGGCCGCAGTGCCGAGCCCCCATCGGCGCTCCGTCGGCAGGTGGATGACGAAGCCGTGCGCCTCGAGCGCGGCGAGCAGGTGGTACGTGCTCGACCGCGGGATGCCGAGGGTCGTCGCGATCGTGCTCGCCGCCACGGGTCCGCGCTGGCGCGCGAGGAACGACAGGATGCGCAGCGTCTGGTCGGCGGCGGGCACCTGGGGAGGGATGGAGTTGTCTGGCATGCCAGACACAGGATCCCACCACGGCCTGTCGCGCGCCACCCGGTCGGTGTGCAATCGACGCATGACCACCGGCATGACCACCGTCTCCGACCGCCGTTCGGGCGTCGTCACCGTGGGCGCGGCACCCCTGCGCCCCGAGGACGTCGTCGCCGTCGCCCGGCATGACGCGCTCGTCGAGATCGCCCCCGAGGCGCTGGCGCGCGTCGCCGCCACGCGAGCCCTCGTCGAGGGCCTGGCCGACGACCCCAATCCGCACTACGGCATCTCGACCGGATTCGGCGCTCTCGCGACGACGTTCATCGCCCCCGAGCGCCGCATGCAGCTGCAGGCGAGCCTCATCCGCTCCCACGCCGCCGGCACCGGACCCGAGGTCGAGCGCGAGGTCGTGCGGGCGCTCCAGCTGCTGCGTCTGCAGACGCTCGCCACGGGCCACACCGGCGTGCGCCCGATGGTCGTCGAGATGTACGCCGGGATGCTCAACGCCGGCATCACGCCGATCGTCCGCGAGTACGGCTCGCTCGGCTGCTCGGGCGACCTCGCCCCGCTGTCGCATGTCGCGCTCGCCGCGATGGGCGAGGGGCGCGTGCGCGACGCCGGCGGCATCGAGGTCGACGCGGCGGACGCGCTGGGCGCAGCATCCCTCACCCCTCTCGTCCTGCGCGAGAAGGAGGGACTGGCGCTCATCAACGGCACCGACGGCATGCTCGGGATGCTGCTGCTCGCGCTGCACGACCTGTCGGTGCTGCTCGACACGGCCGACGTCGCCGCCGCGATGTCGGTGGAGTCTCAGCTGGGCACCGACGCCGTGTTCGCCGCCGACCTGCAGGCGCTCCGTCCGCAGGCGGGTCAGGCGGTCTCGGCCGCGAATCTGCGCGCGGTGCTCGCCGGATCGCCGATCGTCGCGTCGCACAAGGATCCCGCCGTCTGCACGCGCGTGCAGGACGCGTACTCGCTGCGCTGCTCGCCGCAGGTGCACGGCGCCGCCCGCGACACCGTGGAGCACGCCCGGCTGATCGCCGCACGCGAGCTGGCCGCCGCCGTCGACAACCCCGTCATCACCGACGACGGCCGCGTCGAGTCCAACGGCAACTTCCACGGCGCGCCCGTCGCGTACGTGCTGGACTTCCTCGCGATCGCCGTCGCCGACGTCGCGTCGATCTCGGAGCGCCGCACCGACCGCGCGCTCGACAAGGCGCGCAGCAACGGGCTGCCGCCGTTCCTCGCGCACGAGGTCGGCGTCGACTCGGGCCTCATGATCGCGCAGTACGCCGCGGCGGGCATCGTCTCGGAGCTGAAGCGCCTCGCGGTTCCGGCATCCGTCGACTCGATCCCCTCGAGCGCCATGCAGGAGGATCACGTCTCGATGGGCTGGGCGGCCGCACGCAAGCTGCGCCGCGGCATCGACGGACTCGGCCGCGTGCTCGCGATCGAGGTGCTCACCGGCGCCCGCGCCCTCGACCTGCGCGCCCCGCTCGAGCCGGGCGCCGCGACCGGCGCGGTGCGCGACCTGGTGCGCGACGCCGGCGTCGGCGGTCCCGGCGCCGACCGCTTCCTGTCGCCCGACATGGAGACCGTGACCGAGCTCGTCGCCTCGGGCGCCGTCGCCGCGGCCGCCTTCGGGACCGCGGCATCCACCCCCGCCCGTTCCGCCCCCTCGACCCACACCCCTCCCACCCACACCCCTCCCACCTCCCCAGAACAGGTGATCTGACGCACACAGGACGAGTCGACGCAGAATCTCCTGTCCTCGCCAGATCACCTGTTCCGAGCAACCGCAGATCACCGAAAGAGAGCGATCATGACGACCACCGACACCGCCGCCCGCACCGTGCGCGCCGCGCGGGGCAGCGAGCGCACCGCGAAGAGCTGGGGCGCCGAAGCCGCCAAGCGCATGCTCATGAACAACCTCGACCCGGAGGTGGCCGAGCATCCCGAAGATCTCGTCGTCTACGGCGGCACCGGCAAGGCGGCGCGCAGCTGGGAGGCGTTCGACGCGATCGTGCGCACGCTCGACGAGCTCGAGCCCGACGAGACGCTGCTCGTGCAGTCCGGCAAGCCGGTCGGCGTCTTCCGCACCCACGAGTGGGCGCCCCGAGTGCTCATCGCCAACTCGAACCTCGTCGGCGACTGGGCGACGTGGCCCGAGTTCCGCAAGCTCGAGGAGCTCGGCCTCACGATGTACGGCCAGATGACCGCCGGCTCGTGGATCTACATCGGCACGCAGGGCATCCTGCAGGGCACCTACGAGACGTTCGCCGCCGTCGCCCGGTCGCTCGGCCGGGACGACCTCAGCGGCACGCTCACCCTCACCGGCGGCGCCGGCGGCATGGGCGGTGCCCAACCGCTCGCCGTCACCCTCAACGGGGGAGCGGTGCTCATCGTCGACGTCGACGAGTCGCGCCTCGCCCGCCGCGTCGAGCACGGCTACCTCGACGAGTATACGACGGATCTCGACGCCGCCCTCGCGCGCGTCGTCGCCGCCAAGGCCGCGGACGAGGCGCTCAGCGTGGGCGTCGTCGGCAACGCGGCCGAGGTCTTCGGCGATGTGCTGCTGCGCCACCGTGCCGGCGAGCTCACCGTCGACATCGTCACCGACCAGACGAGCGCCCACGACCCGCTCGCCTATCTGCCGGTGGGCATCGCCTTCGAGGACTGGAAGGCCGAGGCATCCCGCGATCCCGAAGGGTTCACGGCACGTGCCCGCGGAAGCATGGCGAAGCACGTGGCGGCGATGGTGGGATTCCAGGATGCCGGCGCCGAGGTCTTCGACTACGGCAACTCCATCCGCGCCGAGGCGCAGCTGGGCGGATTCGACCGCGCGTTCGAGTTCCCCGGATTCGTGCCGGCGTACATCCGCCCGCAGTTCGCCGAGGGGCGCGGGCCGTTCCGCTGGGTCGCGCTTTCGGGCGACCCCGAGGACATCCGCAAGACCGACGAGGCGGTCAAGGCGCTGTTCCCCGACAACGCCGGGCTCGTGCGCTGGCTCGACAAGGCGGGCGACGCCGTGCACTTCGAGGGGCTACCCGCCCGCATCTGCTGGCTCGGCTACCAGGAGCGCCACCTCGCGGGGCTGAGGTTCAACGAGATGGTGGCGTCGGGGGAGCTGTCCGGCCCGATCGTCATCGGCCGAGACCACCTCGACTCGGGCTCGGTGGCGAGCCCGTACCGCGAGACCGAGGCGATGGCCGACGGCTCCGATGCGATCGCCGACTGGCCGCTGCTCAACGCGCTGCTGAACACGGCGAGCGGCGCCGCATGGGTGTCGATCCACCACGGCGGCGGTGTCGGCATCGGGCGCAGCATCCACGCCGGTCAGGTCACCGTCGCCGACGGCACCGCGCTTGCCGCCGAGAAGCTCGAGCGCGTGCTCACCAACGACCCCGGAACCGGCGTCATGCGCCACGTCGACGCCGGGTACGACCGCGCCAAGGAGGTCGCCCGCGAGCGCGGCCTCCAGGTGCCCATGCTCGACGCCTGACCGTTCACCGCCCGGGTTCAGTGTCCACAGACGCCGGGTCGCTGCCATCGTCAGCCCTGCACCTGTGGACACTGAACGACAGGGAGAGAGGGATGCTGTGACCGCGACGCTCATCACCAACATCGGCGAGCTGACCACCAACGTCGAGCGCGACGGCGACCCCACGGGTCTCCTGCGCGATGCGGCGGTGCTGGTGGAGGGCTCGCGCATCGCGTGGGTCGGCGCAGCCGCGGATGCCGAGACCCACCTTCTGCGACGAGACGACGCGCCGAAGCCGACGTCTCGTGACGGATTCGACGTCTCGCGCATCGGGAGCGGGAGCGACGGGAGCGCGGGCGGCGGGGACGTCCAGGTCGTCGACGCGGGCGGGCGGGCCGTCATCCCGGGGTTCGTCGACAGTCACACGCACCTCGTGTTCGGCGGCGACCGGGCCGACGAGTTCGAGGCGCGCATGACCGGAACGCCTTATGCCGCCGGCGGCATACGGCGCACGGTCGCCGCGACGCGCGCCGCGAGCGACGAGGAGCTGCGCGCCCGGCTCGCCGGCTTCGTCGCCGAGCTGCACGGCCAGGGCACGACGACGTTCGAGGTCAAGACCGGCTACGGGCTCTCGGTGCACGACGAGGCCCGCCTTGCCCGGCTCGCCGCCGAGGTCACGCCCGAGGTCACGTTCCTCGGGGCGCATGTCGTACCGGCCGACTACGCCGAGCGCCGCGACGAGTACGTCGACCTCGTGGTGGGGGAGATGCTCCGCGCGTGCGCTCCGCACAGCCGCTGGATCGACGTGTTCTGCGAGCGAGGCGCCTTCACCGCCGACGAGAGCCGACGCATCCTCGCCGCCGGCGTCGCGCACGGCCTGCTGCCGCGCGTGCACGGCAATCAGCTCGGACCGGGCGACGGCGTGCGACTCGCGGTCGCCGCGGGCGCGGCATCCGTCGACCACTGCACCTACCTCGACGACGCCGATGTCGCCGCGCTCGCCGGGTCGGACACCGTCGCGACGCTCCTGCCGGGCGTCGAGTTCTCAACGCGGCAGCCCTACCCGGACGCGCGCAGGCTGATCGACGCGGGGGTCACCATCGCCCTCGCAAGCGACTGCAACCCGGGGTCGAGCTTCACCTCGTCGGTGCCGCTCATGATCGCGCTGGCCGTGCGCGAGATGGGCATGACGCCGGCCGAGGCGGTGTGGTCGGCGACCGCCGGCGGCGCGCGTGCCCTGCGCCGCGACGACGTCGGCGTGATCGAGCCCGGCCGACGCGCGGACCTCGTGCTGCTGCACGCGCCGACGCGCGTGCACCTGGCCTACCGGCCCGGAGTCCCGCTCATCGACCGCGTGTTCAAGGACGGCGTCGCGCCGGTGTGAGAGGCCGCGCTCAGCGCGGCGTGTCGATCGTCCACTCGTCGGGATCCAACGACGTCGCGACGTCCCAGTCGTCGGTCGCCCAGGTGAATGTCGCGACCGCGCACGTCGGCATGGCCGCGATGCCGCCGTCGGACAGGCGCTCGGCGAGGGTGGTCATGCCCGGGTCGTGCGCGACGACCATGACCCACGACGCGCGCGACTCGACGGCCGCGCGAAGGATCCGCGACGCCGGCGCCCCGTAGAGCTCCTCCTGCTGTTCGACGGCCACCTTCGTGCGCTCGCTGAAGAACTGCGCGGTCGTGCGCGCACGCAGCGCGGTGCTCGACAGGATGACCGCCGGACGCCAGCCGCCCGCCGCGAACCGCTCGGCCATGCGCGGCGCGTCGCGCAGGCCGCGCTCGTTGAGCGGCCGGTCGTGGTCGTCGAGCGACGCATCGCCCCAGTCGGACTTCGCGTGACGCACGAGTGCGAGCCGGATCATGCTGCGACCGCCTTTCCGGCGAGGAGCTCGAGCACGCAGAGCGCGGCCAAGCGCACGGTGCGTCCGTCCGGGGCGTCCGCCGTCGCGTCCACTTCCACGATGTCGGCGCTGCGAAGGCGGGGATCGGATGCTGCGTCCCGCACCAGCGCGCGCAGCTCCCACGCCGCGAGACCACCGGGCACCGAGGCCGGGCAGCCGGGCGCGACCGATCGGTCGCACACGTCCACGTCGATGTCGAGGTGGATGCCGCCGCCACCGCCACCGGCGATCTCGAGCGCCTCGGCCATGACGTCGGCGGCGCCGCGGCGGCGCACCTCATCGAGCGTGACGACGGTGATGCCGAGGTCGGTCGCGCGCTGCGCGTACGCCGCCGAGTTGGCGAAGTCGGCGATGCCGAGCTGCACGATGTGCCGGGGATCGAGGCCGTCCTCGACGAGGCGGCGCACCGGCGAGCCGTTCGAGACGCCGTCGCGCAGGTCGTAGTGCGCGTCGATCGTGATGAGTCCCGCCGCCCCCGCGCCCTGCGCGACCGCGTACGTCGCGGAGTTGTCGCCGCCGAGTGCGATGACGAGTCCCGCGTCGGCGATCAGCTCGCTGACCGCCGTGCGCACGGATGCCTCGCCCTCCGGTCCGTCGGGCGAGGCGATGTCGCCCGCGTCGGCGATGCGCAGCGCCTCGGAGAGGTCGACCGGTGGCGGCCCGATCAGCGTGGGGCTGTAGCGGCGGAGCGCCTCGCGCACCGCCGCGGGCGTCGCGTGGGCGCCCGTCGGCGAGAGCGACGTGCGCCAGGCGGGCACGCCGAGGATCGCGGCATCCCACCCCTCGGCCTCGTCGGGAGAAGACCAGCCGCCGGCACGCGGCCACAGCGGATCGTGCGAAAGCGTCACAGGGTCGACGGTACTCCGAAGCGCGGCTCACACCGAGACGTACGCCCAGGCGCGTCGTCCGCTGGCGAGCACGACGGACACGCGCCGGTACAGCGCGACCTCGTACTCGTCGGCCGCGTCGAGCTCGTCGGCCGTGACGCGCAGGGTCTTGCCGACGACCTTGTCGAGCGGGCTGCCCGTCTCGCGCACGATCGGGTGCACCGTCTGCTTCGAGAGGTCGACGACGCGGTGGTCCTCGATCTCGGCGTAGTCCACCGTGTACCCGGGGAGGACGTCGTCCTCGGCGTCCAGCAGGCGGCCGAACGTGTCGAGCTGCACCTGCGGATGCTGAAGGGTCCCGTAGCTGAAGAGGAGCTCGGTCGACGGAGCGCTGGCCACGGGATCAGGCTAGCGCCCGAGGCACGGGAGGGCACCAGAGACGCCGACGCGGCTCAGCCGAGCAGCGCGTGGGCGATGGTGAAGATCACGAGGCCGGCGAGGGCGCCGACGCGGCTCAGCCGAGCAGCGCGTGGGCGATGGTGAAGATCACGAGGCCGGCGAGGGCGCCGACGATCGTGCCGTTGAGACGGATGTACTGCAGATCCCGGCCCACCATCAGCTCGATCTTCTCCGTCGTCTCGGCGGGATCCCAGCGCTCGACCGTGTCGGTGATGATCGACGCGATGTCGTGGCGGTAGCGCTCCACGAGGAAGACGGCGGCATCGGTGACCCACACGTCCACGCGGCGCTGGAGCGCGGCATCCGTCGTCAATCTCTCCCCGATCTCGGCGAGCGCCGCCGCCGCCCGGATCCGCAGCCCGCTCCGCGGATCGGCCAGCGATGCGAGGAGCCCGGCCTTCGCGGTGTTCCAGGCCTCGGCCGCGAGCTCGCGCACGCGCGGGCTGTCGAACACGCCGGACTTGGCGTCTTCGAGCCGGCCGATCGTGCCGGGGTCGTGCTGGAGGTTGTCGGCCAGGCGGTCGAGATAGCCGTCGATCGCGCGGCGGGCGGGATGCTGTGCGTCGAGCCGGATCGCCGCGACGAGCTTGACCGCCTCGCTGTACACGGTGTCGTCGACGAGCCGGTGGGCGACACCGGGCAGCCAGGACGGCAGGCGACGCGACACGAGTCCCGTGAAGGCCGGCTTGTTGGCGTCGAGCCAGGCCGCGACGGTGTCGAACGCGAGGTCGACGGCGCCATGGTGGGCGCCCGACTCGACGATGCGCCCGAGCCAGGCGCCGAGCGGCGGCCCCCACTCCGGCGCGATGAGGTGCTCGCGTGCGAGATCCTCGATCACGCTCTGGACGTCGTCGTCACTCAGCGCCTGCAGAACGCCGGACGCGAGAGCGGATGCCTCGGCCGACACCCGCTCGGCATGTGCGGGCTCGGCCAGCCACTCGCCGAGGCGCGCCGCGATCGCGGTCGCCTCGAGCTTCGTGCGCACGACGTCGCCGCGCAGGAACTCCGTCTCGACGAACTCGCCCAGGTTCCGGCCGATCTCGTCCTTGCGGTTGGGGATGATCGCGGTGTGCGGGATGGGGATGCCGAGCGGATGCCGGAACAGGGCCGTCACCGCGAACCAGTCCGCCAGTGCGCCCACCATGCCGCCTTCCGCGAACGCGCGGAGGTAGGCGAGAGCCGGGATCTGCTGCTGGAACGCGAACGCGAACGCGAAGAGCACGGCCATGAACAGGAGGGCCCCGAGGGCGACGCCCTTCATGAGCCGCAAGCCGCGCCGGCGCTCCTGGTCCGCCGGACTGAGGAGGGCCGTCGGCGTCGGGGACATGCGCTCATCCTCGCACGCGGGGTCGGTGCGGTCCCGGGCCTTGACGCTGAGCGCTCCGATCGTCGCGGCCTCGCTTACTATCTACTACGTCAGTGGGGCGCGACGACGATGTCGGGCGCAGGGGGAGGTGGATTCGTGGTCGAAGTGCTGAGCCTGCGCGCCAGCGGCTTCGACGTGGTCGAGCAGACCTGGCGCGAGTTCGTGCCTTCGGCCCGGCTGCGCGAGCCGGGTCCCGACGTCAGCGCGGAGCTCGCGTGGCAGTCCGCCGCCGTCGAGGGACTGTCGGCGGTCGCGTATCAGCTGTCGGGCAGCGTGCGCTCGTCGATCGAGCCCCACGGCCAGCTCATGGCCTGCCGTGTCGCGACCGACGACGGCTGGGTGGGTGTGCCTCGGCGCCAGTTCGACACTCGTCTGCCGTGGGTGTCGTCGGGTGCGGCAGCCGAGGCCGCGTGGGACGGCACCGCCACCGTGCGCGCGCTCATCTTCGACCTCGAGAGCGCCCAGCACACCGCCCGGCTCACGTCGGGCGACGACGGCCTCGTGCTCGACGTGCTCGACCCCGCGCCGCGCAGCGCAGCACTCGGTGCCCAGTGGGAGAGGACCCAGTCGTACGTGCTCTCGGCGCTCGTCGCCGTGTCTCGGTCGAACGACTCCGAGCCGCTTCTGGAGGCAGAGTTGAGCCGACATGCGCTCCATGCGACGCTCAGCGTCTTCTCCACGACGTTCGCCGAGGCGCTGGAGCGGTCTGCTCAGCCGGGACCGGCACCGCGGGCGGTGCGCCGCGCGATCTCGTTCATGGAATCCCGCATGGCCGACCCGATCACGATCGACGACGTGGCGGCCGCCGCCGGCATGTCGACACGCGGACTCCAGGCCGCCTTCCGCCGCGCGCTCGACACGACGCCGACGGAGTACCTGCGCGGCCTCCGCCTCGCCGGGGCGCACGAACAGCTGCGTGCCGGAGGCCCCGAGACGGTCGCGGAAGTCGCCCGCTCGTGGGGATTCGCGCACCCGTCGCGATTCGCGGCGTTCTATCGAGAGCGCTACGGCCGCAGTCCGAGCGAGACAGCGCGCCGCGGCTGAGTCGGGTCAGTCCTCGACGGGGCCGAGCCAGGCCGTTGCGACGGTCGAGTGCGCCGACTCCGGATCGCTCGGATGGAAGAGGCCCGCGAGCACGTCGCGGTACAGCCTGCCGAGCTCGTTCGAGGCGAAGTACGACGAGCCTCCCGCGACCAGGACGGCGTCGTCGACGATGGCCTTCGCAGCCGTGACCGCGCGGTGCTTCATTCCCGCGAGCAGGGAGAACCAGCGGGGGCCGTGGTCGGTGAGCCCGTCGACGTCGCGCGCGAGCGCGTCGAGCTGCGGCGGCAGGGCATCGTAGGCGAGCGCCATGTCGGCGATCCGCCAGCGGGTGTCGGGGTCCTGGCTGTACGGCCTTCCGGTGCGCTTCGACGTGCGCTTCGCCGCCGCCGCGACCGCCAGATCGAGCGCGCGCCGGGCGATCCCGGTGTACACCGAGGCGAGCAGCAGCTCGAAGACGCTGAAGATGCCGAAGACCAGCGGATCGGGGTTCGGGCCCGGATCGATGCGCCGCGCGACGCGCTCGGGAGGTGCGACCGCGCCGTGCAGCTCGGTGGTGCGCGACTGCGTGCCTCGCATGCCGAGGGTGTCCCAGTCGTCGCGGGTCACGATCCGACCGGCGGGCTCCTCCGACCGCGAGACGAACGCGTAGACCATCTTCGGACCGTCGGGAGACGTCGTGTCGAGTCCGTGCAGACCGAGCTGCGTCCACACGGGGGCGAGTGACGTGAAGATCTTCGTGCCGGTGAACGCGTAGCCGCCGTCGGCCTGCGGCGCGGCATCCGTCCCGCTCCCGAACAGCACGAGGTCGTTCCCCGCCTCGCTGATGCCGAACGCGAACACCTCGCCGGCCACGGCGCCCTCCTGCACGAACCGCAGCGCGTCGACGCCGCGATCGGACAGCACCTTGGCGACCCCGGTCCACACGAGGTGCATGTTGATCGCGAGGGCGGTGGCCGGTGCGGCGCCCGCGAGTCGCTGCTGGAGAGCGGATGCCTCGGCCAGCCCGAGACCCCCGCCGCCGAGCTCGGCGGGCACGAGGATCGCGAGGTAGCCGGCATCCCGCAGCTCGTCGAGGTCTGCCTCGGGGAACGTGTTCTCGCGGTCGTGCCGCGGGGCCCGCTGACGGATGCGCTCGAGCAGATCGTCGGGGAGGTACGCGGTCGGGT
Source organism: Microbacterium sp. NPDC056003 (assembly GCF_042274785.1). NCBI lineage: Bacteria > Bacillati > Actinomycetota > Actinomycetes > Micrococcales > Microbacteriaceae > Microbacterium > Microbacterium sp. NPDC056003. The sequence goes on along the minus strand of NZ_JBHJXQ010000001.1, from coordinate 214,673 downwards.
CGAAGTCGGTCACCCGGCCATTCTCCCGCCTCTCTCCGCTCGCGGGCGCGGCGTGCCACGATGATCGCAGACAGTGAGGAGTCGACATGTCGCGGCTAACCCAGACCCTCATCCCGACCGCTCAGCGGCAGTCCGTCGAGGAGCTCACCGACGCCCTCGACCTCGGCCATGGCGACACCCTCGCCAAACGCAGCGGCTTCCTCATCATGCTCACCCTCGCGGGCCTGATCGCGATCGCGGGCGTGCTGACAGACTCGACCGCGACCGTGATCGGCGCCATGATCATCGCACCGCTCGGCACCCCGATCCTCGGCATCGGGCTCGGCATCGTCACAGGACACCTCAGCCTCGTGATCCGGTCGATCCTGTGGGTGCTCGTCGGGCTCGTGATCGTGGTGGCCCTCGGTCTCGTCTTCGCGCTCTTCGTCGCGACGCCCGAGAGCCTGGCCGCGAATTCGCAGGTGGAGGGGCGCACATCGCCCAGTCTCATGGACCTGGTCGCCGCGCTCGCCACCGGGTTCGCCGGCGGATTCGCGATGTGCCGAAAGGACCTCAGCGCCGTGCTGCCGGGCGTCGCGATCGCGATCTCGCTCGTCCCGCCGCTGGGCGTGGTCGGCGTGTGCGCGGGGCAGGGACTGTGGGGCGACGCGCTCGGGGCGCTCGTGCTGTTCCTCTCGAACGTCCTCGCGCTCGTGATCGCCGGCACGATCGTCTTCACGATGGGAGGGTACGCACGCGACCCCGGATCGTCGCCCACCGCGAACCGCCGTCGCGCGTACGTCGTCGTGACGGTGCTGGCCCTCGTGGTGACCGTGCCACTGGCGGCGAACTCGATCGTCGCGGTCGCACTCGCGCGCTGGACCGCGACGATCCAGACCGTCACCACAACGTGGCTCGCGGACGAGCCCGGCGCCCGCGTCTACGACGTCACCTGGAGCGGCGCGGATGCCACGGTCGACGTGACCACCGACGACGGTCAGGTGCCCGACATCGGCGATCTGCGGACCGCGCTGTCGACGGCGATCCCGGGCTGGGTGGGCGTCGTGGTCGACGTCGGCCAGGGGAGCGAGTACGTCGTGCAGTGAGCCCGGTGTGCCGCGGGGGCGGCGGTGGTGGCGCTCAGGTGTCGAGTCCTTCGAGTGCCTCGAGGAACTGTGCGATCGTGGCCTCGGGCTCGTCGCGATGCGGCGAGTGACCGGCGCCGGCGACGACCGACATGGTGATGCGCGGGTTGGCCTCGACCACCGACTCGGCAGGCTTGCCGCGGAAGATGCTGTACACAGCGGGGTCGGACGCGATCACGTGGGTCGGCACGGCGAGGGCGGTCGCGGCATCCGTCACATCCCATTCCGCGTTCTGCACGCTCGTCTGCTCGACCGCCCAGCGGCTCGCCTGCTGCGCGGACAGGGCCTTGAGCTCGACGTCGTGCTCGTGCCAGTGCGGGTGCGCCTCGCGCACCGCGCGCGGTGAGGGGTCGGCGAAGGACTCCTCCTGGCTCGTGCGCACGATCTCGCGGTCGCGGTCGGTCAGGGAGATCGCGGGGTCGATGAGCACGAGCCGGCGCGTCCACGCGGGATCGGCGGCGACCGCCACGGTCGAGGCGGCCGCGCCGAGCGAGTGACCGACGACCACGTCCCACGCCGCGCCGCCGACCGGACGCGTGGCCGCGAGATCGGCGGCGTAGGCGGCGATCGTGTAGTCGAGCGCGCGCGGCGCAGTGCCGTGGCCGCGCAGGTCGACGGCGTCGGCGCGCCAGCCCGCATCGGCGAGCGCGACGCCGTACCGCCACATCAGCGGACCGTTCGACCCGAGGCCGTGGACGAGCAGGGCGCGGCGCGCGGCATCGGGTGCACCCCAGGACAGACGCGGAAGGACGACGGGTGACGGCATGGTCTCCAGCCTAGAAGCGGCCCGGGGGTGCGCCGTGCCACGGCAGGATGGTGGCATGATCTCGACGGAACTGGCAGTCGCACTGCGCGATGCCGGGCTGGTGTGGCATCCACGATCAGGCGACCGGTTCCAGCTCGACGAGCCCGAGTTCGAGGCCGACGTCTTCACGGTCAGCGAGATGACCATCGAGCCGCGCGAGTATCCGACCGGGCGCATCCTCGCCTTCAATGGCACGACCGAGTGGGCGCTGGACTCGGTCGCCCTCGAGGACGCGCTGTGGCTGCCGCACGAGAGCCAGCTGCGCGACATGCTCGGCGCCGCGTTCCGGGCGCTGCGCCGCCTGCCCGACACCTATGAGGTCGAGATCGTGCTCGCGGGGGAGAAGCGCGTGTTCGAGTACCCCGATCCCGCCGACGCGTACGCGCTGGCGCTGCTGGAGGTGCTGCGCCGGATCGCCTGATCCCCTCGTGCGCCTGGGCGGGTGCGTGGGGGTTCGGGTGTGTGGGGGTTCGGGTGCGTGGGAGTTCGGGTGCGCCGGCCGGTGCGCCGGCCAGTGCGCCGAGACACCGTTTTTGCGATGAGACGACGTGTGGGGCGTGACGTCTCGTCGCGGATGCGCCGTCTCGCGGTGGGGCGGGGGTTGCCCGGTCCGGCGGGTTGCACGGCTGCGGGGTTGCCCGGGTCAGGTGATGGTCGGAACCGGCTCGGTGTCGGGGATCGGGCTCGCGTCGCGGCCGCGCAGGTCGGGGAAGCCGCGCACGAAGGCGACCGCCACGAGGAGACCCGCCGCGGCGAAGGCGGTCGCGGCGACGTACGCGCCGGTCGGGCCCAGGTCGTCGATCAGGAAGCCGGCGATGGCCGAGCCCGCCGCCGCGCCGATGAGCTGACCCGTGCCGACCCAGCCGAACGCCTCTGCGGTGTCGCTGAACTTCACGCTCGCCGACGTCATGGCGAACAGCACGGCCAGGGCAGGTGCGATGCCGATGCCGGCCAGCACGAGGGTGCCGCCCAGCCAGAACACGTTGAGCGAGACGATCGTGAGTGCGAGGCCGACGGTGACGATCGCGAGACGGCGGGCCATCGCCCACGGCCCGATCGGGATGTGCCCGAACCCGAGGCCGCCCGCGAGACTGCCGACCGAGAAGAGCGCGAGCACGATCCCCGCCTCGAGGCCGCCGTGGTCGAACGTCGCGACGACGCCGGCTTCCACCGCCGAGCAGGCGCCGATGAGGAGGAACCCGACGACGGTCGCGAGCAGCACCGGGGTCTTGGTGAGCACCTTGCCGATGCTGCGGCGACTGCGCGGGATGCGGACGCGCCCGACCTCGGGGGAGAGGATGAACCACGATCCGCCGCCGATGAGGATCACGACGATGAGCAGCAGCGCCTGCACGGTGCCGACCTGCGTCGCGACGAGCGTGATGACCACGGGCGCGATGATCCAGATGATCTCCTGGAGCGACGCGTCGAGGGAGAAGAGCGGCGTCAGCTGCTTGGAGGTGACGAGCTTCGGGTAGATGGTGCGGGCCGCGGACTGGATCGGCGGCGTCGACAGGCCGCTCACGAATCCGAGGGCCATGTAGCCGGGCAGCGGCAGCGCGAGCAGGGCGATCGCCGTGATCGACAGCGCGCACACGATCATCGTCGACGTGATGACGGGGCGCATACCCCACCGGCCCATCCAGCGGCTGGTCACCGGCCCGGCGATCGCCTGCCCGATCGAGGCCGCCGCGAGCACGAGGCCCGCCGCGCCGTACGAGCCGGTGACGTGCTCGATGTGCAGCAGGATCGCGAGGCTCGTCATGCCGTTGGGGAAGCGCGCCGTCAGCTGAGCGGCGATGATGCGGCCGACGCCCGGAGTGCGAAGAAGATCCCGGTAGCCCGCCACAGAACAACGTTAGCGCGGCCCCCGGCGCCGGCGAGATCGGTTCATGGGCCGCTTCGACGGCGGCAACCCTGCGACACGCCGCGACGCGCCGCGACACGCCGAAGACGTCTCTCCACAGGCAGATCCGATGTCGGAGGGGCGATCTAGCGTCAGACCTGTGGACAGCCGCGGCCGCGGCATCCGAAACGCCCGTGATTCAGGCTTTTTCCAGGTTCGAGACCAGAGGCCGACCTGTGGATGAAACGGTGGACAACCTGTGTTGTACATGGGGAGAGCGGTGGAAAATCACACGGATGTAACTACTAGCCCTTGTGGTGCTATCCAATGTCGGTACCCATATGTAGTATTGGACTCCCGGCGGGGGGCCTGCCGGAAAATGAGCGGATTTGAGGGGAAAGACACGATCAACATGGCGATCACCGTCTACACGAAGCCCGCGTGCGTGCAGTGCACCGCGACCTACCGAGCCCTTGACTCGAAGGGCATCGAATACGAGATCCACGACCTCTCAGAGGACCCTTCGGCCCTCGAGCAGGTCAAGGCGCTGGGCTACCTCCAGGCGCCCGTCGTCATCACCGATGAAGACCACTGGTCGGGCTTCCGGCCCGACAAGATCGACGAGCTCGCCTCGCGGCTCGCGTGACGCCATGGCAACCGCGATCGCACAGCGAGACGCGGTTGCCGGGCGGGCGACCGCGGCACGTCTCCTCGTCTACTTCTCGAGCATTTCGGGCAACACCGCGCGTTTCATCGAGAAGCTCGGGGCGAGGGCGGTCCGGATTCCGCTGCATCCGACGGATCCGGCCCTTGTGGTCGACGAGCCCTTCATCCTCGTCACACCGACGTATGGCGGAGGCCAGGGTCGGGGCGAGGAGAAGGGCGCCGTTCCCAAACAGGTGATCCGGTTCCTCAACGACGAGCGCAACCGCAGCCTGATTCGCGGAGTCATCTCCGCGGGCAACACCAACTTCGGCGAGCACTTCTGCATCGCCGGCGACATCATCAGCCGCAAGTGTCATGTGCCGCACTTGTACCGGCTTGAGGTTTTCGGCACGCCTGAAGACGTGGAACGCGTAAGCGAGGGATTGGAACGATGGCAGACGCTGCAGTGACAGAGAAGGACTTGAAGACAGAGGCGCGCTTCGAGGGCATGGACTACCACGCCCTCAACGCGATGCTGAACCTCTACGACGCCGACGGGAAGATCCAGTTCGACGCCGACAAGCGCGCCGCGCGGGAGTACTTCCTGCAGCACGTGAACCAGAACACCGTCTTCTTCCACTCGCTGAAGGAGCGCCTCGACTACCTCGTCGAGAAGGAGTACTACGAGCCCGAGGTGCTCGCGAAGTACCCGTTCGAGTTCATCCAGCAGCTCAACGACTTCGCCTATGGCAAGAAGTTCCGCTTCGAGACCTTCCTCGGCGCGTTCAAGTACTACACGAGCTACACGCTCAAGACCTTCGACGGCAAGCGCTACCTCGAGCGCTTCGAGGACCGTGTCGTCATGACCGCCCTCGCGCTGGCTGACGGGGACCAGGAGCTCGCGACCTCCCTCGTCGACGAGATCATCAGCGGCCGCTTCCAGCCGGCCACGCCGACCTTCCTCAACGCAGGCAAGGCGCAGCGCGGTGAGCTCGTCTCGTGCTTCCTGCTGCGCATCGAAGACAACATGGAGTCGATCGCCCGCGGCATCAACTCCGCGCTGCAGCTCTCCAAGCGCGGCGGCGGCGTCGCGCTCCTGCTGTCGAACGTCCGTGAGTCGGGCGCGCCGATCAAGCAGATCGAGAACCAGTCGTCGGGCATCATCCCGGTCATGAAGCTCCTCGAAGACAGCTTCAGCTACGCCAACCAGCTCGGCGCGCGTCAGGGCGCCGGCGCAGTGTACCTCAGCGCACACCACCCCGACATCATGCGCTTCCTCGACACCAAGCGCGAGAACGCCGACGAGAAGATCCGGATCAAGACCCTGTCGCTGGGCGTCGTGGTGCCCGACATCACGTTCGAGCTCGCCAAGAACGACGAGGACATGTACCTCTTCTCGCCGTACGACGTCGAGCGCGTCTACGGCGTGCCCTTCGGCGACATCTCGGTCACCGAGAAGTACCGCGAGATGGTCGACGACCCGCGCATCAAGAAGACAAAGATCAACGCGCGCGAGTTCTTCCAGACGCTCGCCGAGATCCAGTTCGAGTCGGGCTACCCGTACATCATGTTCGAGGACACGGTGAACAAGGCCAACCCGATCAACGGCCGGATCAACATGTCCAACCTGTGCTCCGAGATCCTGCAGGTCAACACTCCGACCACGTACAACGAAGACCTCTCGTACGCGCAGATCGGCAAGGACATCTCGTGCAACCTGGGCTCGCTCAACATCGCCCTCGCGATGGACGGCGGCAACCTCGCCAAGACGGTCGAGGCGAGCATCCGTGCTCTCACGGCCGTCAGCCAGCAGAGCCACATCGCCTCGGTGCGCTCCATCGAGGACGGCAACGACCGCTCGCACGCGATCGGCCTGGGTCAGATGAACCTGCACGGCTACCTCGCCCGCGAGCACGTCTACTACGGCTCGGAAGAGGGTGTCGACTTCACGAACATCTACTTCTACACGGTCCTGTTCCACGCGCTGCGGGCCTCGAACAAGATCGCGATCGAGCGCGGCGAGACGTTCGACGGGTTCGAGGACTCGAAGTACGCGTCGGGTGAGTTCTTCGACAAGTACATCGACCAGGAGTGGGTCCCTGCCACCGAGAAGGTCGCCGAGATGTTCGCCGGCCACCACATCCCGACGCAGGACGACTGGCGCGAGCTGAAGGCCTCGATCCAGCAGTACGGCATCTACAACCAGAACCTGCAGGCCGTGCCGCCGACCGGCTCGATCTCGTACATCAACAACTCGACGTCGTCGATCCACCCGATCGCGGCAAAGGTCGAGATCCGCAAGGAAGGCAAGCTCGGCCGCGTCTACTACCCGGCGGCGTTCATGACGAACGACAACCTGGAGTACTACCAGGACGCGTACGAGATCGGCTACGAGAAGGTCATCGACACCTACGCCGCCGCGACCCAGCACGTCGACCAGGGTCTGTCGCTCACGCTGTTCTTCAAGGACACCGCGACCACGCGCGACATCAACAAGGCCCAGATCTACGCCTGGCGCAAGGGCATCAAGACGATCTACTACATCCGCCTGCGTCAGATGGCGCTGGAGGGCACCGACATGTCCGAGTGCGTCTCCTGCACGCTGTGACGGCCACGGAACTCTGAGAGAAGAAGGACGATGAGCGAGAAGCTCCAGCTCCTGGACCACGTCCAGGCCATCAACTGGAACCGCATCCAGGACGACAAGGACCTCGAGGTGTGGAACCGCCTCGTGAACAACTTCTGGCTGCCCGAGAAGGTGCCGCTGTCGAACGACATCCAGTCGTGGAACACGCTCACCCCCGAGGAGCAGACACTCACGATGCGGGTGTTCACGGGCCTGACGCTGCTCGACACGATCCAGGGCACCGTCGGCGCCGTGTCGCTCATCCCCGATGCGCTCACCCCGCACGAGGAGGCCGTCTACACGAACATCGCGTTCATGGAGTCCGTGCACGCGAAGTCGTATTCGTCGATCTTCTCGACGCTGTGCTCGACGAAGGAGATCGACGAGGCGTTCCGCTGGTCGGTCGAGAACCCGAACCTTCAGAAGAAGGCGCAGATCGTCATGGAGTACTACCGTGGCGACGAGCCGCTCAAGCGCAAGGTCGCGTCGACCCTGCTCGAGAGCTTCCTCTTCTACTCGGGCTTCTACCTGCCGATGCACTGGTCGAGCCGCGCCAAGCTCACCAACACGGCTGACCTCATCCGCCTCATCATCCGCGACGAGGCCGTGCACGGGTACTACATCGGCTACAAGTTCCAGCGCGGGCTCGAGAAGGTCGACGAGGCCACGCGCAACGACATCAAGGACTACACGTTCTCGCTGCTCTACGAGCTCTACGACAACGAGGTGCAGTACACGCAGGACCTCTACGACGGCGTCGGTCTGACCGAAGACGTCAAGAAGTTCCTGCACTACAACGCCAACAAGGCCCTGATGAACCTCGGCTACGAGGCGATGTTCCCTGCATCGGTCACCGACGTGAACCCGGCGATCCTGTCGGCACTCTCGCCCAACGCCGACGAGAACCACGACTTCTTCTCGGGGTCGGGCTCGTCGTACGTGATCGGCAAGGCCGAGGCGACCGAGGACGAGGACTGGGACTTCTAGACGCTCCGACCGTGAGCCGAAACGGCGAGATCGGCTGAACAGCACCAGGGGCCTTGCGCACGTCTTGCCCGCATCTGTGCGGCGCCCAGCGCTGGGCCGCAGGTAATACTTGAACGCGTTTTGGCCGATCAGCCGACTGATCGTTCATCTCCTGCATTGATGCCTTCGGCAGGGCATGGGCCGTAGGCTGGGATCGACGTTCGCGTTCACCATGGCCGTCCCCAGCGGCCGCAAAGGGTTCGCCCTGTCCCCAGCAGGGCGTGAGCCGGACCTGTCCCCACAGGCCCGGCGTCGCGATCCGTCCGGTCCCCTCGGGCCGCTCGGCTGGCTTGCGTTCGGCTCGAGGGGGCTGCTCCCCAGCCCCGAGCGTGCCCGTCGGCTTGGTGATCCCCAGCGTGGTGGCGGGTGCGGGACAAGATCCCCAGATCTCCCCAATGCCCCTCACGGCGCCTCCATCGACTACGGTAGCTGTCCCCCATTCGGGGGACAAACTGTGACGCTGAAGGTTTCCGCAAGGAATGCGCAAGACGCATCCACCTGAGTGTGGTCGTCAGCCGTTCGGGTTCGGACGGGCTGCGGAACAGCTCGGGACTTCTGTCCCGTGCCGGCGGAGGTGCCGAAGCGCCGAAGCCAGCGTCCGGCACGAGTTGGCGGCGCGCTGGGCCCAAGGTCCCGCGCGCCGTTCTCCATCCGCACCGTGGACGGGGGTGCAGACGCGTCGCGCGCGGACGACACGGGACCTTGTGCCCGTCCGCGCGACGACGGCTTCTGCACGCTGGGAGGTGACGGAAGCACGAGCAGAGGAGACGTGAAATGCGCGTTCTTGTCACGTACGCAACCAAGAACGGTTCCACCCAGGAGATCGCCGACGCCATCGCAGACGAGTTGATGGCTCACGGACTCGACGTCGTCTGCGCGTCCGCGGCGGACGCCGATGCCGCCGATTTCGACGCGGTGGTGCTCGGCAGCGGAGTCTACGCGGGACGCTGGCTGCGGCCGGCACGGCGATTCCTCAAGGCGAACGCCGACCACCTGCATCGACTCCCGTTCTGGGTGTTCAGCTCCGGACCGTTCGGAGAGCAGGCAGTGAATCCATCAGCCGAGGATCTGAAGTGGCAGGAGCCTGCGAAGGTGATGGCTCGCGCCGAAGATCTCGGGGTTCGCGAACACGTCGTCTTCGGCGGGAGGCTTCCGCTCGAGCCGCACGGCTTCATAGAGAACGCCATGGTGCGCAACACCCCGTCTGAGAACCGCGACGCACGGGACTGGACGCGGATCCGGGCGTGGGCATCGGGCATCGCGCAATCGCTGGGCGCCCCCTCGCGGAGGACGACTCCACTGGTCGTCGACTGACCTCGTCGAGACAGGCCAGGCGTCCATCGCGGCTCGAGGAGCGTCCGTCGGGGGTCAGCCGCCTCGGACTGAGAGCCGCGACACGCCACGTGAACACCGCCGGTGATACGTCCCGACGACGGGTGCAGAGCGATAATGTCAGGACTGCGGATGTCCCCAGCATCCGCCGGACGACGGGTGTCCCCACACCCACGTCTTTACATCGCCGGGGCTCGTGGCCTTGGGCGCACGAGCCGATACTCGCGATGGCCGGGCTTCGGGTGTCCCCAGCACCCGAAGCCCGGTTGCGTGTCGGCGACCGGGCCATCGATGATGAGCGGATGCCGCGCCCCGCCGGCGCCGGTGGATCATCCTGAGCGGGTGAGGCCCGCTGCGTCAGCGCGTCCCTACAGTGGGCATCACACCGTCCGGCGTCGCCCCCCGACGACGCCCCTGGGGAACGGCGAATGGAGACGCGCCCATGAGCAGCGACAGCACACCTCCGATCACCCAGCCGTCGGCCGCTGTGCCGGCGAGCCCACCGCCGTCCGCCGGTGTGACCAGCCGGACGCTCATGTGGTTCGGCCTCGCGATCGTCGTGCTGGCCTTCTTCGCCGCGTTCCTCGGCTCGTGGCTCGCGCGGTCCGTCGACACGGCCGATCAGGCGCCGGCCGCGGCATCCGCTCCCGAACCGTCCGCCGCACCCGAGGAGACGCCGACGGTCGAGGACTACGAGGCCGCACTCGAGGAGATCCTCCCGGCGGGGTCCGCGGTGCGCGCCGGAACCGGTGCGCCCGAGTCGGGCAAGGGCAGCGAGGGCGACGTGTACATCGACATCGCCACCGCCGACGTCTACCTGTTCGAAGACGACTGGACGCGCGTCGGCAACATCCGCGAGTCGGCTGCCGCGAACCTCACCGGCGCGACGGGCGCGACCGGAGCCACGGGAGCCCCGGGCCAGCAGGGCCAGCAGGGTGAACAGGGCGAAGAAGGGGAGCAAGGCGAGGCAGGGGCGCCCGGCACGCAGGTGACCCTCGGCTCAGGGGAGCCCGTCGACCCGGCATGCGAGAGCGACGACATCTTCATCGACACGACGACGCCGATGTTCTACCAGTGCAGCGATGGCGCGTGGGTCGCGTTCTCACCGCCGCCGCCGGCGACCGAGGAGTGACGCGTCGGCCTGAGGAGAGTCAGCGCCGCGTCGACGCGGTCACCGTGAACTTCGCGTTGCGCGCGATCTGACGCGTCGGTCCGACGAGGCGCTCGAGTGCGGGTCGGTACTGCAGCGCGGAGTTCCACACCGTCCACAGCTCGCCGCCCGGTCGAAGCACCCGCGCGGCGTCGGCGAACATGCGCGGCGCCACACCGTCGTTCACCGCTGCTCCCACATGGAAGGGCGGGTTGAGCGCGATGAACGACGCCGTGGCGTCGGCCTGCGAGCGCAGCATGTCGTCGCGCACGACCTCGACGCGATCGCCGACGCCGTTCGCCTCGGCGGTGGCACGCGCAGACGCGACGGCGGTGGCCGACTGATCGCACGCGACGACGTGAAGCCCGGGATGCCGCAGCGCGAGCGTCGTCGCCACGACTCCCGTCCCGCACGCGAGGTCGATCACCGAGCCCGCCGGCGCGCCCCGCTCAGGCAGGTGCTCCCGCAGCAGCCGGGTGCCGATGTCGATCGACGTGCCGGCGAACGCGCCGCCGAAGGCGCACACGACGAGGTCGCCGTGCGTCTCGGTCCGAGGCTCCGGCTCGCGCCCGTCATGGGGGCCGCGCGCGATGAGCACGCGTGACTTCTGGCGGGCGTGGCTCACGTCGACGCGCGTGAAGTGCTCGCGCAGCACGTCGTTCATCGCGGGCGTCATGTGCTTGATCCGGCCGCCGGCGTACACGACGACGTCGGCACCGGCGTGCGCGGCGATCAGCCCCGACTGGTCGCGAAGCGCGTCGAGCGACCGGGGGAGCCTCAGGAGCACCACCCGCGCGCCCGCGACGAGGTCGGCGCCGAGGGGATGCGACGCGAAGGTTCCGGCGAGGCCGAACCGCTCGGCGTTCGCCGCGAGAGCCCGTTCGCCGGTGAGCGCGTCCTGATGCACGCGGATGCCGCGCGCGCCCTCGCTCGCCGCGCCCAGTGCGAGCGCGCCGTAGCCGTCGCCGATGACCACCACGGCACCGTGGACGGCATCGCGTCGCGCGTCGGCGGACTCATCGAGGATCAGCCGGTCCGCGGCATCCACGGCCGGCAGGTCGGGACCTTCGAGGTCGGGCCAGCGTCGCAGCGCGGCGGGGGAGTACTCCACCGTTCCACGCTAGCCCGTCGGCCGCGCACCGTCCGCCCCACCGGGAGGGCCGTGGCGGGCCCGGACTCCCGGCGAACCTAAGCTCGAAGCATCCCCACCCGAAGGAGACCTGTGTTCCGCACGCCCTTGAACCTCTTCCGTGTGCTCGCCGTCGCGGAGGCCATCTCGTGGACGCTGCTGATCGCCGGGCTGATCCTCCGCGCCACGAGCGACTTCGCCATCGGAGTCACGGTGGGCGGCGCGATCCACGGCTTCGTGTTCCTGTCGTACGGCGCCACGGCGATCCTGGTCGCTCTGAACCAGCGCTGGGGCGTGTGGCCGACGGTCGTCGCGGTCGTGAGCGCCGTGATCCCGTACGCGACGATCCCGACCGAGCTGTGGCTGCACCGCTCGGGTCGCCTGACCGGCGCATGGCGGCTCACCGCCACGGATGATCCGCGGGATGCCGCGTGGCACGACCGTCTGATGCGCTGGTTCCTCAACCGGGCGTGGCTGCTCGTGGTGCTGATCGCTGCGGCCGTCGTCGTCCTCTATGCGGCGCTGCTGGTGATCGGCCCTCCCGGCGGCCGCCACTGACCGCCGTCCGTGCGCTCACCAGCCCGTCGTGAGCACCCGGTCGAGCGCCGCGACCACGGCGTCTGCGCTCTCGCGTGAGAAGCACATCGGCGGCTTGAGCTTCAGGATGTTCTGGTGGTCGCCCGTCGGCTGAGCGATCACGCCGAGCTCGCGCAGCCGGGCGCAGATCGCCGCGGTCTCGGCCGTCGCGGGCTCCCACGTGCCGCGGTCCCGCACGAACTCCGGGCCGAGGTAGAACCCCGAGCCGTGGACGGCGGCGAGGAGCGGATGCCGCTGCCCGAGCTCTTCGAGTCGTGCCTTGAGGTATCCGCCGACTTCGCGCGCGTTCTCCTGAAGTCGCTCGTCGCGAATGATGTCGAGCACCGCGAGCCCGACCGCGCTCGACACCGGACTGCCGCCCGCCGACGAGAAGAAGTAGCCGCCCTCGCGGTAGCGCTCGGCGATCTCGCGGGTGGTGACGACGGCGCCGAGCGGATGCCCGCTCCCCATCGCCTTGGCGACGGTCACGATGTCGGGCACCACGCCCTGCTGCTCGAAGCCCCAGAACCAGGTGCCCAGGCGTCCGTAGCCCACTTGCACCTCGTCGGCGATCGCGAGCCCGCCGTGCGCCCGCACCGCTGCGTAGACGGCGTCGAGGTAGCCGCCGGGAAGCGCGACGCCGCCCGCGTTGCCGAAGATCGGCTCGGCGATGAACGCGCCGACCGGGGTGCCCTCGGCTGCGAGCCGCTCGACCTCGGCGACGGCGCCGTCCGCGTACCGCGCCGGCGAGGCACCGCGGTGGCCGTAGGGCGCCGGCACGGTGTGCACCCACTCCGGGCGGGTCTCGAGCGCGGCGGGGTTGTCGGCGACCGACGTCGACACCGCATCCGACAGATAGGTCCACCCGTGGTACGCCTCGCGCACTGCCAGCACGTCGCGTCGCCCCGACCACGCCTGCCCCAGACGCAGCGCGAGATCCACGGCCTCGGACCCGCTGTTCACGAGGAAGACGGTGTCGAGCGGCTCGGGCAGCAGCGCCGCCAGCCGCTCCGAGAACTCGACCACGGCGGGGTAGTGGAACCGCGAGTTCGTGTTCAGCAGCCGCCACTGCGAGGCGACGGCATCGACGAGTCTCGGGTGCGCGTGCCCGACCGACGTGACGTTGTTGAGCGTGTCGAGGTAGACGCGGCCGTCGGCGTCGACGAGGTGCTCGCGCCAGCCGCGCACCATCACGGGCGGGTCGTCGAAGTAGTGCTCCTGCACGTCGGCGAAGACGGCGTCGCGGCGAGCGAGCAGCGCGGCCCCATCGACGGCGCCGGAAGAGGAAGATGCGGGATGCCCCGGCACGAGCGGGCTCGGATCGGCGACCACCGCCCGCCAGGCGCCGGCGAGGCCGCGAGGCGCGAAGCGCGGTGCGTCGGCGCCGACGCCGGCGCGCACGACCTGCACCCACAGCGTCTCGTCCGCTTCGCCGAGCAGGTCGCCGGCCTCGACGGCGCTGCCGTCGTCGAGCGCGGTGCGCATGCCGTCCAGGCGCAGGGTCCAGTCGCCGGTGCCGACGAGCACGCCGGCCGACGTCACTGCGACGACGCCGGCCCACGGCGCCGCGAGCGGCTGCCGGTCGGCGAACCGCAGCTCGACGCCGAGTGCGACGTTGTGCGGCTCGTCGGGATCGAGCGGCCGCGAGCGGGTGAGCCGGGCCTCGCCGAACCTGGCCACGGCCACGCGGGCGTTGTCGAGGCATCCGCTCATCACATCGTGCTCGGCGGATGCCGCCAGCCAGCGTCCCTCGTGCAGGTGGGGGCTCGTCGGCGACAGGTCGGCCACCACGACGTCGTCGGCGATCAGCCACGGCACGAGCAGCTGCGCCGGCGGGAGGACCGGCTCGGGAACGGCCTGCCCGAGCGCCTGGAGGACGAGCGCGCTCGCGACGTCGAGCGGCACCGACGTCGCCGCGTCGAGGATCGCACGCTCGTGCAGGAGGTTTGCGGCCGCGTAGGCGTTGGCGGGGTCGGTCGCGAGCACGTGGTGGGCGCTCGCGACGAGCGTCGCCGCGCGCACGACGACCAGCGGCCACAGTGCGCGGAGTTCCGGCGGGCTGAGCGGCCGCACTCGGTGGTAGGCCGTCACCGCGCGCATCGCGGCGGGGAGGTCGACGCCGTCGTGATGGAGCAGCGACGAGACGGTGATGGCCAGCTCGCCGACCGCCCAGGTGCGGTTGAGGTCGCCCAGGTCGATCACGCCGTCGGGCAGGCGGGTGACGCGGTCGGCGGTGACCACGTTGTCGTCGGTGAGGTCGCCGTGGATGAACTGCACCGGCAGTGCCGCTGCGACGGCGTCGACCTCGGCCCACGCCGCGGCGGAGGCTTCGGCGAGCCGTTCGCGGAGCACGGCGTCGTCGACGAACGGCAGCAGCTCGGCGAGCGCGCCCGGCGCGTGTCGGAGGTCCCACTGATGGCTGCGCTCCGCGGCGGGGGCGTCGAGATCTTCGAGGGCGAGGGCGACGCGCCCGGCCAACGTGCCCAGCGACTCGACAGCCGCGCGCGACAGGTGGCCGGTGAGGGTCGCGCCCTCGAGGAATTCGAGCACACGCGCCTGCATCTCAACGCCGCCGACCGTCACCGGCCGGACCGTCGCACCGCCCACGACGAGCGCACGGGGGGCGCGGCATCCTGCCCGTTCTGCGATGCGCACAGCGGCAGCCGACTGCGCTTCCAGCTCGACCGCGGTCACGCTGGGGTTCGCGATCTTCAGCAGGAGCGGGGACGCGTCATCGCGCTCGAGGAGGAAGTTGCGATCCTGGTGGCTGCCCAATGCGCGCGCAGACGCCTCGATGCCCCAGACGTCGCGCGCCAGCCGCGCGGCGAGCGCGTCGGAGATGTCGGGCGGAGCGGGCTGGGTCAAGGTGCCCGAGCCCTGGTCGGGGCCCGAGCCCTGGTCAGGGCCCGCGCTCGGGTCGGGGCTCGCGCTCGGGTCGGCGCTCATCTCGTGCTCCTCGCTGGGATCTGGCACGAGGCTACCGGTGGAGCGAGAGCCCTGACGAGCAGGTCAGGAGCGGCTCGGCAGCTGCTGCAGCGTCCAGGCGTTGCCATCGGGGTCGGCGAACGTGACGAACCTGCCCCACGCCTGCTCATCCACGCCCTGCGCGTCGACACCCCGCTCGCGAAGGTGCGCGAGCGCCTCGTCGGCGTCGGGCACGACCACCTGGATCGTGTCTTGCTGACCGGGCTGAAGCGTGCCGCCCAGGCCGGTGCCGAAGGCGATGGAGCACGCCGAGCCCGGCGGCGTCAGCTGCACGAACCGCAGCCCTTCGAAAGGGGTCTGGTCGTGATCGAGGTGGAACCCGATGCCGACGTAGAAGTCGCGGGCCCGGTCGACGTCGGAGACGGGCACGTGGATGAGTTCGATCTTCCAGTCCATGCTGGATCCTCTCTCTCCGCCGGAAGGCGCGGCGCCCGCCGACGCCCTCACGCTACGCCCGGGTTCGGACACGCCCGCCGAGCCCGCGGCGTCAGGCGCGAGCGCTCTCGCCGAGGAACGCGCCCAGCTGCTCGGGCGGGCACGCGGCGACCGCGGCGCTGCGTCCGGCGAGGTCGGCGAGCGTGTCGAGCGCGCCCAGCACCGCGCCGTCGTCACCGGCGTCGCGATGCGCCAGGACGAGTCCCTCGACGGCCGCGATCTGCCGCGCGCGGTCGCCGGCCGCCGTCGCGATCGCCGAGGCCTCGCGCAGCGCGGCCACGCGACTGCGCGCGTCGGCGGCGCGGTTCGCGCGCAGCATCAGGACGCGGTGGACGCACCGCAGATCGCCCAAGTGGCGGAATGACGCCACCAGCTCGTCGAGTTCGCCGCTCTCGTCCAGCCCGAGAGTCGCCTGCACCAGCCGGCCGTGCGCGAGTTCGTGCTCGTTGGCGGTCGACTCGGAGTAGGCGACGCACTCGGCGGCCCAGCGGGCGGCGCGCTCGGAATCGTAGCCGGACTCGGCCGCGGTCAGGGCCATCATGAACCGCACGTTGTTCACGTGGGTCTCGTCGCCCGCGCGCGCATACGCGCGCATCGCGCCCTCGAATGCCTCGACGGCGTCGGCGACGTCGCTGCCCCGCCCCTCCTGCACGGCGATGGTGCGGAGCGCGACACCGCGGAACTGGCGGGCGGCTGCGGCATCCCACGGGCTATCGTGCTCGATGGCGAGACGCTCGGCGGTGTCGAGGTGAGGCAGGGCGGCGGCGGGGTCCGGCCCGTAGGCCGCCGCGAGTCCGGCGAGCTGGTGGGCGGCGCGCAGCTCGTGCAGATCAGCGGGGTCGGCGGCGGCGAGAGCGCGCTCGGCGAGCCTGCTCACCACCTCGATGTCGAAGAACGCGAGGGCGTTGCCCAGCACGAGCAGCTGCGACGGCGTGGCGTGTTCGAGCAGCCAGTCGTCATGCGCGCCGAGCGCCAGAGCCTCGACGCTGTCGGCATCCGATCCGTACTGTTCCACGCCGACGGCGAGCAGCGCCGACAGCCGGACGGCCACCGGGTCGCGCTCCGCGAGCGACCAGCGGAGCGCGGCGTTCACCTCGGGGCACAGCATGACCGAGAGTCCCATCGCCTCTTTGCTCGCGTCGGTGCGTGCCCGCGCGATGAAGCCCTCCGACACGATCGTCACCATCTCGGCGTGGCGCCGCAGCACGTCGCGCACCACCTGCGGATCGGTGCGTGCGAGCACGAACTCGCGCATCACCGCGAGCAGGCGCCAGCGACCGCCGTCGCCGAAGGCGGGTACGAGCAGCGACCGGTCGAGCAGGCGCAGCACGATGCGTTCGGCGCCTTCGTGGCTGACCGCGACCGCCAGGTCGATGTCGAAGGTGCGGGGGAGTGCGGCGAGCCGCTGCAGCACATCGCGCTCTTCGTCGTCGAGCAGGTGCCACGTCCACTCGAACGCCGTCTCGAGGCTGCGGTGCCGACCCTCCGGCGTCGCACGGTCGAGCATCGCGAAGTCGCGGTCGAGGCGTGCGGACAGTTCGGCGAGGGGCAGGTGGCGTGCGGCGGAGGCGGCGAGTTCCAGCGCGAGCGGAAGTCCGTCGAGCCGGGTCGCGATGTGGTCGACGAACGGCTCGTCCTCCGCCGAGGGCGAGTGCCCGTGGGCCGACAGTCGGTCGCGCAGGAGTGCGCTCGCCGGCGCGTCGACGCCGTCGGCGGCGAGCGGTGGCACCAGGTGCACGTGCTCGTCGTCACCCCCGAGCGGGGTCTGCGAGGTGACGAGCACCTTGAGGCCGGGCGCGAGCGGGCGCAGCCGGGCGATCATCGAGCGCGTCGCGGGCCCGACATGGTCGGCGTTGTCGAGCACGAGCAGGTAGGGCTGCGCGGCGAGGGCGACGCCGACCGAGGCGAGGAGGTCTTCGTGGGGGGATGCCTCGAGCCCCAGCACCCTCGAGATGCGGTTGACGACATCACCCGCGGTGGCGTGCTCGAACTCGACGATCACGGGGGTGCGCGCATCCTGCGCCTTGGCGAACTCGAGCGCGAGGCGGGTCTTGCCCACGCCGCCCGGACCGACGAGGGTCAGCAGGTCGCCTGCTCGGACGGCCGCCTCCAGCTCGGCGACGTCGCGACCCCGACCGCGGAACGGATTCGCCGGCACGCGCACCGAGGCATCCCGCAGCTCTCGCGCCGCGGAGACCAGATCGGCGCGGCTCTCGGCCTCGAGCTTGCGGCGCAGGCTTGCGATATGGCTCTCGACGGTGCGCACCGAGATGAACAACTCCGAGGCGATCTCGGGGTTGGTGAGCCGTCGCTCCACGGCGGCGAGGACCGCGCTCTCGCGCGGCGTCAGGGGCGGCCCCAGCACGCGCCCAGTGTACTCACGGGCGGGCGTTCGCGGCACCGGTCGGAGGGCGCGCTCCGCCGGCAGCGCGCGGAGACGTGCTGCCGGCGGAGCAGGTGCGCTCACGCGCGACGCGGGAGGAGTCGGAACAGGATGCCGCCGGACGCCTTCGCGGAGCGCGCCGAGACGACGGGAGACTCGACGTCGGCGCGCTCGCGGGCGCGACGCCGGAGTTCGAGCTCGCGGAGCAGCTCGCTCTGGGCCATCCCGTGCAGGGCATAGGCATCGTGGGCGTACACCACGGCCGCCTCCTCTCGGTCGTGCGGCGGTCAGCGGACCGTCGCGGTGAACAGCAGGAACTCGGAGTCGATGACTCCATCGCGCGCGATGGCGCGGTCGCCGAGGCCGCGCAGGGCCTCGTCGATGGCCGCCACCGCGGCCGGGTCATCGGCGTTGCGGTTGTAGACCGCGATCGTCGGCCCGTAGTGCGACGCGAAGTAGGCGCGGAACTCCTCGCCCGTCGCGAAGCGGTCGAACCGCACGCTCTCGCGCACCGCGCGCACGTCGGCGACGCGATCGCCGAAGAGCTCGCGCACGTGCGACTCCTCCCCCCACAGCGGCGCCGGCCGCGCGCCCGCGGGAAGCGGCGCGTTGAACGGCTTCAGCGCGGCGAACAGCTGGCCGATGAAGCCCTGCGGCGTCCAGCTGATGAGCCCGATCCGCCCGCCGGGGCGGACGACGCGGGTGATCTCGCCGGCGCTGCGCTCGTGGTGCGGCGCGAACATCACGCCGACCGTCGAGATCGCGACGTCGAACTCGTCCTCGCCGAACGGCAGCACCTCGGCGTCCGCCGGCCGCCACTCCAGCTCCACGCCCGCCTCCTGCGCGCGGCGGTGGCCGTCGCCGAACAGCTCGGGCGTGAGGTCTGTCGCGACGACGTCGGCTCCGCGCTGTGCGGCGGGGATCGCCGCGTTGCCGCTTCCGGCCGCGATGTCGATCACGCGCTCTCCGGAGCGCACGTCCACGGCCTCGACCACTCGTGGGCCGAGCGACCAGATGAGGTCATGGGCGAGCGTCGGGTAGTCGCCTGACGCCCACATCGCGCGGTGCTTGGCCTTGAGGGCCTGATCGGCCTCGTCGATCGCGATCGTGTTCAGATCCGTCATGATGTGTCCTTCTCCTTCTGGTTCTGTGGACGCCTCCCAGGGTTCTCGGGAATCGCCGCGGCCACATCCGTGCCGTGCACGGAAATCGGCACCGGGACTGAAGAGTGCGGACGGCGTCGGGGAATACACGACCCCCGCACAGCCTTGAAGTTGATACGACTGTGCTCAAGTTCGTAAACTTGACAGCCCTTACCTCAACTTTCAGGAGATTGCGGAATGCCCGAAGACTTCACACCGTCCGCCGGCGCCGACGACAGCGGCAGCTCGTTCGACGAGTTCCTGGCGCGGTACCTGGCAGGCGAGCGCGCCCGCGCAGAGCGGTCCATCGACCTCAGCCGGTTCCTCGGCGCCCGCACGCAGGAGCTGCTCCAGCGCGCGGGCCGCTTCGCGCTCGAGCGCGGCCAGCGTGAGCTCGACGCTCTGCATGTGCTGCGCGTCCTCATCGACGAGGCGCCCGCGCGTGACGCCGTCCAGCACATCGGCGCGGACCCGCGCGCGATCCTCCGCGCGACCGAGGAGCGCCTGCCCGCCGCGAGCAGCCCGGCCGACGTCGACGGCGCCGTCATCACGCCGTCGGTGCAGCGCGCGCTGTTCCACGCGTTCCAGGTGGCCCGCTCGTCGGGCTCGACCTACGTCGACCCCGAGCACCTGTTCTTCGCCCTCGTTCTCGCGCAGGACACGCCCGCGGGGCAGGTTCTGGCGCGCGCCGGCGTCACCGCCGAGGCACTCACCCAGGGCCTGCGCGAGACCGTGACCACGGGCGCGGCGCCGTTGACGGACGATGAGACGGATGCCGCGGCATCCGACACCCCGATGCTCGACACGTACGGCACCGACCTCACCGCGCAAGCTGCGGCCGGAGAGCTCGATCCCGTGATCGGGCGCGCCGACGAGATCGAGCAGACCATCGAGATCCTGAGCCGGCGCACCAAGAACAACCCGGTGCTCGTCGGCGAGGCCGGCGTGGGCAAGACCGCCATCGTCGAGGGCCTCGCGCAGGCGATCGTCGAGGGCGGCGTTCCCGAGCAGCTGCTCGGCAAGCGCGTCGTCGCGCTCGACCTGCCCGCGATGCTCGCCGGCACGCGCTACCGCGGCGACTTCGAGGAGCGGCTCACCAAGACCATGGACGAGATCGCCGCCCACAAGGGCGAGCTCATCGTGTTCATCGACGAGGTGCACACGGTCGTCGGCGCGGGCGGCGCCGGTGACGGCGGCATGGACGCCGGCAACATCCTCAAGCCCCGCCTCGCGCGCGGCGAGCTGCACCTCGTCGGCGCGACCACGCTCAAGGAGTACCGCGTGATCGAGAAGGATCCCGCGCTCGAGCGCCGGTTCCAGCCGGTGCGCGTCGGCGAGCCCTCGATCGAGGACGCCGTGCTCATCCTGCGCGGCCTGCAGCCGGCGTACGAGGAGCACCACGGCATCGCGTATACCGACGAGGCGATCCGCGCGGCCGTCGAGCTCAGCGACCGGTACCTCACCGAGCGGGTGCTGCCCGACAAGGCGATCGACTTGATCGATCAGGCCGGCGCGCGGCTGCGGCTGCGCCTGGGGGCGAAGCTCGACGTCAGCGCGCTAATGACCGAGCTGGCCACCCTCGAGGCCGACAAGAACGCGGCGGTGTCGGCCGAGCACTACGAGGAGGCCTCGCGCATCCGCGACCGCATCGCGGCGGTGCAGGCCAGGCTGGACGACGTCGCGGCCACCGGAGCCGCCGCCGGCGACGAGGCTGTGGTCGGCGAGCCCGAGATCGCCGCGGTGATCAGCCGTGCCACCGGCATCCCGGTCAACCGCCTCACCGAGTCCGAGCGCGAGCGCCTCGCCGTGCTCGAGGACGAGCTGCACGATCGCGTGATCGGCCAGGACGACGCCGTCGCCGCGGTCGCCAAGGCGGTGCGCCGCAACCGCACCGGCATGGGCGACGCCCGGCGTCCCGTGGGCTCGTTCCTCTTCCTCGGTCCGACCGGCGTCGGCAAGACCGAGCTTGCCAAGGCGCTCGCCGCGTCGCTGTTCGACGACGAAGGCGCGGTGATCCGCTTCGACATGAGCGAGTTCGGCGAGCGGCACATCGTGTCGCGCCTGGTGGGAGCCCCTCCGGGATACGTCGGCTACGACGAGGCCGGCCAGCTCACCGAGCGCGTGCGCCGCAACCCGTACGCGATCGTGCTGTTCGACGAGATCGAGAAGGCGCACCCCGACGTGTTCAACCTGCTGCTGCAGGTGCTCGACGACGGCCGCCTGACCGACGGCCAGGGGCGCACCGTCGACTTCCGCAACACGGTGGTCGTGATGACGTCGAACCTCGGCTCGGAGTTCCTCGCCTCGCGGGGCGGCGCGATCGGCTTCATCGCCGACGGCGGGGGATCGACGGGCTTCGGCTCCGAGAAGGACCTGCGCGACCGCGTCATGGCGCGTCTGCGCGAGGCCATGCGACCGGAGTTCCTCAATCGCATCGACGAGATCGTGCTGTTCCGCAAGCTCGACCAGCCGCAGCTGCGCCAGATCGTCGGGCTGCTGCTCGGCGCGTCGGAGGCCCGGCTCGCCAAGCGCGAGGTGGGGCTGGTCGTCACGGAGGCCGCGACCGACTGGCTCGCCGAGCACGGGTACGAGCCGGAGTACGGCGCGCGTCCGCTGCGCCGCCTGATCCAGCGCGAGGTCGACGACCGCATCGCCGACCTGTTCGTGACGGGTGCGCTCGTCGACGGCGGATCGGTGACGGTGGATGCCGCGGCCGGCGAGCTCGTCGTGCGGGCCGCGGCTCCCGCGGTCATCGCCGCCGCGGCCTGACGCACCCGCACCCCCTTGCTCACCTGTCACGATCTGCCGGTCGCGCCGACGATTCGTGACAGGTGAGCAGGGAGGGATCGCGTGGCCCGAGCGGGGAGGGATCGCGTGGCCCTCGGCAGGAGAGCGTCGCCGGGGCGTGCCAGGGTGGAGGGATGGCACGCATCGGCGCGATCTTCAACCCGTACACGCACGCACCCGAGGAGTTCCGCGAGGCGGTGGCCGTCGCCGAGCGCGAGGGGCTGCCCGAACTGTGGATCTGGGAGGACTGCTTCCGCACGTCGGCGTTCGCGACGGCCGCCGCCGCGCTCGCTTGGACCGAGCAGCTGCGCCTCGGAATCGGCATCTCGCCCATGCCGCTGCGGAACGTCGCCGCCACGGCGATGGAGATCGCGACCGTCGAGCGGCTCTTCCCCGGCCGGCTCCTTCCCGGCGTCGGGCACGGCGTGCTGCCGTGGATGGGCCAGGTGGGCGCGCGGGTCGCCTCGCCCCTGACCCTCATGCGCGAGTACGTGCCCGCCCTGCGGTCCCTGCTTGCGGGCGAGCAGGTCGACACCGCGGGCCGCTATGTCACCCTCGACGCCGTCCGGCTCGACACGCCGCCCGCGACGGCGCCGCTCGTGTACGCGGCGGCCGAAGGGCCCAAGACGCTGCAGCTGTGCGGCGAGGTGGCCGACGGCGTCGTGCTCGACAGCAACCACACACCCGCCGAGGTGCGCGCCTCGATCGAGGCGATCCGCGGCGCGCGCGCCGCAGCGGGTCGGGAGGGCGATCACGACGTCGTCGCCTTCGTGATCGCCGCCTTCGGCCCCGACGCCGAGTCACGGGCGCTCGCCGACGTGGGCGACAAGCCCGATCCGCACCAGCGCGCGGTGTGGGGCGATCCGGCCGAGGTCGCCACGGCGCTGGGCGGGTTCTTCGACGCGGGGGTCGACGACGTCGTGCTGCTCCCGGCCTCGCGCGTCGACGCGGCCGCGTACTACGCGTCGGCTGCCGAGGTGTCGCGCCTCGTCGCGGAGCGCACGCCATGACCGGCACCGGTGCTCTGTCGATCGGCGTCGCCGCCGCCGTCGGACCCGAGCTCGCCGCACGCCTGGCCCCGGCGATCGAGGCCGCCGGGTTCCATGCCCTGTGGGTCAACGACACCTCGGGCGACGATGCGCTCGAGGTGCTCGCGGCCGCCGCGCGCGAGACCGAGTCCCTCGTGCTCGCGACAGGTGTCGTCCCGGTCGACCGGCGTCCGCCGGCCGAGATCCTCGATCGCGTGTCGGCGCTCGCGCTGCCGGAGGACCGGCTCGTGCTCGGCATCGGCTCCGGCGGTCGCCGCGAAGGAGCGCTGGCGCTGGTGGGGGATGCCGCGGCCGCACTCCGGGCGGGATCGTCGGCGCGCGTCGTGGTCGGCGCGCTCGGCCCGAAGATGCGGCGGCTCGGGGCCGCGGCATCCGACGGTCTTCTTCTGAGCTGGCTGACGCCCGGCGTCGCCGCACGGCAGACCGACGCCGCCCATGAGGTCGCCGCCGACGCCTACGTCGCGGTCTATGTGCGCACGGCGCTCGACGCCGATGCCGAGCCGCGGCTCGAGCGCGAGGCTGCCGCCTATGCCTCGTACCCGGCGTACGCCGCGAACTTCGCCCGACTGGGCATCGGGGCGATCGACACGGTGATCCGATCCGATCAGGGCGCGCGGATCGCCGCGTACCGGGCGTCGGCCGACGAGGTCGTGCTGCGTGCGATCACCGCCGGCGAGACCGCCGACGACTACCTGCGCTTCGTCGACGCGGCGCGGGCGGCCGCGGCCCGGTGACCGCGGCGCCCGCCCGCTGACGGGTCAGCGGCCCATGCGCGGGACCTTCACGTCGACCCACACCAGTCGGTGGTCGCTGCTCGGGAACGGGAACACCCCGGTCAGGCGCGACAGCGGGTCGGCTGTCACGGGCCAGAAGACGCCCGACGCGACGGGCTTGAGCGTCCACGACGGCAGCACGTAGTCCGCGCGGAGGTTGCCGGGCGCGGTGTCGCTGAAGTCGGCGGTGTCGTACTTCGGGTCGCCCCGGTGCGTGGCGTTCGCCCCGCCCTGCAGCGCAGACGCTTCGACGGCTCCCTGCGACGTGGGCTTCGCGTCGCGGATCCAGTGACTGCCGAGCAGCTGGTCGATCGCGGCGTCGACGGAGTCGCCGTCGAGGGGGTCCGCGTTCTGGTCGCCGACGATGACGAACGACGACGCCGGGCGCAGTCCGCCGCGCACGCCGTCGTCGTCGTAGATGTAGCGGCCCTTGCCGGGTGCGACGTAGTCGGCCCAGAACCGGATCTCGTCGTGGTTGCGCGTGCCGTTGCGGTCCTCGGGTCCGTCGAAGGTCGGCGGGGTCGGGTGCGAGGCGAGGATGTGCACCGTGTGGTTGCCGACCTTCACCGGCACATCCCAGTGCGACTTGCTCGACAGCCGGAAGACCTCGAGCTCCGCGGGGGAGTACCAGTCGGCCGGGAGCACCGTGTTCGGGTCGTCCGGCAGCAGGGCGCCGGGCATGTCCTTCCACAGGAACTTCTGGAATGTGCGCACGTCGTCGGTCACGATCGGGTGCTGGGACAGCACGACCATGCCGTACTGGCCCTCGTAGAGGCCGAAGCCGAACGCGTCGTCGCCCCCGCCGATGGTCCCGTTGTTGTTGAGGTCGAAACCGCTCGGGATGCCGGTGTTCGACGGCGCCACGAACGCGTAGGGGTACTCCGCCGCCGGCGCGCCGTTCTGGCTGACCTCGAGGTAGTTGTCCCGGAACAGATCGACGGCGACCCCGCCCTCGACGTAGTCGAACTCGTTCAGCAGCACGACATCGGGGGCGGTGCGCTGGATCACCTCGGCCACCGTGCGCGCCTGAGCGTTGTCGCCCGTCGACAGGTCGGTCACGAGCTGGCCCGCCGCGCTGCGGTTGAGCGAGAGGTTGTAGGTCGCGACGCGCAGCGGCTCCTTCTGGTAGAGCACGTCGGGTTTGTGGGGCGAGGGCGGCGCGGCCAGGGCCGGGGCAGCCGAGCCCGCGCCGATCAGCGCGGCGGCGGTGAGGGCGGCGAGAGCGCCGCGGATGCGGGGGGACATCGTTCTCCTTCGAACAGGCGCCGTCTTGTGGACGGCGCTGGCGGATGCAGCGACGCACTCGCGTGATCAGCGGCGAGGTCGACCGCACCTCAACGGTAGGCGGCGAACATGACCAGCGGAAGAACGGCGGCTGTCGAGGCCAGGGGATGCGAGACTGGGCGCGATGACCGCTCGATCCACGACCCGCACCGATTCCGTACCGAAAGTCGTGGCGCGCATCGTGCTCGCGGCACTGCTGCTCATCGCCGGGGCATCCCACCTCACGTGGGGGCGCCGCGGCTACCGCATCGTGGTGCCCGATTGGGCGACGGCGCTGCTGCGCACCGACAAAGACGCGATCGTGGTGGCATCCGGCGCGGTCGAACTGATGCTGGGAGGCGCGCTCCTCGCACTCCCACGCGAGCGCGGACGCATCGGCTGGATCGTCGCGGTCTTCTTCGTCGCCGTCTTCCCGGGGAACGTGCATCAGTGGCGAACCCGCCGCGATGCCCCGCTGATGCGCACCGACCGGGCGCGGTTCGTGCGCCTGCTCCTGCAGCCCGGTCTCGTGGCCTGGGCGCTGTGGAGCAGCCGGCCGGAGCATCGAGCGGGAAGGACGGCGGCGCGGTGACCCGCCCCGTCGCCGTGATCGCCGGCGCCTCCGGCTTCGTGGGCGGTGCGCTGCGGACCGCGCTCGTCGACGAGGGCTACGACGTCCGGCTGGTCGGCCGCAGCGGACCGGATGGGCGCTGGTCGGATCCTGAGAGCCTGCGGCGCGTCGTCGACGGCGCCGACCTGCTGATCAATCTCGCCGGCAAATCGGTGAACTGCCGCTACACCGATGCGAACCGCGACGAGATCCTGCGATCCCGTGTCGAGACGACCCGCCTCCTGCGGGAAGCGGTGACGGATGCCGCGGCCCCGCCTGCGCTGTGGCTGAATGCCGGCACCGCCACCATCTACCGCTACGCGATGGACCGCCCGCAGACGGAGGCGGAGGGCGAGCTCGGGTCGGGCTTCTCGGTCGACGTCGCCCGCACGTGGGAGGAGGAGTTCTTCGCCGGCGACCTTCCCGCCACGCGGCGCGCGTCGTTGCGCATGGCCATCGTCCTCGGTGGCGGACCCGCGACCCGGCTGCTCGTGCGGCTGGCCCGCCTCGGGCTGGGCGGCCCGCAGTACGACGGGCCCTGGTTCCCGCATCGCCGCTACCGAGGCATCGGCCCGCACCCGACCGGCAACGGCAGGGCGCCGACGCATCGCTCGCGCGGGCGGCAGCGCTTCAGCTGGATCCACATCGACGACGTCGTCGGCAGTGTGCGCTTCATCCGCGACCACCCCGAGATCGCGGGACCGGTGAACCTCGCGGCACCCGATCCGATCGACAACACCACGCTGATGGAGACGCTGCGTCGCCTGGTCGGCGCGCCCGTCGGCCTGCCCGCGTGGCGCTTCATGCTCGAGCCCGCGATGTGGGTGCTGCGCACCGAGCCGGAGCTCGTCCTGAAGAGCCGCTGGGTGCTTCCGGGCGTGCTGGAGGATGCCGGATACCGCTTCGCGCATGCCGAGGCCGGTCTCGCCCTCGCGGACGTCGTCGGGCGCCTCTCCCCGGCGCGTGACAGCGCCGCGGAAGCCGCCGCCCGCCTGGGTTAGAGTGCCAGAATGCAAAGGCTGGCCGCGTGATCGGAGGACTCCGCTTCGCCCTGGCCCGGGCGCGCGCCGCAGCGACGCCGCTCCTCACCCTCGGGGTCGTCTCCGCGCTCGCCGCGCTGCTCCTCGTGGCGGTCGTCGCCCTCATCGGCACGGTGGAGACCCGCGAGGCGCGCTCGGCCCTCGCCGCGGCGACGGGTGATCGCGGTCGTATCGTCCTGACCGTCGACGCCGGGGTCTCGGCCGACGAGGTCGCCGACGCCGCCGCAGACGCGGTTGCGGATGCGGGCGCCGCCGGAGCCCTCGCGATCGCCGCCGACGACGGTGCAGTCGTGCTCACGCCCGACCTCGACAGGATCACCGGGGCGCAGGCGGTCGCCCTCGTCGACGGGCTCGCCGGTCTGCGTGACGCCGTCGAGGAAGCGACCGGCGACCGCCCGCAGGAGTCGGGCGGCCTGCGCGACACGCTCGCCGGCGTCGGCGACGGCCTCGAGGCGCGCCGAGGGCCGACCGCGGTCGCACTGGGCCTGCTCGGTCTGCTGACGGCCGTCGTCGTCGGCGCCGTCGCGCTCGAGTCGGTCCGGGCGCGCGAGTCCGAGACCCGGCTGCTGCGCGCGCGTGGTGCGCGCCGGCGCGACCTGGTGTGGCTGGCGGCGCTCGAGTCGGCGATCGTCGCCGTGGCGGGCGGTCTGGCCGGCGCGTTCCTCGGCGTGCTCGTGGCGGGGATCTGGGGTGCCGCGCCCGCGGGTGCGCTCGTGCCCCCGGCCGTCGCGGTGGGCATCGCAGCGGTGGTCGCGACCGTCGTCGCGGTGGCCACGGCACGCGGCGCCGAGCGCGGATCGGCCCGGGCCCGCGCCGTGGCCGACATCGGGCTGATCGTGCTGCTGGCGGTCGTCACCGCTCTCGCGGTCTGGCAGTTCGTGCAATCCGGAACCCCGGTCGTCGAGCGAGGCGACGGCGGCTCGACCCTCGATCCACTCGTGGCGGTCGCTCCCGCGCTGGCTCTCGGACTCGCCGCGCTGATCGCCGTGGCCCTCGCGACCCCGATCGCGCGGGCGATCGGCGCGGCCTTCGCGCCCGGTCGGGCGGTGTCGCCGACGACCCCGTTGCGGCTCGCGTCCCGTCGTCCGGCGCGCCACGCCCTGTCCATCACGGTCGTCGCGTTCGCGATCGGGACGATCACGGTGGCAGGTGCCTACCACGCCAGCCTCACCGCCCTCGGCGACGCCCCCGAGGCCCTGCGCGTCGGCGCGGACCTCAAGGTCGGCACGATCCCCGAGGACGTCGTGGCAGCGGATGTCGCGGCCGTCGGCGCGCCCGATGCGGCGATGCTCGCACGCCCCATGAGCGCGCAGGGCGCCGATCAGCGCATCCCCATCCTCGCTGTCCAGGCACCACAGCTGGGTGCGGTCATGCTCGACGCGGACGGCACGATCGACCCTGCCGCACTCGGCGCGGAGCTCACGCTCCCCGAGACGAGCGCGGTGCTCGAGGACGACACGTTCTCCCTCACTCTCGTGGCACCCGCGGGCGAGCCCGTCGAGTTCGACGGAGAGCTCATCCCGCAGGGCTCTCCGGCCTTCAACGGCCGGGCGACCGTGGTCTCTTCCGCGGGAGCCGTCGCGACGTTCGGCTTCAGCAACGCCGATCTCTCGGTGATCGAAGACGACGACGGCAACACGTTCACCGACCTGGAAGTGCGCGACGAGGAGACGTACACATTCGAGCTGCCCTCCGACGACGAATGGTCGCTCGCGGCCCTCGCGATCGCCTACCACCCGCTCGGCCACGTGCCGGGCGGCGGCGAGATCTCCGAGGTCTCGAGCGGTGGGGTCACCGTCGACCTGACGGAGTTCCGCCCGGCGGCGGGCACGCCCGGAGTCGTCGACGTCACCGACGCGGGCATCGGGTTCGCACCCGAGGCGAGCGAGGGCCAGCCCTACAGCCAGGCCGTGGCCACCGGCATCCCCCCCGCGGTTCCGACGGTCATCACCGCGCAGCTGGCTGCCTCGCTGAGCCTCGAGGTGGGTGACTCGATCGCGCTCGAGGTGATCAAGCCCGAGTTCGAGGCGGACTTCGAGATCGTCGACGTGGTCCCGGTGCTCCCCGGATCGACCACCGGCGAGGGGATGCTCGTCGATCTCGGCACCGTCTCGACGGCCAGCCCGTTCGACGTCGTGCCGACGCAGGTGTGGCTGTCCACCGAGGATCCCGGGGCGATCGCGGCGGCCGTCTCGGCGGAGTTCCCGCAGACCGTGACGATCGTGGCCGATCCGCGATCGGCCGAGAACGCCGCGGGCACGGCCGCGGCCTTCTTCCTCGCTGCCGCAGGTGCGGTGGTGCTCGCCGTGGTCGTGCTCGTGCTCCGACGCACGCGCAGCCGCGCCGATTCGCGCGAGCTCGCCCTCTTCGCCGTGATGGGCCTGGGCCGTCGCCGTGCGTCGCGGCTGCGCGCGCAGGAGGACCTGTTCGCGGTGGCGATGGGCGCAGTGGGGGGCATCGCGGCGGGTGCGGCCACGGCATGGCTCATCGTGGCGCCGCTCGTGCGCGCCGCGTACGGCAGCGTTCCGGAGTCCTATCCCATCGTGCTGCGTGCCGACCCGCTCGTGCTGCTCCTGGTGGTCCTCGCCGCGGTCGGCGTCTTCGCGGTCATCGTCGCGACCGTGCGGGCCCCCGCCCGCCTCGCGCCGCTCATGAGGGAGGACGAGTGACCAGGTCGCCCGGACTCTCCGCCCTCACCCGTCGCCGCTTTGCGACGCCTCGCAGCGCAGCCCTCGTCATCATCGCGCTCACCGCCTTCGCGGCCTTCGTGATCGCGGCGGCTCCGCGCGCCCTCGTCGGAGTCGTCCGCGCCGAGGTCGCCCACCAGGTCTCCGACATGCCGGCGATCTCGCGCGACCTGTCGGCGAGTCTCATCGGCTCGCCGGCCCTCGGTTCCGCGAACGATCCCGAGGTCATCGGCGGCTGGGACGAGGGCGCGGAGGACGTGTTCGGCGCGGTCGGCCAGCTGCTCGCCGACAACCGGGCCTCGCTCGAGCCCGCCCTCGCACCGCTCGTCGGCGAAGCACAGTTCGCCGCGTACGCGCAGGATCTGCGCGTCGACCCCGAGAGCCTTCCCCCGCAGGCGCCCATCTCGATCGTGCAGCTGTTCGCCGAGCCGGCGATGCAGTCGAGTGTCGAGCTGGTCGACGGCGGCTGGCCCGAGCCGTGGACCGGCACGGGGCCCGTGGAGATCGTGCTGAGCCAAGTCGCTGCCTCGACGATGCAGTGGCCGGTCGGCGAGGTGCGCAGCGCACCGCCGTCGACCCGGGTCACGTCGGTCGACGACTGGCTCGAGGGAGCGGTCGAGATCCAGCTCGTGGGCACCGTCACGGCGATCGATCCCGATGCCGATCGATGGGCTCACCTGCCCACCTCGCTCATCGCCACCGTGTTCGACGACGGCAACCGGCGGCCCACCGCCACGTCGGTCGCCTGGGTGCATCCGGAGTCCTGGGCGCAGATCGTCCCGGCCCTGCGCGCGGAGCTGCAGGCGTGGTACCCGGTGGACGGCGGCGCGGCACTCGGAGCCGAGCCGGTCGAGCTCCTCTCCGCGCTGCGTGCGGCGACGTCGACGAGCGTCCCCGTCGACGAGACGGGTCAGCTGCGGGTGCGCTTCCAGAGCGAGATCGTCGACGTGCTCTCGACCGCGCTCTCCCGGGCGAACTCCGCGAGCGCGATCCTCGCCGTTGCTGCGGTCGGCCCGCTCGCGGTGAGCGTCTCGCTGGTCGTCCTCGCCGCCGCCCTCATGATCCGTCGCCGGCGCGCGGATCTGTCACTCATGTCCGCCCGCGGGGCGCCGCTCGCCCGACTGCGTCGGCTGCTGTTCGGCGAGGGGCTCATCCTCGGCATCCCCGCCGCGATCCTCGCGGCGATCGGCGCGATCGCCGTCACCCCGAACGACGCCGGGCCGCTGCCGACGCTCCTCGCGGTCGCCGTCGGTGTGGTGCCGGGCGTCGCGCTCGCCTTCACGTTGCGGCCCGCGCTGCTCGAGCGCGGACGCGCCGACCTCGACGCCCCGGTGCGCAGCAAGGCGGTGCGCATCGCCGAGGCGGTGGTGCTCCTGCTCGCCGCCGTGGCCGTCGTGCAGCTGTTCCTGCGCGGGATCGGATCGGCCACCGACGGGATCGATCCCCTCGTCGTCGCGGCACCGCTCCTGGCCACGGTCGCCGTCGCGCTCATCGTCGTCCGGCTCCACCCGATCCCGATCGCCGCGGCCCTCCGGGTCGCGCGCCGCGGCCGTGGCGTCGTCGGCCTCGTCGGTGCGGCGCGCAACCTGCGCGACTCCGCGGCGGGCACCACGGCCGTCCTCGCGATGCTCGTCGCCGTCGCCATCGCCGTGTTCTCGTCGCTCGTGCTCGCCACCGTCGACCGCGGTGCCGTGGTGGCCGCGCAGCGCGACGTCGGTGGCGACATCCGACTCGCCGGCCCCTATTTCGACGACGACATGATCGACTCCATGCGCGCGGTGGAGGGCGTCGACGACGCCGTCGGCGTTCTGCGTGGCGATTACGTCACGGTTGCGGGCCCGGACGGTCGTGAGAGCGTGCAGGTCACGGTGACCGATGTCGACACGCTCGCCGCCGTGCAGCGCGGCATGGTCGGGGCGCTGCCCGCCGGACTCATCACGCCCGCATCCGACCCCGTGCAGATCGTCGAGTCGAGCGTGCTCGCCGCGGACCTGGGGGAGGGGCAGACCACGTTCGTGACCTCGCCGGTCGACGTCGTCGGAACGCTCGACCGCGTGCTGGGCCTCACCGGATCCGAGAAGTTCGTGCTGATGGACCGGGCCGACTACGCAGCCCTCACCGGATTCGGGTTCTTCCCGCGCACGGTGATGATCGACGTCGCACCGGGAGCGGATGCTGCGGCCATCGCCGACGAGCTCGGCGACCTCGTCGGGTCGGCGCACTCGACGCGCATCCTCGAGGAGTCGACGGCCGAGATCCAGGCATCCCCGGCGGTCTCCGCCCTGCGGTTCGTGCTCCTGTCGGCGCTCGCCGTCGCGGTGGCGCTGTCGGTCGTCGCTCTCCTGCTCGTCGCGGGGGTCTCGCGTGATGCGCGCTCCCGCGTGATCGCGCTGCTGCGCAGCATGGGTCTCGACCGCCCCCGATCCCGCGGCGTCGTCGCCTGGGAGTTCGTGCCGCTCGGCGTCACTGCGCTCGTGGGCGGCGTGGTGCTCGGCGCCCTGCTCCCGCTGCTCGTCGTGACCTCGATCGACCTGCGCCCGTTCACCGGCGGCGGCGGTCAGCCCAGCATCGCCGTCGACCCCGTCCTGAGCGGCACCCTCATCGCCGTCGTGGTCGTCGCGCTCGCCCTCGCCGTGGTCGGCGGCGTGGCCAGCGCGCGCACGACGTCCATGGCGACCGTGCTCCGAACCGAGGAGGACTGATGACCGAACCCGACATCGTGTGCGAAGGACTCGTGAGGATCTTCGCCGTCGCCGACATCGAGGTGCAGGCGCTGCAGGGCCTCGACCTGGTGGTCGGCCGCGGCGAGTTGGTCGCCCTCGTCGGCGCGTCCGGCTCGGGGAAGTCGACGCTGCTGTCGATCCTCTCCGCGCTCGACGCTCCCACCGCCGGCTCCGCACGCGTGGCCGGGCGCGACCTGCCGTCGCTCTCGGCGCGCGACCGCGTGACGTACCGGCGCGAGGTGGTCGGCTTCGTGTGGCAGCAGACCGCACGCAACCTGCTGCCCTACTTGTCCGCCCGCGAGAATGTGCAGCTCGCGCGGGCGATCGGCGGCGATCGCAAGCATCCCGAGCGTGCGACCGAGCTGCTCGAGCTCGCCGGCGTGGCCGATGTCGCCGACCGGCGTCCGGCGGAGCTGTCGGGTGGTCAGCAGCAGCGTGTCGCGATCGCCGTCGCTCTGGCGAACGACCCGCGCGTGCTCCTCGCGGATGAGCCGACCGGCGACCTCGACGAGCATGCGTCGGCGGAGGTTCTGTCGACGTTCGAGACGGTCAACCGCGAGCTCGGAACGACCGCGCTCATCGTGACGCACGATCCGGCGGTCTCGGAGCACGTGCAGCGCACGGTGCAGATCCGCGACGGGCGCACCTCCACCGAGGTGCTGCGGTGGACGCACACCGACGACGAGGGCCGGGAGCATGACATGGCCGAGGAGTTCGTCGTGCTCGACAAGGTCGGGCGGCTGCAGCTGCCGACCGAGTACATGCATCAGCTGTCGCTGCGTGAGAGGGTGCGCCTCAAGCTCAATCCCGACCACGTCGGCGTGTGGCCGGGCGATGGCCGGCAGACGCCACCCGCGGCGACCCCGGCGACCCCGGGACCCGCTGACGGCGAGGCGCCCGCGACGCGACGGAGTCGTCGCGAGGGATCACAGGAGGAGGGATCATGAGCGAGCCCGTGCTCGAGGCATCCGATCTGTCGGTCGTGCACCGCACCCCCGCCGGCGACGTGCACGCGCTGTCGGACGCGTCGCTCGAACTGCATCCGGGTGAGCTCGTCGTGCTCGTGGGGCCCTCGGGTGCCGGCAAGACGACCCTGCTCCACGTCCTGGGCGGGATCCAGCCGCCGACCACCGGCCGGGTGCGGGTCGGCGACGTCGTGCTCACGGAGGCACCCGAGAAACAGGTCGACGCGGTGCGGCGCGACGACATCGGCTACGTCTTCCAATCGTTCGGGCTGATCGGCGCGCTGTCCGCCGAAGAGAACGTCGAGCTGCCCATGCGCATCCGCGGCACCGAGCCGGCCGAACGGTCGGAGCGCGTCACGCGGCTGCTCGAGCGCGTCGGCCTGGCCGATCACGCCACGCAGCGACCGGCGGAGCTCTCGGGCGGTCAGCAGCAGCGCGTCGGCATCGCGCGCGCCCTGGCCGGCTCGCCGCGCATCGTGCTCGCGGACGAGCCCACCGGTCAGCTCGACTCGCACACCGCGGCGACGATGATCGACCTCATCGCCTCGATCGCGCACGAGGACGGCGTCGCCGTGCTCCTGTCGACCCACGACCCGTCGATCATGCTCCGGGCGGACCGCGTGCTCGAGCTGCATGACGGCGTGCTGCGCGCAGGAGTGGTTCCGGCCGCGGTCGTCTAGGCCGGACCGCCCGCCGCGGCACCACCCGTCGCCGGATCTCCTAGCGGGTCGGCCGCGGGTGCGCCAGGGCGTCCGCGGTGTCGTGACTGGGTGCGAGAATTCCCGCATGCTGCTCACCGAGGTCGTCGCGGCGACCGAAGCCGTCGCTGCGACGTCATCGCGCCTCGCGAAGATCGCGGCGCTCGCCGACGTGCTTCGCGGCCTCGCCGGCGACGAGGTGGCGCCGGCGATCGGGTTCCTGGCCGCGAGCCCGCGCCAGGGCCGCCTCGGCGTCGGCTGGCGCAGTCTGTCGGCGCTCGAGACGCCGCACGCCGCTCAGCCCTCGCTCACGGTCCTCGACGTCGACGCAGCGCTCGATCGCCTCGCAGCCACCGACGGGCCGGGGTCGGTCGCGGCACGCCGCAGCGAGCTCACCGCGCTCAGCGAGCGCGCGACGGCCGCCGAGTGGGACTTCATCGCCCGGGTCATGCTCGGCGAGCTGCGCACCGGTGCGCTCGAGGGCGTGCTGCTCGACGCGGTCGCCAAGGCATCGGGGAAGGATGCCGCGGCCGTACGCCGCGCGGCGATGCTGTCGGGCGATCTCGGGGCCACCGCCGACCTCGCCCTGACGGGGTCGGCCGAGGCGCTGGATGCCGTCGGACTGCAGGTGGGGCGTCCGGTGATGCCGATGCTCGCTTCGACGGCGGGATCAGCGGCTGAGGCGCTCGGGGCGCTCGGGGGAGCGGCATCCGTCGAATACAAGCTCGACGGCGCGCGCATCCAGGTGCACCGCGACGGCGACGACGTGCGCGTCTACACCCGCAGCCTCGCCGACATCACCCATCGCGTGCCCGAGATCGTCGAGGCCGTGCGTGAACTGCCCGCCGAGCGCGTGATCCTCGACGGCGAGACGCTGTCGCTCGACGAGGACGGCGGCCCGCGCCCCTTCCAGGACACGATGGCACGGTTCGGCTCCGAGAGCGGCGCCGCGGCGGTGCTGCGGCCCTGGTTCTTCGACATTCTCCACCTCGACGGACGAGACCTGCTCGACGAGCCGCTCGCCACGCGGCTCGATGTCCTCGAGCGGGTCGCGGGGCCGTCGCGCATACCGGGCATCGTCACCGACGACCCTGCCCGCGCCGAGGAATTCTCGCGCGAGGCGCTCGCCGCGGGGCACGAGGGCGTGATGGTCAAGGGCATCGATTCGGCGTACGCGGCGGGGCGCCGCGGCAAGAGCTGGCTCAAGGTCAAACCCGTGCTCACCTTCGACCTCGTCGTGCTCGCGGTGGAGTGGGGCTCGGGCCGTCGCACCGGGCAGCTGTCGAACCTCCACCTCGGCGCGCGCGATCCCGACGGCGCCTACGGCGATCCGGGCGGCTTCGTGATGGTCGGCAAGACGTTCAAAGGACTCACCGACGCCCTCTTGCGCTGGCAGACGGATCATTTCCCGACGATCGAGACGCATCGGTCCGCGTACGCCGTGCACGTGCGGCCCGAGACCGTCGTCGAGATCGCGATCGACGGTGTGCAGCGATCGACGAGGTATCCGGGCGGAGTCGCCCTTCGCTTCGCGCGGGTGAAGGGCTATCGGCCCGACAAGGGTCCCGGCGAAACCGACACGATCGCGTCGCTGCGCGCGCTCCTGCGCGGCTGAGCCAATCCTGAACGCGCGTCGCCCCGGGCCCTCCACGCCCGGAGCCGGGCACACTGGATCCATGCGCATCGTCGTCCTCACCGGCGCTGGGATCTCGGCCGAGAGCGGCGTGCCCACCTTCCGCGACGCCGACGGGCTGTGGGAGGGACACCGGATCGAGGACGTCGCGACTCCCGAGGCCTTCGAGCGCGACCCCGGCACCGTGCAGGCGTTCTACGACGCGCGACGGCGTGCCGTGGCATCCGTCCACCCCAATGCCGCCCACCTCGCTCTGGCCCGCCTCGAAGCCGCGCTGGGGGAGGAGCTCCTGGTCGTCACGCAGAACGTCGACGACCTCCACGAGCGGGCGGGCACGCGCAACCTCGTGCACATGCACGGTGAGCTGCGGCGCGCCCTGTGCCTGGCCTGCGGGGCTCGACCGGTGTGGGACGCCGACCTCTCGCCGCGACCGCCGTGCCCGGTCTGCGGCGAGCGGATGCTGCGCCCCGACGTCGTCTGGTTCGGTGAGCTGCCCTACGGTCTCGACCGGATCGAGCAGGCCGTCGTCGCCTGCGACGTGTTCGCGTCGATCGGCACCTCCGGTGCCGTGTACCCGGCGGCCGGGTATGTCGCGCTCGCGGCGGCGTTCGGAGCGCGCACCGTCGAACTGAACCTCGTGGCGAGCGACGCGGTCGTCCCGTTCGACGACGCCCGCGCCGGCCGCGCGGGCGACCTCGTGCCGGCGTGGGTGGACGAGATCATCGCAGCGTCCTGACACGGCTCCGCGAACGACGGAAGGCGCCGGGGCGGATGCCGCGCCCGACGCCTTCCGACGGTGAGAACCGCTAGGTGCGCACGCCGTTGCCCCGCAGGCGGGAGACGGCGTCGACGGTGGCTGCGAGGATCAGCACGCCACCCGTGACGAGCAGGTTGACGCCCGCAGGCAGGTTCAGCAGTGCCAGGCCGTTCGTGATGGTCGCGATCACGAGCGCACCGATGGCGGCGTGCATCAGGCGCCCCTTGCCTCCGAAGAGGCTCACGCCGCCGACCACGGCCGCCGCGACGCCGCTCAGCACGATGTCGCGACCGACCGTGGCATCGACCGTTCCCACGCGCGAGACGCTGAGCAGAGCCGAGAAGACCGCGAGGCTCGAGCAGATCACGAACGCCCACCACTTGATCCAGCGGACCTTGACACCCGACCGGCGTGCCGCCTCGGCGTTGCCGCCGATCGCGTAGATGTACCGGCCGAACTTCGTGCGGTCCAGCGCGAACGTGCCGACCCAGAGGATCACGAGCACGATCGGCACGACGTTCGGCACGCCCTGCACCGCGTTGACGGACTGGCCGCGGTCCTGGTTCAAGATGTACACGACGGTGCCGCCGAGAACGGCGATGACGGCGAGCTTGATGAACACCAGCGAGATCGCCCGATTCGGCACGCCGGCGCGGGTGCGGCGCGCGCGGTCCCAGAACGACGTCGCAGCCGAGATGATCAGCATGATCGCGAGCATCGCCCAGCCGCCCCACACCGGGAGATTGCCGTTCTGCAGAGCGATGAGCTCGGGCACCTCCACCCGGAACAGACCGCCCGGCCCGATGATCACGAGCGCGAGTCCCTGCAGACCGAGGAACAGGCCCAACGTGACGACGAACGACGGGATCCCGACTCTCGCCACGAAGAAGCCGATGAAGGCCCCGATCAGGAAGCCGAACCCGAAGCCCAGCAGAAGGGCCAGGGGCCACGGGACGTCGAACTGCGAGTTCAGCACGACGAACAGCGCCATCCCGACTCCGCCGGTGACACCCGCCGAGAGGTCGATCTCGCCGAGCAGCAGCACGAAGACGAGTGCCATGCCCAGCACGACCAGCGTCGCCGCCTGATTCAGGAGGTTGGCGAAGTTGCGCTCGGTGAGGAAGAACGGGCTCAGGGCCGTGAACAGGATGCCGAGGACGACGAGCCCGCCGATGGCGGGCAGCGCGCCCATGTCGCCGCTGCGCACGCGCTGCCACCAGGCTCGTGCCTGGTCGACGACGCCGCCCTCGACGCCACTCCCGATCAGGTCGCTCGCGAGCGGATCGGGAGCGGCCTCCGTGCGTGTCGCATTGCTGCTCATAGCGCCCCCTCCTCGGTGCGAAGCGTGGACGTGTCGACGATGCTGACGCCGCCCAGGGTCTTGGTGCCGGTGATGTACCCGACGACGTCGTCGCGGGTGGTCTCGCTGACCGGGATCTGCGCCACCATCTGGCCCAGATACAGGACGGCGATGTCGTCGGCCACTTCGAACACATCGGCGAGGTTGTGGCTGATGAGGATCACCGCGACCCCCTGTTCGCTGAGCCGCTTGACCAGATTCAGCACCTGCTCCGTCTGGGCCACGCCGAGGGCGGCCGTGGGCTCGTCGAGGATGACGACCCGGGCCTTCTTCAGCACCGCCCGAGCGATCGCGACGGTCTGCCGCTGTCCGCCCGAGAGGCTCGACACCTTCTGCCGCACCGACTTGACCGTGCGCACCGAGAGGGAGCGCAGCGTGTCGGACGCCTCCTTCTCCATGCGCCCCTCGTCGAACGTGCCGATCGAGGTCTCTTCGCGGCCGAGGAACATGTTCTGGACGATGTCGAGGTTGTCGCACAGGGCGAGGTCCTGGTAGACGACCTCGATTCCGAGTCCCGAGGCGTCCCTCGGCGCGTGCAGGTCGCGGTGGGTGCCGTCGATGAGGACTTCGCCCTCGTCGTACGGCTGCACTCCGGCGAGGCCCTTGATGAGCGTGGACTTGCCGGCGCCGTTGTCGCCGACCAGGGCGGTCACCTTACCCGGGTACACCTTGAGGTCGACGCCCTTGAGAACGCTGACAGGGCCGAAGGACTTCTTGACGCCGACCAATTCGATGATCGGCTCTGTGGCTGTGATCGTGTCTGACATACTCGCTTCCTTGCAGAGTGTCGGTGCGAGCGCGCAAGGGCGTCGCGTCCGTGATGACGCGACGCCCTCGCGGCTCTTGCCCGACAGATTACTCGGCGGTGACCCCGAACTCCTCGCATGCGGCCATGACTTCCGGCGTGCACACGTCGTCGTAGGCGGCGTCGCCTGCGGCGATGACGTCCTTGACCTCGTTCGGGCCGACGAGCACCGGCGTCACCTGGATGTACGGCGTGCCGTCCTCCAGTTCGGCGTCGGTCTCGACGGTCTCTCCGTTGAGCAGGGCGATGGCGGTGTCGACGGCGGCGCTGGCCTCGTCGGCGACCGGCTTGTAGACCGTGGCCGTCTGCCAGCCGAGCAGGATGTTCTGCAGACCCGCGACGTTCGCGTCCTGACCCGACACGGCGACGCCTTCGAGGTTGTTGTCCTGCAGCACCTTGATGACACCGGCGGCGTTGGTGTCATTGGCGGCCCAGACGCCGTCGACCTGGCCGTTCAGGCTGGTGAGGGCCTGCTCGAAGTTGGTCTGCGACTTCGCCTGGTCCCACGCCCCCGGCGGCTCGGCCGCCGGCTCGATCCCCGCGGCCTCCATGACCTCGACCGCTCCGTCGTGGAACATCTTCGCGTTGCCGTCGGTGGGGTCGCCGCCGATGTACACGACGGTCGCCGCGGCCGGGTCCACACCCGCGGCTTCCAGGCCGTTGAGCACCGTCTGCCCCTGCAGGCGGCCGACCTCGACGTTGTCGAACGACACGTAGTAGTCGGCGCCCGCGAACGGGCGGTCGTAGGCGATCACCGGGATGCCCTCGGCCTTGGCCTTGGTGGCGACGGCCTCGGCCGCACCCTGGTAGTCGACGAGCAGCATGACGCCGCAGCCCTGAGTGAGCTGCTGGTCCGCGATGGTCGCGAACTTGGCGACATCACCCTGCGCGTTCTGGATGTCGACCTCGAAGCCCGCGCCCTCCAGACCCTCCTGAAGGTACTTGCGGTCGAAGTTCTCCCAGCGGGGCGAGGATGCCGCGTCGGGGAGGATCACACATGCGCGGCCGCCGGTGGCCTCGCCGCCGTCGTCGCCGCCGTCGGTCGGGGTCCCACCGGAGCCGCCGGCGCAGCCCGCGAGCATCACTGCGGCGGCGCCCGTGAGGGCGGCCACGGTGAGGAGTGAAGACTTCTTCATCATTCGCCTTTCGTCATTGAAGTGCGCGAGCCCCAGGATCGTCCCTGACGCACTTCGCGCTTGAAGCGATCATTTCGGGGAGGATTCTTGGCGTCAAGTCTTGAACGTAACGCTTTGGCAACGCCGCTCCTTCGATGCGGTGAGAAAGCGTTCGCCCACGGACGGTTCGAAAACTTTCGTGCACAATGCTCGTGGGAACGGTTGCACCGAGACATTTCGCACAGCGTTTCGTGCACGAGGATCGAAACGATACGACGACGGCTTTGTGCTCTGAAGGCAGACGGGCGTCAGGCCAGACCTGTCGCGGCGCGCGTGCGCCGCGAGATCGAGTCGACGATGACCGCCAGCACGAGCACGACGCCGGTGATCATGAACTGCACGGAGGAGTCCAGCGTCAGCAGCGTGAGGCCCGACGAGATGGACTGGATGACGATGATCCCGAGCAGTGCGGAGAAGGCCGACCCGCGGCCGCCGAAGAGGCTCGCACCGCCGATGACGGCCGCGGCGATCGCGTTGAGATTGACATCGCCGGTTCCCGAACTCTGACCGGCCGAAGCCAGCCGCGCCGCGGCGAGTATGCCTCCGACGGCGGCGAGCATCGAGCACATCGCGAACACCGAGAGGTAGATGCGGTCGACCCGGATGCCGGCGCGCCGCGCGGCCTCGACGGAGCCGCCGACCGCGTACACGGCGCGGCCCCAGCGCGTACGCGTGAGCACCAGGTTCATGACCACGACGAGCGCGATGAAGAAGACGAACATCACGCCGACACCGCGGTGGAGGTTCAGGTACCACGCGGTCGACAGCAGGAACACCAGCAGCCCCCCGCTGCGCAAGCCGATGTCGAGGTTGCTCTGGCTCACGAGGTTGGCGGCCGCGCGCCGCCGCGCGCGGCGCAGCAGCACCCACGCGTAGGCGCCCACCGAGAGGACCACGAGAAGATAGGCGGCCCAGTGGGGCAGGAACCAGTCCTGCGCGAACTCGACGATCCACGAATCGAACGGGAGCCCGATTGTGCCGGTGTCGCCGAGCACCCACAGCTGGAGCCCGAGGAACCCGAGGAGCCCCGCGAGTGTGATCACGAAGCTGGGGAGCCCGAAGCGGGTGTACAGGAAGCCGTAGAGGAGACCGACGAGGCATCCGATGCCGATGGCGGCCACGAGTGCGAGCACGAGGGGCCAGTTCAGCTGCACGAAGCTGACGGCCAGGACGGCGGCCGCGAGGCCCGACACCGACCCCACGGACAGGTCGATCTCGCCCAGCAGCAGAACGAGCACCACCCCGAGCGCGATCGTGCCGATCGCAGCGCATTGCATCGTCAGATTGACGAGGTTCTCGCTCGAGAGGAAGACCGGATTGAGCGCTTGGAAGATCAGCCAGATGACGATGAGCCCGCCCACCACGGGCGCAGCTCCGAGGTCGCCTCCGCGGATGCGCGCGAACAGGGACTCGACCGCTCCCCGCAGGCCCGCGACGCTCAGCAGCCGCGGGTCGGCGTCGGTGCCCGCTGCGAGCGGATGCTGATCGCGGCTCACGGACGACCGTCCTTCGGCGTCGACGGACGACGCGGCCGCGAGCGCGGCATGCGGATGATCTCGGCGGCCGGCCCGTCGTCGTCGGCGGGCTCTCCTTCGACGGGCGCCTCCGTGGGCGACGCGCTCGTCACGCTCCGCTCGGCGGCCGAGCGCCCCGCCGAATTGTCGGCGGCGCCGGTGATCGCGGCGATGAGCATCTCGCTGGTGACCTCGGCGACGTTGTAGACCCCGTTGTTGCGACCCAGGCGCAGCACCACCACGCGATCCGCCACGGCCATGACGTCGGCCATGTTGTGACTGATGAGGATCACCCCGTGCCCGCGCTCGCGCAGACGCTCGATGAGGTTCAGCACCTCGGCGGTCTGCGCGACGCCGAGGGCGGCCGTCGGCTCATCGAGGATCACGATGCGCGGATCGCCGATGAGCGACCGGGCGATCGCGACGGTCTGGCGCTGGCCGCCCGACAGCGACGCCACCGGGATGCGCACGGAGGGGATCTTGGCGGACAGCTCCCGCAGAAGCGTCCACGTGCGCTGCTCCATGTCGACCTCGTCGAGTCCCAGGCCGTCGCGCAGCTCGCGCCCGAGCCACAGGTTGGCGACGACGTCGAGGTTGTCGCACAGGGCGAGGTCCTGGAAGATCGTGGCGATCCCGAGATCCTGCGCGTCGGCGGGACTCGGGATGTCGACGAGCGCACCATCGAACTCGATCGTGCCGGTGTCGGGCGCGTGCACACCGGCGAGCACCTTCACGAGCGTCGACTTGCCGGCGCCGTTGTCGCCGA
The DNA here is from genome assembly GCF_042274785.1 of Microbacterium sp. NPDC056003. NCBI lineage: Bacteria > Bacillati > Actinomycetota > Actinomycetes > Micrococcales > Microbacteriaceae > Microbacterium > Microbacterium sp. NPDC056003. Next base: position 172,864 of record NZ_JBHJXQ010000001.1, on the reverse strand, counting down.
CGAGCGCGACCACCTCGCCCTCGTTGACCCAGAAGTCCACGTCGGTGAGCGCTTTGACCGCGCCGAAGTGCTTCCCGATGCCGCGCATGGTGAGCACGCGCTCGCGCGAGCGTCCCGCCCGCGGCTGTGTCGTCGACATCCGCTCATGCCCTCCTCGCCAAGGTCAGGACCTTACCCGATGCCTGCGGCTTCGCACGCATCGACGTACTGCGGAGTGCAGATGTCGGCCACGGTCCAGAACCCGTCGGCGACGACGGTCTCGAGGATGTTGTCGACGGTCACCGCCACGGGATCGAGCAGGGTCGTCGGCACGCCGTCGACGCGCATGGGCGCCGTCACCTCCTCCCCGTTCAGCAGGGCGACCGCGACCTCGGCGGCCAGCTCCGCCTGCGGCTTGATCGCCTTGTAGACCGTCATGTGCTGGTCGCCAGTGATGATCCGCTGCAGCGCCGACAGCTCGGCGTCCTGACCGGTCACGACGGGGAACGGTTCGACGTTCGCCGCCTTCAACGCCGCCACCGCGCCACCCGCCGTGCCGTCGTTGGCCGCGTAGACGCCGACGATCTCGTCGCCGTACTGCGCGATCTGCGCCGCGACCCACGCCTGCGCCTTGTCGGGGCTCCAGTCGGGGGTGTCGTACTCGGCAAGGACGTCGAGCCCGCTCGCGTCGATGAGGCGGTGCGCGCCCTCGCGGAACTGGGCGGCGTTGCTGTCGGTCGGCGACCCGTTGACCATCAGGATGCCGCCGCCCCCGGCATCCTCGACCGCGTCGACGAACTCCGCGGCCTGCAGCTCGCCGACCTTCTCGTTGTCGAACGAGACGTAGTACGCGAGGTCGCCCCCGGCGATGAGCCGGTCGTACGAGATGACGGGCACGCCCTTGGCGTTCGCGGAGCGCACGATGCTGACGGCGGCGTTGGCGTCGACGGCGTCGAGGACGAGCACGCCGGCGCCCGCAGTGAGGGCGGACTCCGCCTGCTGCTGCTGCTTCGCGGCGTCCTGGTCGGCGTTGGAGTACAGCACGTCGTAGTCGCCGAGTTCGGCGACGCGCGCCTCGAAGAACGGCCGGTCGAACGTCTCGTAGCGCGCCGTCTTGGCGTCGGGGAGCAGGAGGGCGATGGAGTCGGATCCGCTGCTCGGCGAAGGTCCGGGGTGGGAGTCCGAGCACCCGGCGGCGCCGCCCGTGACCGCGAGCAGCAGCGCCGTCATGACCGCCGCGCGCCCGAGCGCCTTCCTCAGAACCTCGCGTCCTGATCTCGACATCGCCACGCCCTACGCCGAATGGGGGAGTGCTTGCGCATCCACCGTCACGTGGTCGAGGGCGATGGCGATGGCGCCGCGGGTCTCGGCCCATTCGCCGAACGAGGCGCCGACGATCTCGGGCAGTCCGCCGGCAGAGGGCAGCGCGGTGCGCTCGAGCGAATGCCGCATGGGCGCCATGAGGATCTCGCCCGCCTGGGCCAGCTCGCCGCCCATGACGATCAGCTCGGGGTCGAAGAGATTGCACAGACTCGCCGCGGCGATGCCGATGTGGCGTCCGGCGTCGGCGATGACCCGGCGCGAGCTGCCGTCGCCCGCCTCGGCGGCCTGGAGCAGATCGCCGAGCCGCTGCATGCCTTCACCGGCGGGGAACAGCGACAGCAGCGCGGGACCGCCCGCGTAGGTCTCGAGGCAGCCGCGATTGCTGCACCGGCAGATCGGCCCGTTCTCGTCGATCGTGACGTGGCCGATCTGGCCGGCCTTGCCGTTGACGCCGCGGAAGAGGTCGCCGCCCACGATGAGGCCGGCGCTGATGGTGTGCCCGACACGGATGAACACCGACGAGGATGCCTCGCGCCCGCTGCCTTCGCGGGCCTCGGCGAGGCCACCGAGGTTGGCCTCGCTGTCGACGTAGACGGGCCGCCCGCTGCGCGCGGAGAGACTCTCCGCGACGTCGACGCCCTCCCAGCCGCGCAGCAGCCCGGGGGTCGACACCATGCCGGTGCGGGGATCGATGGGGGCGGGGAGGGCCATGCCGACCGCGAGCAGGTCGGACAGCGAGCCCCCGAGCGACTCCATCATGTCGCCGAGCAGCAGGCTGAGACGATCGAGCTCTGCGTCGTGGCGATGATCGAGGGCGAGCGGGAGCGACGACTGCGTCACGATCGCGCGCGCCGTGTCGGCGATCGCGATGTGCAGCTGGCGCGAGCTGAAGTGCACGCCGGCGACGAGTCCGAGCTGGCGGGCCAGCGACACCAGCGTCGCGCGGCGACCGCTGCGCGACGTGAACGAGGTGTGCAGCAGGCCGGAGGCGGTGAGCTCCTTGACGATGTTCGACACCGTCGCGGGGGACAGGCCCGTCGAGCCGGCGAGCTCGACCTGGGTCAGGCGGCCGTGGCGCTTGAGCGACTCGACCAGGCGCGCGCGATTGGCCTCGCGGAGCGAGGTCTGCGAGCCGGGAGGCGGGTTGCGGCGTGCCACGAACCACACTGTACCCGACGCGTGATTCCCCAGATCAGGGGCGGCTCCGGGCATTCGTCGGGGGCCCTTCGGGCAGAGAGGAGCGGATGCCTCGTCGCAAGGGAACGAGGCATCCGCTCGGTTCTCACACCGCGGCGCGGTCGGCGGTCAGCCGCTCCTCGTCGACGCGATCGAGGTCGTGGAGCGACGATCCCTTCGTCTCGCGCATGGAGACGACGGCGACGAGCGTGATCGCCGCGGCGATCGCGAGGTACACCGCCACCGGTTGCCACGTGCCGTACTGCTGCAGCAGAGCGGTCGCGATGATCGGCGCGAGCGACCCCGCCACGATCGACGTGACCTGGTAGCCCAGCGAGACCCCGGAGTAGCGCATGCGCGTCGGGAACATCTCCGACATGATCGCCGGCTGCGGGGCGTACATGAGCGCGTGGATCATCAGGCCGAGGCAGATCGCCACGATGATGATGATCGGGTCGCGCGTGTCGAACATCGGGAACGCGATGAAGCCCCACGCCGCAGCCAGGACGGTTCCGGCGAAGTACACCGGCTTGCGGCCGACGCGGTCGGTGAGCGCGCCGACCAGCGGGATCACCACCATGTGCACGATGTGCGCGATGACGAGGTAGCCGAGGATCGCGGCGACGTCGAGCTGCAGCGCGGTGCGCAGGTAGACGATCGAGAACGTCACGACGAGGTAGTACATGATGTTCTCGGCGAAGCGCAGGCCCATGGCCGTGAGCACGCCGCGGGGGTAGCGCTTGATGACCTCGACCACGCCGTAGCGCGTGTGCTGCGACTCCTCGGCCTGCTTCTGCGCCTCCGTGAAGATCGGGGCGTCGGTTACCCGCGTGCGGATGTAGTACCCGACGGCGACGATCACGACGGAGAGCCAGAAGGCCACGCGCCAGCCCCACGAGAGGAACGCCTCGGGCGAGAGCGTGTTGCTCAGGACGAGCAGCACCACGGTCGCGAGCAGGTTTCCGAGCGGCACGGCGGCCTGGGGGAACGACGCCCAGAAGCCGCGTGAGCGGTCGGGGGAGTGCTCGGAGACCAGCAGGACGGCGCCGCCCCACTCGCCGCCGACGGCGAAGCCCTGGGCGAAGCGCAGGAAGAGCAGGAGCCCGACGGCCCAGTAGCCGACCTGGTCGAACGTCGGGAGGCAGCCCATCAGGAACGTCGCGACGCCCACGAGGATGATCGCGAGCTGCAGGAGCTTCTTGCGGCCGTACTTGTCGCCGAAATGCCCGAACACGATGCCGCCGAGCGGACGCGCGATGAAGCCGATGGCGTACGTCGTGAGCGCGGCGATGATCGGGGTGTACGGGTCGTCCGACGGCGGGAACATGACGACGTTGAAGACCAGTGTTGCCGCGGTGGCGTACAGGAAGAACTCGTACCACTCGACGACGGTGCCCGCCATCGATGCGGTGACGACCCTGCGCAGACTGGACTGCTTGTCGGGGGATGCCGTGGCTGATGCCATGCGCTGATACCTCCTCGTAGAGCGCGATGCGGCCGGAAGGCCGCCGGGGCGACGCTACATGAAGGAGGATTCAGGTTTCAAGGATGTCGGGTGAGAATGTCCTCACGTATGGCGGACGACTACGCGCGGTCGGCGGCGAGGCGGATGAGCACGATGTTGCCGGAGTCGTCCATCTCGGCGACAGCGGGGTGCGCGCGCACGAACTCCGTGAAGCTCTTGTAGCCCAGCGCTTTCTCGCTGAACGCCGGATCGAGCCGCTTGATGAGGCTCTTAACCTCCGAGGCGTGCTGCCATTCGACGTCCGCCTTGTCGCTCTCCAGCCGCAGCGCACGCTCGAGGAGCGCCTCGACCGGATCGGGCGCGGCGGCCTTGCGGGACCGCCGGCGCGAGGGCGTCGAGTCGTCCTTGTCCTTCTTCGTCGGCTCGGGCGCGGCGACGCCGGGCAGGGCGTCGTACGAGTCGAACTGGTCGCACGCCGCGGCGAGCGACTTCGCCGTCGACCCCGCGACGCCGACGCCCACGACGAAGCGGCCGAGGCGCTTGCAGCGCTGGGCGAGCGGCACGTAGTCCGAGTCACCGGCGACGATCACCACGTGTGTGAGGTCGGGGAGGCGGAACATGTCCTCCACGGCGTCGACGGCGAGTCGGATGTCGGCGCCGTTCTTCGCGTACGCCGCGGCGGGGAACAGCTGCACGAGGTCCACCGCGCGGGCGACGAGCTGCGAACGGTAGACCGCGTTCACGGGCGACGACCAGTCGGCGTACGCGCGGGTGAGCACGAGTGTGCCGAACGACGTGGCGTAGTCGATGATCGCCCCGACGTCGATCATGGCGGCGGCGAGACGCTCGGCGACGGCCGGGTCCTCGGCATCCGACATGATCTTCTGCCGGTCGCGCGAGTAGGAGTTCTTGCCGTGCACGCGGTCGTACCAGCTCATGACGATGTTGTCGAAGTCCAGATAGACGGCGACGCGGGCGTTCTGCAGGTCGGTCATGTCACTCCTCGCCGGGGTAGCGCACGCCGATGAGCTCGCGGATCTCGTCGAGCGTCGACATGATCGCCACGGTCTCGTCGATCGGCAGCACATCGCTGTCGGTCAGCCCTGCGGCCACGAGGCGTTCCGCGGCGAGCGCCTGGAACTGCATGCCACGGCCGGTGATCGCGGACGCGTACTCCTCGAGCGTCCTGCCGTCGGGCGCGATGAGGCGGAAGGACGTCGCGTTGTACCAGACCGAGGCGATGTCGATGCGGGCCTCGGTGCCGATGATCGAGGCGGTGTTCGGACCCGCGGAGCGCGATCCCGAGATCGAGGTGGACAGGGCGCCGGAGGCGTGCGACATGATCGTCGCCACCTCGGAGTCGGCGCCGGTCTCGCCGAGCCGCGCCGACGCGGTGATGGCGAGCGGTTCGCCCAGGATGTCCCACGCGAACGAGATCGGATAGATGCCGAGGTCGAGCAGCGCTCCGCCGCCGAGCTCCAGGGCGTTCAGGCGGTGGGCCGGGTCGGTCGAGATCTTCTGGGTGTGGTCGGCCATCACGATCCGGATGTCGCCGAGCGCGCCCGAGGCGACGATCTCGCGGATGCGCGCCATATGCGGCAGATAGCGCGTCCACATCGCCTCCATCGCGAGCAGACCCCGCTCTGCGGCCACGTCGCGCACGCGGGCGGCTTCGACGCCGGTGAGTGTGAACGGCTTCTCGACGAGCACGTGCTTCCCGTGCTCCAGCGCCAGGATCGCCTGCTCCGCGTGGAACGGGTGCGGCGTCGCGATGTAGACGATGTCGACATCCGGGTCGGAGACGAGGGCGTCGTACGACCCGTGCGCATGGGCGACCTCGAAGTCGGCGGCGAAGGCGCCGGCCGAGTCGGCGCTGCGGGATCCGACCGCGACGAGGTCGAGGCCGGCGGTGCGCAGATCGGAGGCGAACGCGCGGGCGATGCCGCCCGGTCCGAGGATGCCCCAGCGCAGGCCGGTCGAGGGGGAGGAAGAGGTCATGGTCCCGAGCGTAGCGACCGTCCGGGCGGCGCGGGGCACGGCCCCGCCTCGGGAGGCCCCCGCGGCCGGATTAGGCTCGGGGCGTGGCATCCCCCGTCGACCGCTTCCGCGAGCTCCTGCGCATTCCCACCGTGTCGCACGCCGACGAGTCCGAGATCGACTGGGAGGCCTTCGACGCCTTCCAGGAGACGCTCGAGCGGCTGTACCCGGCGGTGCACGCGTCGCTCGAGCGCGAGGTCGTCGACGGTCACTCGCTGCTGTTCCGGTGGCGGGGAGCGGATGCCGGGGACCCGCTGGTGCTCATGGCCCACATCGACGTCGTCCCCGTCGTCGAGTCGGAGTGGGACACCGCCCCGTTCGCGGCGGAGATCGCGGGCGAGGGAGCGGAGGCTGCGATCCACGCGCGCGGCGCGATCGACGACAAGGGCTCCCTCGTCGCGATCCTCGAGGCGGTCGAGCAGCTCGCGATAGAGGGGTTCGCGCCCGCGCGCGACGTGTATCTCGCGTTCGGCCACAACGAGGAGACGGCCGGGGGCGGCGCGCAGGCGATCGTCGACGTGCTGCGCGGGCGCGGCATCCGTCCTGCTCTCGTGCTCGACGAGGGCGGCGCCGTGGTGGAGGGCGTGATCCCGGGTGTGACCGTGCCGACCGCCATGGTCGGGGTCGCCGAGCGCGGGGTGATGACGCTGCTGCTCACAGCCCGCGAGGGCGGTGGACACGCGTCGACGCCGCCCGCGGTGCCGGCGACGGCGCGCCTCGCGCGGGCCATCGACCGGCTGCACCGCCATCCGTTCCCGACGCGTCTGGCCCCGCCGGTGCGCGCGATGCTCTCGACGATCGCCCCGCACGCTCCTCAGCCCCTGCGCTCGCTGTTCCGCAGCCTCGCCGTCACAGGGCCGCTGGTCGCGACCGCGTTCGCGCGGCTGGGGCCGGAGATGAACGCGATCGTGCGGACGACGGCCGTCGCGACCGAGCTCAGCGGCGCGCCAGGCGAGAACGTGCTCGCGACCACGGCGAAGGCGTCGATCAACATCCGGCTGCTCACGGGCGACACCGTGTCCGGTGCCGCCGAGCGCGTGCGTCGCGTCGTCGGCGACCCCGAGGTCGAGATCGAGGTGCGGCACGGCTCCGACCCGTCGCCGGTGTCGCCGTGGCAGGGCGACGCGTGGCGGCGCCTCGCGACCGCCGTCGCCTCGTCGCTCGGCGAGGACGTGGTGACGACCCCCTACCTGCAGCTCGGGGCGAGCGACAGCCGGTGGTTCACCGCGATCTCGGAGCACGTGTACCGCTTCACGCCGTTCCACCTGACGCGCGCCGAGCGCGACGCGCTGCACTCGCACAACGAGCGCATCCGCGTGGACGTGTGGCTGCGTGGGATCGGGTTCTACCGGGCGCTGCTCGCCGCGAGCTGAGGCTCGGATGCGTCGGCCGCAGTCCGCGCGGCCGGGGATGCCGTCAGGCCGGCGAGCGCCTGCGCGAGGTCGGCGACGATGTCGGCCGGATCCTCGAGTCCGATCGAGAGACGGATCGTCGTCGGCGTGATCCCGGCATCGGCGAGCTGCGCGGGCGACAGGTGGCTGTGGGTCATCGACGACGGGTGGGCGACGAGGCTGCGCGCGTCGCCGATGTTGGCGACGAGCTTCACCAGGCGCAGACGCGCGATGAACGCCTCGACGAGAGCGAAGTCGGCCTCGGCGTCACCGGTGCCCGGCAGATCGAACGCGAACACCGAGCTCGCGCCGCGCGGCAGATACTCGCTCGCGAGGGCGTGCCAAGGACTGGACTCCAGCCCCGGGTGGTGCACGCGGGCGACGGCCGCGTGGCCCGCGAGGAACCGCGCGACCTCGAGCGCGCTGGCGGAGTGGCGCGCGATGCGCAGGTCGAGCGTCTCGAGGCCCTGCAGCAGCTGGAACGCGTTGAAAGCCGACAGCGACGGGCCGAGGTCGTGCACGTACTTGGTCTTCACCAGCGCGATGTACGGCGACCCGGTCGCTCCGAAGCGCTGGACCAGGCTGCCGCTCGGCACCCGCGCGTACGTCTGCGTGAGCTGGGGCCAGCGCCCCGGCTCGGCGGCGAAGTCGAATGTGCCGAGGTCGACCACGACGCCGCCGAGCGACGTGCCGTGTCCGCCGAGGAACTTCGTGGCCGAATGGACGGTGATGTCCGCCCCGAGGTCCTTGACCCGTTGCAGGTACGGCGTCGCAACGGTGGCGTCGATCACCAGCGGCACGCCGGCGCGATGCGCGAGGTCGGCGACGGCGCGCACGTCGAGCACCTGCGCGATCGGATTGGTGATCGACTCGGCGAAGAACGCGCGCGTGGTGGGACGCACGGCCGCGGCCCAGGCATCCGTGTCGTCCTGATCGACGAAGGTGACGTCGATGCCCCAGTCGGCGAAGGTGTCCTGCAGCAGATCGACGGTGCCGCCGTACAGCTGGCGTGCGGCGACGATGTGCTCTCCCTGCTTGGCGAGCGCGAGGAGAGCGATGGCCACGGCCGCCTGCCCCGACGCGACGCCGGCGGCGGCCACCCCGCCCTCGAGCTCGGCGACGCGCTTCTCGAAGACCAGCACGGTCGGGTTGGCGGCGCGACTGTAGATGTTGCCGTCGCGGCGCAGCGCGAAGAGGTCGCGGGCCTCGCTCAGGGACCGGAACTCGAACGCGTTCGACTGGTGGATCGACGGCACGGCGGTGTGCTCGGCGATGCCGGCGTCGTAACCCGCCTGCACCTGTGCCGTCGCGAACGCGCGAGAGGACGGGGACATGCGATCCATTGTCGGGTCGTGAGGCGCCCGTGACCCGCCTGTGTCGAACTGTTGCACGCCGCATGGGTGAGGATGGAGGCGTGGCCCAGCTGATCACCCCCGCAGAACTCGACCACCTCCTCTCGTCGCGCGACGACGTGCGCGTGCTCGACGTCCGGTATCGGCTCGACAAGCCGGACGGCCGCCCCGACCACCTGGCCGGTCACATCCCCGGCGCGGTCTACGTCGACCTGGAGTCCGAGCTGTCGCGTCACGGTCGCGCCGAGGACGGCCGGCACCCGCTTCCCGCGCTCGACGACCTCCAGGCGGCGGCCCGTCGCTGGGGCCTGCGCGCCGGCGACACCGTGGTCGTCTACGACGACGCCCGTTCGCTCGGCGCGTCGCGCGCGTGGTGGCTCCTCACGCGGACCGGCGTGACCGACGTGCGCCTGCTCGACGGCGGGCTCGGCGCGTGGAGGGCGGCCGGGCTCCCGGTCGAGGAGGGCGCGGTCGAGCCCGCTCCGGGCGACGTCGTGCTGCAGCCGCTCTCCGAGCCCGTGCTGTCGATCGACGAGGCCGCGGCGCTGCCGTCGGAGGGCGTGCTGCTCGACGTGCGCGCGCCCGAACGCTATCGCGGCGAGGTCGAGCCGATCGACCCCGTCGCCGGGCACATCCCCGGTGCCGTGAATCTGCCGACGACCGACTACGTCGTGGAGGATCGATTCCGGGATGCCGCCGCCCTCCGCGCGCTGTTCGCCGAGGCCGGCGTCGCCCCCGGCGTCTCTGCGGCGGCGTACTGCGGGTCCGGCGTCACGGCCGCGCAGGCCGTGTTCGCCGCCGAACTCGCGGGGCTCGACCTGAGCATCTACCCCGGCTCGTGGAGCCAGTGGTCGAACACCCCGGGCCGCCCGATCGCGACGGGGCCGGAGCCGGCCGCACCACCTGCGTAGGCGCATCGCGACAGCTGAGCCCGCCCGCTTCGCACGGGGCCTGCTCGCCCGCGGGGGCCTTGCTCGCCTCGCCCGCGGGGGCTTGCCTCGTCCGCGCACGGCCTTGCCCCGCCCGCGCCGGGCCTTGCCTCGCCCGCGCAGGGCCTTGCCCCGCCCGCGGGGGCTTGCCTCATCCGCGCGCAACACTTGCTCGCCTGTCACGAAGTGCCGCCCGTACCGGCACATTGCGACAGGTGAGCCGCGCTCGCTTGGCGCGGGCCGCGCTCGCTTGGCTCAGGCCGCGCTCGCGTCGCGCAGCCGCGCGGGGCCTTGCTCGCCTGTCACGAAGTGCCGCCCGCAGCGGCATGTTGCGACAGGTGAGCCGCGCTCGCTTGGCGCGGGGTTCACGAAGCCGCGCGGAGCCTTGCCTCGCCCGCGCGGGGCTTTGCTCGCCTGTCAGGAAGTGCCGCCCGTACCGGCACATTGCGACAGGTGAGCCGCGCTCGCTTGGCGCGGGGCTTCGTGCCGCCGCAGGGCTCTGCTCGCCCGTCACGAAGTGCCGCCCGCAGCGGCATGTTGCGACAGGTGAGCCGCGCTCGCTTGGCGCAGGCTTCGCTCGCCCCCGCAGAGCCTTGCCTCGCCCGCGCGGGGCTCTGCTCGCCTGTCACGAAGTGCGGCCTGTAGCGGCATGTTGCGACAGGTGAGCCGCGCTCGCGGGGCGCAGCCGCGCGGGGCTCGCTCGCCCGCGGGGCCTCGCCCGCGGGGCCTCGCCCGCGCAGGGCCTCGCCCGCGCGGGGTCTTGCTCGCCCGCGGGGCCTCGCCCGCGCAGGGCCTTGCTCGCCTGTCACGAAGTGCCGCCTGTACAGGCATGTTGCGACAGGTGAGCCGAGCTCGCTTGGCGCGGGGCTTCACGAAGCCGCGGGGGGCTCGGCTCGCCTGTCACGAAGTGCCGCCCGCGCCGGCACATCGCGACAGGCGAGCCGCCCGCGGCCGCGCTGAAGAACGCCAAGCCGGGACCGGCGCGGGGCGGGGACCGGCGCGGCGGGCGGGCCTACGGGACGAGCGTGATCTTGCCGTCGACCCCGGCCTCGACCGCGCGATGCGCGTCGACGGCGTCGGCGAGCGGGAACGACGGGCCGAGTTCGACGGTGAAGCGCCCGGCGGCGAGCAGCGCGAGCACGACGGGCACGGCTTCTCCCCGCCAGGCCTGCTGCTGAGCGGTGAGGGGCACGGGCGAGCCGCCCGAGAAGGCGCGGATGCCGAGGGACGCGGCATCCCGGCCCCTCACGAGCGTCGCGATGCGCGACCTGTCGGCGACCACGTCGATCGAGGTCTGCAGCGCCTCGTCGGTGCCTGCGGCGTCCATCGCGACCGTGATGCCCTGCGGAGCGAGTGCGCGCACGCGGTCGGCGAGTCCGTCGCCGTACGGCACCGGCGTGGCGCCGAGTGCGCGCACCGCCTCGGCGCGGCGAGGCGACGAGGTGGCGATGACGGTCCCGCCCCACAGCACGGCGAGCTGGATCGCGGCCTGCCCCACGGAGCCCGAGCCGGCATGCAGCAGGAGCGTGTCGCCCGGACCCACCGAGAGCGAGCGGAGCGTCTGGTAGGCCGTGCCGACCGGGATGCCGAGCGCAGCGCCGGTCGCCGCGTCGACCTGCGGCGGACGGGAGTGCACGCGGTCGGCCGGAACGACGAGGTCGGAGGCGTACGCGCCGGATGCGCCGGAGAACACCACGGCGTCGCCCGGCCGGAATCCGTCGACGCCGTCGCCGACGGCGGTGACGATGCCGGCGCCGTCATTGCCGACGCGCCGCGGCTCGACGATGTCGGCCGACGCGCGCTTGCCGGAGCGGAGCTTGGCGTCGATCGGATTCACCCCTGCCGCCTCGACGCGGATCGCGACCTGGCCGGTCGCGGGGGCGGGCGCGGAGATCTCGACGGCGTGGAGGACCTCGGGTCCGCCGAACTCGGTGTAGACGATCGCAGTGGCCATGGCTGGGGCAACCTCCTCGTTCTGGAACCCTATTCCCGCAGCGCCTTCTGGATGCGCTGCAGCGACACCGCCTCGGCGGTGCCGAGCTGCTGGGCGAACAGGCTGACGCGGTACTCCTCGAGCAGCCAGCGCGTGCGGGTGAGCGCCGGAGCCTGGCCCGCCGGCACCGGGATCACACCGCCGGCCTCGGCGAACGCGGCCGCCGCCCGCTCGAACTCCGACATGCGCTGGCGGTCGCGTCCCGGGTTGTCGGCGAGGGCCTTCACACGGTCGAGTGCACCGCGCAGATACCGCGGGAAGTGGGCGAGCCGGGTGGTGCCGGTGCGCGAGATGAAGCCGGGGAACACCAGCCCCGCCACCTGGCTCTTCACGTCGTTCAGGGCGCCGAGCAGCGTGAGCGAGTTCTGGCCGCGTACGGCGCGCTCGACGTCCCGCGCCGTGGTCAGGATCTTCGCCGTCAGCGACACGGTCTGGAAGAGCTCGTCCACGACGACCGCCGAGAGCGCGTCGCGCACCGCGTCGAACCCGGCGCGCGTGCGCACGACGCCGTCGGGCGCGGTGCGCGCGATGACGGCATCGGCCACCGCCACGCGCGCGTCCTCGACGAGCGCCTTCGCGGACGGGTAGGGGGATGCCGCGAGCGCGAGCTTCTCCGCCGACGTGAGGTGGTCGAGCACATAGGCCGAAGGGGAGGGCACTGCGAGCAGGAGCAGTCGCCGGGCGCCGACGTGGGTCGCCGTCGCCGCGGCCTCGGGCGTCGCCTCGATGCGGAGGGCGACCGTTGCGCCCTCGTCGACGATCGCGGGGTAGCCGCGCACGACGCCACCGGCGACGCGGGTGTCGACGACGTCCGGGAGGTCGCCGAAGGTCCACTCGGTGAGGCCGGTGCGCTCGGTGAAGGTCGAGGCGGCACCTGGCGCCGGTGGCGCCGGCGCCGCCGGTGCCGACGCCGACGGCGCGGCGGGACCGCGGCGGTTCGGCGCACCCCGCTCGCTCAGCGACCGCGACACGGCTGTCCGGGCCCGGTCGGCGAGGCGGCTCTGGAGCGCCGCGAGGTCGCGGTCGGAGCCGACGGTCCGGCCGCGCTCGTCGACGGCGCGGAACGACACGAGAAGGTGGCCGGGCACGCGGTCGAGCTCGAAGTCCGCGGCCGTCACGGGCTGGTTGGCGACGCGCTGGATACGGGCGGCGAGCGCCTCGCGCAGACCCGTCGGCGGGAGTCCCTCGTGCGACTCGGGGCCGTGACCTGCGAGCTCCGCGCCGAAGGTGGCCGCCCAGTCGGCGGCCGGCACCACGTGCCGGCGGATCGCCTTGGGAAGCGCGCGCAGCAGCGCTGTGATGAGCTCGTCGCGCATCCCGGGCACCTGCCAGTCGAAGCCGTCGGGACGCAGCTGGGCGAGCAGGGCGAGCGGCACCACCGCGGTCACGCCGTCGTCGGGTGCGCCCGGCTCGAACCGGTAGGCGAGCGAGAGCACCTGGTCGCCCTGCTGCCAGCGCGCGGGGAAGTCGCGCTCGTCGCCGCGCGACGCCTCGTCGACGAGGTCGGCCTCGGTCATGTCGAGCAGCCGCGGAGTGCGCTCCGCCGTGTCGCGCCACCACGCCTCGAACGAGCGGACGTCGAAGACGTCGCGGGGGATGCGGGCGTCGTAGAAGCGGTACACGGCCTCGTCGCCGACGAGGATGTCGCGACGCCGCTCGCGCTCCTCGATCTTCTCGAGGCGGCGGCGCAGTTCGAGGTTGCGCCGCTCGAACGCCGTCAGCCGCTTGTCGAGGGCCGAGGCATCCCACTCACCCTCCACCAGCGCGTGCCGCAGGAACAGCTCGCGGGCGAACGGTCGATCGAAGCGCGCCAGCTGCACGCGGCGTCGCGGCACGATGTCGACGCCGAAGAGCGTCACTTTCTCGTAGGCGGATGCCGCACCCGAGGCCTTCGACCAGTGCGGCTCGCTCAGCTGGCGCTTGGCGAGGTCGCCGGCGAGCGGCTCTGCCCATTCCGGGTCGATCGCCGCGACGGTCCGCGCGAACAGGCGGGACGTCTCGACCACCTCGGCCGCCATGACCGCGGTGGGCCGCTGCTTCTTGAGACCCGAGCCGGGGAAGATCGCGAAGCGGGTGCCGCGGGCGCCGAGGTATTCGGCGGACCGTCGCTCGGGGCGCTCGGTGCCGCGTCCGCCGCCGCGCTGGGCGGTCTTGGCGGGGGTGCGGTCGTCGAGGATGCCGATCTGCGACAGCAGCCCGGAGAGGATCGCGCGGTGGATGTCATCGGGATCGGCGGTCGGCCCCGTCGCGGCGGACGCCTTGCGCGACAGGCCGAGGATGGCGCTGAGCTGGCGGTGCACATCTGCCCACTCGCGCACGCGGACGTAGTTGAGGTGCTCCTGGCGGCAGAGGCGCCGGAACGCGCTCGAGCCGAGCTCCGCCTGCTTCTCCTGCAGGTGGTTCCAGAGGTTCAGCAGGCTCAGGAAGTCGCTCGTCGGGTCGGTGAAGCGGGCATGCAGCCGGTCGGCCTCGTCGCGGCGCTCCTCGGGGCGCTCGCGCACGTCCTGGATCGAGAGGCCGGCGACGATCACCAGCACGTCGCGCAGCACGTTCGTGCGACGCGCCTCGATGAGCATACGCGCGAAGCGCGGGTCGATCGGAAGGCGGGCGATCTCGCGGCCCAGGTCAGTCAGGGTGGGGGAGCCACCGCCGCGTCCGGCGCGCACGGCGCCGAGCTCGACGAGCAGGTCGAACGCCGCCTTCACGCCCCGGGAATCGGGTGGCATAAGGAACGGGAACGACGAGATGTCGCCGAAGCCCAGCGACAGCATCTGCAGGATGACGGAGGCCAGGCTGGTGCGCAGGATCTCAGGGTCGGTGAACTCGTCGCGGGCGGCGAAGTCGTCTTCGGCGTACAGGCGGATGGCGACACCCGGGCTCGTGCGACCGGCGCGTCCGGACCGCTGCTGCGCCGATGCCTGCGAGATGGGCTCGATGGGCAGGCGCTGGATCTTGCTGCGGTTGCTGTAGCGCGAGATGCGGGCGGTGCCGGTGTCGACGACATAGCGGATGCCGGGCACGGTGAGGCTCGTCTCGGCGACGTTGGTGGCCAGGATCACCCGCCGGCGCACGCCGGCGACGGCCGATCGCTCGAACACGCGGTGCTGCTCCGCGGCGCTGAGGCGTCCGTAGAGCGGCAGCACCTCGGTGGGAGCGGCATCCTTCGAATACATGCCGCGCACGGCATCCATCGCGTCGCGGATCTCGGCCTCGCCCGGCAGGAACACCAGCACGTCGCCGGCGGGCTCGCGATCGAGCTCTCGCAGTGCGGCCGTGATGCCGTCGACGTCGTCGGACTCGCCCGTGCCGGACGGCGAGGGGGGACGGTAGCGCACCTCGACGGGATACGTGCGGCCCGAGACCTCGATGATCGGGGCGGGCGTGCCGTCGGCTGCGGCGAAATGCGTGGCGAAGCTCTCGGGATCGATCGTCGCGCTGGTGATGACGACCTTGAGGTCGGGGCGGCGCGGAAGCACCCGCTTGAGGTATCCGATGAGGAAGTCGACGTTGAGCGACCGCTCGTGCGCCTCGTCGACGATGATCGTGTCGTAGCGAGAGAGCAGCCGGTCGCGGTGGATCTCGTTGAGCAGGATGCCGTCGGTCATCAGCGCGATGCGCGTGTCTTCGGACACCTTGTCGGTGAAGCGCACCTTGTAGCCGACGGTCGAGCCGAGAGGGACCTGGAGCTCCTCGGCGACGCGTTCGGCGATCGTGCGTGCCGCGATGCGCCGCGGCTGCGTGTGGGCGATCCGGGTGCGACCGAGCTCCAGGCAGATCTTCGGCAGCTGGGTCGTCTTGCCCGACCCGGTCGCGCCCGCGACGATCACGACCTGGTGCTCGCGGATCGCACGCGCGATCTCGTCGCGCGCAGCGCTGACGGGCAGCTCCGGCGGGTACGAGATGACGGGTTCGGGCGCAGACATAGCCCTCCATCGTATGACGGACGTGCCACGACGGCCGACGGAGACGGTCAGGCGTTCCTGGGGCGGAGTCGCCGATTCGCGACCCGGGGGCTCCGCCGCTCGTAGGCTGGACGTCATGGCATCGACCCCCACTGTGAAGCTCAACGACGGCAACGCGATCCCGCAGCTCGGCTACGGCGTGTTCAAGGTTCCGGCGGACGACACCGAGCGAGCCGTCTCCGAGGCTCTCGAGGTCGGCTACCGGCACATCGACACCGCCGCCATCTACGGCAACGAGGAAGGCGTGGGTGCGGCGATCGCCGCCAGCGGTCTCGCGCGCGACGAGCTCTTCATCACGACGAAGCTCTGGAACGACCGCCACGACGGCGACGAGCCGCACGCCGCGATCCGCGAGAGCCTCGGCAAGCTCGGCCTGGAGAAGGTCGACCTCTACCTCGTCCACTGGCCGACGCCCGCCGCCGACAACTACCTGCACGCCTGGGAGAAGATGATCGAGATCCGCGACGCGGGGCTCACGCGCTCCATCGGCGTCTCGAATCACCTCGTTCTCCACCTCGAGAAGATCGTCGGCGCGACCGGTGTGGTCCCCGCCGTCAACCAGATCGAGCTGCACCCCGCCTACCAGCAGCGCGAGATCACCGACTGGGCTGCCGTGAACGGCGTGAAGATCGAGTCGTGGGGCCCGCTGGGTCAGGGCAAGTACGACCTGTTCGGCGCAGAGCCCGTCGCGTCCGCCGCCGCGGCGCACGGCAAGACGCCCGCCCAGGCGGTGCTGCGCTGGCATCTGCAGAAGGGGTTCATCGTGTTCCCCAAGTCGGTGCGCCGCGAGCGCCTCGAGGAGAACCTCGACGTGTTCGACTTCGAGCTCACGGACGCCGAGATCGCGGCGATCGACGCGATGGAGCAGCCCGGCGGCGCGGGGCGCGTGAGTGCGCACCCCGACGAGGTGAACTGACCGGGATGCCATGAACCCCCGTCTCGCGGAATCCACGAGCCCGTATCTGCGCGCCCATGCGGGCAATCCGGTCTCGTGGTTCCCGTGGGGCGAGGAGGCGTTCGCCGAGGCGCGCGCCCGCGACGTGCCGGTGATGGTGTCGATCGGCTACTCGACCTGCCACTGGTGCCACGTCATGGCGCGGGAGTCGTTCGACGACCCGACCGCCGCGGCCGAGGTCAATGCGGGCTTCGTGGCCGTCAAGGTCGACCGTGAGGAGCATCCCGAGGTCGACGCCGCCTACATGGCGGCCGCCGGCGCCTTCACCGCGAACCTGGGCTGGCCGCTGACCGTCTTCGCGACGCCGGAGGGCCGCCCGTTCTTCGCCGGCACCTACTTCCCCCCGCAGCCGCGCGGCGGCATGCCCGCGTTCCGGCAGGTGCTCGCCGCCGTGCGCGAGGCGTGGGCGGAGCGTCGCGATCAGATCGACGGCACCGCGGACGCCGTGGTGTCGGCGCTCGCCGAGGTGAGAGCAGACGGCGGGGGCGGAGCATCCGCTCTCCCCTCGATCGAACAGCTGGCAGACGCCGCCCGCGTGCTGGCCTCGCGGGAGGATCGCGAGTTCGGCGGGTTCGGCGGGGCGGATCCGAACGCTCCGAAGTTCCCCGTCGCGACGGCGCTGCGGTTCCTGCAGGCCCGCGCGGTGCGCGAGGCGGCGGCCGAGGCATCCGCGGTCGCCGATCGGGCGCTCGCCGCGATGGCGGCCTCACCGCTGCGCGACCGCGTCGAGGGCGGGTTCTTCCGGTATGCCACGCGACGCGACTGGTCGGTGCCGCACTACGAGCGGATGCTGACCGACAACGCGCAGCTGCTCGACGTCGCGCTCGACGCCGGCGACGACGGGACGGCGCGCGGCGTCGCGGGATTCCTGCTCGATGTGTTGCAGCAGCCGAGCGGCGGGTTCGGCGCCGCGCAGGACTCGGAGTCCTGGATCGACGGCGCCCGCAGCGAGGGCGGCTATTACGCGAGGGATGCCGCGGCCCGCAGCGACCTCGAGCCTCCCTCCGTCGACGGCAAGGTCGTCAGCGGGTGGAACGGCCTCGCGATCGGCGCGCTGGCCCGGGCCGGCGCTCGCCTGGGCGAGCTGCGCTGGATCGAAGCGGCGCGGTGGGCCGCCGACGCCGTGCTCGAGACGAACACCACCGCGGACGGACGGCTCGTGCGCGCGTCGCTCGATGAGATCCCGTCGCGTGCGTCGGCGACCCTGGCCGACTACGGGCAGCTCGCCGGCGGCCTCGTGCGGCTGGCCCTCGCGACCGGCGACGTGGCCTACGCCGTGCGGGCCCGGGCGCTGGTCGCCGCGTGCGTCACGCCCGCCGGCTCCCTCGCCGTGCCGGGCGGGGGAGATCCCGTGCTCGCCGCGCAGGGAGTGGGGGCACCGGATGCCGCATCCGACGGCGACGAGCCCTCCGGGCCCGCGGCGCTGGCCGATGCCGCGCTCTCGCTGTGGGTGCTGGGCGCCGGCGACGAGTGGCGAGAGACTGCCGAGCGCGTCGTCGGTGCGTACGCGCCTGCCGGGCTCGGCCAGCCGCTCGCCTACGGCGCGCTGCTGCGCACGGCCGCGTCGCTCGCCGTGGCGCCGCGTCAAGTGGTGGTCGTGAGCGAGGAGCCGACCGGGCCGCTCGCCACGGCGGCTCGCCGTATCCCTGCCGATGTCGTCACCGTGGTCGCGCCGGGGCAGGCCGGCGCGTTCGCCTTGGCTGGATTCTCGCTCTTCGAGGGCAAGGTGGCGCAGGGAGGCGTCGCCACGGCCTACGACTGCCGCGACTTCGCGTGCCGGCTGCCGGTGACGAACCCGGCCGACCTCTCCGGCTGAGTCGTCAGACCCAGGTCGGCAGCCAGTTGTGCAGCCGCCAGAAGTCGTACGGCACCGACATCGCCGAGACGACCGGGTACCAGAACGCCGACAGCGCGAGGGCGACGACCAGGAAGACGATGACGAGCCGCTGCCCGGTGAGGCGACGGTAGGCGTCGGCGTGCCGCGGACCGGCGATGTCGCGCAGCGCGAAGGTGAGCGCGAGCAGCACGAACGGCAGCACCAGCACCGTGTAGAACTGGAAGATCGTGCGCTCGGGGTAGAACAGCCACGGCACGTAGGTGACGGCGACGCCGGTGAGCACGAGAGCGTGGCGCCAGTCGCGCGCCACGACGAACCGGTAGGCGAGGTAGATCACCGCGGCGACGCCGGCGTACCAGATGAGCGGGTTCGGGATGCTGGCCACGACCTCCGAGCAGCCGTTCGTCGCCGTGCAGCCGTTCACCCCTACGGCGTCGTGGTGGTAGTACATGCCGGTCGGGCGGACGAGCAGCGGCCACTGCCACGCCGGGCTCGCATACGAGTGGCCGGACGTGATCTGCGACGCGGAGTTGAGCATCGTGACGTGGTCGAGCCACAGGCTCTGCAGCGACAGCGGGACCCACGACCACACGCCGGTGGCGGGGTCGGCGTCGGCGGCGTGGCGGCTGTAGCCGCCGTCGGTCAGCAGCCAGCCCGACCAGGAGGCGACGTACACCGCCACCGCGACGGGGACCAGCAGCACGAACGTCGCGACGCCCTGACGGATCGCGTCGCTGGGCCAGAACAGCACGCCGGCCCGACGGCGCGCGAGGGCGTCAATGACCACGAGATATACCCCGAGTCCGGCGAGCACCCACACGCCCGACCATTTGACAGCGGATGCCGCGCCCAGCGCCACGCCTGCGGCGAGGATCCACGGCCGGTTCCACAGGATGGGGCCCCACGAGGGCGGTTCGTCGCCGTCATAGCGCGCGGCCACCGTCTGAGCGATGCGGGTCATCGTGCGTTCTCGATCGAGCAGCACGAAGAGGAACGCGAGGAGCACGAAGAAGGTGAGGGGTGTGTCGAGCAGTGCGACGCGGCTCATCGAGATCGCGAGGCCGTCGACGGCCATGAGGAGACCGGCGACGACGGCGAAGGTCGTCGAGCGCGTGAGCCTCTTCGCGATCAGCATGAGCACGAGCACGGCGGCGGTGCCGAGAATCGCGGTCGTGATGCGCCAGCCCCACCCGCTCTCGGGACCGAGCACCATCATCCCGAGCGCGATGATCCATTTGCCGAGAGGGGGATGGATGACGAACGCGGGGTCGGTGGTGAAGATGTTCACGTCGCCGGCGAGGAAGCGGGCGTTCGCCTCGGAGGGCCACGCGGCTTCGTATCCCAGCTGCGAGAGGGTCCACGCGTCCTTCACGTAGTACGTCTCGTCGAACTGGTTCATCAGGTCGTGCGCGGCGGCGAGGTTCCACAGCCGCAGGACGGCGGCGAGGATCAGGACGAGCGCAGGACCGAGCCAGGCGTACAGGCGCCGCGCGCGCGGGTCGTCGGCGAGGCGCGAGGTGAAGCGCTCGTACAGGCTCGGCCGCACGGAGGGGAGCAGCGGCTCGGTGTGCGCGGCGGGGCGCTCGGACCCGGCCGTCGGCTCGGCGGGCGGGTCGGCGTCCAGCCGGGCAAGGTGCGTCACCCGCACATTCTAGGAGTGCGCCACCTGGGGCTTTCGTGCACGGCATGCGCGCGGTGGACAGCACCGCTCGTATGATTCCTGCGTGGAGCACAACAGCGGCTACTGGTACGGCGACGGCGCCGACGACCGCCGCCGCCGTGCGATCGAGCTGCTGCAGGCGTTCCGTCTCTACCGGGCGGCCGAGGTGGCGATGCGCCGCCGCACGCGGGATTCGATGGCGATGGGCGAGAACGACCTGCTCACCCTCCGATACCTGCTCAAGGCGCAGCGCGAGGACCGCGTCGTGTCGCCGGCCGAGCTGGCGCGGTACCTCGCCGTGTCGACGGCATCCGTGACGGCGATCATCGACCGGCTGGAGAAGTCCGACCACGTCCGTCGCGGCCCGCACCCGAGCGACCAGCGCCGGATCGTGGTCACGCCGACCGTCGAGACGGACGAGGAGGTGCGCCGCACGCTGGGGGCGATGCACAGCCGCATGCTGGAGGCGGTGATCGACCTGTCGCCCGAAGAGACGCGCATCGTGATCGACACGCTGGGCCGCCTGCAGTCCGCCGTGGACCAGGTGGAGCCCGTGCCCGCCGACGGGCCCGCGCCGTAGGCTGAGGGCGTGATCATCCTCGCGGCCACGCCGATCGGAAACCTCGGGGACGCCTCACGACGTCTCATCGAGGCCCTCCAGACCGCGACCGTCGTCGCCGCCGAAGACACCCGCACGACCCAGCGGCTGCTCGCGGCGCTCGGCGTCGAGAATCGTCCGCGCCTCATCGCACTGCACGACCACAACGAGAAGGACCGCGCGCCCGAGCTGGTCGAGCTGGCGCGCGATCGCGATGTGCTGGTGCTGAGCGACGCCGGCATGCCGACGGTGAGCGACCCGGGCTACGGTCTCGTCGCGGCAGCCGCGGCGGCGGGAGTCGTCGTCACCGCGATCCCCGGTCCGAGTGCCGTGCTCACGGCGCTCGCCGTCTCGGGTCTGCCGACGGATCGCTTCACGTTCGAGGGCTTCGTGGCGCGCAAGCCCGGTGAGCGCGCCGGCGCGCTGCGCGCCCTTGCGAACGAGCCGCGCACGATGGTGTTCTTCGATGCGCCGACGCGCGTGGCTGCGACGCTCGCCGACATGGCGGCCGCGTTCGGCGCCGACCGTCGCGCGGCGGTCTGCCGTGAGCTGACCAAGCTGCACGAGGAGGTCGCGCGCGGCACGCTGGACGAGCTCGCCGCGTGGGCGGCAGACGGCGTGCGCGGTGAGCTGGTGATCGTCGTCGCGGGTGCGGCGCCGCGTGAGGTCGCGTTCCCGGACGCCGTGACCCAGGTTCTCGAGTTGGTGCGGTCCGGGACGAGATTGAAGGATGCCGCGGGCGAGGTGTCTGCGCACACCGGTCACTCCTCGCGCGAGCTGTACCAGGCAGCGCTCGCCGTCCGCGGATGATCTGCGGCGGACACGTCATATGACGATCGCGCCGCGACGCACACCCGGCGACGGCCCCGATGTCACGACGGCCGGTGCCGGCATCCCGCCCGACTAGAATCCTCGGGTGACTTCCGGCCGCCAGTCCTTCTACATCACGACGCCGATCTACTATCCGAGCGACGTGCCCCACATCGGCCACGGCTACACGACCGTGGCCGTCGACACGCTCGCGCGCTGGCACCGCCAGGCGGGCGACGACACCTGGATGCTCACGGGCACCGACGAGCACGGTCAGAAGATGATGCGTGCGGCCTCGGCCAACGGCGTCACCCCGCAGGAGTGGGTCGACAAGCTCGTCACCGAGGCGTGGTTCCCGCTCCTCGAGACGCTCGACGTCGCCAACGACGACTTCATCCGCACGACGCAGCCGCGCCACGAGGAGCGCGTGCAGCAGTTCGTGCAGGCGATCTACGACCGGGGTTACATCTACGCGGGCGAGTACGAGGCGCTCTACTGCGTCGGCTGCGAGGAGTTCAAGCCCGAGTCCGAGATCGTCGACGGCACCGGCCCCTTCGAGGGGCTGAAGGTCTGCGCCATCCACTCCAAGCCGCTCGAGCTGCTTCAGGAGAAGAACTACTTCTTCAAGCTGAGCGAGTTCCAGGACAAGCTCCTCGAGCTCTACTCGAGCGTGCCCGACTTCGTGCGTCCCGAGTCGGCCCGCAACGAGGTCGTCTCGTTCGTGAAGAACGGTCTGAAGGACCTGTCGATCTCGCGTTCGGCGTTCGACTGGGGCATCCCGCTTCCGTGGGACGAGTCCCACGTCATCTACGTGTGGGTCGACGCCCTCCTGAACTACGCGACGGCGATCGGCTACGGCACGGACCCCGAGCAGTTCGCCCGCCGCTGGCCGGCGTACCACATCGTCGGCAAGGACATCCTGCGCTTCCACGCGGTGATCTGGCCCGCGATGCTGATGGCCGCGGGACTCGAGGTGCCGCGCGGAGTGTTCGCGCACGGCTGGCTGCTGGTCGGCGGCGAGAAGATGTCGAAGTCGAAGCTCACCGGCATCGCGCCGACCGAGATCACCGACGTCTTCGGCTCGGACGCCTACCGCTTCTACTTCCTGTCGGCGATCGCGTTCGGCCAGGACGGGTCGTTCTCGTGGGAGGACCTCTCGGCCCGCTACCAGGCCGAGCTCGCGAACGGCTTCGGCAACCTCGCGTCGCGCACCACGGCGATGGTCGAGCGCTATTTCGAGGGCGTCGTGCCTCCGGCGGCCGAGTACTCCGAGGCCGACCTGCACGTGCAGAAGACGGTGGCGGATGCCGCGGCGTCGGCCGATGCGGCGATGGAGCGGTTCCGCATCGACGAGGCGATCACCTCGATCTGGACGATCGTCGACGCGCTGAACCTGTACATCACCGAGAACGAGCCGTGGGCGCTCGCCAAGGACGAGGCGCAGCGCACGCGCCTCGGCACCGTGCTGTACACGGCCGCCGAGGGTCTGCGTGCGCTCGCGGTGCTGCTGTCGCCGGTGATGCCCGAGTCTACGGACAAGCTCTGGATCGCGCTCGGCGCCGCGGAGACGATCGGTCGTCTGCACGACCAGCCGATCCGCGAGGCGGGTGCCTGGGGCGTGCTGAAGCCCGGCACGTCGGTGAACGGGCTCGCGCCGCTGTTCCCGCGTGTGGAGCAGTCGGTCTGATGTCGTCGCCTGCGGTGCCGTACCCGGCCGAGGGCGCGGATCCGTCGCAGTACGTCCGCACGCGCGAGCAGGGCACGCGCGACGTGAGCTATCCCGAGGCGCCCGAGCCGCTCGCCGTGCCGGCGTACGACAATCACGCGCACCTCGAGATCGAGGACGGCGTCGGGCTGTCGCTCGACGAGCAGCTCTCGCGGGCCGACGAGGTGGGCGTGATCGGCGTCGTGCAGGCCGGTGGTGACATCGAGTCGAGCCGCTGGTCGGCGTGGGCCGCGGCATCCCATCCCCGTGTCCTCGCCGCGGTGGCGATCCATCCGAACGAGGCGCCGGCGTACGAGGCGGCCGGTCGGCTGGATGAGGCGATCGCCGTCATCGACGAACTGGCCGCACAGCCCCGCGTGCGTGCGATCGGAGAGACGGGGCTGGACTTCTTCCGCACCGACGAGGACGGGATCCCCGCGCAGCTCCGCTCGTTCGAGGCGCATATCGCGCTGGCGAAGAAGCACGGGCTCGCGATGCAGATTCACGACCGTGACGCGCATGACGCCGTGCTCCAGACGCTCGAGCGGGTGGGGGCGCCGGAGCGCACCGTGTTCCATTGCTTCTCGGGCGACGAAGCGATGGCGCGGATCGCGGGGGAGCGCGGCTACTACCTGTCGTTCGCGGGCAACGTGACCTTCAAGAACGCGCAGAATCTCCGGGATGCGCTGGCGGTCATCCCTCGGGATCGGATCCTGGTGGAGACGGATGCCCCGTTCCTCACGCCCGTGCCGCATCGGGGGCGTCCGAATGCGCCGTACCTGATCCCGGTGACGCTGCGGTTCATGGCCGAGGAGCTCGGCATCGGCGTCGACGAACTGTCCGCGCAGGTCGCCGCGAACACGCTCGAGGTGTACGGCCCGTTCGAGGACTGATCCGTGGACGGCGAGCTGTGGGATCTGACAGATGCCGCGGGCGCGCCCACCGGCGAGCTGTTCCGTCGCGGTGACCCCGACTTCCCTGCGGGGCTGTTCCACGTCGTGGCGTCGGTGTGCGTCGTGCGCGGTGATGGTCTGGTGCTGATGACGCGGCGGGCCGCGGTGAAGGACTGGCCGCTGTGCTGGGAGTTCCCGGCGGGCAGTGCGCTCGCGGGTGAGTCGAGCGCCGAGGGCGCAGTGCGGGAGCTCGAGGAGGAGACCGGCGTGCGCGTCGGCGTCGGCGACCTGGCGTTCGTCGGTCGGGTGTTCGAGCGTCAGGCGCTGTTCGATCTGTACGTCGCGCGGGTGACGGGTGACCCCGTGCTGACGCTGGATCCGGATGAGGTGTGCGAGAGCGCGTGGGTCCCGTTCGCGGAGGCGCTACGCCGGGGCGAGGCGGGCGGCGAAATGGCGGGTCCATGGGTGCCGCGCCTGACACAGCTCGGCGCGCGGCTCGGCGAGCTGGTGGGTGGCTGACCCCTCGCGATCGCTGGTTCCTGCACGCGCTGCTGGTTCCTGCACGCGCTGCTGTTTCCTGCACGCGTTGCTGTTTCCTGCACGCGCGCTGCTGTCCCCCTGCACGCGCTGCCGTTTCCTGCACGCGCTGCGACGATCGGCGGCGCGGACGCAGGAAGCAGCAGCGTTCGCGTCAGCCGCCGATGCGCACGCCGACCCCGGCCGGGATCGACAGGAGGAACTCGCTCAGGTCGGTCCAGAACGCGTGCCGGCGCGCTGCCCGCGTGCGGCGGCGTTCCCGCCGTGCCTCGCGGATCCGTTCGGCGTACTCGCGCTCGTCGTCGGCGGTCATCGTGCTGTACATGGTGTGCCGTCACCTCTCGTTGTGGCCGATCCGGTGATCCGCCTCACCCATGCCACGAACGGCGACCGCCCGATTCGACAGGCGCGCAGGATCGCGATGTTCGTGGACTTTTCTTCCGCGGCGGTGTCGAATCGGACGTGGTCCGATCGTCGATCTGGTGAGGGTCGCGATCGCGATCACGGAGGAGAGAGGCCGGGCATGGTTCGCAGCGGAGCAGCGAGTGGGCGGGGGATCGGGCGTTGAGCCCGCGCGCCGACCGGCGGGGGATCGGGCGTTGACCCCGCGCGCGAGCCGGCGAAAGGTTGGGCGTTGACCCGGCGCACCGACGTCGCGGCGGCGATCGCATCGACCCACCGGAGCGAGTGGGCACGCGTGGTCGCGGGCCTCGCGCGTCGTTTCGGAGACCTCGACATCGCCGAGGAGACGGCGGCCGAGGCCTTCGCGGTGGCGGTCGAGCGGTGGCCGGTCGACGGCGTCCCGCCGAACCCCGGCGCATGGATCACCACCACGGCGTACCGCAAGGCCATCGACCGGCTGCGGCGCGAGGCTCGGCGAGACGATCTGCACCGGGAGGCGCTCCTGCTGGCCGACGGTGCGGACACCGAAGACGTCGGCGCGGTCGAGGACGACCGGCTGCGACTGGTGTACGTGTGCTGCCATCCGGTGCTGCCGGCCGAGGCGCGCGTCGCGCTCACCCTGCGCATCGTGGGCGGGCTCACGGTCGCCGAGATCGCCCGCGCCTTCCTCGTCCGCGACACCACCATGGGACAGCGGCTGAGTCGGGCCAAGGCCCGGATCCGTTCGGCCGGGGTGCCCTTCGCGATGCCCGAGCAGGACGATCTGGCCGAGCGCACCGACAGCGTGCTGACGGTGCTCTACCTGATCTTCAACGAGGGATATCTGGCGACCGATCACGCGTCGGGCGCGCTGCGGCCGGACCTCACGGGCGAGGCGATCCGGCTCACACGGCTCGTGCGCGACCTGCTCCCGCCCGGGGAGGACCGCGCCGAGGCGACCGGCCTGCTGGCGCTCATGCTGCTGACCGAGTCCCGCGCCGCCGCCCGCGTCTCACCGGACGGTGCACTCGTGCGTCTCGACGAGCAGAATCGCGGAGCGTGGGACCGCGCGCTGATCGACGAGGGCCTCGCCCTCGTGCGTGAGCGCGTCGACGCCGAAGGCCGAGGGGAAGGTCGGATGCGCCGCTACCAGCTGCTGTCGGCGATCAACGCCGTCCACGTATCGACCGCGCACGCTCGCGACACCGACTGGGCGCGCATCGTGGCGCTCTACGACGCCCTGGAGCGCGTCGACCCGAGCCCGGTCGTGACGCTCAACAAGGCGATCGCCGTGTCGGAGTACGACTCGCCGCAGGTCGCTCTCGCGATGGTCGAGCGCCTGAGCGGTGCGCTGGATCGTCACCACGGCTTCCACACGACCCGAGCGGAGCTGCTGGCCCGCGTAGGTCGCTCGGGCGACGCGCTCGTGGCATACGACCGCGCGATCGCGCTCGCAGCGAATTCCGCCGAGGTCGCGCATCTGATCCGTCGCCGCAGCGATCTGCGGCATCGCACCGAAGGAGAGACACCATGACCACTCAGCAGTACCTCGTGCTCCACCTGACCGACGCCGGCGGTTCGACCCTCGATGAGGGCGACGACCGTCGCATGCTCGAGTCGTGGGTGGACGAAGGGGTCGAGGCCGGCACCGTGGGGCTCGGAAGCCCGGTCGCCGGGCGGGACCGTGCCAAGTCGGTCGTCGTCCGCGAGGGGCGCACGATCGTCACGGACGGCCCGTTCCCCGAGTTCAAGGAGTGGTTCGCCGGCTACGACATCCTCGAGGCGGAGTCCATCGAGCAGGCGGCGGAGTACATGGCGAAGCATCCCACCGCCGTCGCGGGTCGCGTCCTGATCCTGCCCACCGTCGAGCACTCCTGGGAGACGGACGACTGAGCTGCCGCCGGTGAGCCGGCGGCGTCCGTCGGTGCCGCCGCCGAGCGCGGCGAACAAAACTGGCCTGCTCGTCAGGCCCGACCTCACGCGGGCGTCTCGTGACCTCGTACTGGCGCTGGATTCAGGCGCGGTCGCGAGCGGGCGTGATTCCGTTCGCAGAGGCGGGGCGACGGCTCCCCACGAACCCGCCGGTCAGCGCCGGTCAGCGCCGGTCCAGTCCACGCGCGCTGGCGTACGTCAGCCTCATGTTCGTCCGCCAGTGGCTCACGCCGCGGGACGGAACATCCCTTGGCGCACGCTCGCCCGCACCCGACCCCGCGCCGCCGGGCGCGCGGACATCCTTGGCGCGCGCTGGTCCACATCGACCTCACGTGGCCGAGCGTGCGGAACATCCCTTGGCGCGCGCTGGTCCGCACCCGACCTCACGCGGCTGAGCGCGCGGACCATCCGCGGCGCGCGCTCGTCCGCACCCGACCTCACGCCACCGCTGGGCGGAAGCGCTGGGGAGGTGGGGCGAGGTCGGCCCACGCGTAGCGGAGAGCCAGGCGAGGACGGAGCGCGATCGGGTGTCCGCGACCGGGCGGCGGATGCAGCAGGAAGTCCGCGCGCCCTTCTCGGGTGATCCGCCAGCCGCCGTGATGCAGCTCCATGTGATGGAAACGGCAGAGCAGGATCCCGCGATCTATGTCGGTGAGGCCGCCGCCGGCGTACGGGTCGATGTGGTGCGCCTCGCAGTACGAGGCGGGTCGGTCGCACCCGCGCCATCGGCATCCGCCGTCGCGGGCCGCGAGCGCGACGCGCTGTTGCGGCGTGAAGAGGCGCGCTTCCCTCCCCATGTCGAGAGGGTTCCCCGAGCCGTCCACGGTGAACGTGACGGATCCGCTGTCGCACGCGTGCTGCGAGATGAGCCAGGCGGGCAGGGCTGTCTGGTCGTCCTCGACGAGACCCGTCGCGGGCGCTCCCGCCGTCGACGCGACGAGCGACGACCCGGCGATCACCACGCGCACTCCCGCCTGACGCGTGCCGAAGACCTCCTTCGCATCGGCCAGTGCGCCCGCGCGGAAGACATCGAGCAGCAGGTCGTACGCCAGCTGGTCGTTCGTGCGCGGGTCTGCGATCAGGGCGTCGGCGTCGGTCTTCTCCTCGGGATCCACGAATCTCGGCCCGCCGCGTCGCGGTCGCAGGGCGGCGTCGAGCACCGTCTGCGCCCACGTGCCCCCGAAGTCTTCGAACACGATCGATCCGCGACGCACACCGTCGTGGTCGCGCCACAGCCGGAACGAACGCGCGTCGAATCGCTCGTCGAACCGTCGCTGGGCGCCTTCAGGATCGAGCTGATCGCGCACCGTACGGGCAGTGCGACCGAGCTCTTCGACGGTGCGCTCCTGCGCCTCGTCGATGAGCTGCTCGGCTGCCACCGTCCACGCCTCACGGGCGGCCTGCGCGGCGTCGTCGTCGTCGTCGCACGCGGGCGGCTCACCCAGGCCGCGATAGATCGCGTCGTGCTGAGCCGAACCGATCACGCCCGAAAGGAGCGCACGCCCGAGCGGGGCATGCCACGGCTCGACACAGGCCCCAGCGCTGCCTGACGCCGCACCCTTCTCTCCGCCCGGTTCGACGCCCGGTCCCGCGGCCGGCGAGCCGGAGGCCGAGGCATCCGGCACGGCTTCTTCCGCCACCGGATCGAGACCCGCCGCCGCGCGCAATGATTCGCCGAGTCGAACGTGCTTCACGGCTTCAGCCCGCGTGGCGCCGGTGATCTCCTGGATGAGCGTCGCGGGGGAGCGGTGACCACGGCGTTGCGCGAGTCCGTCGTGGCCGGCTTCGCGCGCGGATCGTGCTGCGGCGACACCGGCCGCCGCGATGCGAACCTTCTCGCCGGCGCGCACGAACTCGGTCGCTGCCGCGATCACCGCGACGACATCGTCATCGCCGATCCGGTCGAGCATCACGGGCAGACCGCCCGCATCGATCTCCGTCCCGAGCAGCGAGCGCAACCGCGCGAGCTGCGACTCGAGTTCGGAGAAGAAAGCCATAGTTCATCTTGTCGCACGCCTCCGACATTCGAACAGATATACGATAAACGGCCGAGAGTCAATCAGGTAGCGGCATCCCACCTGCGCCCGGCTCGCCTTCGGCCTCGACGACGGCGACGGACCCTTCATCGAGCACCGGCTTGGCCGCGGCGATGTGCGAGATGGAGCGCCAGACCAGCGCGAGCGTGATCAGCGACCCTGCGAAGGCGAACCACCAGGGCGCCGTCAGCCCGAAGAGCTGAGCCAGGATGCCGCCGATGAACTGCCCGATCACGAGCCCGCCGAAGACGCCGACCATGTTGACCGACGCGATGCGTCCCTGCAGCTCGATGGGCACGAGCCGCTGGCGCACCGTGGTCGAGATCGTCGCCCAGATGAACGCATAGAGCCCGAAGCCGAACATGATGACGAAGGCGACGACCGGCGACGTCGTCAGGGCGAAGCCGAGGTGCATGAGCACTTCCAGCGAGAGACAGACCCGCATGAGCGTCGAGAACGAGACCCGCTTCTCGAGCCAGCCGAACGCGAAGATCGCGATGAACCCGCCGAGGGCGGACGCGGTGGTGAGCGCTCCGTAGCCGACCGGGCCCATGCCGAGGTACTCCGTCGCGTACAGCACGAGGATGCCCCACGGCGCTGCCCACGTGATGTTGAACACCAGGATGATCACGATGAGGGTGCGGACCGGCGCGTTGTGACGGAGCCATCGCAGCCCCTCGCGGATCGCGTGCGCCTTCGACTCGGAATCGGATTCCGGATGCTCGGGAATCGGCGTGCGTGCGATGCGTGAAATGAGAAGCACGGCCAGCGCCACGCACAGCACCTGCAGGACGAACGGCCAGAACGACCCGACGGCGAACAGGAAGGCGCCCAGCGGTGGACCGGCGAGCTGGTTGGCCACGAGGAAGCCCGCCTGCATGCGCGCGTTGCCGATGCCGAGGTCGGCGGGCTTCACGAGCATCGGGAGCAGCGTGCTTCCCGCGGAATCGGCGAACACCTCCGCGGTGCCGTAGAGGAAGGCGGTGGCCAGCACGATCCAGACGTTCGCGTACCCGGTCACCAGGAACGCCACGAGCCCGGCGACGATGACGGCGCGCGTCGCGTTGGCGATGATGACCAGGCGCCGGCGGTCGTGATGGTCGGCCACGGCCCCCGCGAGCAGGCCGAAGAGGAGCCACGGCAGGTACTGCAGCATGGCTCCCGCGGCGACGAGGATGGGCGACGAGGTGAGTGAGGCGATCAGCAGCGGCGCGGCCGCGAGCGCGATGCCGTCGCCGAGGTTGCTGGTCCACGAGGACGCGAGGAGCCAGCGGAAGTCGCGGCCCATCCGGCGGGGTGCGACGAGGTCGCCGAGCGAAGGCATCCCACGATCCTACGAGCGCCACCGCGGGCATGCGACCTCACACTACGGCCGCCTGGAGACGGCCAGGTTCCGGGCGGGGATCACGGCCATCGGACGGGACCGTCAGCGCACGCCGCCGTGCTGACGGCCTCGCCTTCGAGACACGCTCCGTCGATCAGCGAGCGGTCGCCGAGCGGCTCGGTCAGGGTGACGACCACCTCCACGGCGTCGTTGGCGGGGCATTCGAAGGCTCCGGCGCCGAGCGGCTCGGCGTCGACCTCGATGACCACCTCGTCCTCGTCATAGGACACCCGCGGGACGCGCAGCTCACCGGTCTTGCCGCTGGAGCACCCGAGTCGGGTGACCGCGACCCGCACGTCGGTGGTCGCGGCACTGATCGCGGCGGGATCGACGAGGGTCCAGGTCGCCGCGTCGCCGGGCGCGTCGACCCCCGTCGACGGCGAAGGCGACAGCGCAGAAGGAGCGGCCGGGTCCGGGGCCGACGTCGACGCCACCGGGCCGGACGTGTCTGCGACGGCGCAGCCGCCCATCGCGAACGCGAGGACGCCCACCGTGAGCAGCGCCGCACACCGCGCGGTCATCTCGCCTCGCCGCGGCTCAGGTCCGCACTTCGCTGCGGCCGTCGTCCGACATCGACTCGAGCGTGCGCCCCTTGGTCTCGCGCACGTACCTGATGACGAAGAAGATCGCGACGAAGGCGAAGAACGTGTAGACGCCGTAGGCCAGGCCGAGTCCGACGGCCGCCAGCGCCGGGAACGTGGTCGAGATGACGAAGTTCGCGGCCCACTGCGCCGCGGCGGCGACCGACAGTGCGACGGCGCGGATGCGGTTGCTGAACATCTCGCCGAGCAGCACCCAGACCACCGGTCCCCATGAGGCCCCGAAGAACACCACGTACAGGTTCGCGGCCAGCAGGGCGGTGGTGCCCGCAGCGCCCTCCAGAACCGGTTCGCCGTTGACGATCGGCGCCGTCGCGAACACCACGGTGAGCACGGCCAGGCACACGAACTGACCCATCGCGCCCACCAGGAGCAGCGGCCGGCGCCCGATCCTGTCGATCAGCAGGATCGCCACGATCGTGGTGACGATGTTCGTCACGGAAGTGATGACCGTGATCGTGAGGGAGTCCTGCTCGGTGAAGCCGACCGCCTGCCACAGCGTGGACGAGTAGTAGAAGATCACGTTGATGCCGGTGAACTGCTGCAGCACCGACAGCCCGATCCCGATCCACACGATGGGAAGCAGGCCGAACTTCGAGCCTCGCAGGATGGAGAAGCGCGGGCGGTCCGGCTTGCCCTCGACCGTCTTCAGGATGTCGGTCGACGTCTTCTCCACGTTGCCGCCGACGTACCGGGTGAGCACCTCCTTCGCCTTCTTCATCTCGCCGCGCGCGATGAGGTAGCGAGGCGACTCGGGGATCGTGAGGGCGAGGAGTCCGTAGATGACGGCGGGGACGAGCTCGGACAGGAACATCCAGCGCCAGGCCTCGAGCCCCAGCAGCCACGGAGCCGTCGCGCTGCCCGCTGCGGCGACGATCGCGGCGTCCGTCAGAAGAGCGACGAAGATGCCGATCACGATCGCCATCTGCTGAAGCGACCCCAGACGTCCGCGATGCTCGGGCGGAGACACCTCGGCGATGTACGCCGGCGCGATCACGGATGCCGCGCCGACGCCCAGACCGCCCACGATGCGCC
Organism: Microbacterium sp. NPDC056003; assembly: GCF_042274785.1. Lineage (NCBI taxonomy): Bacteria > Bacillati > Actinomycetota > Actinomycetes > Micrococcales > Microbacteriaceae > Microbacterium > Microbacterium sp. NPDC056003. Next base: position 140,895 of record NZ_JBHJXQ010000001.1, on the reverse strand, counting down.
AGAACGACAGGTCCCAGATGCCGAAGGCGAACCCGCATCCGAGTGCGCTGATCACGAAGAGCGCGGCGGCCAGGAGCATCACGCGCACACGGCCGAAGCGGTCGGCGATGCGCCCCGCGAACCAGGCTCCGATCGCGCAGCCGATGAGGGCGGAGGCGACCGAGAAGCCGAGCAGGAACGGACCGGCCGCGAACTGCTCGCCGATCGCGCTCACCGCGCCGTTGATCACCGCCGTATCGAAACCGAAGAGGAAGCCGCCGAGTGCCGCCGTCGCCGCCACGAGGACGACACGCGCGATCGGTACGGAGATGTCGGAACCGGATGCTGGGGCTGAGCTCATGTCGAACCTCCTCGTTCGAGCAGCCCGACAGGAGAACCGCCCGTGTCCGCCCACCCTGGCGCGCCGCCCGCGGGGCTGTCAAGGACGTGCGCCGTGCGCTCCCGTGCGCTATCGCGCCGCTCGCAGCACCTCCGCGCGGCACGTCCCGCACCGCGGCCTGGGTACAGTGAATCCATGCCCGTGTCCCTGCTCGGAGCCGCCGAGATCCGCGCGCTCGCCGCCGACCTCGACGTCACCCCGACCAAGAAGCTGGGCCAGAACTTCGTCGTCGACGCCAACACGGTCCGCAAGATCGTGCACGTCGCGGAGGTCGCGCCCGGCGACCGGGTGGTCGAGGTCGGCCCCGGGCTCGGGTCACTCACGCTCGCGATCCTCGAGGCCGGTGCCACGGTGACGGCGGTCGAGATCGACCACCGGCTCGCCGAGCGGCTGCCGGCCACGGCCGCCGCACACGGCGTCGCCGACGGTGCGCTCACCGTGGTCGACGCCGATGCGCTGCGCGTCCGCGAACTGCCGGGCGACCCCACGGTGCTCGTGGCCAATCTCCCCTACAACGTGAGCGTGCCGGTGCTCCTGCACTTCCTCGAGACCTTCCCCGGCCTCGAGCGGGGTGTGGTCATGGTCCAGGCCGAGGTCGGCGAGCGGCTCGCCGCCCCTCCCGGGTCGAAGATCTACGGCGCGCCGAGCGTCAAGGCGGCCTGGTACGGACCGTGGCGACTGGCCGGAACGGTGTCGCGTCAGGTCTTCTGGCCCGTGCCGAACGTCGACAGCGTCCTGGTGGGCTTCCGTCGCGACGCCGTCCCTCGCGGCGACGAAGACGAGCGCCGGCGCACGTTCGCGATCGTGGACGCCGCGTTCCAGCAGCGCCGGAAGATGCTCCGGCAGGCGCTGGCCGGGGTGCTCGGTGGTTCGGCGGCCGAGGCATCCGCTGTCCTGGAAACCGCCGGAGTGGCGCCCACCGCCCGCGGCGAGGAGCTGTCGATCGACGACTTCGTGCGCATCGCGCGCGTGCTGCGAGCTTAGATTTCCCTCAGCGTTCACCGCGCCTTACCCAGGTGCTCGAAACACGCCGGTAACATTCCCGCCAAGTCCTGACTCGACCGCAGGGCGGGGGAGATGACCCGATGCGCACCGCGGAGTATCCGGCACCCGAGCGGATCCTGCTGCACCTCAGCGACACCCACCTGCGTGCCGGAGGGTCCCGGCTGTTCGACCTGGTCGACGCCGCAGAGCGCCTGTCCCGCGCGCTCGCCGTCATCGAGGCGAGCGGTGTCCGCCCCGACGCGGTGGTCTTCACGGGGGACCTCGCCGATCTGGGGGAGCGGGATGCCTACGCCGAGCTGCGCGCGCTGGTCGAGCCGTTCGCGGCCCGCGTCGGCGCCCGGGTGATCTGGGTGATGGGAAACCACGACGATCGAGCGACCTTCCGCCGCGCACTGTGGGACGAGCTGGGCGATGCCGAGCCCGTCGATCGCGTCGATGAGCTCGACGGGCTGCGGATCGTCACGCTGGACTCGACCGTCCCCGGGCACCACCACGGCGAGCTCGCGGACGCGCAGCTCGTGTGGCTCGCCGACGTGCTGAAGACCCCGGCGCCGCTCGGCACGATCCTCGCGATGCACCACCCGCCCGTGCCGAGCGTGCTGCCGCTGGCGGCGAGCGTCGAGCTTCGCGACCAGTCGCGGCTGGCGAACGTGCTGCGCGGTACCGATGTGCGGGCGATCATCGCGGGCCACCTGCACTATTCGACGTTCGCCACGTTCGCCGGCATTCCGGTGTCGGTCGCCTCCTCCACCTGCTACGCGCAGGACCTCACGGTGCCGACCGGCGGCACCCGTCCGCAGGACGGCGCGCAGGCGTTCAACCTCGTGCACCTCTACGACGACACGGTGGTGCACTCCGTCGTGCCGGTCGACGTGCCGCGCACGCTCGAGCACATCGACGCCGAAGAGGCGCAGCGGCGCCTGATGCTGGCCGGGGTCGGCCCGTTCAGCGACGTGCGGAGGGGTGCGCCGACCGAGCCGATCGCTCTGCCGCGCTGAGCTCGTCGCGCTCCCACGGCGCGCGGACCGGGAACATCCGGTCGAGGGACTCGCGCACCACGCGGGTGCGCAGCTGCTCGGGGACCTCGGTCTCGCCGCCGTCGTTGAGGCAGAACATGTCGACGTCGGTGCGCTTGGCGAGCCGCTCCATGCGCCGCAGCGACGCCGCCAGCGTGGTCTGCACGTAGCGGGTGCGGGGCTCCCTGGTCGCCACCGCGCGCCCGGTCATGAGCGCGAAGTAGTGGTACAGGCTGTTGGTCACCGAGATGTCGGTGGCGGAGCGGAATCGGGATGCCGCGGTGCGCGCGAAGTCGTCGGGGAACGTCTCCTCGAGCTCGGCCATCACGCTGCGCCGCAGCGGCGTGGCGCAGTGCTCCAGGTCGCGCACGATCCGGCGGCCGAAGCGGTCCTGAAGGAGCGCTCGGTTCACCCGCAGCCCGTTGTCGTGGCCGCTGCGGTGCGCGGCAGGGTCGCCGGAGCCGATGCGCACCTCGCACTCGACGAATTTCGTCACGCCGGCCGGGGTGAAGAACAGCTCGGGCTCGACGAGGCGGCCGAAGAACATGTCGTCGTTCGAATAGAGGAAGTGCTCGGCGAGGCCGGGGATGCGGTGCAGCTGCGCCTCGACCGCGTGCGAGTTGTGCGTGGGCAGCGACGACGGGTCGGCGAAGAACTCCTCGCTGCGCACGACGGTCACCTTCGGGTGATCGAGCAGCCATGCGGGCGTGGGCGAGTCGGTCGCGATGAAGATGCGCCGCACCCACGGCGCGTACATGTGCACGCTGCGCAGGGCGTAGCGCAGTTCGTCGATGTGACGGTAGCGTGCGGGCCCGTCGTCGCCCTCGCCGACGACGTACTCGGCCATGCGCGCCGCCCGCTGGCGCTGGAAGTCGCTCGATGAGCCGTCGACCCAGGAGAAGACGATGTCGACGTCCTGCGAGAACTCGTGGGGCTGGAGGTCGAACATTCCTGAGATCGTGCGCCAGCTGCGGCCGAAGCGCTCGACCCGGGTGAACGAGAGATCGTCAGCCGGCGTCAGCCGGCGGGTGTACGCGTTGTCGTGCGGCGCCTCGACGAGGTCCGTGCCGAATCGCCAGAACTCGACGCGGGCGCCGAGGGCGGAGCCGTAGCGCAGTCCGCCGGTGCGTGCGATGCGCGGCCGGTACACGCGCAGGGCGGAGGGTCCGCCGCGGGGCACGTCCACCTCGGTCGCGCGTTGCAGGGGGCGGCCCTTCTGCTTGACGTAGAGCGGCTCGATCTCGCCGAGCCCGGCGAGCGCCGCCAGCGCGGCGTCGCGCGCGGCGAGATCGACGACGATGGCCGGCACGGATCGGCCGTGCCGGATGAGCATCACTCCGATGCCCGCTCCCTCGAGCGTGTCGGCGACGAGGAGCAGGTCGGCCGTGCGGGCCTCCACAGGCGTGACGTCGTCATGGACGACGTGCAGGATGCCGTCGTGGAGTGCGATGTCGGTGCGGCCGAGGAGTGTCGACCACGTGTCCTGAGGGGTGGGCACGACGGACAGCTGGGGCAAGGGGATCCTCCTTCTTCGGGACCGGGCGCACGGGTCCCGAGTCTCACAGTAAGCACAGTCCGTTACGGCCACGTTTCCGCGCACGCCCCTTGACACGCGGCGTCTCGATGTGCCTCTGCGAGTGGGCCCGCGTCGATGCCTGCGACCCCCTGCGGTCGAGGCGATGCGCCGCTAGCCTTGACCGGTGACCGAAGAGCAGCGATACCGTGCCAACGGCGGAGACCTCCACCGCCCCTACACCGCCGCCGACGACCGCTACGACGGCGCCGCCTACCGCCCCGTCGGCACCTCCGGCCTGACGCTCCCCCCGATCTCGCTCGGCCTGTGGTGGAACTTCGGCGACAACATCCCGTTCGACGACCAGCGGGCTCTGCTGCGCCATGCGTTCGACCGGGGGATCACGCACTTCGACCTGGCGAACAACTACGGCCCGCCCTACGGCTCGGCCGAGACGAACTTCGGCCGCATGATGCGCGAGGACTTCGGCCGCTACCGCGACGAGCTCATCATCTCGTCGAAGGCGGGCTACGACATGTGGCACGGCCCGTACGGCAACGGCGGTGCGCGCAAGTACGTCCTGGCCAGCGCGGAGCAGTCGCTCCGGCGGATGAGCGTGGACTACGTCGACATCTTCTACTCGCACCGCGTCGACCCGGACGTGCCGATCGAGGAGACCGTTGGAGCGCTGGACACGCTGGTGCGTCAGGGCAAGGCGCTCTACGTCGGCATCTCGTCCTACAGCGCCGAGCGCACGGCGGTCGCGGCATCCGTCGCCCGCTCACTCGGCACGCCCCTCGTCATCCATCAGCCCGCGTACTCGATCCTCAATCGCTGGGTCGAGGACGGGCTGACCGGCGTGCTGAAGCAGGAGGGCATGGGCGCGATCGCCTTCACACCGCTCGCGCAGGGCCTCCTCACCGACAAGTACCTCGGCGACGGGCCCGCCCAGCGCGCGCAGCAGCGCTCGTCGATGCCCGACGGCGCCCTGTCGGAGAACGGGCTGGCGAAGCTGCGCGGTCTCGACGTGATCGCGAAGGAGCGCGGCCAGACGCTGGCCCAGATGGCGATCCAGTGGGTGCTGCGCGACCCCGTGGTCACGTCCGCGCTGATCGGGGCGTCGCGTCCCGCGCAGCTCGACGAGAACCTTGCGGCGCTCAACGGGCCCGGCTTCACGACGGAGGAGCTCGAGCAGATCGATGCCCTCTCCGACGGCATCGACGTCGACCTGTGGGCGAGGTCGGCGACCTCGTGAGCGAAGCCGTCGTCACCGACCGCGTCCATGTGCGCGCGCCCGGGAAGCTCAACCTGTTCTTCGAGGTGGGCGGCGTGCAGGAGGACGGCTACCATGACGTCGCCTCGGCGTACCAGGCGGTCTCGCTGTACGAGAACGTCTGGGCTTCGCCCGCCGACGACTTCACGGCGACGGTCTCGGGCACGGTCGACGTCGAGGGCGTGCCCGCCGACGATCGCAACCTCGCGGTGCGTGCGGCGCGCATGGTCGCGCAGCGCATCGGCCACCGCGGGGGCGTGCACCTCGACATCGTGAAGAACGTGCCGGTGGCAGGCGGCATGGGCGGCGGATCAGCGGATGCCGCGGCTGCGCTGGTCGCATGCGATGCGCTCTGGGGTGGCGAGCTCGGCACCGCTGAACTGCACAAGCTCGCCGCGCGGCTCGGGGCCGATGTGCCGTTCGCGCTGATGGGCGGGACGGCGATCGGCACGGGTCGAGGCGATCAGCTGAGCCCCGCCCTCGCGCAGGGCCGGTTCGACTGGGTCGTCGTGCCGTCGTCGGAGGGCCTTTCGACTCCTGAGGTGTATGCGCACCTCGACACCCTGCGCGCGGAGAACGACATCAACGTGAGCGGGCGCGCGCCCGATGTCGACACGGGCGTGCTCCACGCGCTCCGGGCAGGCGACCCGGCTGCGCTTGCGGAGCAGGTCCGCAACGACCTGCAGGCTGCGGCCCTCTCGCTCCGGCCCGAGCTGCGCGCCGCGCTCGAGCTGGGGGAGCGCTCGGGCGCCCTTGCGGGGCTCGTGTCGGGGTCGGGCCCTACGCTGGCGTTCCTGACCGGCGATCCCGAGTCGGCGCTCGAGCTGCAGGTGACGCTCTCGGCCGCCGGCCTCGAGGCCCTGCACGTGCACGGGCCCGTCGCCGGCGCCCGTGTCATCGGCTGAGCGTGCCGCGAAAGCTCCCCAGACGATTTCGATGGAAGGAACGACGATGACGTTCGACACCGACACCCGGCGCGATGCCGACTCGACGACGGTGGATGCCGCGGCCTACCCGGTGGCGCCCGTGAACGAGCGCTCGCGCGCCCGGCTCGCCGAGAACGGGCTCGATTACCGCCTGGTGCCCGTGGCGGGCGACGACTACCCGCAGTGGCTCCAGTCGGTGGCGCGCGGGTTCCAGGACGGCGAGCGCAGCGATGAACAGGTCGCGTCGAGCCGGGAGCGCAGCGCCTACCGCCGCGTGACGGGCGTCTACGACTCGGCGGCGCCCGTCGCCGACGCCCCGGTCGGCACGATCGCCTCGTGGATCGGGCAGCTCACGGTGCCGGGCGGCGCCGCGCTGCCGTCCTGCGCGATCTCGGCGGTCACCGTGGCCCCCACGCACCGCCGCCGCGGCATCGCGCGCGCGATGCTCGAGGGCGAGCTCGGCGCCGCGGTCTCCGCAGGCGCGCCGCTGGCCATGCTCACCGTCAGCGAGTCGACGCTCTACGGCCGTTACGGCTTCGCTCCGGCGGCGGCCAGCGCGTCGTGGCGCATCGAGACGAAGCGCGCGACGTGGATCGGCCCGCGCCCCGACGGCCGGGTCGACTTCATCCCGCGCCAGCGGTTCCGCGAGCTCGTGGCGCCGCTGCACGAGCGCGTGCGGCTCAGCGTCGCAGGCGAGATCGACGTGCAGGGCGGCTTCTGGGACGGCTTCGCCGGAACCAGCCCCACGGCCGAGAAGGCGGGCGAGAAGCGCGCCGTTCAGTACGCCGACGCGTCCGGAGAGGTGCGCGGGGTCGCGGTGTACACCGTGAAGGAGAACCACGACGACTTCACCAAGGCGAGCGTGCACGTCGGGTATCTGCTGGCCGAGACCGACGACGCGTACGCGGCGCTGTGGCGCTTCCTGCTCGAGCTCGACCTGGTGGCCGAGGTGAACGCCGGCGAGCTGTCGGTCGACGAGCCCCTGCGGTGGATGATCGCCGACCAGCGGGCTGCGACGGTCACCCTGCGCGACCACCAGTACGTCCGCATCCTCGACGTTCCGGCCGCGCTCGAGGCGCGCCGCTACGGGGCACCCGGCACGCTCGTCCTCGACGTGACCGACGTGCTGGGGCATGCGGGCGGCCGCTTCCTCCTGTCGGCCGACGACGACGGTCGCGGCACGGTGAGCACCCGGTCCGACGGTGCTGCAGCGCCCGACGGCGCCGTCGAGGTGTCGCTCGGCATCGAGGAGCTCTCCGCGGCGTACCTCGGCGGAGTGTCGCTCGCGACGCTGGCCGCCGCGGGCCGGGTGCGGTCGACGGATGCGGCGGCTGCCGCACGCGTGTTCTCGTGGCACGTCGCACCACGGCTGAGCATCTGGTACTGACGCCCGCCCCGGGCGGCGTCGCGGGAGCGCGTGCTCGGAGACGCCGGCGCTCGCCTAGCCTTGAGGAGACATGGCACATCTTCTGGGGGCCGAGGCCCTGCACCTGGAGTTCCCGACCAAGGTCGTCTTCGACGGCGTCTCGCTGGGCGTCGACGAGGGCGACCGCATCGGCATCGTCGGCCGCAACGGCGACGGCAAGTCGAGCCTGCTGGCGATGCTCGCGGGACGCCTCGAGCCCGACTCCGGACGCGTCACCGTGCGCAGCGGCGTGCGGGTCGGCGTGCTCGATCAGGCCGACACGCTCGACGACTCGCTGACCATCGCGCAGGCGGTGGTGGGCGATCGCGCCGAGCACGACTGGGCGGGCGATGCGCGCACGCGCGACGTGATCGCGGGGCTGCTGGAAGGGCTCGACTGGGATGGCCCGGTGACCGGCCTCTCGGGCGGTCAGCGCCGGCGGGTCGCCCTCGCCGCGCTCCTCACCGGCGACCACGACGTCATCTTCCTCGACGAGCCGACGAACCACCTCGACGTCGAGGCGATCGCCTGGCTGGCCGAGCATCTCCAGCGCCGGTGGTCGTCGAACCAGGGCGGACTGCTGGTCGTGACGCACGACCGGTGGTTCCTCGACGAGGTCTGCACCCGCACGTGGGAGGTGCACGACCGCATCGTCGAGCCCTTCGAGGGCGGCTATGCGGCCTACATCCTGCAGCGCGTCGAGCGCGACCGGCAGGCGGCGGCGATCGAGGCGCGCCGGCAGAACCTCGCGCGCAAGGAGCTCGCCTGGCTGCGTCGCGGAGCTCCGGCGCGCACGTCGAAGCCGAAGTTCCGCATCGACGCGGCCAACGCGCTCATCGCGGACGTGCCCGAGATCCGCGACAAGACCGAACTCCAATCCCTCGCCGTCACCCGGCTCGGCAAGGACGTCGTCGACCTGCTCGACGCGTCGGTCAGCTACCCGGCGCTCGACGGCGGGCCGGACCGCGAAGTGCTCCACCCCGTCGAGTGGCGCATCGCGCCCGGCGAGCGCACCGGCATCCTCGGCGTCAACGGCGCGGGCAAGTCCACCCTCCTCGGCCTCGTCTCGGGCGACGTCGAGCCCACGTCGGGTCGGGTCAAGCGCGGCAAGACCGTGCAGGTCGCCACCCTGACGCAGCGCCTGGACGAGCTCGAAGAACACCTCGACGACCCGGTGCGCGTCGTGATCGCCCGTCTGCGCACGACCTACAGCTTCGGCAGCGGATCCAAGGCCCAGGAGCTCACCCCCGGTCAGCTCCTCGAGCGCATGGGGTTCGCGAGCGCCCAGCTCTCCACGCCGGTGAAGGACCTCTCGGGCGGCCAGAAGCGTCGTCTTCAGCTGCTGCTGATCCTGCTCGAGCAGCCGAACGTGCTGATCCTCGACGAGCCGACCAACGACCTCGACACCGACATGCTCGCCGCGATGGAGGATCTCCTCGACACGTGGCCGGGCACGCTCCTCGTCGTCTCGCACGACCGCTACTTCATCGAGCGCGTCACCGACCAGCAGTACGCCATCCTCGGCGGTCACCTGCGCCATCTGCCCGGCGGGGTCGACGAGTACCTGCGGCTGCGTGAGCGTGAGCGTGCGGCGGCGTCGACGGGAGGGAGGGCGACGGATGCCGCGCCCGCCGCGGCACCGTCCACCCCGGCGCTCAGCGGGGCCGAGCTGCGCGTCGCGCAGAAGGAGATCACGGCGCTCGAGCGCCGGCTCGAGAAGCTCGAGGCGCAGATCACGAAGGCGCGCACGGCGCTGGCCGACCACGACCAGTCCGACTACGTCGGGCTCGGCGCCGAGATGGCGAAGATCGGCGAGCTGGAGTCCGAGCGGGACGACGTCGAACTGCGCTGGTTCGAGCTCACCGAGCAGCTCGGCTGACCGGCCTCAGACGTCGAAGCCGAGGCTCAGCTTGCGCAGGAGGCCGGCGAGCCGGTCGCGGTCGCTGCGCGACAGCGTGGCCAGGAGCAGCGCTTCGGCGTCGACCAGCCGCGTGATCGCGGCATCCACCCGCGTCTTGCCTTCACCGGTGAGGGTGACCAGGATGCTGCGCCCGTCGTCGGGGTCCGCCACGCGGTGCACGAGACGGCGTCCGACGAGCCGGTCGATCCGGTTGGTCATCGTGCCGCTCGACACCAGCGTCTGCTGCAGGAGCTGCTTCGGGCTGAGCTGGAACGGCTCCCCGGCGCGGCGCAGCGCCGACAGCACGTCCCACTCCCACGGTTCGAGGTCGCTGCGGCGGAACGCGTCGCGTCGCGCGCGGTCGAGGTGTCGCGACAGGCGGTCGACGCGCGAGAGCACCTCGAGCGGCGAGAAGTCGAGGTCGGGTCGCTGTGCGACCCACGCCTGCACGATGCGATCGACCTCGTCGGTCTCCTTGGCCATCCCCCCATTATCGAGGTCCCGCAGGGCGCGCCTGTGACGCCCGCGCGCAGACACCCGGGGCGGGCGCGCGCGGACGGGTCTGGCAGACTTGACGACGGCCGCGGAGCGCGGCGATCCGCCGTGGTGTAACGGCAGCACGACAGCCTTTGGAGCTGTGAGGCCCAGGTTCGAATCCTGGCGGCGGAGCATGACCCACAACAACGACGACCGCAGTCTCGCCGTGATCGTGCTGGCCGCCGGCCAGGGCACGCGCATGAAGTCGAGCACGCCCAAGGTGCTGCACCGCATCGGCGGACGCCCGCTCGTGGGTCACGTGATCGACACGGCCCTCGCACTCGGCCCGGAGCGGGTGGTCGTCGTCGTGCGCCACGAGCGCGACCTCGTCGCGGGCGCGGTCGTCGACGCGGCGCCCGGCGTCGTCGTCGTCGACCAGGACGAGGTGCCGGGCACCGGCCGCGCCGTCGAGCTGGCGCTCGACGCGCTCGACGACTTCGCGGGTGACGTGCTCGTGCTGAGTGGCGACGTGCCGCTGCTGGAGGCCGACACGCTCGCCTCCCTCGTGGCCGCGCACCGCGCGGGTGCGGCCGCTGCCACGGTGCTCAGCGCCGTGCTCGACGACGCCACCGGGTACGGCCGGATCATCCGCGACGCCGACGGCTCGGTCATGCGCATCGTCGAGCAGAAGGACGCCACCGAGGACGAGGCATCCGTTCACGAGATCAACGCGGGCGTCTACGTGTTCGAGGTGGAGGCGCTGCGCGCCCACCTGTCGCACGTGGGCACCGCCAACGCCCAGGGCGAGAAGTACCTCACCGACGTCGTCGCGCTGCTGCGCGACTCGCGTCTCGTCGTCGCCGCTGCGGCAGCGCCCGACGCCGCCGCGGCGCTGGGTGTGAACGATCGCGTCCAGCTCTCGGAGGCGGCGCGGCTGCTCAACGCACGCACGGTGCGCCGCTGGCAGCTCGAGGGCGTGACGATCCTCGACCCGGCCACGACCTGGATCGACGTCGACGTGACGCTGGCCGCCGACGTCACGGTGCTGCCGAACACGCACCTGCTGCGGGCGACCTCGGTCGGCGCGGGCGCGATGATCGGCCCGGACACGAGCCTCGTGACCTGCGAGGTCGGCGAGAACGCCGTCGTCACGCGCACGGACGCGACGCTCGCGGTGATCGGCGCGGGCGCCAACGTCGGGCCGTTCGCGTACCTGCGCCCGGGCACGTACCTCGGCGACAAGGGGAAGATCGGCACCTTCGTCGAGACCAAGAACTCCACGATCGGCGAGCGCAGCAAGGTGCCCCACCTGTCGTACATCGGCGATACGACCATCGGGACGGGGGTCAACCTCGGCGCCGGCGCGATCACCGCGAACTACGACGACCTGACGAAGCACCGCACCGAGATCGGCGACGAGGTGCACACCGGCTCGCACAACGTCTTCGTCGCGCCCGTTAGGATCGGAGATGGCGCGAAGACCGGGGCCGGGGCGGTCATCCGCAAGGATGTTCCCGCCGGTGCCCTTGCTCTCAGCGTGGCCCCTCAGCGCAACGTCGAGGGGTGGGTCGAGAAGAACAGACCGGGAACCGGAGCGGCGGATGTCGCCGCCAAGGCTCGGTCCGCACAGAAGGCGGACGATGGGGCGCAAGAAGAAGACCGTTGAGCTCGACCGCGAGAAGGACATCGCGCCCGGACTGGTCGCCAAGACCAAGAAGCGCCTCGTCGTCGCGCGCGGCAGCTCGCACCCCGCCCTGGCGACCGACGTCGCCGCACAGCTCGGCACAGAGCTGGTCCCCACCGAATACCGCACCTTCGCCTCGGGTGAGATCCTCACCCGCTTCGAGGTGTCGATCCGCGGGTGCGACTTCTTCCTGATCCAGAGCTTCGGCCCGCCGGTCAACGAGTGGCTCATGGAGACGCTCATCATGCTCGACGCCGCCAAGCGGGCGAGCGCGAAGCGCATCACCGTGGTGGCGCCGTACTACCCGTATTCGCGCCAGGACAAGAAGGGCCGCGGCCGCGAGCCGATCAGTGCACGCCTGGTCGCCGACCTGCTCAAGACCGCCGGCGCCGACCGCGTCATGAGCGTCGACCTGCACGCCGCCCAGATCCAGGGATTCTTCGACGGCCCGGTCGACCACCTCTTCGCCAAGCCGGTGCTGCTCGAGTACTTCCAGCAGACGCTCTCGCCGGAGGACCGCGAGAAGCTGACCGTGGTCTCGCCCGACACCGGACGGGTGCGCGTCGCCGATACGTGGTCCGACAGTCTCGGCGCCCCGCTGGCGATCATCCACAAGCGTCGCGACCCCAACGTCGCCAACCAGGTCACGGTCAACGAGATCGTCGGTGACGTCGATGGCCGAGTCTGCCTGCTCGTCGACGACATGATCGACACCGGCGGCACGATCGTGAAGGCCGCCGAGGCCCTCAAGGCGAACGGCGCGGTGCGCGTCATCGTGGCCGCGACGCACCCCATCTTCAGCGATCCCGCAGCGCAGCGCCTGCAGAGCGACGCCATCGACGAGGTCGTCGTCACCGACACGATCCCCATCCCCGACGAGAAGCGCTTCCCGAGCCTGACGGTTCTTCCGATCGCACCGCTGCTCGCGCGGGCGATCCACGAGGTCTTCGAGGACGGCTCCGTCACGAGCATGTTCGACGGGGCGGCCTGAGCCGACCCATGGGCGAGCCGCGGGCGGTCGGCGAGTACCGCGTCGAGCGCCCGCACTCGCTGCCGGTCGGCGAGGTCGAGACGGCACTCGCGACCGGGACCGCAGGACTGTCGTCGGATGCCGCGGCCGGCCGGCTGCGTGAGGTCGGGCCGAACCTCCTGCCCGAGCCCCGGCGCACGCATCCGATCCTGCGCTTCCTCGCGCACTTCAACGACACCCTGATCTACATCCTGCTCGGCGCCGCAGTGATCAAGGCGATCATGGCGGACTGGCTCGAGTTCTGGGTCATCATGGCCGTCGCCATCATCAATGCCGTGATCGGCTTCGTGCAGGAAGGTCGCGCCGAGAAGGCTCTCGCAGGCATCCGCGGGATGCTGTCCGCCGACGCCCGCGTGCGCCGCGACGGCGCATGGGCGACGGCGCCCGCCGCCGACCTCGTTCCGGGCGACGTCGTGCGCCTCATGCCCGGCGACAAGGTTCCCGCCGATCTCCGCCTCTTCGAGGCCTTCCAGCTGCGCGTCGAGGAAGCCGCGCTCACCGGCGAGTCGGTGCCGTCGTCGAAGCACACGGATCCTGTCGCGGCCGACGCCGGCGTGGGGGATCGCGCGTCGATGGCGTTCTCGGGGACGATCGTCTCGGCCGGTCAGGGACGTGGCATCGTGACGGCGACCGGCGAGCGCACCGAGATCGGCAGGATCCAGACCCTCGTCGGCGAGGCGGGGTCGCTCGACACCCCGCTGACGAAGCAGCTCGACTCGTTCGGCCGTGTCCTCACCCTCGTGATCCTGGGAATGGCCGCGATCATGCTCGCGATCGGCCGGTTCCTGCATGCCATGCCGTTCGACGAGCTGATCTCCGCGGCGATCGGCTTCGCGGTCGCCGCGATCCCCGAGGGGCTGCCCGCGCTCGTGACGATCACCCTCGCGATCGGCGTGCAGCAGATGGCGCGGCGCAATGCGATCACCCGCAAGCTCCCCGCCGTCGAGACGCTGGGCTCGGTCACGACGATCTGCTCCGACAAGACCGGCACTCTCACGAAGAACGAGATGACGGTGGAGCGCATCGTCACGCCGCTGGGCTCCTACGACGTCACGGGGCTCGGATACGACCCGGAGGGCGAGATCCGGCCGCGCGGGACCGCCGGCGACGGCCGCGACCTCGCCGCGATCCTCGGTGTGGCGACCCTCTGCAACGACGCGCACATCGTCGCCGACGACTCGACCCCGGGTACGCGCCGCTGGGCACTCGTCGGCGAGCCGACGGAGGGGGCGCTCAAGGTGGTCGCCATGAAGGGCGGCGTGAAGTCCGCCGGCAGCGCCCGCGTCGCCGTCGTGCCGTTCGATTCGGCGAACAAGTTCATGGCCACCCTCAACGAGGGCGCGGAGGGGTCGCGCGCGATCCTGGTGAAGGGCGCCCCCGACCGACTGCTCGACCGCTCGACGCGTCAGCGCGGTGTGGCGGGCCCGGAGGCTCTCGACATCCGACTGTGGGAGTCCGTGATCGACGACCTCGGCCGAAGCGGCCTGCGCGTGCTCGCGGCGGCCCGCCGTCCGGTGCCGGCGGACATGGGCGCGCTGGCGGTCGACGACCTCGACGACCTGGAGTTCCTCGGGGTGTGGGGCATCCTCGATCCGCCTCGCCCCGAAGCGGTGGAGGCGATCGCCGACTGCCACGCCGCGGGCATCAGCGTGAAGATGATCACCGGCGACCACGCGGGCACCGCGGTCGCGATCAGCCGTGACCTCGGCCTCGCCCACGACGACGAGGTCTCCGTGCTCACCGGCGCGGAGCTCGAGGCCATGAGCCAGGAGCAGCTCAAGGAGGTGGTGCGCGACGTCGACGTGTACGCGCGGGCCAGCCCCGAGCACAAGATCCGCATCGTGCGCGCGCTGCAGGCGCACGACGAAGTCGTGGCGATGACGGGTGATGGCGTCAACGACGCGCCCGCCCTCACGCGGGCGAACGTCGGCATCGCGATGGGGATCAAGGGCACCGAGGCCACCAAAGAGGCCGCCGAGATCGTCCTCGCCGACGACAACTTCGCCACGATCCGCTCCGCGGTGCGCGAAGGACGCCGGATCTACGACAACCTGCGCAAGTCGGTCGTCTTCCTGCTCCCGACGAACGGCGCGCAGTCGCTGGTGATCCTCGTCGCCGTGGTGTTCGGCTTCACCCTCCCGCTCACGCCGGTGCAGGTGCTGTGGATCAACATGGTCACCGCGATCACGCTGTCGCTCGCCCTGGCGTACGAGCCTGCCGAGAAAGGGATCATGACCCGCCCGCCGAGGACTCCCGGCGGTCCTCTCATCGACCGCCGCGAGATCGGGCTCGTGCTCGCGGTTTCGCTGCTGATCGGCGGGGTGACGCTGGGCGTGTTCGCCGCCGCGCTCGCCGGCGGCGCAGAGCTCGCCTACGCCCGCACCGAGGCCGTCGCCATGCTCGCGCTCGGTCAGCTCGCCTACCTGCTCAACTGCCGATTCCTCCGGATGTCGAGCCTCACGCCCGACGTTCTGCGCGGCAACCGCGTCGTCTGGTGGTCCGCGCTCGCGCTCGTCGCGCTGCAGCTGTTCTACACGTACGTCCCGTTCATGAACGACCTGTTCGGGTCGCGACCTCTCGCGGCCTCGTCGTGGGTGCTCCCGGTGGTGCTGTCGATCGCCGTCTTCCTGGCCGTGGAGGGCATCAAGGCCCTCCGGCGCCGCACCCTTCCTCGGAGGTGACTCATAGCGAACGCCGCGATGATGCAGGGACGCAGTCGCTACCGTTTGGGGTGCACCCCCGCCCGAGGCCCGGCAGAAGAAGGACCACCATGATCCGTCCCCCCGCATCCCGCCAGACCGCCCGCGTCCGCGTCGCGGCGGCCCTCGTGGGGGTCGCCGGCGCCGTCGTCCTCGCTGGATGCGCTCCGGCCGCCACCACCGGCCAGAACGGCGACACCGCCGACACCGGGAACGGCTCGAACGGCGCGGTCGGCGGCACCGGCGGCGGAGGCACGTACGCCGACGGCACCTACACCGCGGTGGGGGGCTACCAGACCCCCGAGAGCGTCGAGCAGATCTCGGTCACCGTGACGCTCGAGGACGACGTGATCACCGCCGTCGAGGTCGTGGGCGATCCGCAGAAATCGGAGTCCGAGAAGTACCAGGGCGAGTTCATCGGCGGCATCTCCGACGTCGTGGTCGGCAGGGACATCGACGAGATCTCGGTCAGCCGCGTCGCCGGGTCGTCCCTCACGAGCGGCGGGTTCAATCAGGCGATCGAGACGATCAAGGCCGAAGCGGCCGCGTGACATGCCCGGCTCGAAGCCGGCACACCCGGCCGTCGTCCCGTGGCGTTTCGATGCGATCGGCACGGGGTGGGAGGTCGTCACCGACGAGCCGCTCGGCGGTGCCGTGCGCCGCCACGTGCTCGCTCTCGTCGAGCGCTTCGACGCGGAGTGGTCGCGGTTCCGCCCCGATTCGACCGTCTCGGAACTCGGTGCAGCCGGCGGCTCGGTCACCGCGCCGACGGATGCCGCCGCGATGCTCGACGCCTACGCCGAGCTGTCGGCGGCCACCTCCGGAGCAGTGAACCCGCTCGTCGGCCGGTCGCTCGAGCGGCTCGGCTACGGCGCGGACTATGCCCTCACGGCGAGTGAGCCGGTCGCCGCCCCGGCGGACTGGACGGAGGCGCTGACCTGGGACCGCGGCATCCTCACCCTCCATCGCCCCGCGGTGATCGACGTGGGCGCCCTCGGCAAAGGTCGGCTCGTCGACCTCGTGGCCGCCGAGCTGGCGGATGCCGTCGACGGATCGATCGTCGTCGACGCCGGGGGAGACATCGCTGTCCGCGGTGCACCGCAGCGCATCGGACTCGAGCACCCGTTCGACGACCTGCGCGCGATCGGCGTGTGGCAGGTGGCGGATGCCGCACTCTGCGCATCGGCGGTCAACCGGCGTGCCTGGGGCGACGGCCTTCACCACGTGCTCGACGCGCGCACCGGCACGCCTGTGAGGACGGTCGCGGCCACGTGGGCCGTGGCGGCGACGGCGATGCGGGCGGATGCCATCGCGACGGCGCTCTTCTTCGACGGCGGCCCGCGGCTCGCGCACGCATGGGGCGTCGAGTGGGTGCGCATGACCACCGACGGGCGCGTGGAGTGGTCGCCCGGGTGCGGTGCCGACCTGTTCACGCGAGAGGCTAGCGTGGAGAGGTGACTCCGTCGCCAACCTCCGCACAGGTCCTCGCCGTCGCGCGCGACCATGCGCATCGCTTCAGCAAGCCCACCCACGACGAGATCACCCTCATCGCCGGCTACGGCGTGGAAGGCGACGCGCATGCGGGCGCGACGGTGCAGCACCTCTCGCGGGTCAGACGCGACCCCTCGAGCCCGAACCTGCGTCAGGTGCACCTGATCCACTCCGAGCTGTTCGACCTCATGGCCGAGCGAGGGCACGGCGTCGAGCCTGGCGCGCTGGGTGAGAACATCACGACCGTCGGTGTGGATCTGCTGGGGCTCCCGCGCGGCACGCGATTGGAGATCGGCGAGGGGGCGGTGGTCGAGATCACCGGGCTGCGCAATCCGTGCTCGCAGATCAACGGCCTCTCGAAGGGACTGATGAAGGAGCTCGTATACGTGGACGACGAGGGTGAGACCGTGCGTCTGACGGGCGTCATGTCGGTCGTCGTGTCCGGCGGCGTGGTGAGGCCGGGAGACGGCATCCGCGTCATCCTGCCGTCCGGTGCCCACGAGCGCCTCCCGGTGGTGTGACGTGATCACCTCGCTCACCTCCCTCTGGAACCGCGTCTTCGCCCTCCTCGGGCGCGTCTCGATGTACCGCGTCGTGTACGTCGCCCTCGCGACCCTTGCCGTCATCGCGTTCGCGCTGTCGTTCTTCGACCTCGTCGGCCCGGATCCCCTGGAGCTGATCGTGACGCTCGCGGTGCTCTCGATCGTGTGCGGGGGAGTGGATGCCACGGCCCAGCGCATCCTGCATCTCCCGTGGCGTATCGAGTCGTCGCTGATCACCGCGCACATCCTGCTGTTCGTCCTGCGCCCGACGATCGAGGTGGCCGGCCTCGCCGGCATCGCGATCGCGGGGGCCGCGGCATCCCTCTCCAAGTACGTCCTCGCGTGGCGCGGCCGGCACATCTTCAACCCCGCGGCGGTGGGCGCGACCGTGCTCACGCTGCTGAGCATCGCCTGGCCCGACCTGGGCGCGTCGTCGTGGTGGGTCGGCACGCCGGCCCTCGCCGGCCCTGTCATCGTGCTCGGACTGGCGGTGCTGTGGCGCACCGAGAAGCTGCGCGTGGTGGCGGTGTTCCTCGTCGCCGCCGTCGCGATCGCCGTGCTGCGCACCGCCGCCCAGTCGCAGGCTGCGGGGCTCGACGTCGACGCGATGGCCGTGTTCTGGCAGATCCTGTGGTCGTCGCCCTTCCTGTTCCTCGGGGCGTTCATGCTGTCCGAACCGCTGACCCTCCCACCGCGCCGGTGGCAGCAGTTCACCGTCGCCGGCATCGTCGGCGTGCTCGCGGGCTGGCCGATCCCGCTCGGCGAGATCTCGCTCGGACAGGAGCGCGCGCTGCTCATCGGCAACGCCATCGCGTTCGCGTTCGCGGTGCGCACGGCGGTGCGCCTCACCCTCGCGTCTCGCGCCGACCGGACGCCGACCGTCCGCGAGCTGACGTTCCGCGTGCACGACCGGCTCTCGTTCGTGCCGGGCCAGTACCTCGAGCTCGAGGTGCCGCACGCGCACCCCGACGCGCGCGGCACGCGACGCGAGTTCAGCATCGCATCGGCACCCGACGACCTCCCCGAGCTGCGCGTCGCCTTCAAGGAGAACACCGCCGCGTCGGCCAAACCGCAGAGCTCGTACAAGAAGGCCCTCGCGCAGGTCGCCGAAGGGCAGCGCCTCGCGATCACCGGCGTGTGGGGCGACTTCGTGCTGCCCAAGCGCGCGGCGGCTCCTCTCCTGATGGTGGCGGCGGGCATCGGCGTCACGCCGTTCGTGTCGCAGCTGCGCCACGTGCGGGCGGCGGGCGAGGAGCGCGACATCATCCTCGTCTACGTCGCGTCGGACGCGTCGGAGCTCGCGTACCGCGAAGACATCGAGGCATCCGGCATCCCCGTGATCGTCTTCACGCGCGACCGCCCCGCCGATCTTCCTGCGAACTGGATGTGGGCGCGCGGCGTGCGGCTCGATGCCGAGGGCCTCATGCGCGTCGTGCCCGACATCGCGTCCCGCCACGCGTACATCTCGGGTCCGGCCGGGCTGATCGCGGACCTCTCGCCTGCCCTCGAGCGCGCCCGCTCGATCACGACCGACGCCTTCAGCGGATACTGAGCCCCGCGGGTGAAGGGGGAGTAGGGGTGGGGGATGCCGCGGGCCGCGGGCTACGCGTCGCCCGCGGCGGCCCCGGGGTCGCGGGGGCGCGCGGGAAGGCGCACCTCGAAGGTCGTCGAGCCGGGTTCGCTCTCGACGGTGATCGAGCCGCCGTGGGCGTCGACGATGGCGCGGGCGATCGACAGCCCCAAGCCCGTGCCACCGGTCTGGCGTGCACGCGACCGGTCGGCGCGCGAGAAGCGCTCGAAGAGCTCGTCGCGGAGCGCGGGGTCGATGCCCGGCCCGTCGTCGTGCACGCGCAGCACCGCCGTACCGCCGTCGCGCTCCACGCCGACGGTGACCGTCGTGCCCTCGGGCGTGTGGGTGCGGGCGTTGGCGAGCAGGTTCGCGACCACCTGGTGCAGGCGCCCGGCGTCGCCGGCCACCTGGACCGGCTCATCCGCGAGCTCGAGCACCCAGGTGTGGTCGGGACCCGCCGGCCGCGCGTCACCGACGGCCTCGAGCGCGAGCCGCGTGAGGTCGACGGCCCCGTAGACGAGCTCCTGGCCTTCGTCCAGGCGAGCCAGGAGCAGCAGATCCTCGACGAGGCGCGTCATGCGCAGCGACTGCGCCTGGATGCGCTCGAGCGAGGACTCGGTCGTCTCGATCGTCGCGACTCCGTGGTCCTTCGACAGGGCGCGCAGTGAGAGCTCCGAGTATCCCCGGATCGAGGCGAGCGGCGTGCGCAGCTCGTGGCTGGCGTCGGCGACGAAGGTGCGCATGCGCTCCTCGTTGCGCTGACGCGCGGTGAGCGACGTGCCGACATGATCGAGCAGGGTGTTCAGCGCCTCGCCGACCCGCCCGACCTCGGTGCGCGGGTCGGCCTGGTGGGCGGGCACGCGCTCGGGGATCGACACCTCGCCCTGATCGAGGGGGAGCGCCGACACGCGCTCGGCGGTCGCCGCCACGGCGCGCAGCGGCGCGAGGCCGGCGCGGATCGTCCAGGCCGTCGCGAGGGCGAGGAGGATGAGGCCGCCTGCGGTGAGGAGCCCGATCGTGGTGAGCATCCGGCCGATCGAGCTCGCGACCTCGTCACGGGAGATGCCGACGACGACCACCGACGCACCGCTGGGCTGCCCTTCGACACGGAAGCTGCCGAGCCCGTCGATCGTCACGACCGAGGGCGTCTCGCTGCGCAGGCCGTCGGCGAGGTCGCCGATCTGGTCTTCGGTGAGCTCCGTCACGGTGGTGTCGGAGTCCACCACGGCCGCCGTCGGGGCGTCCGGGGGCGTCTGGATCGCGAGCAGGAACCCGGGCTGCTGGGGCTGCTCCTCGAGGATCTCCTGCGCCGTCCAGCCCTGGGCGATGTAGCCGCGCACCAGCACGGCGGTACGCTCGGCGGCACTGGTGACCCGGCTGTTGAGGCCGTCCTCGAGCACGCCGCCGAGGATCGCGCTCGTCGCGACGCCGACCAGCACCATGATGAACGAGGTGATCGCGACGACGGTCACGATCAGCTTGCGCTGCAGAGTCCAGGGGCGGCGAGCGGATGCCGCGGCCGAGCCATCCGCCCGGGTCGTGTCGGCGGCGGTGGGTTCGGCAGTGGCGGCAGTGGCGTCGGCGTCGGCAGCGGCGTCGCTCGGGACCGGATCGGCCCCGGCGGCGAGCACCGGCGCGGCGGCCGGCGCCGACGGCTGCGCGGACGCGTCGCCGCGCGGGTCGGTCATGACGGTGCCTTGATCATGTAGCCGACTCCTCGCACCGTGTGGATGAGCGGCTCGCGACCCTGATCTATCTTCTTGCGCAGGTACGAGATGTACAGCTCGACGACGCTGGACCGGCCGCCGAAGTCGTAGTTCCAGACGCGGTCGAGGATCTGCGCCTTCGACACGACGCGGCGCTGATTGCGCATGAGGTAGCGGAGCAGTTCGAACTCGGTCGCGGTGAGGTCGATCTCGTCACCGCCGCGCTCGACCTCGTGACTGTCCTCGTTGAGCGTGAGATCGGCCACGCGCAGGATCGGCTCGGCACCCGAGGCATGGGCGGTGCCCGCGCGGCGCATGAGTCCGCGAAGGCGCGCCACGACCTCTTCCAGCGAGAACGGCTTGGTGACGTAGTCGTCGCCACCCGCCGTGAGCCCCGCGACCCGGTCGCTCACGGCGTCCTTCGCGGTGAGGAAGAGCACCGGCACGTCGTCGCCCGACTGGCGCAACCGCTGCAGCACAGCCATGCCGTCGAGGTCGGGCATCATGACGTCGAGCACCATCGCGTCGGGGGCGAACTCCCGCGCTGCCTGCAGCGCCTCGAAGCCCGATCCCGCGGCGCGCACCTCCCAGCCCTCCATGCGCAGAGCCATCGACAGCAGGTCGGTGAGCATTTGCTCGTCGTCGACCACGAGCACGCGCAGCGGTGACCCGTCGGGACGAAGGAGGGCAGGGGAGGCGTTGGTCATGCGTCCATTGTGCTCGCGTTCCTATGCGCTTCCTATGGAGCCGGCTATGCGCGTGCTGTGAGTGCGGCGCGCCCTCAGCCGGCCGAGCGGGCGTAAGCGGCGATGCGATCGAACAGCGCATCGTGGTCCGCGTCGACCCGCTGCTCCTCGGGGTGCGCGTCGTAGTGCGCGAGGATGCGGCGCGCGCCCTCGTCGAACGTGATCGTCGTGCGGAAGTCCGGCACCAGCTCGGTGACTTTGCGGTTGTCGAAGACCATCGAGTGCGCCTTGTCGCCGATGAGCGTGGGGCCGAGCTCGGGATCGAACGCGGCGATCGTGTGGGAGGCGACGTGGACGAAGTCGGGATGCCGCACCCCGGCCGCATCGGCCAGCCAGGCGTAGATCTGATTCCAGGTGGGCGCGTGCGAGCCCGTGATCGTGAACGCGTCGCCGATCGCCGCAGGATTGCCGAGGAGGCCGGCGAACGCCACGGCGAAGTCGTCGCTGTGCGTGATGGTCCACAGGCTCGTGCCGTCGCCGTGGATCACGACGGGCCGGCCCTCCCGCATGCGGGCGATGTCCGTCCAGCCGCCGAGAGTGGGAAGGAGCCGCTCGTCGTAGGTGTGCGACGGGCGGATGATCGTCACGGGCAGACCGCGCTCGCGATGCGCGGCGACGAGCAGGTCCTCGCACGCGATCTTGTCGCGCGAGTAGCGCCAGTACGGATTGCGGAGCGGCGTGGACTCGGTCACCGGCAGGCCGCGCGGCGGCTTCTCGTAGGCGGAGGCCGAGCTGATGAAGACGTACTGCCCGGTGCGCCCTTCGAAGAGGTCGAGGTCCTGCTGCACGTGCTCCGGCGTGAACGCGAGGAACTCGGCGACCACATCGAACTCGCCGTCGCCGACGGCATCGCGCACCGACTGCGGGTCGCGGACATCGCCGACCACCTCGCGGACGCCGTCCGGGAGGGGGCGCCTCGCCGAGCCGCGGTTGAGGACTGTCACGTCGTGACCGGCGGCGAGGCTGCGCTTCACGCACGACGCGCTGATCGTTCCGGTTCCGCCGATGTAGAGCACTCGCGTGGGGGTCATCGTCCGACCCTAGCCTGGCGGGCGCGCTGCGGTCCGTGGCAGGAACGGGCCTACCGGATGTCGGCACTGCGCGTTACCGTGACGCGGGTGACTGATCTCTCTCTGACAGATCTGGCGGCCGGAACGGTCGTCAAGCCCGGCGACGCCGATTGGGATGCCGCCCGTTCCTTCCACTCCGGTGTGGGAGAGCCGACCATCATCGTCCGCGCATCGACCGTCGACGACGTCCGCGCCGGCGTGCGCTACGCCGCCTCCGAACGTCTCGACGTCATGATCCGGTGCGGGGGCCACAGCGTGTGGGGCGCCGTCCCCGGTGGGCTCACGCTCGACCTCAGCGGAATGGACGACATCCGCGTCGACGGCACGCTCGTGCAGGTGGGCGGCGGCGCCACGTGGGGCGCGGTCGCGGCCGAACTCGCCCGGCATGGGCTGGGCGTCAGCTCCGGCGACACCGCGTCCGTCGGTGTCGGGGGCCTCACCCTCGGCGGCGGCATCGGCTGGATGGTGCGCGCGTGGGGGCTCGCCGCCGATCAGCTCGTCGGCGCCCAGGTCGTGACCGCGCGCGGCGACGTGCTCGAGGTGAACGAGGCATCCCACGCCGACCTGCTGTGGGCGCTGCGCGGCGGCGGCGGCAACTTCGGCGTCGTGACGCGGTTCGATTTCCGCGCGCACCCGCTGACGGGGGTGGTCTTCGCGACCCTCGGGGTCGACGGCGACGCGCGGCCGGTGCTGCGTGGGCTGCGCGACACGATGAGCAACGCCCCGCGCGATCTCACCGTTACCTACATGGACGTCCCGGCGATGGACCCGAATGCTCCGGCCGGGGCGACGATCACCGCGTGCTGGATCGGCGACGATGAAGACGCGGCCCGCGCTGCGCTCGCGCCGCTCCTCGCGCTCGACGGTGTCACCGAGACCGAGCTGGGCGCGCGGAGCTATCCCGACATCCTGATGGACGCACCGCCCGCCGACCCCGAGCAGCCCATGCCGGGCTTCGTCGGCGGCAACACCCTGCTCGACGCGCTGACCGAAGACGCCATCGACCGGCTCGTGTCGTTTCGCGAGGCGAACCAGGCATCCGTGCTCTTCCTCCGCTCGCTGGGCGGCGCCTTCGGCGACGTCGCCCAAGAGGACACCCCGTTCCCGGCCCGCTCCGCGACGTGGTTCGCGATGGCCGGCGCCTTCGACATCCCGGGGCTCGTCCATGACGGCAACCGCCCGCTCATCCAGGCCGAGTGGGACGCGATCGAGGCGGTGGGGGCGGGGCTCTACGGCAACTTCACCGTCACGACCGATCCCGCGATCGTGTCGCGGATGTACTCACCTGGGACGATCGCGCGCCTGGCCGAGATCAAGCGCCGCTTCGACCCGCAGAACCGCTTCTGCCGCAACCACAACGTCGCACCGAGCTGACGCAGCCGACGGCGAAGGCCCCCGCCGATCGGCGGGGGCCTTCGTGACGACGCGTGGTCAGTGGGTGTCTTCGGCTTCGATCTCGGTGCGGTCGCCGGACCAGAGCGTGTGGAAGGTGCCGGGCTTGTCGATGCGCTGGTAGGTGTGGGCGCCGAAGAAGTCGCGTTGGCCCTGCACGAGGGCGGCGGGCAGGCGCTGGGCGCGGAGGCCGTCGTAGTAGGCGAGCGAGGAGGAGAACGCAGGGGCGGGGATGCCGGCTGCCGCGGCGGTCTGGACGATGCGGCGCCAGGCGTCCTGGGCGCGGCCGAGCGCTTCGACGAAGTAGGGGGCGGTGAGCAGCACGGGCAGGTCGGGGGTGTGGCCGTAGGCGTCGGCGATGCGGTTGAGGAACTGGGCGCGGATGATGCAGCCGCCGCGCCAGATCTTCGAGACCGCGCCGAGGTCGATCTGCCAGTGGTATTCGGCGGCGCCGGCGCGGATCTCATCGAACCCTTGCGAGTAGGCGACGATCTTCGAGGCGTACAGGGCGAGGCGGACGTCTTCGATGAACGCGTCGGGGTCGTCGACGGCGAGTCCCTCCGCGGGGCCGGGGAGGTCTGCGGAGACGGCACGCTGCTCGGGGTGGCTGGACAGCGACCGGGCGAACACGGCCTCGGCGATGCCGGAGACCGGCACGCCCAGGTTCAGCGCGGTCTGCACCGTCCACGCGCCGGTGCCCTTCGCGCCGGCCTGGTCGAGGATGACATCCACCAGCGGCAGGCCCGTCTCGGCGTCGACCTGGCGGAGCACCTCGGCGGTGATCTCGATCAGGTACGACTCCAGCTCACCCCGGTTCCACTCCGCGAACACGTCCGCGATCTGCGCGGGGGACTTGCCGGTGCCGCGGCGGATCAGGTCGTACGCCTCGGCGATCAGCTGCATGTCGGCGTACTCGATGCCGTTGTGCACCATCTTCACGAAATGCCCGGCACCGTCGTGGCCGATGTGCGTCACGCACGGCTCACCCTCAGCGACCGCCGCGATCGAGCGGAGGATCGGGCCGAGCGTGACCCACGACTCATCCGACCCGCCGGGCATGATCGACGGGCCCAGCAGCGCACCCTCCTCACCACCGGAGATCCCGGCGCCGACGAAGTTGATGCCCGTCTCACGCACCGCCTTCTCCCGGCGGATCGTGTCGGTGAACAGCGCGTTGCCGCCGTCGACGATGATGTCGCCCGGCTCGAACACATCCACCAGCGCATCGATCACCGCATCGGTCGGACGCCCGGCCTTCACCATGATGATCGCCGTCCGCGGCTTCTGCAGCGACGCCGCGAACTCGTCATACGAGAACGCGGGCACGAACCCCGCCTCCGGGTGGTCGGCGAGGAGCGTGTCGGTCTTCTCGTGGCTGCGGTTGTAGATCGCCACCGTGTTGCCCTCGCGGCTGGCGAGATTGCGGGCCAGATTCGACCCCATCACCGCGAGGCCGACCACACCGATGTTGGCGGTGGGGGCGACTGCCGCGTCGGGCCCGGTCGGCTCGGGCGCCGGACGCGACACCTCCTCAGGACGCGGGGCGCCCTCATGCTCCCGCGCCGCTCCCGGCTGGTCGTCGCGATCGGTCGAGATGTTCGTCTGCGCCGCGGGCTCGTTCGAAGACACACGCACTCCTGAGGGTCGAGAGGGGGGAGGGTTCCAGCCTAGAGTCTGGCGTACCCGTGTTACACGGGATGGGCGTGATCCTCACCGCGCCCCGACGTCCGTTGTGCGTCGGAGGTCAGTCCTTGCGGTAGTTCGCGCGGCCCATCGACCACAGCGCGCCGGCCGTGAGTAGAGCGCCGAGGGCGGCCATCGCGCCGATCAGCCAGAGCAGCGCGTGAGAAAGAAAGCCGTATTCCATCGGATCCTCCGTGGGCGAAACAGGGTGCGCTCCCCATCGTAGCCGGGAGTCGCGTCCTCTCGCGGGGCGGCCGTGACCGCGCGCCAGGCACACACGGCTTCGGCACCACGCTCCCGACTGGTAGACTCGACCCTTGAACTTCGGCGAGGGATGCCTCGCGCCCGCCTTGTCGGCGGGATGCGGCATCCGTGATCGACGCGGTGGAGCAGGCCCATGGCTTTCCTCACGCGTGTGCGTTCGAGTCGAGAAACCCCCAAATACCTGGGCCCGCCACCTGAGCGGACCCGCGATCAGAACGGGCTCACGCCCGCGAGGAGAAACCATGTCGACCGAGACCGACACCAAGGTCCACGCCGAAGTCCGCGAGAACTTCGGAAAGGGCTTCGCCCGCCGCCTGCGCGCCGCCGGCAAGATCCCCGCCGTCATCTACGGCCACGGCACCGACCCGCTGCACGTCGCGCTGCCCGGTCACCAGATGGCCCTGCTGATCCGCCGTGCCAACGTCGTGCTCGAGCTCGACGTCAACGGCAAGGAGCAGCTCACCCTGGTCAAGGACGTCCAGAAGGACCCGGTGCACCAGATCATCGAGCACATCGACCTCCTCGTCGTGAAGAAGGGCGAGAAGGTCCAGGTCGACGTTCCCGTCGTCGTTCTGGGCGAGCCCTTCGCCGGCACGATCGCCAACCTCGACGCGACGACCATCGCGCTCGAGGTCGAGGCGACCCACATCCCGCAGAACATCGAGGTCGACGTCGAGGGCCTCGAGGACGGCACGCACATCACCGCCGCCGACCTGAAGCTCCCGAAGGGCGCGACGCTGATCGCCGACCCCGAGACGCTCGTCGTGGCCGTCTCGGTCCCGGCCGCGACGCTCGCCGCCGAGGACGAGATCGCCGAGGCCGACGCCGAGGTCGCCGCCGAGCAGTCGGAGGAGGCCGAGCAGGCCGCCGAGGGCGAGGCAGCGTCCGAGTAAGGACTCACCGCAGCATCCGTCGAAGCCCGTCCCCGATAATCGAGGGGGCGGGCTTCGCCGTCGAAAGGGGAGACATGGCACAGGCGTGGCTGATCGTGGGACTGGGCAATCCCGGACCGCGGTACGAGCTGACCCGTCACAACGTCGGACAGCTCGTCCTCGACGAGCTGGCCGCCCGGCGCGGTGAGTCGTTCAAGGCCCACAAGGCGAACGCGCGCGTCGCCGAGACCTGGCTGCGTCCAGGAGGATCGAAGCTCATCCTCGCGAAGCCGAACACCTTCATGAACGTCTCCGGTGGTCCGGTCGCCGGGCTCGCGAAGTTCTACGGCGTCGAGCCCGAGCACGTCGTCATCGTCCACGACGAGCTCGACATCCCGTTCGACACGATCAAGCTCAAGACCGGCGGCGGGCACGGCGGGCACAACGGGGTCCGCGACGTCGCGAAGGCGCTCGACTCGGGCGACTTCGCGCGCGTGCGCGTGGGCATCGGCCGCCCGCCCGGCCGCCAGGACCCCGCCGACTGGGTGCTCGACCCCTTCGGCGCCGCCGAGCGCAAGAACCTGCCGATCCTGCTCGGCGACGCTGCCGACGCCGTCGAGCAGCTCGTCGACGAGGGGCTGCTCGCAGCCCAGCAGAAGCACCACTCACCGCGCTCCTGACGCGGCGCGCGGGTACGTGGTCAGCCGCCGACGCCCGTCCCGGCGCCGAGTCCGGCCGTGAGGAGGCCCTGCAGCACCGCGAAGAACACGACGGGGCCGAGCGCAGCCACGGCGATCGCCACGATCGCCCATACTCGGCCGCGGTCCTTCACCAGCGCGACGATCCCCTGCGCGAGGGCCCAGACGCCGAGCACCGTGCCGACCCAGAACGACACCTCGGCGAGCAGCACGGACTCACGCACCGGGGCGAGCACCGACCAGTCGAAGTCGCCGGTGAACGGGCGCTCCGCGATCTCGCGCCCGGCTCCGAGGCCGATCGCGAACGCGGAGATCCCCGCGCCGAGCGCAGCCCCCACGGTGCCCACGGTCGCGAGGACGAACGCGACGATGCCGAGCCCGCGCCCCGATGAACGGCGAGCGGATACCGCGCCCGGATGCAGGCCGGGTGCGGGCGCCGGCGTGCCGTAGCCGGCGGGAAGTGCATAGCCGGCGGGAGGGGCGTAGGCGCCGCCGGCGGGCGATGCCGTGCCGCCCGGCGTCGGGGCGGGGGCGACCGCCGATGGCGCACCGAACGGCGGAGCGGCCGGCGCGGCCCATGCGGTCGGCGCGGGCGCCGGGGGAGCCACCGGAGGGGTGGGCTCGGGTGTCGGCGGGGTCGGCTGCTCGGCGGGGTCGCTCACGCGCTCATCCTATGAGGCGCGGGCCGCGGCATCCGTCCCGTCCGACCGCCGCCCCCGCTGTCGGCGGCCGCGCGTAGACTCGTCCGGTGACAGTTCCCGGGATCGTGCGCGCCCTCGAACAGGCGGAGTCGTTTCGGGATGCTGTCGCCGCAGCATCCGTCGATGCCGACTTCTCCCTGGTCGAAGGCCTCGACGCACCGCTGCTCTCCGCCCTCCTCGAGCGTCGCCGCAGTGCCGGCAGGCCGCCGGTCATCCTGCTCGTCACGCCGACCGGTCGCCGCTCGGAGTCCATCGGTCCGGCGCTGGGTGCGCTGCTGCCGGGCGCCGAGGTGCTGCACTTCCCGGCGTGGGAGACCCTGCCGCACGAGCGGCTCAGCCCGAGCCCCGAGATCGTCGGCAACAGGCTCGACGTGCTGGGGCGCATCGCGCGCTGGAACGGCGAGACCCCCCTCGTGGTGACGGCGTCGGTGCGCGGTGCGATCCAGCCGCTCGCCGCCGGCCTCACGGACGTCCCGCCGATCGACCTCGTCGTCGGCGGCCGCGGGCACGAGCTGGGCGATGTCTCGGTGCGACTGATCGAGCTGGCCTATCACCGCGTCGACATGGTGTCGCGTCGCGGTGAGTTCGCGGTGCGCGGCGGCATCCTCGACGTCTTCCCCCCGACGGCGGCCCACCCGTACCGCATCGAGTTCTTCGGCGACGAGGTCGACCAGATCCGCGCGTTCTCGGTCGCCGACCAGCGGTCGCTGCCCGGCGAGGTGCGCGAGGTGTCGCTCATCGCGAGCCGTGAGCTGCTGCTCACCGAGGCCGTGCGCGGACGCGCGCGGCAGCTCAAGGACGAGTTCCCCGGACTCGCCGGCATGCTGGAGAAGATGTCGGAGGGCATCCCGGTCGAGGGCATGGAGTCGCTGCTCCCCGCCGTCGTCGATCGGCTGGTGACCGTCGTCGACTACCTCCCGGAGGGCGCCGCCGTGGCCCTCGTCGACCCCGAGCGCGCCGTCACGCGTGCGATCACGCTCGGCGAGACCAACCGCGAGTTCCTCGAGGCCGCCTGGAGTGCCGCGACCGCCGGCGCGCAGACACCCATCGACCTCGGGGCGGGCGACTTCCTCACGCTCCTGGCACTGCGCGAGGCCGCGCACGCGCGCGACGACGTGTGGTGGACGCTCAGCGCGTTCGATTCCGGAGAAGCGGATGCCTCGGCCGAGGGCCTGCTCGACATCGACGTCGCCCTCGAGGCCGCCGCGGCGATCCGCGTCGCCGCCGCGCCGGTGCCCTCGTTCCAGGGCAACGTCGACGGCGCGACCGCGCACGTGGGCGAGCTGCTCGCCGACGGCTGGCGCGTCGTGGTCGCCGCCTCCGGTGCGGGCCTCGTCGAGCGTGCGCGCGATGTTCTCGCCGAGCGCGGGATCGCGGCCCGCAAGGTGGACGAGGTTCTCGCCGCACCCGAGCCCGGCGTCGCGCACCTGGTCGTGTCGGTGCTCGAGCGCGGCTTCGAGGTGCCCGATGCCAAGCTCGCCGTGCTCACCGAGACCGAGTTCTACGGCCGTACGATCGGCGGCGACCAGCGCGTCGTCAAGAAGCTCGCGTCGCGCCGCAAGAACGTCGTCGACCCACTGCAGCTCAAGCCCGGCGACCACGTCGTGCACGTGACCCATGGCATCGGCAAGTTCGTGGAGCTCACACAGCGCGAGGTGTCCAGCGGCGGCCGCAACCCCGTGAAGAGCGTGCGCGAGTATCTCGTGCTCGAATATGCGCCGTCCAAGCGCGGCTACCCGGGCGACAAGCTGTTCGTCCCCACCGATCAGCTCGACCTGCTCTCCCGGTATGTCGGCGGCGAGGCGCCGAGCCTGTCGAAGATGGGCGGCAGCGACTGGGCCGCGGCGAAGGGGCGGGCACGCAAGGCTGTGCGCGACATCGCCGTCGAGCTCGTCAAGCTCTACTCCGCCCGCATGGCGGCGAAGGGCTACGCGTTCGGGCCCGACACCCCGTGGCAGCGCGAGCTCGAGGAGGCGTTCCCGTTCGCCGAGACGCCCGATCAGCTGCAGACGATCGACGAGATCAAGGCCGACATGGAGAAGCCGATCCCGATGGACCGCCTGCTGTCGGGCGACGTCGGGTTCGGCAAGACCGAGGTCGCCGTGCGCGCCGCGTTCAAGGCGATCCAGGACGGCAAGCAGGTCGCGATGCTCGTGCCGACGACGCTTCTCGTGAAGCAGCACCTCGAGACGTTCACCGAGCGCTTCGCCGGATTCCCGGTCAAGGTCAAGGCGCTCTCCCGCTTCCAGACCGACAAGCAGGCGCGTGAGGTCGTCGACGGACTCGCCGACGGCACGGTCGACATGGTCATCGGAACGCACCGCATCCTCACCGAGAAGGTGCTCTTCAAAGACCTCGGCCTCCTGATCGTCGACGAGGAGCAGCGGTTCGGCGTCGAGCACAAGGACCAGCTGAAGAAGCTCAAGACCAACGTCGACATCCTGGCGATGAGTGCGACGCCCATCCCGCGCACGCTCGAGATGGCGGTCACCGGCATCCGGGAGATGTCGACGCTGCAGACCCCTCCCGAGGACCGGCATCCGATCCTGTCGTATGTCGGCGCCCGCAACGACAAGCAGATCGCCGCCGCGATCCGTCGCGAGCTGCTGCGCGAGGGCCAGGTGTTCTTCGTCCACAATCGCGTGCAGTCGATCCAGCGGGTGGCGTCCGAGCTCGCCGAGCTCGTGCCCGAGGCGCGCATCGCCGTGGCGCACGGTCAGATGGGCGAGCACGCACTGGAAGAGGTGGTCGACGCCTTCTGGGAGCGGCGGTTCGACGTGCTCGTGTGCACCACGATCGTCGAGACCGGTCTCGACATCTCCAACGCGAACACGATCATCATCGACCGCGCCGACAAGTACGGACTGTCGCAGCTCCACCAGCTGCGGGGCCGGGTGGGCCGGGCGCGCGAGCGCGCGTACGCGTACTTCCTGTACGACGAGCTCAAGCCGCTGTCCGAGACGGCGGCCGACCGGCTCGAGACGATCGCCGTGAACAACGACCTCGGCAGCGGCATGCAGGTGGCGCTGAAAGACCTCGAGATCCGCGGCGCCGGCAACCTGCTGGGCGCGGAGCAGGCCGGCCACATCGCCGGGGTGGGCTTCGATCTGTACCTGCGGATGATCGGCGAGGCGGTCTCCGCATTCCGCGGCGATGACGTCGAGGGCCCCGCCGAGCTCCGGCTCGAGCTGCCGGTGCAGGCTCGCATCCCCGAGTCGTACATCGACAGCGAGCGGCTGCGCCTCGAGGCGTACCAGAAGCTGTCGGCCGCGGCATCCCTCTCCGCCAAAGACGACGCGATCGACCTCGTCGTCGAAGAGCTCACCGACCGCTACGGTGAGCCGCCCGCCGACGTCGAAGGACTCCTCGCCGTCGCGCGTCTGCGGCGCCGCGCCGCGCGGGCCGGTCTCGCCGACGTCGTCGCGATGGGTCCCAACCTGCGGATCGCGCCGGCGAACCTGCCCGACTCGATGCGTGTACGGCTCCAGCGGCTCCACCCGAAGGCCAAGCTCCTGCAGGGCGGCGAGGCACTGGTCGTGCCCCTGCCGACCGCCGGAGGGGAGCGTGTCGCCGACGCCGACCTCATCGCGTGGGTGGGCCGGCTGCTCGACCAGCTGTGGCCGGTGCCGCAGGCGGCCGAGACGTCCGCCGCGGCGGAGGCATCCGGCTGACGCGGCTGCCCGCGTGCCCGCGGTTCGCGGCGGTGGCCGTCGGGGTGCCATGGATCCCTCCTGTGAGGGATGGGCTGCAGGCCCTATAGTCGCCGCATGGGTCCTGGGGCAGGCCGAACCAGGCTCGGTGAGGCCGCCGCGGCCTTCTCGAGCAATTGGCGCAACCCGAACCTGCGCCGCGCCCAGTTGAGCTTCCTCGGCGCATGGACGGCGGAATGGGCGTTCACCGTCGCACTCGGGGTCGTCGCGTACGACCATGGCGGCGCTCTCGCGCTGGGCCTCGTCGGGCTGCTGCGGATGCTGCCGTCCGCGCTGCTCGCGCCGCTGCTGTCCCCGTTCGCCGACCGCGGGCGGCGGGAGCGGGTGCTCGTGGTGGTGTCCACGGTGCGCGGCATCGCCACCGCCGTCGCGGCGGTGATGGTCGCGCTGTCGGGCCCGGTCATCGTCGTGTACGTGCTCGCGGCGCTCTCGACGATCGCCGCGACCCTCTTCCGGCCCGCGCACTCCGCGCTGCTGCCCACGCTGTGCCGCACCGGCCACGAACTGGCCAGCGCCAACGTGGTCCGGGGACTGCTCGATTCCGTCGCCACGCTCGTGGGGCCGCTCCTGGCCGCCGTGCTGCTCGCGGTCGCTGACGTGTCCGTCGTGTTCACCGTCGCGGCGGCCGCCTCGTTCTGGGCGGCGCTGCTGCTCGCGCGTGTCCGGTATGCCGCTCCGCCGCGGCCCGCGGCGCGACCGCGTCCCGATCTGATGAAGGAGGCGGTCGAGGGCATCCGCGCCGTCATGCAGAGTCGCGATCTGCTGCTCATCCTGGGGCTGGCGGCTGCCCAGTCCCTGACCCGCGGGGCGCTGACGGTGTTCTCGGTGGTGGTGGCCATCGAGCTGCTCGGCACCGGCGATCCCGGGGTCGGGGCGCTCATGGCGGCGGTGGGCGTGGGCGCGGTCCTGGGGTCGCTGGGCGCGTCGTTCCTCGTCGGGACCGGTCGGCTGGGGGGATGGTTCGCCGTCGGGGTCGCCCTGTGGGGGCTGCCCATCGCGCTCATCGGAGTCTTCCCGCAGGAGGCTGCAGCGCTGGGCCTGCTCGCGTTCGTGGGCGTCGGCAACGCGCTGATCGACGTGGCCGGGTTCACGCTGATCGCCCGGCTGGCTCCCGACGCGGTCCTGGCGCGTGTCTTCGGGGTGCTGGAGAGTCTCGTCGCCGTCTCCATCGGCGTCGGAGCGATCCTCGCATCGGCCGTGATCGCGTGGTTCGGCGTCGAGGTCGCGCTCGTGTCCATCGGGCTGCTCTGCCCGATCCTCGCTCTGGCGTCGTGGTGGCGGCTTCGGCGGATGGACGGTGCCGTCGGCGCACTGGATGACGAGGTGGCGCTGCTGCGTCGCGTCCCGATGTTCCGCCCCTTGCCGCTTCCCACGATCGAGCAGCTGGCCCGCGGCCTGGAACCCGTCTCGGTGCCCGCCGGCGAGACCGTGGTCGCCCAGGGAGACATCGGCGACCACTACTACGTGATCGAGTCCGGCCAGGCCGAGGTGCTCGGCGACGGCAGGATCGTCGCAGAGCTCGGGCCGGGCGACGGCTTCGGCGAGATCGCGCTGCTGCGCCGCACGCGGCGCACAGCGACCGTGCTCGCACGGAGTGCGCTCCGGTTGCAGGCGCTCGGCGCGGACCGCTTCGTCTCGATCGTCCTCGGGTACCTGCCGAGCGCGGAGGCTGCGGCGGCGGGCGTGGACGATCAGCTCGGGCGCTTCGCGCCCCGTGAGCCGTCCGATGAGCCGCCGGCCTCATCGTG
The DNA here is from genome assembly GCF_042274785.1 of Microbacterium sp. NPDC056003. Lineage (NCBI taxonomy): Bacteria > Bacillati > Actinomycetota > Actinomycetes > Micrococcales > Microbacteriaceae > Microbacterium > Microbacterium sp. NPDC056003. Next base: position 107,395 of record NZ_JBHJXQ010000001.1, on the reverse strand, counting down.
ACAGCCCCGGTCGTTGAGATGCGCAGGCCCGGATGGGAGGGTGAGGCATGACCTCCGCCCGTGCCGCTCTGCTGATCGCCGACATCGGCGGCTACACCGCCTACATGAGCTCGCATCGCATGACCCTGGCGCATGCCGAGGTCAATACGGCCAGGATGCTCGACAGGATGATCAGCGCCGCGCCGGGGTTCGACCTCGTCGAGATCGAGGGGGATGCCGCGTTCCTGTCGCGCAGGGTCGACGGGCGCGACCCCGATACGACGGTGACGGATGTGCTGCGCACGGCGGCCGCGATGCACCGCGCATTCCACGTCGAGCGCCACTATGTCGCGACGAACCTCTGTCCGTGCGGTGGCTGCAAGCAGGTGGGGGAGCTGAAGCTCAAGTTCGTGGCGCACGTGGGGGAGGTGGCGACGCAGACGATCCGCGGGAGGGACAAGCTCGTCGGCATCGACGTGATCCTGGTGCACCGCTTGCTGAAGAACTCGGTCCCGATCCCCGAGTACGTCCTGATGTCGGAGGCTCTGTATCTGACGGATGCGGGGGCACTGCCGGATTCGCTGGGCGAGATCACCCCCGACCTGGAGGGGATCGGGACGGTCCGCGCCTACTTCGCCGATATGGCGCAGCTCGACGGGGAGCTGCCGCCCCTGCCGGACCCCTCATGGCGCGGTCGCCTGGGCAGCACGCTCACCGCGGTGCGCGAGGGACTCCCGTACATGCTCGGCCGCAAGAAGCCGCGACGGCAGCGGTGAGCCGCTCGCGCGGCGGCGCGCACGGGCGGCGGCGCGCACGGGCGAACGCAGCGCGTCAGATGACGCCCTGGGCGAGCATCGCATGCGCGACGCGCGTGAATCCCGCCGCGTTCGCGCCCACGACGTAGTCACCGGGGCGGTCATAGCGCTCCGAGGCGGCGAACGCAGCGTCGTGCACGTCGGCCATGATCGAGCGCAGCTTCTCCTCGCTGTGCGCGAAGCTCCAGCGCTGCCGCGCCGCGTTCTGGCTCATCTCGAGCGCCGACGTCGCCACACCGCCGGCGTTCGCGGCCTTTCCGGGACCGAACAGCACCCCCGACTCCCGGAACGCCGCAACGGCGCCGGGGGTCGACGGCATGTTCGCGCCCTCCGCGACGGCGCGCACGCCGTTGCCGATGAGTGCCGAGGCATCGAGCTCATCGAGCTCGTTCTGGGTGGCCGAGGGCAGGGCGACGTCCATCGGGACCTCCCACGGCCGAGCGCCCTCGACGAATCGTGCGGTCGCGCGGCGTGCCGCGTACTCGGCGATGCGGCCGCGCTCGATCTCCTTGACCTCACGGAGCAGGTCGACGTCGATCCCGGCGTCGTCGACGACGTAGCCGGACGAGTCCGACGCCGTGACCGGGATGCCGCCGAGCTGGTGGACCTTGTCGATCGCGTAGATCGCGACGTTGCCCGAGCCCGACACTCCCACGCGACGGCCGGCGAGCTGCTCGCCGTGCACCGCCAGCATGTTCTGCACGAAGAACACCGCGCCGTAGCCGGTGGCCTCGGTGCGCACCTCCGCACCGCCCCACTGGACGCCCTTGCCGGTGAACATGCCCGACTCGTGGCGGTTCGTGATCTTGCGGTACTGGCCGAAGAGGTACCCGATCTCGCGCGCGCCGACGCCGATGTCACCGGCGGGCACATCGGTGTGCTCGCCGAGGTGACGGTAGAGCTCGTTCATGAACGACTGGCAGAAGCGCATGATCTCGCCGTCGGAGCGGCCATGAGGGTCGAAGTCGCTGCCGCCCTTGGCGCCGCCGATGCCCTGGCCGGTGAGCGCGTTCTTGAAGATCTGCTCGAACCCGAGGAACTTGATGATCGACAGGTTCACGGTCGGGTGGAAGCGCAGGCCGCCCTTGTACGGACCGAGCACCGACGAGAACTGCACGCGGAACCCACGGTTGACCTGGAGCGTGCCCTGGTCGTCGATCCACGGGACGCGGAACATGATCTGCCGCTCCGGCTCGACCAGGCGCTCCACGATGCCGCCGGAGACGAACTCCGGATGCCGCTCCAGCACCGGCACGATCGAGTCGAGCACCTCGTGCACGGCCTGCTGGAACTCGGGCTCGTGGGGGTTGCGGGCCTGCACGGTGTCGAACACGGTGCGGACGGCGGACGGCAGGGCGACGAGAGTGTCGGTCACGGGTGGAGCTTTCTTCGGGACTGATCGGGGGCCGCGTCGCCGTAGGGGCCGTGCCCGCGGGTGAGCGGGCATCCGGGCGATCCGCGGGGTGACACGGGACGCCGGGGCGGGCGCGGGAGAGCGCGCCGGAGACGGGCGGTTCCAGCCTACGCCCGCTGGAGCGCCGGGTCTCGGCGTGTGACGTTCCGGGCCGCTACGCTGGCACCGATCGAGGAGGAACGATGCGGTTCGAGCACCTCGGGGCACAGCCCCGCATCCATCCCGACGCCGTGATCGCGGCGACCGCGGTGATCAGCGGAGACGTCGAGATCGGCGCCGACTGCCAGGTGCTGCACGGCGCCGTCATCACCGCGGAAGGCGGTGCGATCACGCTCGGCACGAACGTCATCGTCATGGAGAACGCCCTGATCCGTGCCACCTCGACGAATCCGGTGCACATCGCCGACCACGTCCTCGTGGGGCCGATGGCCAGTGTCTCGGGAGCGGTCGTCGAGGACGAGGTCTTCCTCGCCACCGGCACGCGCGTGTTCAACGGCGCGCGCATCGGAGCGCGCAGCGAGGTGCGGATCAACGGCGTCGTGCACCTGCGCACGACCCTGCCGGCGGAATCGACCGTGCCCATCGGCTGGGTCGCGATCGGGGACCCGGTGCAGATCCTCCCGCCGGACCGTCACGAGGAGATCTGGGCGGCGCAGCGCGAGCTCGACTTCCCCGGCTATGTCTTCGGCCTCGATCGCGAGACGCCCGACCTCATGGTGCAGCTCACCGAGCGCTACGGGCGCAGCCTCGCCCGGCACGTCGACGACCGCCGGCTCGACTGAGTCGCGCAGACGTCGGAGGTTCGGGATGCCGCGGCCGCGGCATCCCTCCCTGACCGCTCTTCAGTCCCAGACCAGGCGGCAGTCGCGGCACTCGAACTCGAGGCGCTCCACCCAGCCGTCATCGAGGTCGCCGCGTCGATCGAGCTCGACGCGGAACCACCGCGGCTCGCTCGCGCGCACATCGAGCGACCCGCAGTCGGGACATACTTCGGCGACGACGATCCGTGCCATGCGGCCACGGTAGCCCCGCGTCTCCGGATGCACGGAAGCGACGCGCGTGTCAGCCGGTGTTCTGCAGGCCGGCCGCGACACCGCTGACCGAGAGCAGCAGCAGTCGCTGCTGCTCGGGGTCGACGGGCGCGCCCTCGGGCGCGTCGCGCAAGGCGCGCAGCGCGCGCAGCTGCAGCAGCGACAGCGCGTCGACGTACGGGCTGCGCATCTTCACTGCTCGCTGCAGCACGGGCTTGTTGCCGAGCAGCTCCGTGCCGCCGGTGACGCGGATGACCCACGACCGGGTGAGCGCCATCTCCTCGCGAACAAGGGCCGCGAGATCGTCGCGGTCGCCCAGCTCGAGATAGTGACGCGCGATGCGATCGTCGGCCTTGGCGAGACTCATCGCGACGTTGTCGATCAGCGTGCGCAGCAGCGGCCACTCGTCGTACGCCCGTTGCAGCAGCTGCTCGTCGCCGACGGCCTCCAGCGCGGTGCCGAGCCCGAACCAGCCCGCGAGATTGATGCGCGCCTGCGTCCACGCGAAGACCCACGGGATGGCGCGCAGGTCCTCGAGCGACTCGACCGACAGGCCGCGTCGCGCCGGGCGCGAGCCGAGGGCGAGCAGGCCCACCTCCTCCATCGGTGTCACCCGGGCGAACCACGGCGCGAAGCCGGGCGCCTTCACGAGCGAGAAGAAGCGTGCCCGGGATGCCTCGTCCAGCGTCGCCGCGACCGAGGCGTAGCGCTCTGCCGCGGCGCGGTTGCGCTCCTCGTTCGAGGGGGACGACGCGAGCAGGATGGCAGCGGCGACCTGGTCGATGTGCCGCATTGCGATGGCGGGGTCGCCGTAGCGGGCGAAGATGACCTCGCCCTGCTCGGTGAGCTTGAACCTGCCGTCGACGGAGTGCGGCGGCTGGGCGAGGATCGCCGAGTTCGCCGGTCCACCGCCGCGGCCGAGGGCGCCGCCGCGCCCGTGGAAGAGCGTCAGCTCGATGCCCTGCTCCTGCGCCCAGGCGGCGATCGCGGCCTGCGCCTCGTACAGCGCGAGGTTAGCGGCGACCGGTCCGACGTCCTTCGACGAGTCGGAGTAGCCGAGCATGACCTCGAGCCGGCGGCCGGTCGCCGCGAGGCGCTCGGCGAAGGCGGGGTGCTGCACGATCTCGGCGAGGATGCGCGGCGCCGCCTGCAGGTCGGCGAACGTCTCGAACAGCGGGACCACGTCGAGCACCGGCACGTCGCCGTCGGGTCCGGCCGCGTATCGCGCGAGACGATGGACCGCGGCGAGGTCGTCCGCGGACTGCGTGAACGACACGACGTAGCGCCCGGCTGCGCGGGGTCCGTAGCGCTCCTGCAGGAAGGCGATGGACCGGAAGACGTCGAGCACCTCCTCGGTCTGCTCGGAGCGGGGTCCGCCGGCGTCGAGCTCGGCGAGCACCTTGGCGTGCACCGCGGAGTGCTGCCGCACCTCGAGCTCGGTCAGGTGGAAGCCGTAGGTCTCGACCTGCCACAGGAGCTGCTGCAGGTGGCCGTACGCCTGCCGGGCCGCCCCGGCCTGCACCAGCGAGTCCTGCACGATGCGCAGGTCGGCGAGGAACTGCTCGGGGTCTCGGTAGGCGAGGTCGGCGTCGCGCTCGCGTGTGGCCGTCAGCTTGCGCGCGAGCAGAAGCATGATGCGGCGGTGCGGCTCGTTGGGGGAGCGCTTCGCGATCTCGGCCGCGGCCTCGTCGTCGGCCGCCGCGAGCCGCTGCCAGAGCGCCACGAGCGCGGCGCTGGGTGGGGTGGTGGTCGCGTCGAGGGTGAGTGTGCGGCCGATCCGGCTCGCCGCGCGCTCCAGTCCCAGCAGCACGTGCTCGCTGGCGATCTTCGCCGCGGTGCGGGTGACGGATGCCGTCACGAACGGGTTGCCGTCGCGGTCGCCGCCGACCCATGACCCCACCCGCACGAACGGGCGCACCACAGGAGCCCGGCCGCCGGCCGCCGGGCCCTGGAGCGCGTCGTCGACGCGCCGGTACACGTGCGGGATGGCGGTGAACAGCGTGTCGTCGAACACCGCCATGACGGCCCGCACCTCGTCGGTCGGTGACGGCTTCTCGGGCCGCAGCGGCGCCGTGCGCCACAGGGCGTCGATCTCTTCGAGCATGCGCCGCTCGGCGCGTCGCTGGTCGGCGCCGTTGCGCAGCGAGGCGTCGTGGTCTTCGAGGAGCGCGGCGAGGCGCCGGATGCTCGTCGACACCGCGCGGCGGCGGGCCTCGGTCGGGTGCGCCGTGAACACGGGGTGGAATCGCAGCGCCTGCAGTCGCGCGAGGGCGGTGTCGTCACCCACCTCGGCGGCCAGTCGCATGAAGGCGGCGGCGACGGAGTCGGTCGCGCGCTCGCGGTCGGGGCGACCGTCGCGCTCGCGGAGGACGCGGACGCGCTGGTGCTCCTCGGCGAGATTCACGAGGTGGAAGTACGCCGTGAAGGCGCGGGCGACTTCGTCGGCCCGCTCGACCGTGAAGGAGTCCGCGATGGCGGCGGCCCGTGCGAACGCCTCGGGAGTCTCGTCCGTGTACGCCTGGATCGTCGCGATGCGCAGTCGTTCGACGTCGTCGTAGAGGCCCGGCGACCCGCTCTCGCGCAGCACCTGGCCGAGGAGCGATCCGAGCATGCGCACATCCGCGCGCATCTGCTCCGGGATCTCCTGCTCGGCCTCGAAGCGCCCCACGAGGTCGATCGCTTCGGTCTGGGTGAGTTCGCGCATCCGTCCACGCTACTGGCGTCGGGCCGGGGCTCCGTCCGCGAGGGCGTTGTGTGACGTCCGCGGCAGCGTGGCGTGCCGCCGATAGACTGGCCAACGGTGTGCCGGGAAGTCTGGTCGGCGATGCGCCGCCGCGCCGACCGACCACTCCGACGAAAGGACCCGCGTGTCCCTGCTCCGCTCCGCCCGTTTTCCGGCGATCGTGCTCCTGGCCTCGGCGATCCTCGCCCTCGTACTGGCGAACTCGCCTCTCGGCCCCGCGATCGCGGAGGTGAAGGGCGCCTACGTCGGCATCCCGGGCGTCTTCGAGATGTCGGTGGGCCACTGGGTGCAGGACGGCCTGCTCGCGATCTTCTTCTTCATCGTCGCCGTCGAACTGCAGTTCGAGCTCACCAACGGCGAATTGAACTCCGCGCGCAAGGCGATGCAGCCCGCGATCGCCGCGGCCGGCGGTGTGGTCGTGCCGATCGCGGTGTTCCTGCTGTTCGCCGGCGGGTCGGAAGTGGTCGACGGCTGGCCGATCCCGACGGCGACCGACATCGCCTTCGCCCTGGGCGTGCTCGCCGTCTTCGGCAAGGGGCTGCCGTCCGGCATCCGGATCTTCCTCCTCGCCCTCGCGATCCTCGACGACATCGTCGGCATCATCTTCATCGCGGTGCTGTTCACCGACGACGTGAATGTGGGGCTGCTCGCGCTCGCGGTGGTGGCCGTGGCGATCTTCGGGGTCCTCAGCCGCCAGCTCAACCGTCGCAACCGGCTGCCGATCGCCATCGTCCTGGTGCTCCTGGCCGTCACGACCTGGGTGCTCGTGTATCTGTCCGGCGTGCACGCGACGATCGCGGGCGTCGCGCTCGGCCTCGCGATGGCGCAGCGGCCCGCACTGCACGTGCGCCACGCGCTGGAGCCGTGGGTGAACGGTGTCGTCCTGCCGCTGTTCGCGTTCTCCGCCGCCTTCGTCGTGATTCCGTCGGTGACGCCGTCGCAGCTGTCGCCGGCGTTCTGGGGTGTGCTCGTCGCGCTGCCCGTGGGCAAGATCATCGGCATCTCCGTCGCCGGCTGGATCTCGCTTCGCGTCGGCAATCGCGGCGCCGCGCCGCACCTGTCGTTGCTCGATCTCATCGCCGCCGGCGCCTTGGGCGGCATCGGCTTCACCGTGTCGCTGCTGCTGTCGGAGCTCGCGTTCGCGGACGACCCGCTCGTGAGAGACGAGGCCACACTCGGTGTGCTCGGCGGCTCGATGATCTCGATCGTGCTGGCGGCGATCCTGGTGGCGCAGCGCGCACGTCACTATCGCCGCGCGGCGCCGACCGCCGACGACGAGCTGCCGCCGCCCTCCAGCCACGAAGGACAGATCGCATGACCGACGCGACGCCCCCGGCCGATCCGCTGCGGGAGGCGGCCGATACGATGCGCGCGGTGCGCGACCGCTGCGTCTGGACGCAGCGGATCGATCACCGTGCGCTGGTGCCGTACCTGGTCGAGGAGAGCGCCGAGCTGATCGACGCCGTCGAGGAGGACGACCGCGCCGAGCTCCGCGAGGAGCTGGGCGACCTGCTGTGGCAGGTGCTCTTCCACGCCGAGATCGCCTCGCGCGATCCCGCCGACCCGTTCGACATCGACGACGTCGCGCGCGGTCTGACCGAGAAGATGGTGCGGCGGCATCCGCACGTCTTCGGCGACGCCGTCGCGAACACGCCCGAAGAAGTGCTCGTGCACTGGAACGCCGCGAAGGCCGCCGAGAAGAGCGCGCGCACCAGCGTGCTCGACGGGGTGAGTGAGCGGATGCCGAGCCTGGCGCTCGCGCAGAAGCTCCTGGGCAAGGCGGCCCAGGTCGATGTCGCGCCGCCCGTGCCGATCGCCGGGGGAGCCCCGTCGTCCGAACCCGCGCTCGGCGACGCGCTGCTCGCCCTCGTGGCGACGGCGCGCTCGAACGGCTGGGACGCCGAGCGGGCCCTGCGCGAGCGCCTGCGCGCGCTGTCGTCCGCCATCCGCGACGCCGAGACCGCCTGACTCCCCCCGCCGGCCCTGGTCGCCTTCGGTCGCGAGACATCACTTCCGCGCTGAAACGACGCATCCGGCACGCCGTCTCGTCGCACACACGACGTCTGGTGGGCGGACCCCGCGGAGTGCGGGGCGAGCCCGGCAGCGCCGACCTGGAAAGATAGAGCCGTGGCATCCGTGAACCCGCCGCGCGGCATGCGCGACTTCCTCCCCGCCGACAAGGCCCGCCGCGAGCGCGTGCTCGCCGTCATCCGCGACCGCTACCGGGTGCACGGGTTCGATGAGATCGAGACCCCCGTGATGGAGGAGTACGCCCGCCTCCACGCCGGCATCGGCGGCGACAACGAGAAGCTCGCGTACAACGTGCTCAAGCGCGGCCTCGACGCCGACGCCGTCCGCGCGGCCGCCGACGACCCGTCGCAGCTCACCGACCTGGGCCTGCGCTACGACCTCACGGTGCCTCTCGCGCGCTTCTACGCGAGCCACCGCGGCGAGCTGCCCACGGTGTTCCGCTCGATCCAGATCGCGCCGGTGTGGCGTGCCGAGCGCCCGCAGAAGGGCCGCTACCGGCAGTTCATGCAGTGCGACATCGACATCATGGGGGATGCCTCGGCCCGCGCCGAGGCGGAGCTCATCGTCGCCACCCTCGACACCCTCGACGCCCTGGGCCTCGAGGGCGGCAGCGTGCGCATCAACGACCGCCGGGTGCTCGACTGGATGCTCGACACCTTCGGCTTCGCTCCCGGCGAGCGTCCCGGCGTGCTCATCACGATCGACAAGCTCGACAAGATCGGCCCGGCCGGCGTGGCCGCCGAGCTGCGCGAGCGCGGGACCACGGCATCCGCCGTCGACGCGTTCGAGGCCTTTCTCGGCCGACCGATGACGCTCGAGTACAACCCGTTCGGCGAGCGTCAGATCCGCAAGCTCCTGCCCGCCGACGCGCCGGACGACGTGGTCGCGCACCTGGTGGGCATCGGAGACGCGGTCGCGGCAGCGCGGGGGGCGTCCACGACCGACGCGGCCGACATCCCGCTCGTGTTCGACCCGTTCCTGGTGCGCGGGATGGGGTACTACACCGGCACCATCTTCGAGCTCGCGCACCCGTCGGTCGACTACTCCCTCGGCGGTGGCGGGCGCTACGACGGCATGATCGGCCGCTTCCTCGGCCAGGACGTGCCGGCAGTCGGCTTCTCGATCGGCTTCGAGCGCATCGTCGACCTCGTCGACGCAGCGGCCGACGACCCCCGGCCCGCCGTCGTGCTCGTGCACGACCGCGATGTACCCGAGGCGGAGCTCCTCGCGCACAAGGCCGCGCTGATCGCGTCGGGCTCGCGGGTGCGTCTGGAGCACCGTACGAAGAACCTCAAGGCGCTGCTCGAGCGCGCGACGGGCGACGGCTACACGGCGTTCGCGACGGTGTCGGCCGGGGCCGCGCCGGGATCGCTCGAGCTCAAGCCGCTCGGCTGAACCGCAGACGCAGCATCCGGTAGACGACTCCGGCGATCACGACGACGGCGCCGGCCACCACGCTCTGCCACGGCAGCGTGACACCGAGGATGACGCACCCGGCGGCGCCGACCACCTGCAGCGCGCGAGGGTACCGCCGCGCCTTCGCGCCCTGGCGGAACGCGGCGAGGTTGGCGACCAGGTAGTACAGCAGCACGCCGAACGACGAGAACCCGATCGCGCCGCGGAGGTCGACGAGCGCGACCGCGACGATCACGACGGCGGCGAGAATCGCTTCGGCTCGGTGGGGCACATGCCAGCGGGGGTGGACCGCAGAGAGGAACCGGGGGAGGTCGCCTTCGCGCGCCATGGCGAACGCGGTGCGTCCGATGCCCGCGATGAGGGCGAGGAGAGCGCCGAGGGATGCCGCGGCCGCCCCCACCCGCACGACCGGCGCCGCCCATGCCCAGCCCGACGCTGCTGCGGCCGCAGCGACCGGCTCGCTCGACCCGGCCGTGGCGACGGGACCGAGCGTCGAGAGCACGGTCACCGCGACGAGCGCGTAGACGACCAGAGCGCCCGCGAAGGCGAGCACGATCGCGCGAGGGATGGTCTTGGCGGGATCGCGCACCTCCTCGCCCATCGTGGCGATGCGGGCGTAGCCGGCGAAGGCGAAGAACAGGAGTCCGGCGGACTGCAGGATCCCGTAGGCGCCGTCCGCCCACAGTGCCTCGGGGCTGAGCCAGTCCGCGCTGTCGGGCGCCGCGCCGCCCGCGGCGACCGCCACGGCCAGCGCGAGCAGAACCACGATGACGATGGCGCGCGTCGCCTGCGCCGTGCGCGTGACGCCGAACCAGTTCACCGTCGCGAGGGCGACGACGGCGGCGATCGCGATCGGCCGCTCCCATCCGGGCGGTGCGGCGTACGCCGCGAACGTCAGCGCCATGGCGGCGCAGCTGGCGGTCTTGCCGATGACGAATCCCCACCCGGCGATGAACCCCCACCACGGCCCGAGCTCCGCGCGCCCGTAGGCGTACGTGCCGCCCGAGGTCGGGTGCACGGCGGCCAGCTGCGCCGACGACGTCGCGTTGCCGAAGGCGACGACGGCGGCGATCGCGAGCCCGACCAGAAGGCCGCTCCCGGCGGCCGCCGCCGCCGGTGCGAAGGCGGCGAAGACCCCGGCGCCGACCATCGACCCGAGGCCGATGAACACGGCGTCGCCGAGACCCAGGCGGCGCTGCAGGGACGGGCTGGTCACGCGGGCACCCTAGCGCACGCCCGTGAACCCGCGGCCCGCCTCAGCGGGCGGCCTGTGCGGTGATGCGCTTCTTCTCGCGCACGTAGACCTCGCGCCGGACGCGCGCGACGACGTCGCCCGAGGCATCCGTGATGTCCGTCTCGAACCACTCGAGCACCTTCGCACCTCCGCGGGCTCGTTCGCGCAGCTCGTCGGCCTTCTCGCGCGGCACCTCGAACCGGGCGGTGAGCACGCCGCGACCGGGCTTGACGAACTCGATCTCGCCGCGCGTGTCCCACACGACGTAGTCGCGTCCGAGCTGGTGCATCACGAGCATGAAGAAGTACGGGTCCGTCATCGCCGACATCGAGCCGCCGAACGCCGTCTTGACATAGTTGCGGGTGAGGAGGTTCACGTGGAGTTCGACGGTGGCGCTGGTCCAGTCGTCGGCGAACCCCTTCACGCGGATGCCGCTCCAGAGGTTCGGGGCCCACAGGCTCATGCCGAGGGCGAGGCGACGAGGAGTGATGCGCATGCGGGCCATGGTGCCAAAGCCTCCGCAGGGATGCGGCATCCGTTGTCGCCCGGCGACAAACTCCACCGCGGGTCGAATGTCACTGTTCTACTTGTTATAGAATAGTCGCGTGCTCATCCGAATCGATCCCAGCAGCGACGAGCCCATCTTCGCGCAGGTGGCCGCCTCCGTCCGGGCGGATGCCGCCACCGGACGGGTCCGTCCCGGCGACCGGCTGCCGTCGGCGCGCGATGTGGCCGATGCGCTCGGAGTCAATCTGCACACCGTGCTGCGCGCCTACCAGGATCTGCGCGACGAGGGCCTGGTCGACATGCGTCGCGGAAGAGGGGCTGTGGTGACGGATGCCGCGACCCCGCTCGCCCAGCTGTACGACGACATCGCCGCCCTCGCGCGCCGCGCCCGCGCCCTCGGGCTCTCGCCCGACACCCTCGCCTCTCTCGTGAAGGAACACCGATGACCCCTCCCGCCGCCTCGAGCGATGTCCGCCGGGCCCGCCGCACCTACGCCGTCGTCGCGGTCTGGGTTCCCGTCCTTCTGACGACCGTGGCGGTGATCCTCCTGCTGACCTGGCTGCCTCAGGTGCCGGCGACGGTCGCGACCCACTGGGGCCGCGGCGGCGAGCCCGACGGGTTCGCCCCCGCGTGGTCGGTGCCGCTCCTGACGGCCGCGGTCGGCTACGGGCTCGCCGCGCTGTTCGGCGTGATCGCGCTCGGCACGCGCAGGTCGGGCGAGTGGGGGCCGACGCTGCGGTTCCTCGGCGCGCTGTCGTGCGGCACCTCCGCCTTCCTGCTCGTACTGGCGACCGTGTCGTTCGCGATGCAGCGCGGCCTCGCCGACGCGCACGAGGCTCCGAGCATCGGAGTGCCGCTGGTCGCCGGGCTGATCTCCGGTGCGATCGCCGGTGCGGCGGCATGGTTCACCCAGCCCGCGGTCACCGTGAGCGGCGGCTCCGTCGAAGCCACCGCCTCAGCCGTCGCCCTGGCCGAGGGGGAGCGGGCCGCGTGGCTGCGCACCACGACGATGTCGCGCCCGGCGATGACCGCGATCGCGGGAGTCACCCTGCTGATGGCCGTCCTCGCCGTCGTGTTCGGCGTCTCCGGGGGAGAGCTGTGGTGGCTGTTCGCGGCGCTCGCACTCCTGTTCGCCGTGCTGGCCGCGACGACCTTCGTCTTCCGGGTGAGCGTGACCGAGTCGGGCCTGCGTGTGCGCTCCCTCGTCGGTGTGCCCCGATTCTCCGTTCCGCTGGCCGAGATCCGGTCGGTCTCGGTCGTGCGCGTCGACCCCGCCGCGGAGTTCGGCGGCTGGGGCTTCCGGCTGGGGCTCGACGGTCGATTCGGCATCGTCCTCCACGCCGGCGAAGCCATCCAGGTCGAGCGGCGAAACGGTCGTCCGCTCGTCGTGTCGGTGGATGACGCACAGACCGGCGCGGGACTGCTGGCTGCGCTCACCACCCGCGCTCAGGCCACGCGCCCTTGACGCATGCCCCCGACCGCTTGTTGGCTGGGGCCATGAGCGACCCGACCCCCGAGCTGTGGCGCCGCGTCGACGCCTATCTGACCGACACCCTCGTCGGGCACGATCCTGGCCTCGAGCACGCGGTCGCCGACCAGCGCGCGGCCGGCCTTCCTCCCATCGAGGTGGCGCCGGTCAACGGCAAGTTCCTCCATCTGATCGCTCGCATCAGCGGGGCCCGACGCGTGCTCGAGATCGGCACGCTCGGCGCGTACTCGACGATCTGGATGGCGCGGGGCATCCCGTCGGACGGCAAGGTCGTCACGATCGAGGCCGAGCCCCGCATCGCGGAGGTCGCGCGCGCGAACCTCGAGCGCGCCGGCGTGGCGGAGAAAGTCGAGGTGCGACTCGGTCGGGCCGCTGACGTGCTGCCGACCCTCGCGGGCGCTGAGCCGTTCGATCTGGTGTTCATCGACGCCGACAAGGAGTCCAACACGATCTACCTCGACTGGGCGGCGCGGCTCGGACGGCCCGGCACGGTCGTCGTGGTCGACAACACCGTGCGCGGGGGAGAGGTGGCCAATCCCGCCACCGAGAACCCCCAGATCATCGGCGTGCAGCGCGGCCTCGAGATGCTCGGCCGTGACCCCCGCTTCGACGCCACGGCGCTGCAGACCCTCGACCTCAAGGGATACGACGGGGTGGCGCTCGCCGTCGTGGTGTAGCCACCCGGGGTAGAACGGCGCCCCATGACGCCGGCGCCTGTGGCGCGGCATCCCGGTCACTAGACTCGGACGCGGACCGACGACGCTCCGAAGAACCACCCTCCACAAGCAAGGAGTCCCCCTGTGGCACTTATCGAGGCTGTAGGCGCGCGCGAGATCCTCGACTCGCGCGGTAACCCGACCGTCGAAGTGGAGGTGCTCCTCGACGACGGAATCGTCCAGCGTGCAGCCGTCCCCTCCGGCGCGTCCACCGGTGCCTTCGAGGCATACGAGCTGCGTGACGGCGACAAGAGCCGCTATGGCGGCAAGGGCGTGCTGAAGGCCGTCGCCGCCGTCATCGACGAGCTCGGCCCCGCGATCGAGGGCGTCGATGCGAGCGAGCAGCGCATCATCGACGAGATCCTCATCGAGGTCGACGGCACCGACAACAAGTCGCGCGTCGGCGCGAACGCCATCCTCGGCGTCTCGCTCGCCGTCGCCAAGGCCGCGGCCGATTCGGCCGACCTGCCCCTGTTCCGCTACCTCGGCGGACCGAACGCGCACATCCTGCCCGTTCCGCTGTTCAACGTCATCAACGGCGGCGAGCACGCCGACAACGGCATCGACATGCAGGAGTTCTTCCTCGCGCCCATCGGCGCCGAGACGTTCTCCGAGTCGCTGCGCTGGGGCACCGAGGTCTACCACGTGCTGAAGGGCGAGCTGAAGGCCGCCGGCTTCGCGACGGGCCTCGGCGACGAGGGCGGCTTCGCCCCCGACCTGCCCAGCAACCGGGAGGGCCTGGACTTCCTGGTCAAGGCGATCGAGAAGGCCGGCTTCACGCCGGGCTCCGACATCGCGCTCGGCCTGGACGTCGCCGCCACCGAGTTCTTCAACGACGGCGTGTACCGCCTGGACAACAAGGACTGGACGGCCGCCGAGCTCACCGAGTACTACGTCGGTCTGGTGAACGACTACCCGATCGTCACGATCGAGGATGCTCTCGCCGAGGACGACTGGGACAACTGGAAGGCCCTCACCGAGGCGCTCGGAACCAAGACCCAGCTCGTCGGCGACGACCTGTTCGTCACCAACCCGGCGCGCCTCGCCGATGGAATCACGCGCGGCGTCGCGAACTCGCTGCTCGTCAAGGTCAACCAGATCGGCACGCTCTCCGAGACGCTCGACGCGGTCGACATGGCGCACCGCGCCGGTTACACGGCGATGCTCTCGCACCGCTCGGGTGAGACCGAAGACACCACCATCGCCGACCTCGTCGTGGCGACGGGTGCGGGTCAGATCAAGAGCGGCGCGCCCGCCCGCAGCGAGCGCGTCGCGAAATACAATCAGCTTCTGCGCATCGAGGAGGAGCTGGGCGACGCGGCGACGTTCATCGGCCGCGCAGCCTTCCCGCGCTTCCAGGGCTGACACGCTGACGAGAGGGGGAGCCGTGGCGAAGACGACGGCTCCCCCTTCCCGTCCCCCGCGGCGCCGCCCCGATCGCGGCCCGGTCGACGTGCGGCAGTGGCTGGGCGGCATCCGCCTGTCCGGCTTCATGGTCATCATGCTCGGCCTCGTCGTCCTGGCGGCCTTCGTGCTCGTGCCGACGATCGGCACCTATGTCGACCAGCGCCAGCAGATCGCGGCGCTCGAAGAGGCCGTCGAGGTGAGCCGTCAGGAGGTCGCCGACCTCGAGGCGCAGCGTGACCGCTGGGCCGATCCGGCGTACATCACGACCCAAGCGCGAGAGCGGCTGTACTACGTGCGTCCCGGCGAGGTCGTCTACCTCGTCGACAACGACCTCCCCGCCGAGCTCGTGCCGCAGGAAGAGGACCCGGTGAGCGACCAAGTGGAGCAGACGCGCACCGACTGGATGTCGCAGCTCGTGCGCTCGGTGACGTCGGCCGGACTCGCCCAGACGGTGAAGGCGCCCACCGTGGGCGTGCCCGACGAGCAGCCGGCCCCGACGCCGACCGGCACGCCCTGACGCCGATCGGGCCCCTCCGCCCCGGGCAGCCTCGTCGCTGGCATCCCGATCAGCGCCTTGCCAGGAGCCCCCGCTAGCCTGTCGACGTGACGACCTCGCCGTACCCCCCTGCCACCGATGCCGACCTCGCCGTCCTGCAGGAGCAGCTCGGCCGGCCGGCCCGTGGCGTCGTGGGCATCGCTGCGCGGTGCGTGTGCGGCAACCCGACCGTCGTCGCCACGTCGCCACGGCTGCCCGACGGCACGCCGTTCCCCACGTTCTACTACCTGACCCACCCCGCGGCCACCGTCGCCATGTCGGTGCTCGAGGCCGAGCACACGATGCGCGAGCTGAACGACGCGCTCGTCGAGGACGAGGAACTCGCGGCCGGCTACGCGCGCGCGCACGAGGCCTACCTGCGCGATCGTGCCGCCTACGGCGAGGTCGAGGAGATCGCGGGCATCTCGGCCGGCGGCATGCCGACCCGCGTCAAGTGCCTGCACGCCCTCGCCGGTCACGCCCTCGCCGCCGGACCCGGTGTCAACCCCATCGGCGACCGCGCCCTCGCCCTCTCGTCGTGGTCGCCCGAGCGCTGCGTCTGCGCCCAGCCCGGGGCGGCCGGATGAGGCGTCGCCTCCTCGCGGCGGTGACCGCGGCCGCCGCCGCGCTGACGCTCGTCACCGCCGCGCCCGCGGCCGCCGCCGTCACGCCCGAGGTGCCGGAGGAGGATCCGGTGCGCGCCGCGGAGTACTGGCTCGAGGACTACGGCATCGACCAGGCGTGGGAGAAGACCCGCGGCCGGGGCGTCACGATCGCCATCATCGACACCGGCATCGGCAAGGGGCCGGTCGAGTTCGAGGGCGCGGTCGTCGACGGGACCGACGTCTCGGGGGTCGGAACGCCCGACGGACGCACGCCGGTGGGCGCGGTCGACTCCAACCACGGCTCCTGGGTGGCGTCACTCGCGGCCGGGCGCGGCACGGGCGAAGACACCGGCATGATCGGCGTCGCACCCGAGGCGGAGCTGCTCTCGGTCTCGGTCGGGTTCGGGTCGTCGGCGACGAAGTCGTTCACCGAGCAGATCGCCGAGGCCATCCGCTGGTCCGTGGACCACGGGGCCGATGTCATCAACATGTCGCTCACCACGAACGTGCCCGACTGGGACGAGAGCTGGGACGACGCCTTCCTCTACGCGTTCCAGAACGACGTCGTGGTGGTGGTCGCAGCCGGCAACCGGGGGAGTGGCACCACCCGGGTGGGTGCCCCGGCCACCATCCCCGGCGTGCTGACGGTGGGCGGCGTCGACCCCGACGGCAAGGCCAGCGTCGACGCCTCGACCCAGGGGATCACGATCGGCGTCTCGGCGCCGAGCGAGGAGCTCGTCGGTGTCTCGGCCGACGGCCGTCTCGTGCTGTGGAACGGCACCAGCGGCGCCGCGCCCATCGTGGCGGGAATCGCCGCTCTGGTGCGGGCGGCCCACCCCGACCTCGACGCGAACAACGTCATCAACCGCATCGTCGAGACCGCCCGTCCGCCGGCCGGTTCGACCGCGATCCACGATCCGCTGTACGGCTATGGGCTGGTGGATGCCGCGGCCGCCGTGTCGGCGAAGGTGCCGTCCGTCGACGCGAACCCCATGGGCAGCCTCTCCGAGTGGATTCGCCTGTACCGCCGGGCGCAGAGCGATCCCGTCCCGCAGCAACCCGTCGAGCCCGTCACCGTGCCGCCGCTGCCGCGTCCGGACAGCGCTGAGCGCGCCGCATCCCCCCTTCTGCCGTCGGGTCAGACCCTGCTCTACGGGACCCTCCCGCTCTCGGTGGCCACGGCGGCGGCTATACTGGTGGCGCTCGGCGTCACCGCAGCTGTCCGACGCATCCGATTAACGTCCCGCGCGCCGAGCCGCTGACCCAGGAGGAGCCTCCAAACGTGACCAACACCGTGCCCAAGATCCTCATCGTCGGTGGCGGATACGCAGGCTTCTACACGGCCTGGAAGCTCGAGAAGCACCTGCGCAAGGGTGAAGCAGAGGTGACGATCGTCGACCCGCTGCCCTACATGACCTACCAGCCGTTCCTCCCGGAGGTCGCGGCCGGCTCGATCGAGGCCCGCCACTCGGTGGTGGCTCTGCGCCGTCACCTCAAGAAGACCACCGTGGTCGCTGCGAAGGTCACCGGCATCAACCACGCGAACAAGGTCGCCACGATCACACCGATCGCGGGCGACCCGTACGAGTTCGAGTACGACCAGATCGTCGTGACCGCCGGCGCCGTCTCGCGCACGTTCCCGATCCCGGGCATCGCCGACAACGCCATCGGCCTCAAGACGATCGAAGAGGCCGTCGCGATCCGCGACCGCCTGATGTCGAACTTCGACAAGGCCTCGGTCCTGCCCCCCGGGCCGGAGCGCGACCGCCTGCTCACGGTCGTCGTGGTCGGCGGCGGCTTCGCCGGCATCGAGGTGTTCGCCGAGCTGCGCTCGCTCGCCTCGTCGCTGGTCAAGAGCTACCCGCAGCTCACCTTCGACGACACGCACTTCCACCTCATCGAGGCGATGGGCCGCATCATGCCCGAGGTGTCGCTGAAGACGAGCGAGTGGGTGCTGAAGGACCTCGCCAAGCGCGGTGCGTACGTGCACCTCGACACGCAGGTCACCGGCGCCGTCGACGGCAACATCGAGCTGTCGACCGGCGAGACGATCCCGAGCGACCTCATCATCTGGACCGCGGGCGTCATGGCGAACCCGACGGTCGTGCGTGGCGGCGACCTTCCCATCGAGGAGCGCGGCCGCATCCGCACCCGCGCCGACCTTCGCGTCGGCTCCGACGACGAGATCGTCGAGGGTGCCTGGGCGGCGGGCGACGTGTCGGCCGTCCCTGACCTGTCGGGCGGCGGCGTGGGCGGCTACTGCGTACCCAACGCGCAGCACGCGGTGCGTCAGGCGAAGCTCCTCGCGAAGAACATCGTCGCGGTCCTCCGCGGAGAGGTTCCCCGCGAGTACTTCCACAAGAACCTCGGCGCCGTGGCCGGCCTCGGCCTCTACAACGGTGTCTTCCAGTCGGGCAACCTCGCCCTCAAGGGCATCATCGCGTGGGTCGCCCACCGCGGCTACCACGGCCTGGCGATGCCGACCTGGGAGCGCAAGTGGCGCGTGCTGTGGGGCTGGTGGAACAACCTCTGGCTCCGCCGCGACCTGGTCAACCTGTCGACGGTGCAGAACCCGCGCTACGTGTTCGAGGAGTTCGCCGCGCGCCCGCGCCCGCCGCAGCCTGCCGTCACGCCGCCGGCTGAGCCGCGCGAGCAGGGGAAGCGGACCGACCAGCCCGCGAAGGTGACGGCCGACAAGGCCGCCGCCGAGAAGGCGACCGCCGAGAAGGCGACCGCCACCCGCTGACGCCGCGCCCGGCACTGCCGGGCGGTAGCGTGGAGGCGTTCGCTCCGGCGGGCGCCCCCGTAGCCCAATCGGCAGAGGCAGGCGACTTAAAATCGCTTCAGTCTGGGTTCGAGTCCCAGCGGGGGTACGTGCTGCTCGACGCGTTGACCGACGACCCCTCGATCGGACTGCGCTGGTCGGCCTGCGTCCTCGACGCCGGTTCGGGCGAGCTGCTCGCCGCACATCGATCCGACCGCGTCCTGTCGACGGCGAGCATCGGAAAGGTGCTGCTGCTGCTCGAGCTGTCCCGCCGCTTCCACGCCGGTGAGCTCGACCCGTCGGCTCCTGTCCGCCGCGGCGGGGAGACGGTCGCCGACTCCGGGCTGTGGCACGTGATGGATGTCTCCTCCCTCGCGGCCGTGGACGCCGCTCGGCTCGTCGGCGCGGTGAGCGACAACCTCGCGACCAACGTGCTGCTCGACGTCGTCGGGCTGGACGCCGTCGCCGACCTCGCCGGGACGCTCGGGCTCCGTCGGACCGCATTGCTCGACCGGGTCCGCGATGAGCGCGGGCCGCAGCATCCGTCCGCACTCTCGCACGGCTCAGCCGTCGAGCTCGCCTCCCTCGTCGCGGCGATCGATCGCGGGGAGGCCGTCGCTCCCGATGTGAGTGCCCAGGTGCGGGGCTGGCTGTCGCTGGGCACCGACCTGTCGATGGTCGCCTCGGCGTTCGGGCTCGATCCGCTCGCACACCGCGACGTCGACCGCGGAGTCGCGCTGTGGAACAAGACCGGCACCGACAGCGGCGTCCGCGCGGACGTGGGCGCGGTGCGATCGGAGGACCGCGCGATCGCGTACGCCGTGCTCGCCGAGTGGCAGTCCGGCGCAGACCCGTCGGTGCGCGACACCGTCCTCGACGCGATGCGCGAGATCGGACGGCGCCTGCGGTCGGATCTGGAGCGCGACACATCCACAGGGCGTCCGGCGGAGGCACGCCCCGGGCCCTAGGCTGGTGCGCATGTGCGCGCACCCGAAGCGGGCCGTATGAGCCTCGACCTGCTGTCCTCAGCCACTGCGACGGAGCCGTGGAAGGAACCCGCGTCCTTCTGGGGCGGCCTGTCGCATGCCGTCCGCGACGTCTCCGGTCCGGTCGCGACGCTCAGCCTGCCGGCCCTCCGCTACAACGCGCTCGACATGGTCGTGCGCGCCGGTGGCGTGCCGATCCGAGTGGCGAGCAAGTCCGTGCGCGTGCGCGAGGCGATCGACGCGACGCTCGCGATGGCGGGCTACCAGGGGATCCTGGCGTTCACCCTGCCGGAGGCGCTCTGGCTGGCAGAGGCGCACGACGACGTGGTGGTGGGATATCCGACCGCCGACCGGGCCGCCATCGCCTCCCTCGCCGCCGACGAGCGGGCAGCGCGTCGCGTGACGCTGATGGTCGACGACCTCGCGCAGCTCGATCTCATCGACGCCGTCGCCGCACCGGGAACGCGCCCCGAGCTGCGCGTCGCGATCGATGCCGACGCGTCGTGGCGGGCTCCGGGACTCGGCCACATCGGCGTCTTCCGGTCACCCGTGCATGAACCCGGAGAGGTTGCCGCGCTCGGTCGCGCCATCGCCGCCCGTCCGGGGTTCCGGCTCGTCGGGCTCATGATGTACGAGGCGCAGATCGCCGGCCAGGGCGACGACACCGGCTCGGGCGACGGTGTGATCCGCTGGATGCAGCGTCGCTCGTCCCGTGAGCTGCTCGAGCGACGGGCCGAGATCGTGGCGGCACTGCGCGACGTCGCCCCGCTCGAGTTCGTCAACGGCGGCGGCACCGGCTCGCTCGAGTTCACGGCATCCGATCAGTCCGTCACCGAGCTCACCGCCGGCAGCGGACTGCTCGCGGGCCACCTCTTCGACGGCTACCGGTCGTTCGAGCTCGCGCCGGCCGCCGCGTTCGCGCTCGAGGTCGTGCGCAAGCCCGCGCCCGACGTCGCGACCGTGCTCGGCGGCGGCTGGATCGCCTCCGGCCCGCCCGTCGCCTCGCGGCAGCCGCTGCCGGTGTGGCCGCAGGGCCTCACGACCCTGCCGCGCGAGGGCGCAGGCGAGGTGCAGACGCCGCTCAAGGGCGCCGCCGCCCGCGATCTGCGCGTGGGCGATCGCGTGTGGTTCCGTCACTCCAAGAGCGGCGAACTGGCAGAGCGGATCGATCGGTATCACGTCGTCGACGGAGAGCACCTCATCGGCGAGGTGCCCACGTATCGCGGCGAGGGAAAGGCATTCCTGTGACGCGTCCAGGCGGCAAGTGGCAGAACTGGGGCCGCTCCGAGTCGGTGCGCCCGCGCCGGGTGGAGTTCCCCCGCACATCCGACGCGGTGCAGCGTGCGGTTGCGGCGGCGGCACGGCAGAGGCTGCCCGTCAAGGCGGTCGGCGCCGGTCACAGCTTCACCGGAATCGCCGTCGCGCCCGGCGTGCTGCTCGACCTCGCCGACCTGAGCGGCATCGTGGCGGTCGATGTGGACCGGTCCCGGGTCACGTTCCACGCAGGCACGCGCCTGCACCACATCCCGGAGCTCCTCGCCCCGTACGGCCTCGCAATGGAGAACCTGGGCGACATCGACCGCCAGTCGATCTCAGGTGCCATCTCCACCGGAACGCACGGCACCGGCGCGCGCTTCGGCGGGATCGCGGCCCAGATCGTCGGCGCCACCCTGGTGACGGCATCCGGCGATCTGCTGGTGGTCAGCGACATCGAGAACGCCGATCTGCTGCCGGCGGTGGCCCTCGGCCTCGGGGCGCTCGGCATCCTGGTCGACGTGACCGTGCAGTGCGTGCCGGCGTTCGTGCTGCACGCCGTTGAACAGCCCGAGGATCTCGAGGTCGTGCTGAACGAGCTCGACACGCGCGTGGCCGAGGCCGACCACTTCGAGTTCTACTGGTTCCCGCACACCGATCGAGCCATGACCAAGACGAACACGCGCCTGCCCGCGAGCGCTCCGCGGCACCCGCTCCCGGCGGTGGGCAAGTGGGTCGACGACACACTCGTCGGCAGCGGGCTGCACCAGGTGGCCTGCAGCGTCGCGCGGGCCATCCCTGCGACGATTCCGCCGATCAATCGCCTGTCGGTGAAACTGTGGGGGGATCGCGAGTTCACGGATGCCTCGTCCCGCGTCTTCGCGACCTCCCGGTCGGTGCGCTTCCGTGAGATGGAGTACGCGCTGCCCGTCGCGAATGTGCGACCGGCGTTCGACGCCCTCCGCGCGCTGTTCGACGAGCGCGGCTGGCGCATCTCCTTCCCGGTGGAGGTGCGCTTCGCCGCGGCGGACGACCGGTGGATGTCGACCGCGCACGGCCGGGCGTCGGGCTACATCGCCGTCCACCGCTACTGGCGCGAGGATCCGACGGAGTACTTCGAGGCCGTCGAGCAGATCATGCTGGGCTTCGGCGGTCGTCCGCACTGGGGCAAGATGCACACACTGGATGCCGCGATCCTGAAGGACCGCTACCCGCACTTCGGCGACTTCGTGGCACTGCGCGATCGCCTCGACCCGGAGCGCGTGTTCGCCAACCCCTACCTCCAGCGCGTCCTCGGTGAGTAACGGCTGAGAGTCCGGGGAACCGGGACAGACGGCGACGGTCGCCCTCGCTAGGATGAGGGAAACCTCGAACGGAGTATCCGGCTATGTGGGAATGGCTGATCCCGGTCCTGATCGTTGTGGCTCTCGCCGCGATCGTCGGGATCTACCTGTGGGCCACGTACAACTCGCTCGTTCAACTGAACGTGCGGGTCGATGAGGCGTGGAGCGACATCACCGTCCAGCTCAAGCGCCGCGCCGACCTGCTGCCGAACCTCATCGAGGCGGTGAAGGGCTACGCGGCGCACGAGAAGGCGGTCTTCGAGAACGTCACCCGTGCGCGGGCCGAGACGCTCTCGGCCGGCGGACCCGCCGAGGCGGGCGTGGCCGAGGGCCACATGCAGCAGGCGCTCAAGTCGCTGTTCGCGGTCGCCGAGGCATATCCGCAGCTGCAGGCGAGCCAGAACTTCCTGCACCTGCAGCAGTCGATCGTCGACACCGAAGACAAGATCCAGGCCTCACGCCGGTTCTACAACGGGGGCGTGCGGGAGCTGAACACCAAGATCAAGGTGTTCCCGAACAACCTCTTCGCCCGCAACCTCGGCTTCCACGAGCGCGAGTTCTTCGAGGTCGTCGACGGCGCCGCGATCTCCGAGCCGCCGCGCGTCCAGTTCTGACGCGGCGCGGATCAATGTCGCGAAGCGACGTTGATGCGGGCCGCGGAGCGTCCCCGACCCGCGCTAGCGTCTCCTCATGACGCACCGGCTGACGCGCGAGCAGGCACGGCGCGTGGCTGTGCGCGCACAGCTGCTGTCGGCGGATCGGCCCGCCGGGATCGTCGAGACGATCGACGCGCTGACGGTCGTGAACATCGAGCCGACAGCGGCGATCGCCCCGAGCGCCGACCTCATCCTGTGGTCGCGGCTCGGCTGGCCGTACCAGCCGGCCGACCTGGTGCGCCTCGTCGAGGAGGACCGCGCCGTCTTCGAATGGGGCGGCTTCTATCGCACCATGGCCGACCTGCCGCTGCTGCGACCCGAGATGGCGAAGCGCCCGCAATCGCGCGAGGCGAGGGAGTGGCTCGCTGCCAACGACGTGTTCCGGCGCGAGGTGATGGCGAAGCTGCGGGCAGAGGGCCCGCTCCGTCCGGCCGAGATCGCCGACACCGCGCAGGTGTCCTGGCGCTCGTCCGGGTGGACGAACAACCGCAACACGCTGCAGCTGCTCGAGATGCTCGTGCTCCGGGGCGACGTCGCCGTCTCGTCGCGTGATTCCGGAGGCCGGCTGTTCGACCTCGCCGAGCGCGTGTATCCGGCCGATCTTCCGGTGCTCTCACCCGAGGACGCGGCGCGGGAACGTGCGGAGCGACGCCTCGCGTCGTACGGCGTCGCGCGCGCGAAGAGCCTGTCGCAGCCGATCGAGCCGATCGACGTCGGCGGTGTCGGCGAAGAGGCCGTGATCGATGACACCGCGGGCACGTGGCGACTCGCTCCCGATGCGCTCGGCGCACTCGAGGACTTCGCGCCGCGCACGGCGCTGCTGTCGCCGTTCGACCGGCTCGTCTTCGACCGCAAGCGGCTGGAGGAGATCTTCGGCTACGAGTACCTGCTCGAGATGTACAAGCCCGCGGCGAAGCGACGCTGGGGGTACTTCGCGCTGCCGATCCTCCACGGCGACCGGTTCGTCGGCAAGCTCGATGCCAAGGCCGACCGCAAGGCCGGTGTGCTGCGGATCTTCGCTGTGCACGAGGACACGCCGTTCGACGCCGCGACCACCGACGCGGTTCACCGCGAGATCCACGACCTCGCCCAGTGGCTCGGCCTCGAGGTGCAGGGCCTGCGCGAGGCGTGATCAGCGCACGGCGAGGATCATGTCATCGCCCGAGAAGCGGATCGATCCGCGCAGCGCCCAGTCGTCGGCGCGATAGGTGAAGCTCGCTGTCTCGCCCCCGCGGGTCGTGCCGGAGGCGGTCGCGACGATCACGCCGCCGGTCGCGTCGAAGCCGGCCGCATCGTCGTGCAGGGAGAGGACCGGGCGCTCGTCGATCCGGAACGCGATCGAGTCGAGGGCGGCGAGGTCTGCCGCCCATGGCACCCGCAGACCGCAGTTGTCGGGGACGCTCGCCGTCGCGGCCGCACACGCATCCGCATACGCATCGACCTGGGTCTGCGCGAGCGCGGTCGCCTCGGGGGACAGCGCGGCGTCGATCGTGACGGCGACCGGCTCCTCGGTGCCCACCGTGGCCGTCGCCGTTCCTGCCAGGATGCCGCGCGGTGCCGCCTGCACCTCGTAGACGGCAGGCAGCAGCCTCAGCTCCGTGGCCGCGGGGGCGAGGGCCCCACCGACCCACACCGAGTCGCCGGCGGGCGCGGAGGTCAGAATCGCCTCGGCCTGGAGCACACCCAGGTGGTCACCGGTGAGCTCCCACCCGTCGCCGCTGTCGCGCATCGTGAAGTTCAGCGTGTGCCGGTCGTCGCCGAGCAGCGCTTCCGCGTGCACCGCGGCGATGCCGTCATCGTCGACGCGAACCTCGAGAATCTCCGGGTCGGAGACATAGGAGGCCGCCCCCGCGAAGGCGTCCTGGAGGAGGGACTCCGCGTCGGCGCCGAGATCGTCGCCCCGCAGGCCGGCGATCACCGCGAAGTCACCGGTCTCGAGGGCGCGCAGGTAGGACTCTGCGGCGGCCTGAGCCGTGGGCGGGCGGCTGGTGAACCACCACACCCCGGCCGCTGCGAGCGCGAGCACCGCAATGCCGCCGACGATGCCGACGACCGCTCCGCGTTTCACCTCTCCACGCTAGCCCCCGGGCTCGTCAGCGGCGAGCGCGACAGGCTCGGCGGGCCCCGCGACGTGGCGCTCGGCCTCGGGCACCACATCGGCGAGGTCGTCGACGGCGTCGCCCCACCGCGAGATCGAGATGTGCTCCAGCGACTGCCAGCGCGCGGCTGCCCGCAGTTCGTCGGCGACGCGGGCCGCGGCATCCGGCGGCCTTCCGTGCTCCCACCACGCCGATTGCACGCGCAGCGTCGATGCGGCTCGATCGGCCTTGAGGTCGATGCGGCCGACGAGGTCGTCGCCGACGAGGAGGGGCAGGGAGTAGTAGCCGTACCGGCGCTTCGGCGCGGGCGTGTAGATCTCGATGCGGTACTCGAAGTCGAACAGTCGCTCGGCGCGGTCGCGGAACCACACCACGGGATCGAAGGGCGTCAGCAGCGCCGTCGCGTCGACGCGGCGGGGGAGGGCTGCGTCGCGGTGCACCCAGGCCTTGGCCGGTCGTCCGGCGGTCGTCCACCCCTCGACGGTCACCGGGAGCAGCTCGCCCGTGTCGGTGAGATCGGCGATCGCATCCAGGATCGCGGGGCGGTCGGCGATCCGCCAGTAGTCGGCGAGATCGGCGGCCGTCGCCACTCCGTAGGCGGTCGCCGCACGGCGCACGAGTTCGCGGATCGCGTCTTGGCGCGGGACCGGCGCAGCGAGCACCTCGGCAGGGATCACATCGGTCGCCAGACCGTACCGGCGCTCGAAACCGCGCCGACCGGCGATCGCGACATCACCGAACATGAACAGGTACTCCAGCGCGTTCTTCACGTCGTCCCAGTCCCACCACTGACCCCGGGCGCCCGTCGGCGCGTCGCGCTCGATCTGCGCCGGGCGCAGGGGGCCGCGGTCGACCAGCTCGGCGCGCACCCAGTCCACCGTCTTGCGGTGGGTCTGGAACCAGCCGTCGGGCTTCGTGCCGTACTTGGCCCGCAGATCGTCCATGCGGAAGCGGAACAGTGACCAGTCGGCAGCGGGGATGAACGCCGCGACGTGGGCCCAGTACTCCACGTACGGCGGGCGTCGGGCGAAGAGCAGGCGGTCGAGCGCCGCAGGATCATAGGGACCCAGCCGGGAGAAGAGCGGCATGTAGTGCGAGCGCGCGAAGACGTTGACCGAGTCGATCTGCAGCGTCGCCATGCGCGCCAGAGCGAGGTTGAGCTGCCGCGTTCCCGCCCCCGCCGGCCGCGGCCGCGCGAAGCCCTGGGCTGCCAGGGCGATGCGGCGCGCCTCCGCCGCACTGAGGGTCGACTTCACGCGCGAAAGCCTAGCCAGGAGTACGGACACCGGCGTCGTCGCAGCATCGCTCACCGACGGGGGCACATGACTCGCGCGGCATGCGACGCGCCTAGACTGGCGGGATGAGCGGCTCCGACGACAAGCCACGCGGCTCGCTGTTCGACGCGTTCCGCGACCGGAACCGGGTCGTCTCGACCGAGCTGTCGGGGACGATCCCGCGCGGTCTGCGCATCGCCACCGCCTACTCGTGGCGCTTCCTCGTCGTCGCGGCCGCCATCGGCGTCGCCGTGTGGCTCGTGATCCAGCTGAAGCTGCTGGTGATCCCGCTCCTGGTCGGCATCCTGGTGACCGCACTGCTGTGGCCGGTCTTCAGCTGGATGCTGCGGCATCGGGTCCCTCGATGGCTTGCGATCGTCATCTCGGTCGTCGGCACGCTCGCTGTGGTGGGCGGCCTGCTGTGGCTGGTCGCCTGGCAGATCACCCGCCAGTGGTCGGATGTGCAGGCGAGCACCGTCGAGGCCGTCGACAACTTCCGCACCTACCTGGTCCAGGGGCCGATGCACCTCACCGAGGAGCAGATCGACGGCCTGCTCGCGCAGGGGTGGGGCTTCCTGCAGGAGCAGGCGGAGCTGGTCTGGTCGGGCGCGCTCGCCCTCGGCAGCACCCTGGGTCACGTGCTCACCGGCGGCATCCTGGCGTTCTTCATCCTGCTGTGCCTGCTCGCCGACGGCGCCGGCATCTGGCGGTGGACGCTGCGGCTCTTCCCGCGCAAGGCGCGCCGCGCCGCCGACGGCGCCGGACGTGCGGGCTGGGTGACGGTCGTCAACTACGCGCGCACGCAGCTCCTCGTCGCCACGATCGATGCGGTCGGCATCGGCCTGGGCGCGTTCCTCCTCGGCGTTCCGCTGGCGATCCCGGTCGCCGTCCTCGTCTTCCTGGGCGCGTTCGTTCCGATCGTCGGTGCCGTCGTCACGGGCGCCATCGCCGTCTTCCTCGCCCTCGTCTACAACGGTCCCTGGATCGCGCTGTGGATGCTGATCGTCGTGCTCGGAGTCCAGCAGCTCGAAGGCCATGTCCTTCAGCCGCTCCTGATGGGCTCGGCCGTCAAGGTCCACCCGCTCGCCGTCGTCCTGGTGGTGGCCGGCGGCGCCATGATCGCCGGCATCCCCGGCGCCCTGTTCGCGGTTCCCCTCGCGGCGTTCGTGAACGTCGTGGCGGTCTACATCGGCCAGCGGTCCTGGGAGACGGGGGTCAGACCCACGGGCGACCTCATCTGGAGCACCGTCCCGCGCCCGAGCAGGAGACCTACGTGAGCACGACCTCGCACGCTGCGCGCCACCTGGCCGCACCGACCCTCGCCGATTTCGCGGATGCGGCGGCCACGCTCGACGGCGTGATCGCGCACACGCCGCTCGACGAGTCGCTGCACCTCTCCGAGCTCATGGGCGTTCCGGTGCACCTCAAGCTCGAGAACCTCCAGCGCACCGGATCGTTCAAGATCCGCGGCGCGACCTATCGCCTGTCGCGCCTGACCGAGAAGGAGCGTGCGCGCGGCGTCGTCGCCGCCTCCGCGGGCAACCATGCGCAGGGCGTCGCTCTCGCCGCGAAGTCGCTCGGCATCCCCGCGACGATCTTCATGCCGCTGGGCGTTCCGGTGCCCAAGCTGCTCGCCACCCGTGGCTATGGGGCGGACGTCGTGCTCGAGGGAGCCACCGTCGAGACGCCGCTGCGCCTGGCCGCGGAGTTCGCCGAGCGCACCGGCGCGGTGTTCATCCACCCGTTCGATCATCCCGACGTGATCGCGGGTCAGGGCACGCTCGGGCTCGAGCTCATGGACGAACTCCCCGACCTCGACACGATCGTGCTGGGAATCGGCGGGGGCGGCCTGATCGCCGGCGTCGCGGCGGCCGTCAAGGCCCGCGCCGCCGCAGAGGGACGCACGGTGCGGGTGATCGGCGTCCAGGCCGAGAACTCGGCGGCCTACCCCGAGTCGCTCGCGGCGGGGCATCCGGTCGACGTCGCGACCCGCCCCACGATCGCCGACGGCATCGCGGTCGCCCGCCCGGGCGACCTGCCGTTCGCGATCATCCGCGACCTCGTGGACGACGTCGTCACCGTGTCGGAGGACGACATCGCGCGCGCCCTCCTGGTGCTGCTGGAGCGGGCGAAGCAGGTCGTCGAGCCCGCCGGCGCGGTCGGCGTCGCCGCGATCCTCGCCGGGAAGGTGCAGGCCGCCGGACCCGTCGTCAGCGTGCTGTCGGGAGGCAACATCGACCCCCTGCTGCTGCAACGGGTCGTCGCACACGGGCTGTCCGCCTCGGGTCGCTACATGACGCTGCAGATCCCGCTGCCCGACCGCCCGGGCCAACTCGCCCGAGTCTCGGAGCTGCTCGCGCAGGCGGGCGCCAACGTGATCGAGGTGCTCCACACCCGCCACGGGCAGGGGCTGCAGATCAGCGAGGTCATCCTGCAGCTGAGTGTCGAGACGCGCGGCGAAGAGCATCGAGCCCACGTGATCTCGGTGCTCGAGCAGGCCGGCTATCTGCCGACCGTCATGCCGGACTGACCGGACGGCTACTGGCCGGCGTAGGTCTCGACCTTGACGATCTCGACCGTGATCTCGCGGCCGTTGGGCGCCGTGTAGGACGTCGTCTCGCCTTCCTTGCGCCCGAGGATCGCGGCCCCGAGGGGAGAGGCTTCGCTGTAGACGTCGAGCTCGGATCCCACCGCGATCTCGCGGTTGCCGAGCAGGAAGACCTCCTCGCCGCCGGCGACGATCGCCGTGATGACGGTGCCGGGCTCGACGACGCCGGTCGACTCAGGCGCCTCCGACACGGTGGCGGTCTTCAGCAGGTGCTGGAGGGTGCGGATGCGCGCCTCCTGCTTCCCCTGCTCGTCCTTCGCCGCGTGGTAGCCGCCGTTCTCCTTGAGGTCGCCCTCCTCGCGCGCTGCTTCGATGCGCTTCGCGATCTCCTCCCGGCCGGTGGTCGAGAGGTGCTCGAGTTCGGCGGCGAGGCGGTCGTAGGCATCCTGTGTGAGGAAGGTCACCGGGGCATCGCTGGACACGTCTGACTCCTTCGGTCTGCGGGGGAGGGTCGATATGTCAAACGCCCCGGCTCTCGGCCAGGGCGCGTATCGACTGCGGTCGGCCCAGACTACGTCACCCAGCAGGAGTTGACAAAACCTGTCGTCGCCTCCGCCGTCGTGCGGATGACCTCGCGCAGCGCCTGGGAGTGGCTCTCTCCGGCCGGGATCTCGACGACGCGCCACCCCACGACGCCGTGCTCCTGGTCCTGCGCCTCGATCGCGCAGGCGACCGAGCGCCCGGGGGGAGCGGTGATCTGGAAGCTGAGCACCACGGAATGCGCGTCGACGACCTCGAACCCGGTCGCGTCGGAGTCGACGGCGTCGAGCGACCCCGAGACGGTCATCCAGCCGAAGAGCGCGACAAGTGCGACGGCCACGGCGATGCCGGCGCCGACGATCCAGCGCCGCGCGGGGGAGCGTGTGCGCCCGTAGCGCTCATCGAGCATCTGCTGTGTCGTCATGGCCGGTCCGTCGGGAAGATTAGGCTGGACTTCCAGGCTATGCGCTTCCGAGCGCGGTCGCGGCCACCCGCACCGCCCGATCGGGGCAGAACGAGGAAATCCCCATGCACGACGCACTCGGCGCCCTCGCACTCGCGGCGGCGACCGCGACCCCGACGCCCACGCCGTCGATGATCGACCCCGCCAAGGTGACGCCGGGCGCCTGGGGCTTCGTGATCACGGCGTTGGTGGCGGTCATCACGATCGTTCTGGTGTGGGACATGATCCGTCGCATCCGGCGTGGTCGCGTGCGGGCCGACCTCCTCGACGAACTCGAGGCCGAGCGTCAGGCGGACGGTGCGGTCGCGGCGACCGAGACCGACGACGCGAGCGTCGACCCCGACGAGCCGACCGGCGGCGCGCAGCGCTGAGTCCGGCATCCCACCGTCCGATCGGTTCGGGATGCCGCGCCCCGGCCCGCTCGGGTCAGCCGGGCAGCCCGAGTGAAGGCGAGAACGGGTCGACGGCGATGATGAGGCACGCCGCCCAGTGGCAGAGGAACGCCAGGACCGTGCACACGTGGAAGATCTCGTGGAAGCCGAAGTGACCGGGCCACGGGTTCGGGCGCTTCATCGCGTAGACGACCGCGCCGCCGGTGTAGAGCAGGCCGCCGACGGCGACGAGGATCATCATCGTCACGTTGGCTCGCAGCAGGTCGGGCAGGTACATCACCGCCGCCCAGCCGAGCGCGAGGTAGAGCGCGACATAGAGCCAGCGCGGAGCGTTGATCCAGAAGACCCGGAACAGGATGCCCAGCAGGGCCCCTGACCATACGACGATCAGCAGGATCGACCCCTGCTGCGGCGGGAGCGCGAGCACGGCGATCGGCGCGTACGTGCCCGCGATGAGGAGCACGATGTTCGCGTGGTCGATGCGCTTGAGCACCGCCTTGGTCGTCGGGCTCCAGTTGAAGCGGTGGTACAGCGCGGAGTTGCCGAACAGCAGCAGCGACGTCGCCATGAAGACCGCGCACGCCCATTTCGCCGGACCGCCCTGGGCGACCGCGATGAGGATGATCCCCGCGACGATGGCCACAGGGAAGGTGGCGGCGTGGATCCATCCGCGCCAGGAGGGGTTGATCTCGGGGTTCGCGGCGTCGACGGCCGCGGCGTCCATCAGCGGGAGCTCGGGGACCTCTGGGCCCCGGGGGAGGCGGCTGCGACGGCTCATCCATCAAGATTAGGGCGCGCGGCATTCCGTGAGGGGAACATACGCGGTCTCGCGGCGCCCGGCACCGAGTGCCACGCTAGGGCGGCGTCCGGGTGGAAGGTAGCGTAGGCGTGTGGCGCGCACACGGTCGAACGAGGGCAGGGGGCCTCTCTACCGTCTCTACATCAACCGCCTGCGCCGCCGGCTCGAACCCGGCTCGGTGCCGCGTCACGTCGCGATGATGATCGACGGCAACCGGCGCTGGGCGAAGCAGCTCGGCTTCGACTCCGCCGCCCACGGCCATCGCGCCGGCGCCGCGAAGATGCACGAGTTCCTCGGGTGGTGCGACGACGTCGGCGTCAAGGTCGTGTCGCTGTACCTGCTGTCGACCGACAACCTGCGCAAGCGGGACTCGCGCGAACTCGCCGATCTCATCGAGATCATCGCAGAGCTCGCGCACGAGCTGTCGCTCGAGCCCGACTGGCGCGTCCAGCCCGTCGGGCGCCTGGATCTCCTGCCTGCCGAGCTCGCCCGCGTGCTCGCCGAGGCCGACGAGCGCACGAGGGACCACACCGGCCTCCACGTCAATCTCGCCGTCGGGTACGGCGGCCGCAGCGAGATCGTCGACGCCGTGCGCAGCATCATCGCCCAGCACGACGGGGAAGGCGGCTCGCTCGAGGAACTCGCGGCGAGCCTCACACCGGAGCAGATCGGCGAGCACCTCTACACCGGCGGTCAGCCCGACCCCGACCTCGTCATCCGCACCTCGGGGGAGCAGCGGCTGAGCGACTTCCTGCTGTGGCAGTCCGCGCACTCCGAGTTCTATTTCGTCGAGGCGCTCGGCCCCGACCTCCGCGAGGTCGATTTCCTGCGGGCCATCCGCGACTACTCCAGCCGCGACCGCCGGTACGGCAGCTGATCCCGCGAGCACCGGAGCGACCCCCGCGTGCGGGCACCGCGTGCCATGATGTGTCAGTGACGGATCTGGATACGTATCTAGCGTCGTTCGATGGGGAACCGGGGTATCTCGACTGGGCTGCGTTCGGACCGCTCTCTCCGGTCGTGCGCGCGGAAGCGCAAGCCGACACCGAGCTCCTCGGTTCGGGTCGCCGCACCAGCATCCAGCTGGTGAACGACCACGCGCGCGAGGCGCAGGAGCTCGTCGCGGGTCTGATCGGCACGGATGCCTCGCAGGTGGTGCTGCAGCCGTCGACCACCTACGGCCTGATGCAGGCCATCTACGGCCTCGCCGGCGGACTCATGGTCGGACGCGGCGAGTTCCCCAGCCTCACCGTCGCCGCCACGCGGGCCGCTGCTTCCCTCGGCTCGATCGCCGTGCAATGGCTCGAGCCCGTCGACGGCTGCATCACGCCCGACCTCGTGCGCTCGTCGCTCAGCGACGACACGCGTGCGCTCGCCGTGAGCCTGATCGATTTCCGCACCGGCTATCGTGCCGATCTGCCCGCCCTCCGCGACGTTCTCGGCGACCGGCTGCTCATCGTCGACGCGATCCAGGGCTTCGGCACGATCGACGTCGACTACACGGCGGCCGATGTCGTCTGCGCGAACGGGTACAAGTGGCTGCGCGCAGGGCGGGGCACCGGCTTCGCGTGGTTCGGCGAGCGGGCGCTCGAGCGCATCGCACCGGTCCTCTCGGGGTTCGCGGGGATCGACGGCGACCTGCCGCTCGACGTCGTGCCGCCGCCGTCGGCCTCCGCGCGGGCATTCAGCGTCAGCGGGATCGACACGCTGGCCGCGGCCCGCCTCGCCACGTCGCTGCAGGAGCTGACCGAGGTCGGGGTCGCGACCGTCGAGGCCGAGCTCACGGAACGCACGCGCACCGTCATGTACTACGCCGACCGCTACGAGGTGCCCGTG
Organism: Microbacterium sp. NPDC056003; assembly: GCF_042274785.1. Classification (NCBI taxonomy): domain Bacteria; kingdom Bacillati; phylum Actinomycetota; class Actinomycetes; order Micrococcales; family Microbacteriaceae; genus Microbacterium; species Microbacterium sp. NPDC056003. The sequence goes on along the minus strand of NZ_JBHJXQ010000001.1, from coordinate 74,519 downwards.
ATCACGCCGCGCGAGCCCGAGCGCCGCGGCGGGATCGTCACCCTCGCGCCCGCGCCGCAGGACGCGGCTCCTCTCGCGGCGTCGCTCGCCAACCACGGCCTCACCGTCACGGTGCGCTCCGGGCTCGTCCGCGTCTCGCCGCACGTCGGCACCGGCGCCGACACGCTGCGACTGTTCGGCGACGCGCTGGCCGCGTTCTCGTCCGCCCGCGTCTGGTGATGCCGGGATGCCGCGGCGCGGCATCCGGAAATTAACCTGCTCGACACGTTCGTGCGCGTGTCGTGCACGGGTCCGGACATGGCGCGGACGTACGTTCATCACATCGGGCAAGGCGCCCGTTCGAGTCGGCCTTTCGGACCACGACTCGTGACCCATGGTCGACTCGTGACTGCCGGGTTCTCCACCCGGGGCGGGAGTGGGTTGTGACCACACGAGCACCACACGAGCAGCACCGTCAGGACGTCGCACAGGCCGCGGATCTGGAACAGGATCTCCGCACCTATGTGCTCGACACCTCCGTGCTGCTGAGCGATCCGCGGGCGTTCTTCCGCTTCGCCGAGCACAACGTCGTGATCCCCGTGGTGGTGATCACCGAGCTCGAGGGCAAGCGGCACGATCCAGAGATCGGGTACTTCGCGCGCCAGGCGCTCCGTCACCTCGACGAGCTGCGTGTCGAGCACGGTCGCCTCGACTTCCCCGTTCCCGTCGGTGAGGGCGGCACGCTGCGCGTGGAGCTCAACAACACCGACGCCGGCGTCCTGCCCTCGGGCATGCGCCTCGGAGACAACGACAGTCGCATCCTCGCCGTCGCGATGCACCTCGCGTCCGACGGGCAGGAGGTGACGGTCGTCTCGAAGGACCTCCCGATGCGCGTCAAGGCCGCATCGCTCGGCGTGACCGCCGAGGAGTACCTCGCCGAGCAGGCGGTGGACTCGGGCTGGACCGGCATCGCGACGATCGACGTCTCGGGCGACGACATCAGCGATCTGTACGAGAGCGAGGTCGCCAGCAGCGACCAGGTCCGCGGGCTGCCCGTCAACACCGGTCTCATCATCCACTCCGAGCGCGGATCAGCGCTCGGCCGGGTCACGAGCGCGGGGGCGTACAAACTGGTGCGCGGCGACCGCGAGGTGTTCGGCCTGCACGGCCGTTCGGCCGAGCAGCGGATCGCCATCGATCTGCTGACCGACCCTGAGGTGGGGATCGTCTCGCTCGGCGGTCGCGCCGGCACCGGCAAGTCGGCCCTCGCCCTGTGCGCGGGGCTCGAGGCGGTGCTCGAACGGCAGCAGCAGCGCAAGATCATCGTCTTCCGGCCGCTCTTCGCGGTGGGCGGGCAGGAGCTCGGCTACCTGCCCGGCGACCAGCAGGAGAAGATGAACCCGTGGGGCCAGGCGGTCTTCGACACCCTCGGCTCGGTCGTCTCGTCGAACGTGCTGGAGGAGGTCGTCGAGCGCGGGCTGCTCGAGGTGCTCCCGCTCACGCACATCCGCGGGCGGTCGCTGCACGACGCGTTCGTGATCGTCGACGAGGCGCAGTCGCTCGAGCGCAACGTGCTGCTCACCGTGCTCAGTCGCATCGGCCAGAACTCGCGGGTCGTGCTCACCCACGACGTCGGACAGCGCGACAACCTCCGGGTCGGCCGCCACGACGGCGTCGCATCGGTCATCGAGACGCTCAAGGGGCACGGCCTGTTCGGCCACGTCACCCTCGTGCGATCGGAGCGCTCGGCCATCGCGGCCCTGGTGACCGACCTGCTCGAAGCGGGTGAACTCGCCTGACGATTCGGAAGGGGCCGGGATGCTGCATCCCGGCCCCTTCCGCATGCCCGGGCCGGTTGGACCTGCCTTCCCATCATGAGAAGAGTCTCATTCCCCACGTGGATCCTGCGCGGGGCGTTCTGTCAGCATGGAAGAGGTGCATTCGTGGCACCGGGAGGGAAGGCGCACACGTGGAGAGTCGGACGCGGCTGGCTGTCGGCGGAATGACCGTCGTCGCTGCGAGCGTCGCCGTGATCTGCACCGTCGCCCTCACCCACAGTGTGGCGCTCTCCGACGCCGCCGGTTCGACGATCGACGCGGCTCCCGTGGTGGTCCCGGCCTCGACCGGCAATTCTGAGCGCGCGGGCGAGGGCGAAGAGCCCGCGCCGGCCGCCACGACCGATCCCGTCGCCGAGACCCGCAGCGCGCGCGTCGCCGAGGTCGTGCCTGCGCCGGCGCCCGAGGTGGTGCCGGCCGCTCCTCCGGCTTCGACGCCCCAGCCGACGGACTCCGCTCTACCCACGCCGCCGCCGACCGAAGACGAGGTGGTCGCCGAGGCCGAGGCATCGCGCTCATGGGACGCAGCCCGCAAGTGGGCCGAGCGACTCGGCTGGTCGCAGGCGCGCATCGACGCCTGGATCGACCGGCTCGAGAAGGCCCGTGGCCCGCTGTCCGGAGGCCGCGCCCCGGGCGGACAGGGTGATGCCCGACCCGGCGGCGACGAATCGACCGACGGTGGGCGTGAGGGCCTGGTCGGCTCCGGCAGTTCCGTCGGCCAGGTCGGGGGTCCCGGTCATGGCCACGGCGCCGTGAAGGGCGACGGACACAGCTCGAAGGACCGGCACGCCGAGGCCGGGTCTTCCCCCAAGCGCCCCGCGCACGCGGGAGCGAACGCCGACGACCGGTCGACGAATCCCGGTGTCGGCGCGAAGAAGCATCGATCGCGCGATTCCCCAGACCGACGCGATTGATTACGGCCGGATCCCCCAGTCCGGCCTTCCCAGCCCCCGGCGCCCCCCAGCGCCGGGGGCTTCTTCGCGCGCCCGGAGTCACTCCCAGCGGTAGCCTGCGCCGCGCACCGTGATGATGTGGTCGGGCCCGAGTTTGCCGCGCAGGTAGCGCACGTACACGTCGACGACGTTCGAGCCGGGATCGAAGTCGAGGCCCCACACGCGGCTCAGCAGCAGCTCCCGGCTGAGCACGCGGCCCGGGTTGCGCAGGAACTGCTCGGCGAGGGCGAACTCGCGCGCCGAGAGGTCGACGTCGCGTCCGCCGACGGTCGCGCGCCGGGCCAGGATGTCGAGCACGACGTCGCCGTGCGATACCGCGACCCCGACCTGGGGCGTGGTCTCGCGCAGGCGCGAGCGGACGCGCGCGAGCAGCTCTTCGAAGGTGAACGGCTTCGGCACGTAGTCGTTGGCGCCGGCATCCAGCCCTTCGACCGTGTCTCGGGTACTGGAGCGGGCGGTGAGCATGATCACCGGCACGACCGATCCCCGGGACCGCAGCTCGCGAAGGACCTCGAAGCCGTCCATCGTGGGCAGGCCCACGTCGAGCAGCACGAGGTCGGCGTCGCCGCGGAGCGCGACCGTGAGAGCTTCCGCGCCGTCCTCGACGACGGTCGTCTCGTAGCCCGCAGACTCGAGACCGCGGCTGACGAACGACGCGATGCGCGGCTCGTCCTCGACGATGAGGATCCGTGTCATGCCGATGTCTCCCGCTGCAGAACGTCGCCCGCCCGCACCGGCGCCGGAAGCTCGGCGGCGGCGGGAGGAAGGTGGATGGTGAAGGTGGCGCCGCCACCGGGGGTGTCGGTCACCGCGCAGGAGCCGCCGTGGCCCTTCGTGATCGCGTCGACGATCGCGAGGCCGAGTCCCGAGCCGCCTACGGTGCGCTTGCCGTGGGCGCGGTCGAAGCGCCGGAAGATGCGGCTGCGTGACGCCGGGGGGATGCCCGCTCCGTGATCGCGGACCCACAGACGAGCCCCGGTGTCATCGAGCGAGCTGCCGATCTCGATGGACGTGCCCGCGGGGGTGTACTTCGCGGCGTTGTCGGCGAGTTGGAGCCACGCCTGGAGGAGGCGGTCCTGGTCGCCGTGCACGACACCCTCGGCGTGCGCCTCGATCGTCCAGGCGTGCTGGGGGATCACGGCGACGAGCTCGCCCACGCGTGCGGTGAGGGCGGAGAGGTCGACGTCGCGCATGACGTACGAGTCGCCCTCTGCGGCGGCGAGCAGGTCGATGTCCTCGACGAGGCGGGCGAGGCGGTCGAGCTCGGCGATGCCGATCTCGCGGGCCGCCGCGGCGTCCCCGGCGTCGCCGGGGTTCATGAGCTCGAGGTGCCCGCGCACGATGGTGATGGGGGTCTTCAGCTCGTGGCGCACGTCGTCGAGCAGCTGACGCTGCACGTCGACGGATCCTTCGATGCGGTCGAGCATCGAGTTGACGGTGCGTGAGAGGTCGGAGATGTCGTCGTTGCCCTGCGTCGACAGCCGCGGGGACAGGTCGGCGATCGTGATCGCGTCGGCGGTCTCGCGCATGAGGCGGATCGGGGAGAGCAGGCGGCCGGTGACGAACCAGCCGACGACGCCGATCGCAGCCAGCACCGCGAGAGCCGCGATCACGTAGGTCCCCATCGCCGCGGTGACGGGCTCGAGTTCGGCGCCCATGTCGACCGCCCGGATGTACAGGCCCTCGCCATCGTCCCCCGCCATCGTCACAGGGATGGCGATGTACCGCAGCGAGCTGTCCGCGGTGGCGATGGTGCCGGTCTTGGTGTCTCCGTCGGAGGTCTCCGCGATGGCCCGATCGATGAGCTCGGTGTTCCTGGAGATGTCGAAGCCCGAGAATGTGCCCGGCCGATACCGTGCGACACCGTCGATCACCGCGACCGATCCCTCGTTGCGAGCGGGCACGAAGCTGGCCACGACATCTCGGAGGTAGGGGTCGATCGAGGTGTACTCGCGGATGTCGAAGATCTCACTCGCGGTGGTCGCACCGTCGTCCGATGCCGGCTCGTCATCCTGGTCTGCCGGCGGGTTCGCCAGTGTCCGCAGACCGGACACCTGTGCTTGGAGCCGGTGGTCCACCTCCTGGACGACGCGCTCGCGCTGCACGAAGAAGGTGACGCTCCCGACGACGGCCAGTCCGACACAGGCCACGGCGAGGATCGCGGCGAGGATCCTCACACGGGCCGGGATCGGCCTGGGCGTCGAGCGGGTCACCCCCTGATTATCGCCCGCGGGAGGCTCCAGCGGCACGAATCGGATGCTCAGCCCGGGTGCGTCATCGACAGCAGGTCGAGCTTCTCGTCGAGCTGCTCCAGCGTGAGCTCTCCCCGCTCGACGTAGCCGAGGTCGATGACGGCCTCGCGGACGGTGATGCCCTTGGCGACGGAGTGCTTGGCGATCTTCGCTGCGGCCTCGTAGCCGATGAGCTTGTTGAGCGGCGTCACGATCGACGGCGACATCCCCGCGTAGGCGGTCGCGCGGTCGACGTTGGCCTCGAGGCCGTCGATGGTCTTGTCGGCGAGCAGGCGCGAGGCGTTGGCGAGCAGGCTGATCGACTCGAGCACCGCGGTGCCCATGACGGGGATCGCGACGTTGAGCTCGAACGAGCCGGAGGCGCCTGCCCAGGCGACGGTCGCGTCATTGCCGATCACGCGTGCGCACACCATGAGCGTCGCCTCGGGGACCACCGGGTTGACCTTGCCGGGCATGATCGACGATCCGGGCTGCAGATCGGGGATGTGCAGCTCGCCGAGTCCGGTGTTCGGCCCTGAGCCCATCCACCGGATGTCGTTGTTGATCTTGGTGAGCGACACGGCGATGGTGCGGAGGGCTCCGGATGCCTCGACCAGCCCGTCGCGGTTCGCCTGAGCCTCGAAGTGGTCCTTCGCCTCGGTGATCGGCAGCTCGGTGTCGGCGACGATGAGCTCGATCACCTTCTGCGGGAAGCCGAGCGGCGTGTTGATGCCCGTGCCGACCGCGGTGCCGCCGAGCGGAACCTCCGCGACGCGGGGGAGAACGGCCTGCACACGCTCGATGCCGAGGCGCATCTGACGGGCGTAGCCGCCGAACTCCTGGCCGAGGGTGACGGGCGTCGCGTCCATCAGGTGGGTGCGGCCCGACTTCACGACGGACTTCCAGGCCTCGGCTTTGGTCTCGAGCGCGACCGCCAGGTGGTCGAGGGCCGGGATGAGGTCGTCGATGAGCTCCTGGGTGACGGCGATGTGCACCGAGGTGGGGAACACGTCGTTCGAGGACTGCGACGCGTTGACATGGTCGTTGGGGTGCACGGCCGAGCCGAGGTCCTGCGTCGCGAGGTTCGCGAGGACCTCGTTCATGTTCATGTTCGACGAGGTGCCGCTGCCCGTCTGGTAGACGTCGATCGGGAACTGGTCGGCGTACTCGCCGGAGATGATGCGGTCGGCGGCGCGCGCGATCGCATCGGCGATCGCGCCGTCGAGCGTGCCGAGCTCCTTGTTCGCGAGCGCGGCCGCCTTCTTGATACGGGCGAGCGCCACGATCTGCGCGGGTTCGAGCGGGTCGCCTGAGATGGGGAAGTTCTCGACCGCGCGCTGGGTCTGCGCGGCGTAGAGGGCGTCCTTGGGGACGCGAACCTCGCCCATGGTGTCGTGCTCGATGCGATATTCGATGTCGGTCACTTCGTCGTTCCTCCGTTGGTGGCGAAAGTGCGTCAGGCTTCCTCGTCGACGCGCCCGACGATGACGTCGGGGACGGCGGTGCCTTCGGCGAGTCGGTAGTTGGCGCCCACGATGGCCAGGCGGCCCTCGGCGACGGCGTCGCTGATGAGCTCGGATGAGTGCAGCAGTTCGCCGCACGTGTCGCGAAGGTGCTCGCGACCGACCTGCTCGGCGTCGATGGCCGTGGGCGGGACGCCGTCGACGGTGCCCGCGCGCACGACGCGGTGGACCGCGGGGACGATGGGGGCGATCTGGCGCCAGATGTGCGGCGGGAGCTCGGGGGCGTCCGGCCGGGTGCTGTCGATGGCCGCGCCCACGGCGCCGCACTCGTCGTGCCCGAGCACGATGATGAGCGGCACCTCGAGGACGGCGACGGCGTACTCGAGGCTGCCGACGACCGAGTCGGAGATGACCTGGCCGGCGTTGCGGACGACGAACAGGTCGCCCAGCCCCTTGTCGAAGATGATCTCGGCGGCGAGACGCGAGTCGGAGCATCCGAAGAGCGCCGCGCGCGGACGCTGTCCGGCGGCGAGATCGTGCCGCCGCTCGACATCCTGGCGGGGATGGCGTGGCTCGCCCGCGACGAAGCGGTCGTTGCCGCGCCGCATCTCGTTCCAGACCTTGCTCGGCGACGGTTCGCTCACTCGGTTTCCTCCTGCAACTCGCGGACCTCGGGGGAGACGGCGGCCGCGACCTCTTCGAGCGTCGCGTCGTCCGCCTTGCCGTAGATCAGGACGGTGTCGGGGCCGGCCTGCGTCGACAGCGCGCCCGTGATGTTCCCGGCGCGCGAGGGGTCGGCGATGTCGTAGCGGTCCCACGTCACACCGTCGACCTCGACCGTGCCGTCGGGGCTCGCCCCGGACAGAACGCGCGCGGGCCAGGCCGGGTCTGCGTCGAGACCCTGCGCCACCCGCACGAACCACGTCTCGTCGACGTAGACGATCGTCCACGCGCGCGGAACGTCGCCCTCGATGGACGCGGCGTTGACCTGCCACGAGCGAGGTGCGTCAGGGGCGATCAGGGTGCGGCCCTCGGCGGTCCCGACGCGCTCGGCCACGGCCGACACATCGATGGGCTCGCGTGCCGGCGGCTCACCGCGGGGGACCGCCAGCACGATGACGAGCACGATGCCGATGGTGACGATGAGCGCCGCGATCAGATTGCGGGTGTTCTGCGCCTCGCGGTGGACGCGCGAGGACTCGGCCTTGCGGGCGGCGGTCTCATCGGGCGTCTCGGGGCGGCCGAGCTCGGCGACGATGCGTGGTCCCTTCGCCATCACGCACGCTCCGATGCGGCGGACTCGGCCGACGAGCGTGCCGCGTCGAGGCGGCGCTTGGCGCCCAGGAGCCACTCGTCGCACCGGGCGGCAAGGGCTTCGCCGCGCTCCCACAGGGCGAGCGAGTGCTCGAGCGTCGGGGCGCCCTGCTCGAGTTCGGCGACCACGCGCACGAGTTCGTCGCGGGCCTGCTCGAAGGAGAGGGAGGCGACGTCGGACGGTGCGCCGGTCGACTCGGTCATGCGTTCCATCCTAGTTCGGCGCCGGACCGTCTCCTGCGGCGGCCGGATCCGACGGCGCACCCGCCGACTCGGCGACCTCGCCGTCGGACCTCGCCGCGAACGAGCCTCGGCCGACGGTGACCACGACGGGGGTGGATGCCGGCGCCTGGGACGCGTCGCGCACGATGACGCCGTCGGCCAGGTGCGCGATGGCATAGCCCCGCGCGAGGGTGGATGCCGGCGACAGGGCGCGCAGCGTGGCCCGGAGCTCGGCGGTGCGGCGCGCGTGCGACTCGAGGGCGCGGTCGACCCGATCGCGGCCGCGCGCCGCGAGCAGCTCGACCTCCTGCGCGCGCGACGCGATCATCGACTCTGGGGAGCGAAGCACCGGCCGGGAGCGCAGCTGCTCGAGCTGAGCGATGTCGTGAGACACGCGCTGAGTCAGCCGGGACGTCAGTCGCGAGCGCAGCTGCGCGACGAGCGCACGCTGCTCCGCGACATCCGGCACCACCCGCTTGGCCGCGTCGGTGGGCGTCGACGCCCGCAGATCGGCGACGTCGTCGAGGAGCGGATGGTCGTTCTCGTGACCGATGGCGCTGACGACGGGAGTGGATGCCGAGGCCACGGCGCGCACGAGGCGCTCGTCGCTGAAGCCGAGCAGCGTCTGCGGGTCGCCCCCGCCGCGCGCGATGATGATGACGTCGACGTCGGGGGCGGCGTCGAGCGCCTTGAGCGCCGCGATCGTCTCGGGCACACAGCGCTCGCCCTGCGACGCGGCGTACTTCGTGCGGAAGCGCACCTGCGGCCAGCGCAGCTCGGCGTTGCGGTGGACGTCTTTCTCGGCGTCCGAGTTCTCGCCCGTGATGAGGCCGATCGTCTGGGGGAGGAAGGGGAGCGGCTTGCGGCGCGACGGGTCGAACAGGCCCTCGGCCCGCAGCTGAGCCCGCAGGCGCTCCAGCCGCTCGAGCTGGTCGCCGAGCCCGACGTGGCGCATCGCCGACACGCTGAAGCTGAAGTCACCCGACTTGGCGAAGAAGTCGGCCTTCACGCACGTGACGACGTGGTCGCCGACCTTGAGGTCGTCGGGAAGGCGCTCGCGCGTCGACGACCAGATGCGGAACGAGATCGTCGCGTCGGCGGCGTTGTCTTTGAGGCGGCCGAACACGTTGCCGCCGCGTACGTTCCACGACGTGATCTCGCCCTCGACCCACACCGAGCCCCACGTCTGGATGAAGCCGCGGATCGTCTCGTTGAGCCGCGACACCGAAGTCGGCGCCTGCGGCGTGGAGTCCTTCGGGCGCACCGAGTCGGGAGGCGGCGCCTCGCCCGCGACGGGCTCGGGCTGGAAGGTCGTCATGCGGTCCTCTCGTGCGGCGGGCGGGTCGCTCTTCGGCCCGCGCACAGGGGCCGCCCATAGAATCGAGGGGTGAGCACCAGCACCGTGGGCAGTACCCCTGTGAGCATGCCCGTCCCCCGCGTCCCGCGGCGGCGCGAACGCCTTCAGGATATCCCCGTGCAAGGACAGAAGCGGGTGCTGCTGGCGTCGCCCCGCGGCTACTGCGCCGGCGTCGACCGTGCCGTGATCGCCGTCGAGAAGGCGCTCGACCGCTTCGGCGCCCCGGTCTACGTGCGCAAGCAGATCGTCCACAACATCCACGTGGTCACCGAGCTCGAGGCCAAGGGTGCGATCTTCGTCGAGGAGGTCGACGAAGTGCCCGAGGGCGCCCACGTCGTGTTCAGCGCGCATGGAGTGTCGCCGGCCGTGGTGAACGCGGCATCCGATCGCGGTCTTCTCGCCATCGACGCCACGTGCCCGCTCGTCACCAAGGTGCACCGCGAGGCGGTGCGCTTCGCGCGCGACGACTTCGAGATCCTGCTCATCGGCCACCAGGGCCACGAAGAGGTCGAGGGCACCGCGGGCGAGGCGCCCGACCATGTCACGATCGTGAACTCGCCCGACGAGGCCGACACCATCGAGGTGCGCGACCCGTCGAAGGTCGTGTGGTTGTCGCAGACGACCCTCTCCGTCGACGAGACGATGGAGACCGTGCGGCGACTGCGCACGCGGTTCCCGCAGCTGCAGGACCCGCCCTCGGACGACATCTGCTACGCCACCCAGAACCGCCAGGTCGCGATCAAGAAGGTCGCGAAGGACGCCGACCTCGTGATCGTCGTGGGGTCGGCGAACTCGTCCAACAGCGTGCGGCTCGTCGAGGTCGCGCTCGAGTACGGCGCGAAGGCGGCGTACCGGGTCGACTACGCCGACGAGGTCGAGCAGGCGTGGCTGGAGGGTGTCGAGACCGTCGGCGTCACGAGCGGTGCGTCGGTGCCCGAGGTGCTCGTGCAGCAGGTGCTCGAAGACCTCGCCGGTGCCGGCTACCGCGACGTCGAAGAGGTGCGCACGGCCGAGGAGGACCTGCAGTTCTCGCTGCCGAAGGAGCTCCGCACGAACGCTGCGGGCACGCGCGACGACCGCGCGCTCGGCGGCCGGAGCCGCGCGTGACCGAGGCCGGCGACGCCGTCCCGGCGCCCGACCCGCGACCGCGGCCGCAGTTCGGCGAGTACGCCACCCCCGAGGAGCAGCGGGCGCGAATCGCGCAGCCCGACGCGAGCCTGGTGTACGAGCCGGCGCCTGTGGCCGAATCCGCCCCGGTCGTCGCGCCGCAGCCGGCGGGTGCGCCTGCCGCCACCGCGCGGACCCGCACCCGGCCGGTCGACCGGATCGTGACGTTCGCCCTGCTGGCGTACGGGCTCATCAACGTCATCGCCACCTTCCCGGCGCTCGCCGACTTCAGCGACTACGCGCAGCGCATGTTCGACCTGCTGGGCGTCGATGCGACGCTCACGGATCCCGCCGCAGGACGGCCGTGGGGCGTCGCCGCCGCGATCGTGCTCGCGGTGGGATGGCTGATCACCGCGGCGCTGTCCTGGGTCAGCGTGCGGCGCGGACGCCTCTCGTGGTGGATCCCACTCGTCGGAGGCATCGTGTTCACGTTCGCGTCGGCGACGCTGGTGCTTGTTCCCCTGATGAACGACCCCGCGGTGTGGGAGGCGATGGTCAGCAGCCTGCGCTGACCGGCTCCGGCGCGGGTGCCGGTGAACCTGGGCCTGCGACATTTCGTGACTCCTACGGGAGGTGAGGATGCCGGACGACGACGCCACGCGACTGGCCGCGCTCTACGACGCCCATGCGGCGCCGGTGTGGCGCTACGTCGTGCACCTCACCGGCGATCGGGCCGGTGCGGACGACGTCGTGCAGGAGACCCTCCTGCGCGCGTGGCGCACCCCGCGGATCATGGCGCAGGCCCCGGAGTCCACGCGCTCGTGGATGTTCACCGTCGCACGGCATCTGGTGGTCGACGACGTGCGCTCCGCGCGCCGCCGGCGCGAGATCGGGGTCGCCGAACCACCCGAGACCGCGAGCCCCGACGCCACGGACGCCCTCTTCGAGGCGATTCTCATCGAGGAGGCGCTCGCCGCGCTGTCGGCCGACCATCGGGCCGTCGTGATCCGCGCGTACTTCGGCGCGCTGACGGTGGCCGAGATCGCCGACGAGCTCGACATCCCGCAGGGCACGGTCAAATCGCGCCTGCACTACGGCCTGCGCGCTCTGCGACTCGCGCTGCAGGAGAAGGGAGTGACGCGATGAGTCCCGACCACGCGCGCTTCGCCGAATGGGACGCCGCGTACGTCCTCGGTGCGCTCGGCCCGGCCGACCGCCGGCTTTTCGAGGAGCACATCGAGCGCTGCGAGGTCTGCCGTGCCGCGCTCGCCGACCTCGCATCGACGCCGGGCCTGCTCTCTCGCGTGCCGCCTGACCGCGCGATGTCGCTCCTCGCGGCTGCGGCGGGAGAGGCGGGGCCGGATGCCGCGTCCCGCATGCGCCTGATCGAGAGAGGGACCCGCGAGGCGCAGCGCCGCCGCCGGTCATGGTGGGCGGGCGGGCTCGCCGCAGCCGCGGCGATCCTCATCGCGGTGGTCCTCGCCGTGACGACGGCGATCGGACCGGCGCTGCGCGGCATCCAGGTCATCGCCCTCGAGCCGCTCGTGGACCTGCCCCTCTCGGCGACGGTCGAGCTCGCGGATGCGCCGTGGGGAACTCGGATCGAGATGACCTGCCGCTACGCCGAACCGGCCGGCGACGACGCCCCCGCAGAGGGCTGGCCGTACTCGCTGGTGCTGACCGGCGTCGACGGCACGACGAGCGAGGTCTCCACGTGGCGAGCCGTGCCGGGTTCGACGGCGCGCCTCGGCGCCTCGACGGCGCTCGACGTCGACGAGATTGCGGCCGTCGAGATCCGCTCGCTCCGGACGGGCAAGGTGCTGATGCGCACCGAGCTCGATCCGCCGGACGCGGAGGCGGCCCCGCGATGACGGCCCGGGAACGCCGGATGCCCCGGACCCGCCCCGGCGAAGGGGTGGGGCCGAGGCATCCGCTTGTCTGTCTTGGGCGCCTCAGGCGGCGAGGCTCTTGCCGGCCGACCCCAGCTGCTGCGTGGCGCTGACGACGCGGGCCGCCATCGCCGACTCGGCGATCTTGCCCCACGCGCGCGGGTCGTAGGCCTTCTTGTTGCCCACCTCGCCGTCGACCTTGAGGACGCCGTCGTAGTTCTGGAACATGAAGCCGGCGACCGAGCGCGTGAACGCGTACTGGGTGTCGGTGTCGATGTTCATCTTGACGACGCCGTTGGCGACCGCCTCGGCGATCTCGGCGTCGGTCGAGCCGCTGCCGCCGTGGAAGACCAGATCGAGCGGCTTCGGGCCCGTGCCGAACTTCGCGGCGATGCCCTCCTGGATCTCGCCGAGCAGTTCGGGCTTGAGCTTGACGTTGCCCGGCTTGTACACGCCGTGGACGTTGCCGAAGGTGAGGGCCGAGATGTAGCGGCCGTTCTCGCCGAGGCCGAGCGCCTCGACTGCCTTGGTCACGTCGGCGACCGTCGTGTAGAGCGCGTCGTTCGAGCCCTCGTGCTGCACGCCGTCCTCTTCGCCGCCCACGACGCCGATCTCGACCTCGAGGATCGCGTTGATGTTGCGGAGGCGGGGGAGGAGGTCCTTCGCGATCTCGATGTTCTCGTCGAGCGGCACGGCCGAGCCGTCCCACATGTGCGACTGGAAGATCGGGTTCCGGCCCGCCTTGACCTCTTCCTCGGAGGCCTCGATGAGCGGCAGCACGAAGTCGGCCAGGGCGGGCTTCGGGCAGTGGTCGGTGTGCAGTGCGACCGTGATCGGGTAGGCCTTGGCGACCTCGGTGGCGAACTTCGCGAATGCCAGTGCACCGGCCGCACGGGCCTTGACGGTGTGGCCGGCGAAGTAGTCCGCGCCGCCCGTGGTGACCTGGATGATGCCGTCGGAGCCGGCCTCGGTGAGACCCTGCAGCACGGCGTTGATCGACTGCGAGCTGGCGACGTTGATGGCGGGATACGCGAAGCCACCGGCCTTCGCGCGGTCCAGCATGTCGGCGTATTGCTCCGGGGTGGCGACGGGCATGGGTGCTCCTTGGTCGGTTGGGGGCGTCCCTCGACTTTAGCGCCGAGAGATCGGGAGGGTGGATGCCGCACCCCTCCGTGACGGCGGCACGGAGGTGTTCTGAGCCAGTGTGAAAGAATCACGATTCCTTCGTCGTTCCCGGTGTGAGATTCTGCGGTTCACGCGACCACGCTGGCTACGCTGGGCGTCATGGTGAGTCTGACCGCTGACATGAGCCCGCTCCACCCCGACCGCAACCTTGCACTCGAATTGGTACGTGCCACCGAGGCGGCGGCGATCCGGGCGGTGCCGTTCATCGGTCGCGGAGCGAAGGAGGACGCCGACGGCGCCGCAGTCGACGCCATGCGGGCGTTCTTCACCACCGTGAACTTCGACGGCACGATCGTCATCGGCGAGGGCGAGAAGGACGAAGCCCCCATGCTCTACAACGGCGAGCGTGTCGGCAACGGCCGAGGACCGAAGGCCGACGTCGCCGTGGACCCGATCGACGGCACGTCGCTCACCGCCGCCGGTCGCAACAACGCGCTCTCGGTCATCGCCGTCTCCGATCAGGGCACGATGCTCGACGCCTCGAGCGTCTTCTACATGGACAAGCTGGTGACGGGTCCGGCCGGTGTCGGCGTGGTCGACATCCGCCTTCCGATCGGTGAGAACATCCGGCGGCTGGCGAAGGCGCTCGGCAAGCCGGTCGACGAGATCGTCGTCTCGGTGCTGCACCGCCCGCGCCACGACCAGCTCATCGACGAGATCCGCGCCGCCGGCGCCGGCACGCGCCTGATGAGCGACGGCGACGTCGCCGGCGGCATCAACGCCGCACGCCACGATGCCCGCACCGATATGTGCGTCGGCGTCGGCGGCAGCCCGGAGGGGATCGTCACGGCCTGCGCCATCAAGGCGCTCGGCGGACACATCCAGGGCCGGCTCTGGCCACGCGACGACGACGAGAAGCAGCGGGGCATCGACGCCGGGCTGAAGCTCGACGGCCACGTGTACGAGGCCGATGATCTCGTGAAGGGGAGCAACACGATCTTCGTCGCCACCGGCGTCACCGACGGCCAGCTCGTCGCCGGCGTGCGCCGCGAGGGCGGTTACGTCTACACCGAGAGCGTCGTGCTGCGCGGCGCCTCGGGAACCCTCCGCCGCATCAGCTCGGAGCACCTCGTCTCGAAGTGGCTGTAGGGACACGTCGCGCGAGATGACGTCTGTTACTGGAGTGACAGATGTGACGGGCGTGACGGGATCGTGACGTCATCCGAGGGGAACTCTGGCAGAATCGAACGTGGGTCGACGCCGACTCGTGTTTCCATGCGAGGGAGTTTTCGATGTCCGGACAGCTAGGCGGTCCATCGCCGCAGACCGGCGCACAGGCGGTTGTGGCCAACGCGGTGGCGAACACGGCCGATCCTTCACGTCGCCCCGACGTGCTCCTGCGCGTGCGCCGGGAAGAGGGCCATGAGGTCAGCGCGTGGTGGATGGTCGGCGCGTTCGTCGGTGTCTCCGCCGCGGTGATCGCACTCCTCAGCTTCGTGCCGGGCGGAGCCTGACCCGCATCAGTCCTGCCCGGGCGCGATCCGCGCCCGCAGGTCGCCCAGGTCGGCCGTCGACGCGTGGTCCGTGGCCTCACCGGCACCGCGGGCCCGCTCGAGGTCGAGCGTCGCGTCGAGGAGCTCGGGGGCCGTGAGACGCCGCGGCGACTTCTCGATCGTCGCCGGCTCGACGAGCGCGTCGAGCTTCGTCGCATCGATCCCGGGGAACCGGCGGGCGCTCACGAGCACGCGCGTCTCGAGGGATCCGGCGAACCGGTTGTAGCTGTCGACGGTGCGCTCGATCGCCCGGCGGAGATCGTCGGCGTGGCCGGCGAGTGAGCTGAGCCGCTCGTAGAGCTGGTTGCCGAGCTCGAACAGCGTGCGCGCCTCGGCCGAGACGTCCTGCTGCGTCCACGTGTAGGCGACGGTCTTCAGCACCGCCCACAGGTTCACGGGCGACGCGAGGGCCACGCGCTTGCCGAAGGCGTGGTCGAGCAGCGACGGGTCTTCTTCCAGGGCCGCAGCGAGCAGCGACTCGCTCGGCACGAAGCACACCACGAACTCCGGGCTCGACGGGAGGCCGGACCAGTAGGCCTTCTTGGCGAGGGCGTCGACATGCGCACGCACCGCCTTGACGTGCTTGTCGAGCAGCGTGCGCCGGCGCGCGGCCTCCGCACCCTGCGCCGTGAGCGGAATGGCGCTGGCCTCGAGGTAGGCGTCGAGCGGGACCTTCGCGTCGACGGCGATGGCCTTGTCGCCGGGGAGCCGGATGACCATGTCGGGTCGGCCGGCGCCGGCATCCGACCGGATCGACGCCTGCAGATCGAAGTCGACGTAGCGCGTGAGGCCCGCGGCCTCGACGACGCGGCGGAGCTGGGTCTCGCCCCACACGCCCCGGGTCGAGCCGGACCGCAGCGCGCTGGCGAGCGACTCGGTGGTCGCACGCAGGGCTTCGTCGGACTCGTGCGCGCGCCGCAGCTGCTCGGCGAGCGTGCCGAACTGGGTGTGCCGGTCGCGCTCGAGCTCTCCGACCTTGGCCTGCATGGCCGTGAGCGTCTCGTGCACCGGCGCGAGGGCGCGCAGCACGGTCTGCTCGCGACGCTCGCGCTCCTCGCGTGTCGCCTGGTCGTGGCGCGCCTGGCTCGCGAGCTCGCGGTAGAGCACCTGCTGGTGGTCGAGCTGGGCCTGCACGCCCTGTCGCGCGGCCTCGGCCGCGGCCAGGCGGGCCCGCAGCTCGGCGTGCTCGCGGGCGGCGCGCGCGGCGCCGCGGGCGAGGCCGGCGGTGAAGCCCGCGAGGGCCCCGACGAGCAGGGTCGCAACGGCGATCATCGAGACGAGGAGTGCGTCCATGGGCCCAGGATGACGGAGGCCCCCGACATCGTGGCGGGGACGCGCCCGCTACGCGACGGCGAAGGAGACCGCGGGCGCCTCGGCCACGGCGATCTGCGATACGCGCACCCCGCAGTACTCGGTCAGGAGGTCGATGTCGTCCGCGGCCAGGCGGCGCGCCGCATCGATCATGACGTGAGCGCACGCGAGCGCGTCGGCGGTGGCGTTGTGGTGGGCGAACTCGGAGAATCCGGCCTCCGCCGCGACGAAGGGCAGGCGGTACGACTCGAGCTGGTACACCTTGCGCGCAACCTGCAGGCTGCAGGCGTAGCGGTACGGCGGGCAGTCGTCGCCGGTCGCCTCGCACGCCCGCTTGATGACGGCCATGTCGAAGCCGGCGTTGTGCGCGACCAGCACGTCCCCGCCGATGAATGCGTCCATCGCCGCGAGCTGGCCGGTCCACGTCGGGGCGCCGATCACGTCTTCGGCGGTGATGCCGTGGATGCGCGTGTTGAGCTCGAAGAACCGGTCGTGCCCGGCGGGCGGCTGGATCAGCCACCCCGTCTGCGCGACGACCTGGCCGCCGCGCACCTTCACGAGCCCGACCGCGCAGGCCGAGGCATTGCTCGGATTCGCCGTCTCGAAGTCGATCGCGGTGAAGTCCAGGGCCACGTGCTCAGCCTCACCCCCGGTCCGCGGCGCCCGCGGCAGGCGCGCCGTGCTCAACCGGCATCGAGCGTCCTAGGCTCGGAGCATGGCCAGTCGCGATGAGATGTCCCGGTCGTTCGGAGCCGCAGCGAGCGCGTACGAATCGGGGCGGCCGGACTACCCTCGTGAGGCCGTCGAGTGGCTGCTCGCGCCGGTGCGGTCGGAGGGGCGCGCGCTGCGAGTCGCCGACGTCGGCGCCGGCACCGGCAAGCTCACCCGCACGATCGTCGAGGCCGGAGCCGATGTCGTCGCCATCGACCCCGACCCCGACATGCTCGCGACGCTGCGCGACAACGCGCACGGCGTTCCCACGTTCGTCGGGACGGCGGAGCGGATGCCGCTTCCCGACGCCTCCGTCGACGCGCTGCTGCTCGGTCAGGCGTGGCACTGGGTGGATCCCCCGGTCGCCGCGGCGGAGTGCGGCCGCGTGCTGCGATCGGGTGGCGTGCTCGGGCTGATCTGGAACGTTCGCGACGAGTCCGACGCCTTCGTCAGCGGCCTGACCGCGATCATGCACGCCTCGAGCGCCGAGCGCATGATCGCCGATGGCGGCCCGGTCGTGGGGGAGCCGATCGGCGACCTCGAGAAGCGCGTGTGGACCTGGACCCGCACCATCGGACGAGACGCTCTGCTCGACATGGTCGCGTCGCGCAGCTACGTCATCACCGCGCCGGCGGATGAGCGGGAGCGCATCCTCCGCCGCGTCGGCGAGCTCTTCGACGGTGCGAGCCGCATGACCGGCGACGGTGCCGAGGTCGTCGATCTCCCGTACCGGACCGAGGCGTTCCGCGGCATCCGCGGGATCGACCGCTGAGGAGCCGGCCGCCGAGTATCAGAACGCGTCCGACCCGGCTAGCGTGACGCCATGCGCACGCTGACCGTCTGCAACTTCGTCACCGTCGACGGCCGGTACGAGGACGACGACCACGACATCGCCTCCTTCTTCGAGCACCAGCACCCGGACTACGCGGGCGCCGACACGTTCGACCACTACACGACCGGGCTGCTGCGCGACGCCGGGACGCTCGTGCTGTCGGGTCGCCGGTCGGCGCTGGGAAATCTGGGCTATTGGACGGGGGTGATCCAGGATCCGGATGCCTCGGCCATCCGTCACGAGTTCGCCGAGCTGATCCTCGGGGTCGAGAAGCTCGTCGTGTCCGATACCATCACCGATGCCGACCTCGAGCCGTACGAGAACGTGCGGATCGTGCGGGTGGCGCAGGCGCGCGAGGCGGTCCGCGCGCTGAAGGAGGGCGAGGGGGCCGGCATCCTGATCCTGCTCGGACGGCGGATGTGGAACGACCTGATGCACGCGGGACTCGTGGACGAGCTGCATCTGGTGACGTTCCCGCTCATCGCGGGGTCGGGCGTGCCGCTGTTCGACGCCCGCCCGCCCGTGGCTCTGAAGCTGCTCGGCACCCACTCATGGGAGTCGTCGGGGAACGTGCTGATGCGCTGGCGCGTGGATGCGGTGGCGCGGGCCGAGGCATCCCGCCCCACGTAGACCCGGGGCCGGCCGCACTCCTCACCGGCGCACCCGTGCACCGCGGGTCACGCGCGGACGGCGCCCACGACGTGCCAGGGCCCGCTGCGCTCGCGGTAGCGGGGTGCCAGCCCGTGGTCGACCAGCACCGACTCCATCGCCCCGGAGTCGTGTGCGAAGGAGCGATACGGGTTCCCGGTGAGGCGGTACAGCGTGTTGATGGCGCGTGAGCCGATCCGGGTCCAGAGGGCGTCTCCCGGGTGGCTGAAGACGACGGCGCGCCGGCCGCGGTCGGCGGCCGCCCCGAGCAGCCCGCGGTAGTCGGGGTAGCAGCAGACGACGCGGTGGAGCACCACGATGTCGGCCGGCTCGATCGCCGCGGGGTCGCCGGCCACGTCGACGCCGAGCATCCGCGTGACTCGGCCGCGCAGTCCGGCCTCGTCCAGCAGACGTGCCGCCTCGGGTTCGTACGCCGCCGACAGCTCGACGTTCGTCGTGTGCGCGGCCCCACGCTTCAGCGCTTCGAGCTGGATGTCGCCGATGCCCCCGCCGATCTCGAGCACGGACGCCCCCTCGAGTCCGACCGAGGCGGCGAAGTCGAGGATCAGACGCGAGCTGGCGGTGAGACCGTCCCGGCGGTACCCGCGGGCGAGCCGCCGGGCGAAGCGGTCGTCGAACTCGCGGTCGTAGCCGCTCGGAGGGCCGGGGGTGCAGCACTCGTCCACGCGCTCAGTATCGTCCCGGGCGCAAGACCGGGCAATGCCACCGAGCACGCCCCGCGGGTCGAGGCATCCCGCCCCACGTAGACTGAACTCCCGTGGCTCTCACCATCGGAATCGTCGGACTGCCCAACGTCGGCAAGTCCACCCTCTTCAACGCCCTGACCAAGAATCAGGTTCTCGCGGCGAACTACCCGTTCGCGACGATCGAGCCGAACATCGGGGTCGTGAACCTGCCGGACCCGCGCCTGGAGAAGCTCGCCGAGATCTTCGGCTCGGAGCGGATCCTGCCCGCCGCCGTCTCGTTCGTCGACATCGCCGGAATCGTGCGCGGCGCATCGGAGGGCGAGGGACTCGGCAACAAGTTC
Organism: Microbacterium sp. NPDC056003; assembly: GCF_042274785.1. Taxonomy (NCBI): domain Bacteria; kingdom Bacillati; phylum Actinomycetota; class Actinomycetes; order Micrococcales; family Microbacteriaceae; genus Microbacterium; species Microbacterium sp. NPDC056003. Next base: position 54,941 of record NZ_JBHJXQ010000001.1, on the reverse strand, counting down.
CTCGCCAACATCCGCGAGGCGGACGCCATCGCGCAGGTCGTGCGGGGCTTCGCCGACGACGACGTCGTGCACGTCGAGGGCACCGTCGACCCGCAGAACGACATGGAGACCATCAACGCCGAACTGCAGCTCGCCGATCTCGAGACGCTCGAGAAGGCCATCACGCGGTACGAGAAGGAGGTCAAGGGCAAGAAGCTCGACCCCTCCGTCCTTGCGGCGGCCGTCGAGGCGCGCGAGGCGCTGCAGCGCGGCGAGCTGCTGTCGGCCTCGGGCGTCGACCTGTCGCCGATCCGCGAGCTCGGGCTGCTGACCGCGAAGCCGTTCATCTTCGTCTTCAACGTCGATGAAGCCGTGCTGACTGATGAGGCGCGCCGCGCGGCGCTCGCGGCGCTCGTCGCACCGGCCAAAGCGGTCTTCCTCGACGCGAAGATCGAGTCGGAGCTCATCGATCTCGACCCCGAGGACGCCGCAGAGCTGCTCGCGTCGACGGGTCAGGATGAGTCGGGTCTCGACCAGCTCGCGCGCATCGGCTTCGACACGCTCGGCCTCCAGACCTATCTCACGGCAGGTCCGAAGGAGGCCCGCGCCTGGACGATCGGCAAGGGCTGGAAGGCGCCGCAGGCCGCAGGCGTCATCCACACCGACTTCGAGAAGGGCTTCATCAAGGCCGAGGTCATCTCGTTCGACGACCTGGTCGCGACCGGCTCGGTCGTCGAGGCGCGCGCCAAGGGCAAGGCGCGGCTCGAGGGCAAGGACTACGTGATGCAGGACGGCGACGTCGTGGAGTTCCGCTTCAACGTCTGAGCGTGCGTCCGCGGCGGCCCACCCGTCGCGCGCAGGCGTCGCCCCCTCCTGGGCGCGACGGCTCATCGAAACCCGAATCTGAGAGGACCTTCCTCATGACCGAGATCCAGACCTTCGATCCCGACGGACGCGCGATCCCGTTCGTCGAAGAGGGCGACGGCCCGGTCAAGCTCGTGCTGATCCCGGAGCGCGGTCAGGACGCGCTGGGCGTCGTCGGCCACTACCTCGCCGAGGAGGCGGGCTTCCACGTCGTGCGGATCGGCTACCGGGCGGGATCGGGCGGCCGCCTCTCAGCCGCGGAGCACGCCGAGGACGTCATCGCCGTCATGGACCACCTCGGCCTCGATCACTCGTGGATCGGCGGCCACGGCTTCGGCGGCACCGTCGCGCGAGCGGCCGTCGCGGCGCACCACGAGCGCGCGAACGGCCTGCTGCTGCTCGGGGTCGAGGACGAGGACATCCCGCTCGCTCCGGTGATCCCGGTGCTGATCGTGCAGGGCTCGGCCGACGACGTCACCGTCCCGGCCATCGGCGAGCAGCTGCAGACGACCGCGCCCGAGCGCGCCAGCGTGAAGACGCTCGACGGCGAGGGGCACTTCTTCCCCTCCACGAAGCCGATCGAGACCGCCGTCATCATCGAGGAGTACCTCGACTGGGACTGACGTCCGGTCGTCAGCGCCCCTGCCGCTTCTTGTAGGGCTTGGGCTGCCCCTTCACCGCGGGCGCGCGCCCCTTGCCTTTCGACGCTTTGGCCTTGCCGCCCGCCGGCGCAACCGGCTTCGCGGCAGGGGCCGGCTCGGCGGCGATCCGACTGCGGGCCTCGTCGAGCAGCAGCGTGCCGGCGGGCGTCAGCGTCCATCCGGACTTGCTGCGCGTGAAGAGCGGATGCCCCACTTCGGCCTCGAGCTTGTCGATCGACGAATGCAGCGAGGCGAGCGGCACGCCGAGCCTCTCGGCGGCGCGGGGCACGTGGACTCCGGCGTCGACGACGGCGACGAATCGCTGGAGCAGGGTGATGTTCACGTGAGCCTTCCCGGAGCGCGTCTGCGCCCGTTCAGGCTATCGGCACCCTCGCGAGAGAGGGGACGGATGCCGCGGCCGACGTCGGCCGCGGCATCCGTCGTCCTACGCTCCTGCGATCCAGACGGTCGTCTCACCCGGCAGGATCCGCTCGTCGCGGTGCGTGCTCGACAGCGAGATCGGCGGCCCGTCCGGCAGCGCGAACGGCTCGGTGCCGAAGTTGGTGAACACGGTCCACCCGTTGCTCCGGCGGAAGGCGAGCACGTCGTCGCGGCCCGTCTCGACCCAGGTCAGCGACTCATCGGTCTGCAGCAGGCGGCGCGTCGCCAGCGCCGCGCGATAGAGCGCGAGCGACGACGTCGAGTCGTCATCCTGGGCCGAGACCGCGTAGTCGGCGAACCAGGCCGGCTGCGGCAGGTGAGCGCCGCCGGTGCCGAAGCCGAAGGACGGCCCCTCCGCCGACCAGGGCAGGGGCACCCGGCATCCATCGCGACCGATGTCCTCGCCCGGGCTGCGGAAGAACGTCGGGTCCTGCCGATCCGCCTCGGGGATCGCCGCCACCTCGTGCAGGCCGAGCTCCTCGCCCTGGTAGATGTAGGCCGAGCCCGGCAGACCGAGAACGAACAGCGCCGCGGCGCGCGCACGGCGACTTCCGCGCTCCATGTCGAGAGCCGGCAGCGTCCCCCCTGACAGCAGCCACTCGTTGCCGTGCTTGCGCGTGGGTCGGCCGGCGGAGTCGCGCTCGGCATCGGGAAGCCCGTAGCGCGTCGCGTGGCGTACGACGTCGTGGTTCGACAGCACCCACGTCGTCGACGAGCCCGACGTCGCGGCGAGCTCGAGGTTGTCGCCCACGATACGGCGGAACTGGCGGGCGTCGAAGTCGGCTTCCAGGAGGTCGAAGTTGAAGGCCTGGCCGAGGCTCTCGGCGCGGGCGTACAGCGGGATGCGCGACGGCTCGACCCACGCCTCGGCCACCGCGGTGCGCGGCGGGTCGTACGAGTCGAACACCGCACGCCACTCGGCGTAGACCTCGTGCACGTCGTCGCGGTCGATCATCGGGTGGTTCCCGTCGCGGGGCATCGCGTCGAGCTCCGCCTGCGAGGGCAGCGGGTCGACGAAGTCCTTGGTGAGCATGTGCGCCACATCGATGCGGAAGCCGTCGACGCCGCGGTCGGACCAGAACCGCAGGGTCTTCACGAAGTCGGCGCGCACCTCGGGATTCGACCAGTCGAGGTCGGGCTGCTCGACGGCGAAGTTGTGGAAGTACCACTGCCCGTCGTCGACGCGCTGCCACGCCGATCCGCCGAACACGGACACCCAGTCGGCGGGAGGCTCCGAGCCGTCGGGGCCGGTGCCGTCGCGGAAGATGTACCTCGCGCGCGCGGCCGAACCGCGGCCCGCCGTCAGCGCTTCCTGGAACCAGGCGTGCTGGTCGGAGGTGTGGTTCGGCACGATGTCGACGATCACCTTGATCCCCGCCGCGTGGAGCGCGGCCAGCATGGCGTCGAAGTCGTCGAGAGTGCCGAGCCGCGGGTCGACGTTGCGGTAGTCGGCCACGTCGTAGCCCCCGTCGGCGAGCGCCGACGGGTAGAACGGGCTCAGCCAGACAGCGTCGATGCCCAGCTCCTTCAGATACGGCACGCGTGAGGTGACGCCCCTGATGTCGCCGATGCCGTCGCCGTCGGCATCGGCGAAGCTGCGCGGATACACCTGGTAGACCACGGCCTGTCGCCACCAGGCGGGCATCTCGAGGTCGTTGAGCTGGGCGGTGAGGGGAGCGGAGTGCGCGGTCGTCACGGGGACGCGGTTCCTTTCGGTCGGTTTTCGAGTGAGGGATGCCGCGGCCTCAGCCTTTGACGGCTCCCTGGGTGACGCCTTCCACGACCCATCGCTGGGTGAAGAGGTAGACGACGATCGCGGGTGCCATCGCCATGAGGTACGAGGCGAACGACACGTTGTAGTTGTTGCTGAACTGGGTCTGGAAGATGTTCTGCACCACCGGCAGGGTCTGCGACGCGGGGTCGGAGATGATGAGCGACGGCATCATGAAGTCGTTCCACGAGGCCAGGAACGCGAAGATGCCGACCGTCGCGCTCATCGGTGCGAGGAGCGGGAAGATGAGCTGCCAGAAGGTCTGCCACGTCGACGCGCCGTCGATCCGCGCGCTCTCCTCCAGTTCGGCGGGGATGGAGCGGAGGAAGGCGGTGAAGAGCAGGATGCTGAAGCTCAGCTGGAACATGATCTTGAGGATCACGACGCCGATCGGGTTGTCGAGCCCGGCGAGACCCGTCAGCTGGATCTGGGGGAGCGCCACCACCGGGAACGGCAGGAACATCGCCGCGAGCAAGTAGTAGAACGAGTACCGGAACAGCTTGTGGTCCCAGTTGCGCGAGATCGCGAACGAGGCGAGCGATGCGAGGAGGATCGTGCCGGCGACGGTGAAGACCGTGATGAACAGCGAGATGATGAACGCGCGCGGGAAGTTGGTCAGCTCCCACGCCGTGACGAACCCCTCGACGCTCCACGGTGCGGGCAGCGAGAACGCGTTGCCGTCGACCGCCTGACCCTGCGTCTTGAAGGCCATCATCACCGTGACGTAGAGCGGGATGAGCACGGTGATCGCGCACAGGGCGAGCACGATCGTGCCGGACCAGTTCACGCGCTCCATTGCGAAACGCGAACGGGAGCGGGCCGGCTTGCGGGGGGCGTCGCCGTCGAGAACGCGCTCGGCGGTCATGTCCTCGGCAGCGAGGGCGGGCTGCGTGGTCATCAGAACACGTTCCTTCCGCGAGTCAGGCGAAGTTGGAGGAGCGAGAGGGTGATGGCGATCAGGAAGAAGATCGTCGCGTTGGCCATCTGGTAGGCATAGTCGCCGCCGGAGAAGCCGGTGAAGATCGTCATCGCGATGCTCCGGGTCGCCGTTCCCGGGCCGCCGTTGGTGAGGCCGACGATGATGTCGTAGGCGTTGAGGAAGTCCTTGAAGCCGATGATGACGTTGATCACCACGTAGCCGGCGACCAGCGGAAGGGTGATGCGCCAGAGCTGCTGCAGCTTTCCCGCGCCGTCGATCGACGCTGCTTCGTACACGTCGCCGGGAATCGCCAGGAGGCCGGCGATGTAGATGAGCAGTGTGCCCGGGATCGCCTGCCACGCGGTGACGATGACGATCGCGACCCAGGCGAGGTCGGGGTTGGCGAGAATGCTCTCGCTCATCCAGCCGATTCCCCAGGCCTGCCCGAGCGCCGGGACGGAGTTGGAGAACAGGAAGTTGAAGACGTAGGCGATGATGATGCCCGAGATCACCATCGGGATGACGAAGATCGTCCGCAGGCCCGTCTTCAGGCGCACCCGGGAGACGAGTCCGACGGCGAGCAGGAACGCCAGCACGTTGACGACGATCACCGTGACGAAGGCGAACCAGAACGTGAACAGGTAGCTCTGCAGGATCGCCGGATCGGTGAACACCGCGAGGTAGTTGACGAGGCCGATGAACTCCCAGTCGCCGAAGCCGATGGAATTGGTGAAGCTGAAGAAGATGCCGATGACCGCAGGGATCGTGATGGCCAGCGTGAACAGGATGAGCGAGGGCAGGAGGAAGGCGTAGTAGATGCCCTCCACCTTGCGGCGTCTCCGCGGGACGGGCTCCTCCGCCCGCCGGCTGTCGGTCTGCGACTCCGTGACGGCCGCCGTGGTCGTTGCCATGAATGCGTTCCCTTCGTCTCGCGCTATTGGCGCAGCGCCAGTCGGGCCCAGTCGGCGTCGAGCGTGCGCAGCGTGCTCTCGACGTCGGCTCCGGTCACGATGCCTTGCATGTAGTTGTCGGTGGGGATGGTCAGCGGGATCGCCTTCGAGGCGCCCTGGTAGAACTTCGCGGCGTCGTAGTACTCCTTCATGCCGACGATGCGCTCGTCGCTGACCGGCGCGGAGTCGGTCGTGGTGCCGTAACCGAGGAAGGCCGCGTTGTACTCGTCCATCACGTCCTTCTGGAACAGGTAGCTGAGGAACTCGCGCGCGCCCTCCTTCTGATCGGATGCCTCGGGGATCCACGCGGCGAGGTCGATGTTGACCCGCACCCTCAGATCGTCGGGGTCGTCCGTCATCGGCAGCGGGAAGGTGCCGAGGTCGAGGTCGGGGTTCGTCTTGTCGATCTCGCCGAACGCCCATGGACCCTGGAGATACATCGCCGCCTCCTCCTTGGCGAAGGCGAGGTTGCCGTCGCCGTACGCGCGGCTCGCGGCATCCGCGTTCGTATAGTTCTTCACCAGCTCCGTCATCTGCTCGACCGGCGGGGTGAGCGTCTTCTCGAAGGACACGGGGGAGTCCGGCCCGACCTCCGTGCCGAGCTCGTTCAGCTGCGCGTAGAAGTCGGCCACATCGATCCGGCCGCCGACGGCGTAGTCGAACCAGCCCTGTCCGACGGTCCACGGGTCTTTGAAGGTGCCGTAGATCGGCGTGATCCCGGCGGCCTTGAGGGTCTCGCACACCTCGATGAGCTCATCCCACGTGGTGGGCACCTGGAGGTCGTGCTCCTCGAAGATGCGTTTGTTGTAGATGACGGATGCCGCCATCACCGAATACGGCAGTACACTGGTGCGCCCCGGGTAGGTCGCGTACTGGTCGACGAGATCCTGCACCTCGGGGAGGATGCGCTCGGCTTCGGGCATGTCACTCAGGTCGCTGAGGGCCCCGCGCTCCATGAAGCGTGCCATCTCCATGTTGTAGTTGAGCAGGCCGAGATCGGGCGGATCACCGCGCAGGAACCCCGCCTGCAGGTTCGACGAGGTGTCGAAGACCACGACGACCTCGTCCTGGCTGGCGTTGTACTCCTTGATGAGATCGCGGAAGTAGGGGATCGCCTCGGGCTTGCTCAGGTGGAATCTCACTTCGGCGGGTCCGGACGCAGCGCCGGCGCACGCGGCCAGAACAGAACCCGCCAGAGCGAGGACCGCGGCCGCGGCTGCGGCGCGACGGAGAACGGATGACACAGGCACGTCGTTGTCCCTTTCCGAGGATCGCTGGGGCAATCATTGGTTCGGTGAGTAAATTTAGCTATCAAATCAACTCTGGTTAATCCAAGATTGCAGGAGAACCGGCGAAAGGTCAATGGTCTTGTCTCAACCCCCGCTCAGTGCTTCCCGTCTTCGTCGAGCCAGCCTCGACGCGGTGCTCGGATTCGCGTGGGACGCCGACGTCTTCACCGTCTCGGACGTGCTCGACGCGGTCGGGCTCACCCGGTCGACGGCGATCGACGTGCTCGAAGAGCTCGTGGCGCGCGGTCTCCTCATCGAGCTGCCGAACGCGCGCGCGGTGGGGGAGTACAGCAAAGGAAGGCCGGCGCGACGGTTCGCCTTCCGGCCGGACGCCGCGCTCGTCGTCGGCGTGGACGCCGGACGCGCGAGCCTCACGGTGACGCTGGCAGACCTGCGGGGTGACTCCGTCGCAGTGCGGCGTCTGGCCGTCGACCGCGCGCACGACTCCGGCGAGGAGCGACGGCAGGCCGCCGCCGGACTCGTCGACGCGGCTCTGACCGACGCGGGGTTCTCGCGTTCGGACGTCGCGGCGCTGTGCATCGGCGTGCCCGCGCCCGTGAACGCGCACGGTGAGTCGCCCGCGCATCGCGACGGGTTCTGGAGGCGGATGAACCCGGAGTTCGGCGAGCTCTTCGGTGCCTGGGCCCCGCTCGTCCGCGTCGAGAACGACGCGTCGCTGGCGGCGGTGGCCGAGCGCACGGTCGGCGCGGCGGTCGGATGTGACGACTTCGTCGCCTTGATGGCGGGTGAGCGGCTCGGTGCCGGCGTCTGCGTCGACGGACGTCTGCTGCGGGGCGCGCACGGGGGCGCGGCCGAGATGGTGGCCTTCGATCACGTCAACGGCGTCGAGGGCGCGTGGGGTCTGGGGCACCGCGCGGCCGCGCTGGCTCGCGCGGCGCACGCGGAGGCGACGCTGCCCGCGTCGAGCGCACTCCGCGCGATGGACCCGGCGCAGATCGACGGGAAGGCCGTGCTCGGGCTGGCGAAGCAGGGCGATCCCGGGGCCCTCGACATCGCGCGCCAGGTCGGTGAGACGCTGGCCGTGATCGCCGGCGTGCTCGGGAGCCTCTTCGACTCGACGCGGATCATCGTGTCGGGGGCGGTGGCCGACGGAGCGGGGCCGGTGATCGAGGCGGCCGTGCGGGCGCTGCCTCAGGAGCTCGACCTGCCAGTGCCCGAGATCGTCGCTTCGACCTTGGGCGGCGACATCGTCTCGGTCGGGGCGGTGTGCGCGGCGGTCGAAGCCGCTCGCACCGGCGCTCTGGACCTGCCGGCGTTCGCGGCGGCAGGCTGACGCGGACCGACTACGCCTGGCGAGCGAGCTCGAGCAATCGCGCGCGGCCGGGTGCGATGTTCTGCTTGAGGCGCTCCCTGGCGTCGACCACTGCCGGATCGCCGGCGCGATCGGCGGGGATGCGCACCGGATTGAGGGGGTCTCGTTCGCCCACGCGCGCAGGTCGGGTTCGCTCGCCAGGGCCAGCGACGCATCGCCGCCGATGACCTGCATGGCTGCCCAGTCGGCGGGCGTGTTCGAGAAGGGGGAGGGACGGCAGACACGGTTCTTCTCGGTGTCGTCGTCGCGCGTCGCCTCGACGTGGCCGACGACGGCCGCGCCGAAGCAGGGGAACCCCACGCGCACCGGCTGCGGGGTGATAGCGTCCGGCGCCCAGATGGGGCGCAGTCCGGGGTACTTCAACCCCTCGGCGGCGCAGTGCACGACGAGCGTGTCGGACGGCACGCGCACGTCGCCGTCGGCGAAGCGCAGGCGGCCGGGCGCGACGGAGCGCACGTGCCCCCGCCGCACCACGTCGTCGATGGTGCGGACGAGGGCGAGCTCCCATGCGGCCAGCGTCGGGGTCTTGGCCATGGTCGGCAGCACCGTGGGGTCGATGCGCAGCATGATGCCAGCGTCCTCGAGCCGGAGGAACACGTCGTCGGGGGTGGTCGCCGCTGCTGCGGCGGCCATCGTGTCAGCCGCCATCGCGAGGAAGACGGCCGGGTCGGGCTGGACGAACGCGCGGTTGAGCATCCACGGATCACGGGCTCGCACCCAGGTGATCGCGCTCGGGTCGACGCCCTGCTGCAGCAGCCACGCGCACGTGTCGGTCCCGGTCTTGCCCGCGCCGACGACGACGTAGTGCCGTGGCGCCCGGTCGAGGCGCACCAGCTCGTTCACCGTGACGACGTGCGCGCCCTTCTCGACCGCGAACGGCGGCGGCGTGAGGAACGGGATATCGGGCGCCAGGTACCGAGCGTCCACGAGGCGCGCGCGAGGGGCATGGAATCGCGTCCCGCTCAGCAGCGACGCGAAGCGGCGCTCGCCGAGGTACTCGCTGCGGCCGTGGAACTCCACACGGCCGGTGGCGGTCAGCCGCGAGAGCACGTGGTCGTAGTACGCGCGCACCTCGTCGGCGCTCGCGCGCTCATGCAGGCCCCGCTCCGGACCATCGGTCTGCCGTCGTCCCTCGCCCAGCAGGGTGGAGGCGACGCCGTAGAACGCCGACGCCTGGTGCAGGCGCACGAAGCCGTACGCGTCGAGCCAATGGCCGCCGGCACCGTGTCGACGGTCGACGATCGCGACCGAGGCGCTCTCATCGGCGGCGACGAGGGCGTCGACGAAGGCCATCCCCATCGCCCCGGCACCGACGACGAGGTAGTCGACGTCGACGATCGACTCCATGCGCCCATGAGAGCAGGCGGCGTCGGGCGCGTCAATGGAGGGAGCGGTCGCGGCCGGAGCCGCGGACTCGGTCAGAGCGAGACGTCCGCCTCGATGAGCTCGGCGAGGTCTTCGACCGCGTTCGGCGGCAGCGAGACACCCGCTGCTTCCAGCCGTCGCCCGAGCAGCCGGCTCACGTCATCGGCCACGCGGCCGTGACGGATGTCGTCCTCCAGCTCGGCCACGACGTGATCGATCGCCTCGGCGAGGTGGTCGTCGGGCGCGACGTGAAGGTGCGCGCGGTGGAGGCTCATGCGCACACTCTTGTACGGTCTGCGCGCGAGCGCACCCCCTTGACGTGAGCGTCGATCTTCCTCGCGGGTGTCGTGTCGGGTCGTCCGCGCCTCATTCGCCGAACCGCGCCACCAGTCGGATGATCGTGGGGAGGCCGCGCGATGTGGCGCGCCGGCCGGTCAGTCGCTCGAGCACGGGAGTGGCATGCCCTTCGCCGTCGACGTCGTTGCGCACGACCGCCCACCCCGGCCCGGTGTCGACGAGGGAGCAGCGGTGTTCGGCGGCGAGGGCGACGACGTCGGGAGACCGGCCGTCGATCGGGCCGCCGCCGTGCAGGGTGAACTCGATTCGGTGCGCGTCATGCGTCGAGCCGTTGGCGTCGATGATCGCGGCCAGCTCTGTCAGACCGATCCACCGGATGCCGCGCTCGACGCCGGAGCGCACGCCGATCGCCTCCGCCGCCAGTTCGACCACCCGAGCGGGCTCGTCGGACTCGAAGACGATGGTGCCGTTGCTCTGGAAGGTCCGTGCGTCGGAGCACCCGGCGTCGGCGAACCCGGCCAGGATGTCGGACGTCGACGGGTGACCGCGCTGACCCTGGTTGACGTTCCGCATGAAGGCCACGCACCGCATGCTCCGAGCGTACGAGGCGGCGCGGACACGTCGGGGGCAGGCGAGACTCAGGGCGTGCCGGCGCCGTCCCCCGGCGGCTCGGCCACGTCGAGGATCGCCTCGGCGAACGCATGGGGGCACTCCGCCGGCAGGTGGTGCCCGGCATCCGGAATCTGCCGGTGCTCACGCAGGCCGGTGAAGAAGCGATCGTGCTGCGAGCCGTCGGTCGCCGGAAAATTCCCGTCGGCCGTGCCGTCTAGCGTGATCGTGGGCACCGAGATCGGCGGGAGCGCAGCGAGCCGTCGTTCGATGACTTCGTACTGGGGGGCGCCGGACGCGAGTCCCAGGCGGTGCCGGTACGAATGGATGACGACGTCAACGTAGTCGGGGTTCTCGAAGGCTACAGCCGCGCGGTCGAGCGTCGCGGCGTCGAACGTCCAGGCGGGAGAGTTGCGCCGCCAGATGACGTCGGCGATGCCGCGGGCGTCGCGCGAGAGGCCGGTGCGCCCGCGCTCGGTCGCGAAGTACCAGAAGTACCAGAAGCCAGCTTCCAGCTCGGGCCTCAGCGGGATGTCGGCGGCCGCGATGTCCTGGATCAGGTAGCCGTTCACCGATACCAGGCCGCCCACTCGCTCGGGCCACAGTGCGGCGACCACGCACGCGGCGCGCCCACCCCAGTCGTAGCCCGCGAGGATCGGCTCGTGCAGCGCGAGCGCGTCGAGGAAGGCGAGGAGGTCGGCGCCGAGCGCTGCCTGCTGACCTGAGCGCGTCGCACCGTCGTCGCGGAACTTCGTGGGTCCGTGGCCGCGCAGGTGGGGGACGAGCACGCGGAAGCCGGCCTCCGTCAGCAGCGGGACGACATCGACGAAGCTGTGGATGTCGTACGGGAAGCCGTGCAGCAGCACGACCGGTTCGCCGTTCGGGTCGCCCGCGTCGATGAAGGCGACGGTGACCGCTCCCGCGTCGACGGTGCGGAGCGGAGTGGTGAATGTCGTGGGCATGACGTGCTCTCCTCGGGTTGGGGGCGGCGCCCCGGCGACCGAACCGTCTGCCGGGGCGCCGCCGGTACATCACGCGGCGGCCGAGAGGCTCGCCACGTAGGCCTTGCCGGCCTCGGCGATCGTGGCGGCCACCGCGGCGGGCTGTGACACGCTGATCGCGTGCGAGGCGCCCGCGATCTCGGTGGTGCCCCGTGATCCGGCGCGTTCGGCGCCGGCGCGCAGCACCGCCGCCGGAATGTTGAGGTCCTGGTCGCCGAAGACGTGCCAGGACGGGGTGTCGCGCCAGGCCGGGCGACTCGTCGCAAGACCCTCCGACAGTGCGACCTCGGTCACCGGTCGCTGCGTCGCACCCATCAGCGCCGCGGCTTCCGGGGAGACGTCGGCGGCGAACTGGTGCGGGAACACGTCGGGGCGGATCGTGAACTCCACGCCGCCGGTCGAGACGGGGTGCGCGTCGAGGGCGTTGCCGAGGGTGCTGCCCGGGGCGCTCGTCGACAGGCTCAGGGCGCTGTCGCCGGTGTCCGGCACGAAGGCGGAGGCGTAGACGAGGGCGACGACGGCGTCGTTTCCGGATGCGGCCTCCGTGATGACGAGGCCTCCGTACGAGTGGCCGACCAGCACGATCGGCCCTTCGATCGAGGCCAGGACGTCGCGCACGTAGGCGGCGTCACCGGTCAGACTGCGCAACGGGTTGGCGACGGCGATGACTCGCACGTCGTGCTGCTGCAGCTGGGCGATCACACCGTCCCATGAGGACGACTCGGCGAATGCACCGTGGACGAGGACGATGGTGGGCTTCTGAGCGGACATGTCGGTTCCTTTCGACGATGGGTTGTCACCGTGCTGCGAGCTATGACCGAACGCGGCCGGAGTATGTGACCGCGTCGACGGATATCGCCTCGGCTGTCACATCGCGCCGGGGCATCCGGTCGTAGCTGGAAACGCGCGGGCGTACGCTGAGCGCGGCGACGGGAGCGGCAGCGCCATGATCGACAGCACACGACACGCAGAAGACCCCGACGACATCGCGCAGGCGGTCGTCGTCTTCGACGAGCACCGTCGACGCGTCTTCGGCATCGCCTACCGGATGCTCGGAACGGTCGCCGATGCCGAAGACATCGTGCAGGAGACCTGGATCCGCTGGCAGAACGCCGATCGCTCCGACATCCGCGAGCCCGGTGCGTTCCTCGCGACAGTCGCGACGAGACTCGCGATCAACGCGACGCAGTCCGCGCACGCGCGTCGCGAGACATACATCGGACCGTGGCTGCCCGAGCCCGTGAACACGGACGCCGATCCGGCGCTCGGAGCCGAGCGCGGCGAAGCCCTGCAGTTCGCGATCCTCCTGATGCTGGAGAAGCTGACCCCGACAGAGCGCGCCGCCTACATCCTGCGCGAGGCCCTCGACTACCCGTATGAGCGCATCGGTCAGATCATCGGCGCCACGGTCGCGAGCGCGCGCCAGCTCGTGAGCCGCGCCCGCAAGCACCTCGAGTCTGCCCGCCGCGCAGAGGTCGCGGCCGCCGAGCAGCGCCGCCTGCTCGAGGCCTTCCTCGTCGCCGCGCAGAAGGGAGACGTGGGCGATCTCGAGAAGCTGTTCGCCGAGGACGTCGTGAGCACGACCGACGGCAACGGCGTCAAGCTCGCCGCGCGCATCCCGGTCGCGGGCCGCAGTCGCGTCGCGAAGTTCATCTCCGCCTTCTCGAGCCACTTCTGGATCGGGAAGAGGATCGACTGGGTCGAGCTCAACGGTCAGCCGGCGGCGACGATCTCCGAGGGCGGGGTCGTCACGACCGTCGCCATGATCACGGCGGCGGATGACGGCATCCGTCAGATCCACTGGATCATGAGTCCGGACAAGCTCCGGCACGTCACCCGGGCCGGGGCGTGAGCGGCCGGCCCTGCGCGTCGTGGTCGCATCTCTCCCCGCGGAGCTCGCCTCCTCGCGCCGCGCAGCACGAACGCCTGGTCCGTGCGCTGATCGCCGCCGCCGAGGCACGCGATGAACGCGGACTGAGTCGGATGCTGCATCCCGGCATCCGACTCACGGTCGACGGAGGCGGCGTCGTGGCGGCGCCGAGCTCGCCGCTCGAAGGCCGATCAGCGGCCTCGGCATTTCTCACAGAGGCGCTGTCCGCTCCGGCGGCGCTCCGTGTGGAGGCGGTGAACGGCGTCGCCGGAGTCGTGCAATGCGTCGACGGTCACGTCACGGGGGTACTCGGCCTCCGCTCTCGTGGCCGTCTCCTCGTCGAAGGGTGGCTCGTGGTCAACCCCGACAAGCTGATGCGCTGGCGCTGCTGATCGGCCGTCACAGATCCGGTGCGGACGCGGTCAGAGATGGTGAGCGCGGTTCCTCGCGCTTCTGAACGAAAGGCTCATCATGGCAAGGATCGTCGTCATCGGAGGCTCCGGGCTCATCGGCTCGAAGGTCGTCGCGAAGCTCACCGAGCACGGGCACGCAGCCCTGTCCGCCTCGCCGCAGTCGGGCGTGGACACGCTCACCGGCGAAGGGCTGGCCGACGCGCTGCGGGGGGCCGACGTCGTCGTCGATGTGTCGAACTCGCCGTCCTTCGCGCCGGACGACGTGATGGCGTTCTTCACGACCTCGACACGCAACATCGTCGCCGGGGCGCGGGAGGCGGGTGTGGGGCACTACGTCGCACTGACCGTCGTCGGCACCGACCGCCCGAACACGATCGAGTATTTCGCGGCGAAGGCGGCTCAGGAGGAGCTCATCCGCACATCCGGCATCCCCTACACGCTGGTGCACGCGACGCAGTTCTTCGAATTCATCGGCGGGATCGCCGCCGTGTCGACGAACGGCGACGCGCTCCGGCTGCCCGGCAACCTCGTGCAGCCGATCGCGGCGGACGATGTCGCGACAGCTGTCGCCCGTACGGCCGCCGGCTCGCCTCTGAACGCGGACGTGGAGATCGGCGGCCCCGAGATCATGGGCCTGGACGAGATGGTGCGGCGCGGGCTCGCCTTCCGGAACGATCCGCGCGAGGTCGTGACCGATCCCGAGGCGGAGTATTTCGGCGCGAGGATGCAGGAGCGCACGCTCATGCCGGTGGACGGGGTGCAGGTGTTCGCGACGACCCTCGAGGAGTGGCTGCCGGCCAACCCGCCGCGCAGCTGATCGGGATCCGCGCGGCCGGCGGGGTGTGCAGGGGTGCTGTGCGCACCCTCCTCTCGGGTGTATCGTTCGGCTGTCCGCGACGCAGACTCTGCGAGCGCGGGTGGCCGGCGGACGACACTGGGGAGTGCGACATGGTCACCAAGCTGCCTTCGTCCGGGGCGATGCCGGAGGGCCAGGAGGCCGGGTGCGACACGTCCGGCCTGATCCTCGTGCACCGGATCTTCCGCTGGCTCTACAGCGAGCTGCCGAAGCTTGTCCGCGAGGTGCGGCCCGGTGACACCGCCCGCGCGGCGATCGTCGGGCGCTACGCGAACCTCGACTTCTTCGCCCTGCACATGCACCACGAGACCGAGGACCTCGCGCTGTGGGATCGGCTGACGTCGCGCGACCCCGCGTGCGGGGTGCACGTCGAGCAGATGAAGGCGCAGCACGCCGAGGTGGCCCGCCAGCTGGCGATCATCGAGCCGCAGCTGCAGCCCTGGGTTGCGTCGGCCGATCCGCAGCTCGGCGAGGCGTTCGCCCGCGACATCGACGCGCTGCGTGAGACGCTCACCGCGCACCTCCGCCAGGAGGAGGCGAGCATCATGCCCGTCGCGGGCGCTGTGCTCTCACAGCAGGAGTGGGACTGGATGGAGGAGCACACGCGAGCGGAGCTCGCCGCGCACCGCAAGGAGCTGGGCAAGGACATCATGGCCCTCCAGGCGGGGCTCCTGATCGCCAGCGTGCCCGAAGCCGAGCGCGAGGAGTGGATGCGTGCGAACATCCCGGTTCCAGTGCGGGTGCTGTATCAGCTGCTGCTGAAGCGGCAGTACGACCGCGCGATGCGCGATCTCTACCCCGACCGTCCTGTTCCCGCGATGGTGTGACGATGATGTGGCGGCGCGTGGTGCTCGACGTGCTCCTGCCTCACCCTGCCGAGCGCGTCTACCCGCTCCTGGCCGATCCGGCCCGATGGCCCGACTTCGCGCCGGCCGTCGCCTTCCGCCAGCGCATCGGCGACGGCACGCCCGACGTCGGGAGCCGCTGGTGGGCGGTCGACCGCATCGGACCGTTCCGCGTGCGGTTCGCCGACGTGCTCGAGAGCATCGAGCCGGGGGAGCGCGTCGTATGGCACTCCACCTCGCCGTGGAACTCGCGCGTCGAGTACGTCTGCGTGCCCGAGGACGGAGGCACACGCGTGCACGCCCGCTACGAGGGCGACATCGCGGGCTGGTTGCAGCTGACCGCGCTCCTGCCGGACGTCGCGTGGAGGTGGATCCTGATGCGTGACTTCCGCGGCATCACCCGCCTGCTCGACGCGGAGGACCGGGCCATGGGGAAGACCGCAGACAGGACGCCGCACCTGCAGTAGCGACCGCCTCCCGATGGCGCAACCCCCGTGCGCCGCTTCTCGGCCTTCGTTAGACAAGGGACATGAAGTCGCTGATCTATGCGGGGAGCGAGTTTCTCACGAGCGATGCGATCGCCGACGCCCTCCTCGAGTACGGAGCAGCGCTCGCCGAAGGACGAACGGGGGCCACGGTCGAGATCCCCATCGTCGACGCGGCAGGCACGGTCACGACCGCGGTGTTCCTGGTCGGCCCGGCCAGCCAGATCGTCTCGCGCGAAGTCGTCACGGATCTCGCCGAGCCTGATCACCTCGAAGTCGTCGAGCACCTCGAAGCGCTCACGCGGCGGCTGCACCCGACCGCGCGCGCCGACACCGAGACACCTCCCGACATGGACTGGAGCTGGGAGAGCTGAGCGCCTTACGGCTCCGGCGGCGCCTCCGGATGCATCTCGTCGCCATCGGGGTTCCACAGTGATCCGCCGGCCACCTCGGGGGCGTCGTCGGGGATCGGGATGATCGCGAGCGATACGCCCGGCGTGAGCATGAGGTGAGCCCATCGCGGCGCGCCCTCGCCGTCGTTGACCGTGATCCACCCCACCCCGCCGGATGCGAGCTGCTCCTCGATCTCGGCGCGGAGCGATTCGAGATCACGGCCGCCGACGCTGTAGTGCTCGCCGCCGTAGATGATGTCAATTCTCTTCATCGCGCATCTCCGTCGAGCTCTCGGCGGGTTCCGGCACGAGGTAGAGGCCTGCCGGGGAGTTGGCGGTGTACACCAGCGCCTCGATCCAGGCCATGTTTATCGCCGGCTTGCGGCTCCCGTAGTACTTGTACACGAGCGTGCACCGCGGGTGCACCCACACGGTGGTGCGGCCGTCGCCGATGCTCGTGTCGTCCTTCCAGGTGAAGTGGAACGGCTCGCCCCGGCGCAGCTTCGTGCCGATGACGAGCTGAAGATGCGCCAGCGTCCGGTCGTCGAAGTCGACCTTGACCGATCCGTCATAGATGAACTTTCCCATCGTCAGCCTCCGCGACGGCCCCGGATCGGGGCGATCACGGGGGCGGGGCCGCCGACACCACTGTCGTCGCGGGCGCGGCCCGGGCCAACTCCCTTGACACCCGCAGACCTCGCGGCTATCGAGCAGAGCGGCGGGCCCAGCGGAAGGAGAGCGGGGCTCGGTGCGGGATGGGGACCGGCTTCGAGTCGCTGCCCGCCGTCGACGACAGGCGGCGCCGGGTCCCCGCGACGAGCACGGCCTCCAGTGAGGGGAAGGTCTCGACGGCGGGTCCGCGCCACACCCACACAGCCTCGTACTCGCCGCCGGCAACCCGCTCGATGTAGGCGACAAGGGTGCCGTCCGCGTCGCCGCCCGGTCGGATCCGCGACCGGTCGCACAGCCGCCAGGCGCCGTCCCCCATGGGCACGAGCTCCAGATGGTGAACCGGTGCAGCCTCGATCGTCATGGGTCCCACTCCTTCGTCGCAGGCATCATGCGGTCCGCTTCGATGGAGGAGGGAGGGGGTTGACTTCCGCGCACGCACTGTCTACTCCTGTGACCGCAGACGGTGCCGTCGTCAAGCGCGTGCCTCCGCGGTGTTCTTCGCGCTAGACAGGAGGCATGCCCCACTCCGATGACATCGAGATCCGCGACATCCGCCCCGACGACGCCGGAGAGACGCTGACGCTGCAGCGCGCGGCGTTCGTGCAGGAGGCGCTGATCTACGACAGCGTGCAGATGCCGCCGCTCACGCAGTCCCTCGACGAACTGCGTGCGGAACTCGTCGGCAACCTCGGGTGCGTCGCCGTCGATCACGGGAGGCTGGTGGGTGCAGTGCGTGCGCAGGCGGACCGCGAGCTCCTCCTGATCGGCCGGCTGGCCATCGCGCCCGACCGACAGGGCGAGGGTCTCGGATCCCGGCTTCTCGAGGCCGTCGAAGAGCGGGGAAGGGCGAGCGGATGCCGCGAGGCGGAGCTCTTCACCGGATCGCTCAGCGAGGCGAACCTGCGGTTGTACGAGCGGTGCGGCTATCGCGAGACCACGCGGGTGAAGGAAGACGACGGCATCGAGCAGGTCTTCCTGCGCAAGCCCCTCGGCTGATCCCAGGGATCGCGATCGAGGGTGCCGTGGTGTCGGGACCCGGTGCCAGGATGGGGACATGCCGGAGTCTCCCGAGGTCCAGGCGCTCGCTGAGTTCCTCGACGACCGTGTGCGCGGTCGCACGGTCCGCGAGGTCGACATCCTCGAGTTCCGCACGGTCAAGACGCGCCAGAGCCCGCCGTCCACCCTGGTGGGGCGCGCCTTCGGCGGCGCCGAGCGGTACGGCAAGCACATCGCGCTCGCCGTCGACGACGACACCCGGCTCGTGGTGTCGCTGGGGCGCCACGGGTGGGTGCGCTGGCGTGACACCGCGTCCGACGAGCTGCCGACCGACGCCCCGCCGGCGCTGGCCGAGGTCGCGCTCGACGATGGGTCGGTGATGCAGGTGACCGATGCCGGCACGTGGGTGTCGCTCGGCCTGTTCGTCGTCGACGATCCGCTCGCGGTGCCGGCGATCGCCAAGCTCGGCCCGGATCCCGCCGACCCGTCGTACTCGCAGAACGACTTCGAGGTCGCGCTCGGCCGGCGCCGGAAGCAGGTGAAGGCGATCCTCCAGGAGCAGGAGTCGATCGCGGGCATCGGCAACGCCTACTCCGATGAGATCCTGCACCTGGCGAAGGTGTCGCCCGTGGTGCACGCGGCGGCACTCGACGACGACACTCGCTCCCGCCTCTACGCCGCGACGATCGAGACCGTGCGGGGCGCGATCGGCGCCCGGCGCGGCATCCCGATCGATCTCCTGAAGGCGGCCAAGGTCGCTTCGATGCGCGTGCACGGTCGCGCGGGCGAGGCGTGTCCGGTGTGCGGCGACACGATCCGCGATTTCTCGTTCGCGAGCACTGATGCGCAGTACTGCCCGACGTGCCAGACCGCCGGCGAGGTGCTGTGAGCACGTCCTGCGGCCGGCCCGGTGTCTCCGCGGGTAGCATGGCGTAATGACTTCTTCGCAGCTGCCCACCCCGACCCTCCAGCCCGTCGCCGAGGACAAGAATCTCCTCACCGTCGTCGAGTCCGCAGGATCGTGCTGCGGTGGCGGCAGCTGCAGCACCGACTGACCCGTCACCCCTCGCGCGCGCGACGCTGACTGCGATGTCCGACGAGCAGCTCCACATCACGCCGCGCATCGCGCGCGTCCTCATGTCGGAGGAGGCGATCTACGGCCTCATCCTGGTGTCGGGCATGATCGTCGTCAGCGCCGGCAGCACCTCTCTGATCGCGTTCCTGACCGTCGCCGTCACCGTCGTGGTGTTCTACGCGGCGCACGTGTACGCGGGCACCCTCGGGCGCCTCGCCGTAAGTGAGGGGCAGCGCGGCCTGCGTTCGAGCCTCCGCGCCGCAGCGAAGCAGTCGTCCGGCATGCTTCTCGCGTCGATCGCACCGCTCCTCGCCCTCCTGCTGGGCACGCTGAGGGTGATCCCCGATGACACGGCGCTGTGGTCGGCGCTCATCCTGAACACCGTGATCCTGGGCGGTCTCGGATGGACCGCGGTCGCGCGCTGGAGCACCCACTGGTGGGCGCGCGTGATCAGCGCGCTGCTGACCGCCGCGTTCGGCGGGATCCTGATCCTCCTCAAGGCGGTCATCCACCACTGACGCCGCAGCTGGCCGATGCGACGCCGGGCATGCCGCCGAGGTAGGCCGCCGGTCAGGGGGCAGGGTCGAGCGGCGAGAGCAGCGCGGCGACCAGCTCCGGGCCCAGGTCGGGCACCTCGTCGGTCGGCACCGCAAGGGCGAGCAGCGCCCGGCTGAGGAAGTTGCGCGCCGCGGCGGCGAGCGTGATGTCGACGATCTGCCGGTCGCTGAAGCCGACCGCGCGCAGCCGCTCGGAGTCGGCATCCGTCATGCTGCGCGGATCACTCGACAGCTTCTCGGCGTAGGCCATCACCGCGACGTCCGCCTCGCTCAGCCCGGCGGACGTGTAGTCGCGCGCGACCCGTGCGAGCTGATCCTCGTCCATGAGTTCGGCGCGCAGGGTTTTCCGGCCGTGTGCGAGCAGGCAGTGCGACGAGCCGATGGCACGTGCCGCGCCGAGTGTGGCGAGCTCGTACACGCGGATCCCGATCGAAGGCACGATCGCGTGCAGGAGCCCCTCGAACGCCTGGTGCGCCTCGGGATTCACGGCCAGCGCCTGGGTGTGGGAGAGGACGAACCCCACGTCGGCGATGTCGCCGGAGTACATCTCGGCCGCGTGGCCGGTCACCTCGTCGGGTGCGGGCGTCTGAATGATCATCGGGGCCTCCTGCTGCTCGGTGGCGGATCCCACAATGCCGGATGCCCCACCCCCCGTCGAGGGGATGGGGCATCTCGGTGATGCGCGGGTCAGTGCGCGGCCGGCGCGCCCATCGGCTGGTCGGCCGGCTTGCGGATGAGGAACGCCCCCACCAGCAGAGGCAGCGACAGGAACGCGGCCGTGAGGAACGCGGCGTGGGTGCCCGCGGCCCCGGCGGTGAGTGCGTCGGTGCCCGCCTCGGTCGCGGCGCTGTCGGCCGCGGCCATCACGCCGAACATCAGCGCGATGCCGGCGGCACCGGCGACCTGTTGCGCGGTGCCGACCACCGCCGAGCCGTAGGAGTAGAACCTCGGCTGCAGGGACGCCAGCGACGCCGTGAACAGCGGCGTGAACGACAGCGCCAGCCCGAAGGACAGCACCGTCTGCACGACCGCCACCAGCCACACCGGGGTGGCGATACCGAAGGTCGTGTAGACCCAGAGCATCGACGATGTGATGACGGCGCCCGGCACGAGCAGGACGGTCGTGCCCCAGCGGTCGTAGATGCGGCCGATGAAGGGTCCGGCGAGGCCCATCGCCAGCGCGCCGGGGAGCACCACGAGACCCGTGGTCAGCGGGTCGACCTCGAGCACGTCCTGGAGGTACAGCGGAACGACCGTGATCGCGCCGAAGAACGCCATCGACATGATCACCATCTGGCCCATCGACAGGGAGAAGTTCCGGCTGCGGAAGACCCGCAGGTCGAGCAGCGCGTCGTCCTTGCGCTGCAGCAGCACCTGGCGCCAGCCGAACAGGCCGAGCGCGACGACGCCGACCGTGAGCGACACGATGAGGGTCGTCGTCGACGTGGCCGTCGCGGCCGCGGCATCCGCTCCGCCGCCGTGACCACTGGCGCCCAGCTGGCTCAGCCCGAACACGAGACCGCCGAAGCCGAAGGCCGAGAGGATGACCGACAGCACGTCGATCGGTGCGCGCGTGGTCTCGCCCAGGTTGTGGATCCAGCGGCCGCCGACGACGAGCGCGACGATGGCGATGGGCAGCACGATGCCGAAGATCCAGCGCCACTCGAAGTTGTTGAGGATCGCGCCCGCAAGGGTCGGGCCGATCGCCGGGGCGAGCGACATCACGATGCTGACGCGGCCCATCATGCGGCCGCGGATCGCCGGCGGCACCACCGTCATGAGCGTGGTCATGAGCAGCGGCATCATGATCGCGGTGCCGGACGCCTGGACGACGCGCGCGACGAGCAGCACCGGGAAGCCGGGCGCCAGGAAGGCGATGAGCGTGCCGGTCGAGAACAGCCCCATCGCGGCGATGAACATCGCACGCGTCGTGAAGCGGCGCAGCAGGAAGCCTGTGATCGGGATGACCACGGCCATCGTCAGCATGAACGCGGTCGTGAGCCACTGCGCCGAGAGCGCGGTGATGCCGAGATCGGTGATGAGGTGCGGGATGGCCACGCCCATCGTCGTCTCGTTCAGGATCGCGACGAAGGCGGCTGCGAGCAGCAGCCAGATGACGCGGCTCTCCTGTGGGCCGAGCTTCGGCCTGACGTCGGGGGATACGCGGATGCCGTCGGTGGCGGGATGCATGTCGGTGGCGGCCATAGGGCGTCTCCTCATGGGATGGAAGGGCGAAGGACGGCCATGGGTCATGGCGAAGGATCGGCCATGCACGGATGGCGGGCGAGGGCCGCACGAGAACGGCAAGCCATGAGCATAACGGCGGGGTCGGACACGACATTCCCGCAGGACCGGATCGGATCCGGCTTCTCGTCAGGGGCGGGACGCTCCCGCGAGAACGGAGGTCAGTTCTCGAGCGTCTCCTCCGACGCCGGGCGATCCCACTTCTCGCTGCCGATCGCGTCGGTCGCGTGCGGTGTGGGCTCGTTCTCCTCGACGAAGGGAGGAAGCGGATTGAGCAGATCCTCTTCGGGGATGGCCTTGAGGGCGTCGATCTCCTCGCGAAGCGCCGCCAGGTCGGAGCCGTCGTGCTGCGGGTTATCAGGAGTGGAGACCATGGGGCAAGCCTAGCGGGAGCGGGGGAGGCCGTCAGTAGGCTTCGAGGGTGAGCATGCGTGGCGGTGGCGGCGGGGGAGGCCATCCCGGATTCCGCGGTGTCGACATCGAGTCGCAGAAGAAGTTGAACGCGGCCGCGCCCAAGATCCCGAACCTCGGCCGTCGCGTCATGGCGCTCTTCCGTCCCTATGCGTGGCCCCTCGCCATCACGGGTGTGCTCGTCATCGTGGGCGCCGGCATCGCGGTCATCCCGCCGCTCATCGTCCAGCGCATCTTCGACGACGCCCTCTTCCCGGTCGACGGTGGACCACCCGACCTCCCGCTCCTGTGGCAGCTCGTCGGCCTCATGATCGCGCTGTTCCTCCTCTCCGCAGGGCTCGGCGTGCTGCAGACGTGGTTCACGTCGACCATCGGCAACAAGGTCACCGGAGACCTCAGAGTGACGCTCTTCGATCACCTGCAGTCGATGGAGCTCGGCTTCTTCACGCGCACCAAGACCGGCGTCATCCAATCACGGCTCCAGAACGACGTGGGCGGCGTCTCGGGTGTGCTCACGAACACGTTCACGAGCATCCTCGGCAATGTCGTCACCGTCATCGCCTCGCTCATCGCGATGATCATCATCGACTGGCGCCTCACGATCATCGCGGTCGTGCTCATGCCGATCCTCGTCGTCGTGCAGCGCCGCGTCGGCCAGGTGCGGGCGCGCATCGCGGGCGAGACGCAGGAGTCGCTGTCCGAGCTCACCGCCATCACGCAGGAGACCCTGAGCGTCTCGGGCATCCTCCTCTCCAAGTCGTTCAACCGGCAGCGGGCCGAGTCCGCGCGATACTCCGACGAGAACCGCAATCAGGTGCGGCTCCAGGTGCGTCGCGCGATGAGCGGTCAGGGCTTCTTCGCCGTCGTGCAGGTGCTGATGGCCAGCGTTCCTGCGGTCATCTACCTCGTCGCGGGGTACTTCATCACCGGCGGCGAGGCGGTCATCACCGCCGGGACGATCGTCGCGTTCACGACCGTGCAGGCGCGCCTGCTCATGCCCCTCATGGGCCTCATGCGCGTGAGTCTCGACCTGCAGACCTCGGCGGCGCTGTTCGCGCGCATCTTCGAGTACCTCGACCTCGTGCCTGCGATCCAGGACGCCCCCGACGCCGTCGACGTCGTGCACGCCCCCGGTCCGATCGGGCGCATCGAGTTCCGTGACGTCGTCTTCCGGTATCCGGATGCCGCGGCGGGCGCCCGCCCGACCCTCCAGGGCGTCACCTTCACGGCCGAGCCGGGGCAGCATGTCGCGTTCGTGGGCCCGTCGGGCGCGGGCAAGACGACCGTGCTGTACCTCACGCCGCGCATGTACGAGGCGTCCGAAGGATCCGTGCTGTTCGCGGGCGAAGACGTGCGGCGCCTCACGCAGGAGTCGATCATCGACCAGGTCGGCATCGTGTCGCAGGAGACCTACCTGTTCCACGCGACGATCCGTGAGAACCTCCGCTACGCGCGACCCGAGGCGACCGACGCCGAGCTCGAGGCGGCCTGCCGCGCCGCGAACATCCACCACGTGATCGAGGGCTTCGACCTCGGCTACGACACCGTCGTCGGCGAGCGCGGCTACCGGCTGTCGGGGGGCGAGAAGCAGCGGATCGCGATCGCCCGCGTGCTGCTCAAGGACCCGCCCGTGCTGCTCCTCGACGAGGCCACCTCGGCGCTCGACACCGTCTCGGAGCGCGTGGTGCAGGAGGCGCTGGATGCTGCGGCCCGCGGCCGCACGACCTTGTCGATCGCTCACCGCCTGTCGACGGTCATCGCCGCCGACGTCATCCACGTGATCGAGGCGGGGCGCATCGTCGAATCCGGCACGCACACCGAGCTCATCGAGCACGGCGGCCTCTATGCCGAGCTCGCCGCGCAGCAGCTCGCGGCGTCGCGCATCCTCGAGGCCGAGGAGTCCGACCCGCCCGCCGACCACCCCGACCGACGCGCCGACCGCCCGCCGGTCGAGCCCGCATCGCGCACCCCGGCCGTCGCGCCTGTCCCGGCTGAGCCGTGGGTGCCCACGCCCGAGGTCCCCGGCACCTGATCTGCTCGGGCCTCATCGTCCGTGACGGGCGTCACCAGGCCAGGGCGTCGGCGACCGGCGGGGTCACCGGAGAGGGCGAGCGCGCGGCCAGGGAGCGCACGAAGTCGCCCAGCGCCGCGCGGTACGCGGGGTCGGGGTGCGCGCGGCCGAGCTCCACGAGGGGCGGGAGGTCCATCGCCAGGATGAGACGGACCCGGGATGCCGCGGCTCGCGCGTGGCCTGCGGCATCGAGCACCGCAATCCCGCCGGCGAGGGCCTCGAGGTAGTCGCGCAGCACGGGCAGCCCGTCCTTCCGCTGGGTGATCGACGAGCCGTCGGCGCGTTCGCGCCACTCGACCACCACGTCCGGGATCACGTCGAACGCACGCGCCTGCGTGTACATCTCTTGCGCGACGATCTGGTCCTCGTACGCCTTGCCCACCGGGAAACGCAGCCCGGTCCGCTTCCACAACGAGAGGCGGCTCACCTTCGACCACGCGACGATGTTGCCCGACACGTCGGGGTGGTCCTCGAGCGTGGCGCCGCGGCGGGCCGGATCGGTCGCCGCCGTCACCCACGGCTGCACCTCGCCCGCAGTGTAGCCGCCGACGGCGTCGGGCCGCAGCCGCACGTACGCGCCGACCGCGACATCGCTGCCGCTCTCCGTCACCGCCCCGACGAGCAGCTCGAGTGCGCGCGGGGTGTAGCGGTCGTCGGCGTCGAGGAACGCGACGAACGGCGTCTGGACCAGATCGATCCCGGTGTTGCGCGCGGCGCTGAGTCCGTTCTGCGAGCGGTGGTGCACGACGCGGAATCGCGGGTCCTCGGCGGCCGCGTCGTCGAAGATGGTGCCGGTGCCATCGGTCGAGCCGTCGTCGACGAGCACGGCGGTCCAGTCCTCGAGGCTCTGCGCGCGCAGGGAGTCGAGTGCCTCCGGCGCGAACTCGGCCACGTCGTACCCGGGGACGATGACGGTAACGACGGGTGCGCGAGGCGGGGTCACCCGCTCGATCCTACGGCCGCGACGGAGGCCGCGACCGCGTCGGCGACGGCGTCCAGCGGCTGGCCCAGCCAGTGCGGGAAGGTGAAGCGCACCGCGGTGCGGGCGACCTCGGGATCGACGCCCATCGCGACGAGCACGTGCGACGGTTCGTCGCTCCCTGCCGCGCACGCCGATCCGCTCGACGAGACCACGCCGCGCCGCTCGAGCTCGAGCAGCACCGCCTCGCCACTCGTGCGTGCGAACGTGAAGCTGGCCGTGCCGGGCAGCCGATGCACCGGGTCGCCGGTGAGCCCGGCCGACGGAACGGTCGCCAGCACGCGGGCGACGAACCGGTCGCGGATGGCGGTGACCCGAGCGGATGCCTCGCCCCGGTCCGCCTCGGCGAGCTCGAGCGCCGTCGCCAGGCCCACCGCTCCGGCGACATCCTCGGTGCCGCTGCGGCGGCCGCGCTCCTGCCCGCCGCCGTGCATCAGCGGCTCGAGCGGAACGCGTCCGCGCACCGCGAGGACGCCCGTGCCCTTCGGTGCTCCGACCTTGTGCCCGGCGAGCGAGATCGCGTCGACGCCGAGCTCGGCGGCCGACAGGGGCAGCCAGCCCGCCGCCTGCACCGCGTCGATGTGCACCGGCACCCCGCGCTCGCGCGCGACCGCGGCGATCGCGGCGACGTCCTGGATGGTGCCGACCTCGTTGTTCGCGTACCCCACGGAGAGCAGCGCGGTGTCCTCGCGCAGGGCGGCGGCCGCGGCATCCGGATCCACTCTCGCGAAGCGATCGACCGCGAGATGCGTGACCTCGAACCCATGGACTCGCGCGAGGTAGGCGGCCGACTCGAGGATCGACTCGTGCTCGATCGGCGTGGTCACGACGTGCCGGCGACCCCTCGCCTGCCACGCGCCGATGCCGATGCCTTTCACGGCGAGGTTGTTGGCCTCGGTGCCACCCGACGTGAAGACGACGTCGCTCGCGCGCATCCCGAGCACTCGCGCCACGCGTGCGCGCGCGTCGGCCAGCGCTCCGGCCGCCGCCTCACCGACGGTGTGGTGGCTCGACGGGTTGCCGAACCATTGCGTGAGGTACGGCATCATCGCCTCGAGCACCTCTGGACGCACGGGCGTCGTGGCGGCGTTGTCGAGGTAGAGCATGGTCATCGCGACCGCCTCAGGCGAGGTCGATCCGCACGTCGAGTCCGAGGTCGAGCGCGCGGGCCGAGTGCGTGAGCGCGCCGACCGAGATGACGTCCACGCCGGTCTCGGCGATGGCGCGCACCGTCTCGAGGGAGACGCCGCCGGATGCCTCGACCGTGGCACGGCCCGCGACCTGGGCGACCCCCGCCCGCAGATCGTCGAGCGAGAAGTTGTCGAGCATGATCGTGCCGACGCCCGCGGCGAGCACCGCCTCGATCTGGTCGAGCCGGTCGACCTCGACCTCGACGTGGGTGGTGTGGGGGAGGCGAGCGATCGCGCCCTGCAGCGCGGCGGTGATCGACACGCCCTTGCGGGAGAGGACGGCGAGGTGGTTGTCCTTGGCCATCACCGCATCCGAGAGCGAGTACCTGTGATTGTGGCCGCCGCCGTTCACGACCGCGTGCCGCTCGAACGCCCGCAGCCCCGGCGTCGTCTTGCGGGTGTCGGCGATGCGGGCGCCGGTGTGCGCCACCTCGGCGACGTAGCGGCCGGTCAGCGTCGCGACGCCCGACATCCGCTGCGTGAAGTTGAGCCCGACGCGCTCGGCCGTGAGCACGCCCCGAGCGGGGCCCTCGACCGTCGCGAGCACGTCACCCGGCGCGAACCACGCGCCGTCCTCGACGACGAGTTCGACCTCGATACGGGGATCCGTCAGGCGGAAGGCGGCCTCGAACACCTCGCCGCCGCTGAAGACGCCGCTCTCGCGGGCGACCAGATCCGCCCGCGCGATCGCGGTCTCGACGATGAGGTAGGCACTCGTGACGTCGCCCCACGGCGCGTCCTCCTCGAGGGCGGCCGCGACGGCGCGGTCGATGGTGGCGCGGTTCAGCATGCGACGGCCTCCTGGCGGCTCGGGGCGGACGTCACCGGGTCGTCCCGCCGGTAGTGCGCGCCGACCGACCCGCGCCGGGCCCGGGCTGCGGCGACGAGGTGCTCGGCCACCACGAGGAGATTCTCGTTCTCGTAGTCGAGTTCGGTGTGCGGCGTGCGCGTCTGGGTCCGCCAGACGGAGAGGACGGATGCCGCATGCCCGAGGCCCGGGTCGTCGCGGACGAGCCCGGCGTCGTTCCACAGCAGCTCTTGCAGGGCGGCGCGGGAGAAGGGCGGCACGTCGGCGGGGTCGTCGCCCGCCGGCACGGCCCCGGCGGATTCACCGACGGACGTGCGCTCGGCGACCGCACCCGTCACGACCGGCCAGCCCGCCGATTCCGCATCCGACGCGATCACATCGCCGGCACGGGCCCCGAACACGGCGCCCTCGAGCAGCGAGTTCGAGGCCAGGCGGTTCGCGCCGTGCACTCCCGTGCACGCGACCTCGCCGACCGCGTAGAGGCCGGGCAGCGAGGCGCGGCCGAACAGGTCGGTCGAGACCCCGCCCATCAGGTAGTGCGCGGCCGGCGTCACCGGGATCGGCTCCCTCGCCCAGTCGAGGCCGCGCTCGTGCACCGCCCGGTCGATCGTCGGGAAGCGCCGGGCGAGGAAGGCGGCGCGCTGCTCGGCGTCGTCGCCGTGCAGGTGGGTCGCGTCGAGGTGGACGGGGCGCCCGTCCTGGAGCTCCATCTGATGCGCGATGGCGCGGGCGACGACGTCGCGGGGAGCGAGCTCGCCGTCGGGATGCGCGTCGAACGCGAAGCGCCGACCCGTCTCGTCGATGAGCGTCGCGCCCTCGCCGCGCACCGCCTCGGACACGAGGAACGACGCTCCGACAGCCAGCACCGTCGGGTGGAACTGGAAGAACTCGAGGTCGCGCACGTCCGCGCCCGCCCGCAGGGCGGCGGCGATGCCGTCGCCTGTGGCGACCGCGGGATTGGTGGAGTGTGCGTAGAGCTCGCCCGCGCCGCCGGTCGCGAGCACGACGGCGTCGGCGGCGACGATCCCGCGTCGCCCGGCGACCGCCACCGAGTCGGCCGTCGCCTCGCGGTCGCCCACGAGCAGGTCGACGCCGCGCACCCGTCCTCCCTCGACCACCAGGTCGACGAGGAAGGCGTGCTCGATGACGTCGACACGGCTCGCGCGCAGGCGGACGACGAGCGCCCTCTCGATCGCGGTGCCCGTCGCGTCGCCGCCGGAGTGCAGGATGCGCGGGTACGAGTGCGCTGCCTCGAGGCCCTTGACGAAGCCGCCGTCCTCGCCGCGGTCGAACGCGACGCCGATGTCGATGAGCTCGCGGATGCGGGCGGGGCCCTCGTCGGCGAGCACGCGCACCGCCTCGCGGTCGCTGAGCCCGGCGCCCGCGACCAGCGTGTCGTGGATGTGGTCTTCGACGCGGTCGTCGGCGAACATCACGCCCGCGATGCCGCCCTGGGCGAAGCGGGTGTTGGCGTGGTCGAGCACGTCCTTCGTCACGAGCGTGACCCGGCAGCCGTGCTCGACCGCGTGCAGCGCGACGGTCAGCCCGGCGATGCCGCTGCCGACCACGACCGCGTGCGTCGTCATGACGCGTTCTCCCATGCGGCGGCGGGGGCTGCCGGGGGCTTGGCCGCGAGCATCCGCTCCAGGGCGAGTCGTGCCGGGTCGGCGACGTCCTGGGGGACCGTGATGCGGTTGCGCACTTCGCCCGCGACGAGTCCCTCGAGGACCCAGGCGAGGTAGCCGGGGTGGATCCGGTACATCGTCGAGCACGGGCAGACCACCGGGTCGAGGCAGAAGATCTCGTGCTGGGGATGCTGCGCCGCCAGGCGCTGCACGAGGTTCACCTCCGTGCCGATGGCGAAGGTCGTCGGCTCGGTCGCCGCCTCTATTGCCTTGCGGATGTAGTCGGTCGAGCCGGCTTCGTCGGCAGCGTCGACGACCTCCATCGGGCACTCCGGGTGCACGATCACGCGCACGCCGGGGTGCTCGGCGCGGGCCTTCTCGATCTGGTCGACCGTGAAACGGCGGTGCACCGAGCAGAAGCCGTGCCACAGGATCACGCGCGCATCGGCGAGGCTCGCGGCATCCGATCCCCCCAGCGGCCGGCGCGGATTCCACATCGGCATCTGCTCGAGCGGCACGCCCATCGCCTTGGCCGTGTTGCGGCCGAGGTGCTGGTCGGGGAAGAACAGCACCCGGCGTCCGCGCTCGAACGCCCATTCCAGGACGGTGCGCGCGTTCGACGACGTGCACACGATGCCGCCGTGGCGGCCGACGAAGCCCTTGATGGCCGCCGACGAGTTCATGTACGTGACGGGGATGACGGGCACGAGGCCATCGGCATCGGGGGAGTCCATGTCGCCGTAGACCTCGCCGAGCTGCTCCCAGCACTCCTCGACCTGGTCGATGTCGGCCATGTCGGCCATCGAGCAGCCGGCGGCGAGGTTCGGAAGGATGACGGACTGCTCGGGACGGGACAGCAGGTCGGCGGTCTCGGCCATGAAGTGCACGCCGCAGAACACGATCGCCCCGGCGTGCGGGTGCTCGAGCGCGGCGTTCGCGAGCTGGAACGAGTCGCCCACGTAGTCGGCGTGCACGACGACCTCTTCGCGCTGGTAGAAGTGGCCGAGTACGACGACACGGTCGCCGAGGATCGCCTTCGCGGTGCGGATGCGCTCGGCGAGTTCGGCCTCGGACGCGTCGCGATACTCGCGCGGCAGCTCTCCCTGGCGGGGCGACCCGGTCGGGATGACGTCGCCCATCGACGACCCGGGGCCGTAGCCGGGGCGGATGTCGAAGTCCCACGGACCCGAGGCGAGGTCGGTGTTGCAGGTCTCGGCGGTCGAGGTCCCCGACACGATGGCCTGGATCGCGTGGTCGACCGAGGCGTCGGTCAGAGGCCGGGGCTGCAGGGTGATGTTGACGGCGGACATGGCGTGCTCTTTCACTGGCGGCGGTCGAGCGGGCCGCGATCGGCCAGTTCGACGTCCTGGTTGTACCGGTACAGCCGTGCGGGTCGGTGGCTGCCGGTGCGGAAGCGGTCGGTCGGGATGAGGGTTCCGGAGTTCTCGACCTGCCGGCGGAAGTTCGCGGGGTCGAGGCGTCGGCCGAGGATCGCCTCGTACACCTCGCGGAGTTCGGCGAGCGTGAACTCGTCGGCGAGGAGGCCGTGCGCGATGCGGCTGTAGCCCACCTTGTTGCGGAGGCGCCACAGCGCGTAGTCCACGATCTGGTTGTGGTCGAACGCGAGCCGGGGAAGGGAGGCGGCATCGAACCACTGCACATTCTCGTCGCTCGCATCGGTCATCTCGTCGGGGCGGATGAGCGCCCAGTAGACGATCGACACGACCCGGCTGGGGGAGCGGTCGACGGCACCGAACGCATAGAGCTGTTCGAGATAGCTCGGCGCCAGCCCGGTCGTCTCGGCGAGGGTGCGGGATGCCGCGGCATCCAGCCCCTCCGCCGCGTCGAGCCAGCCGCCGGGAAGCGCCCACAGGCCTTCGTGCGGATCGCGCGTGCGGCGCACAAGGGGGAGCACCACGCTCGCGGTCTCGCTGCCGGGCAGGCGCCGCAACGTGAAGATCACCGTCGAGACCGCGACGCGCGTCGGCTCGACCGCGACGTCGGCGGTGGGGGCGGGGGTGAGGGCGCTGGTTCTTGTCATGATGACTCTTACTCCGACTTCATCTTAGTGTCATCGTGACACGAAGGGCAAATGAGGGTCGTCACACAGGTTCGATGCGTAGCCTGGCGCTCTCGGCAGAGCGCCGATCACCCGCAGGAGGATGCATGTCCGTCGTCGACATCGTGCTCATCGTCCTCCTCGTCGTCGGGCTGGTCGTGGGCCTCGGCCGCGGGCTCACGGGCAGCGTCGGACTGCTGCTCGGGCTGGCCGCGGGCGGATTCGCCGCCTACTGGCTCGTGCCGCTGATCAACGACGCCTGGCCGTGGCAGCAGTGGCGGCCTCTCGTCGTGCTGCTCGCGTCCGCAGCGCTCGTCCTCGGCGGAGCGACGCTCGGCGCGCTGGCCGGGTCCGCGCTGCGCCGCGGGGTCGATCGCACGCCGCTGCGGGCTGTCGACCGCGTCCTCGGCGGGGTCGCGGGCGTCGTCGTCGCCGCCCTTGCGATCTCGCTCACCGGGGCGAGCCTCGCCGCGACCGGCATGCCGATCGTCTCGTCCGCGCTCTCCTCGTCGACGGTGCTGCGCACGATCGACCGCGTGACCCCGGCGCCCGTCACGGCCGCGCTGGCGGAGCTCCGCGGCTTCGTGATCGACGAGGGACTGCCGGCCCTCGGCGATCTGCTCGAGTCGGGACCGGTCACCATGCAGCCCGTCGACCTCGACGATCCCGAGCTCACGCGGGCCGCGGCATCCGTCGCCCGCGTCTCGGGCACCGCCTACTCGTGCGGACGCAGCGCGACGGGAAGCGGCTTCGTCATCGCCCCCGACCGGGTGGTGACGAACGCGCACGTCGTGGCCGGCGTCGAGCAGCCGGTCGTCGAGCTGCCGGGCGTGCGGGCGCGCGAGGGGCGCATCGTCTACTTCGATCCGATCGACGATCTCGCCGTGATCGCCGTCGACGACCTCGGCGTGGCTGCGCTGCCCATCGCACCGACCCTCGCGGCGGGCTCGCCGGCGGTTGTGCTGGGCTACCCGCTCGGCGGGCCGTTCTCCATGGTCCCGGCGGGCGTGCTGTCGACCGGCACCGTCCCGGTGCCCGACATCTATGACGAATCGTCGGCGCTGCGCGAGATCTACTCGCTGCAGGCGCCGGTGCGTCCCGGCAACTCCGGCGGGCCGCTGCTGACGGAGGACGGAGCGGTCGCGGGAGTCGTCTTCGCGCGTGCGGAGAACGACGCCGAGCGCGGCTACGCGATGACGATGGCCGAGCTCACTCCGGTCGCCGCCGAGGCGCCCTCCCTGACCGGCGCGGTCTCTTCGGGACGCTGCACCGGCTGAGGCCCCGTCGCCCGGTATGCTGGCAGCGCAAGTCAACAAGGCCTACGACCCGGGCGGGAGAGCCTCGGCAGCACGCTGTCGAGCACCGAAGGAGCAAGCCTCCCCGCCAATCTCTCAGGTACGCGTACCGTCCGGATCCGGCCGACTCTGGAAAGCGATTCCGAGCGACGCACGCTCGAATCCGCCGAAGGTGAAACCCCGCATCCTCCTCACGGAGCTGCGGGCGAAACTCTCAGGCCCATGACAGAGGGGGAGTTCCACGGCGCCGTCCGGCGTCCGCCCGATCGCGACCCGGGAGAACTCATGACCGACCCCCGCACGACTCCGCTGCACGACCGCCACGCCGCGCTGGGCGCATCCTTCACCGACTTCGGTGGCTGGTCGATGCCCGTGCGCTACAGCTCCGACCTGGCCGAGCACCACGCCGTGCGCACCGCCGCCGGGCTCTTCGACATCTCGCACATGGCGCAGTTCGGGGTCGCCGGACCCGAGCGCGAGGCGTTCCTCGCTTACGCGCTCGCCTTCGACCCCGCGCCGCTGAAGCTCTCGCGCGCCAAGTACACGATGATCCTCGCGCCCGACGGCGGCATCATCGACGACCTCATCGTCACGCGCATCTCCGAGGAGCAGTTCCTCATCGTCGCGAACGCGGGGAATCGGGATGCGGTGCGCTCCGCCCTCCTCGACCGGCTCCAGGGCTTCGACGCCGAGCTCGTCGAGCTGCCCGACTCGCTGCTGGCGGTGCAGGGTCCGCGCGCCCGCGAGATCCTTCAGGCCGCCGAGGGCCTCGAGCACGACGACGCGCTCGCCATGGGCCACACGCTCGACACCCTCCCGTACTACGCGGCGATGGGCATGCGCTTCAGCGGCACGCCCGTGCTGGTGAGCCGCACCGGGTACACCGGCGAGGACGGCTTCGAGATCAGTGTGGACGCCGACCTCGCGCCCGCCCTGTGGGACGCCCTGCTCGCCGCGGGCGAACCGTTCGGGCTCGTGCCGGCCGGCCTGGCGTCGCGTGACACGCTGCGCCTCGAGGCGGGCATGCCGCTCTACGGCCACGAACTGTCGCGCCACATCATCCCCGCCCAGGCGGGTCTCGGCCGCGTCGTGCCGCTCAAGACCAAGTCCGTCGACTTCGTAGGCCGGTCGGCGCTGGAGTCCGTCGTCGCCGCCGACGCGCCTGTGCTCGTCGGCCTCGTGTCGGAGGGGCGCCGCGCCGGACGCGCGGGCTACCCGGTGCTGCACGGCGACGACGTCGTGGGCGAGATCACCAGCGGCGCGCTGAGCCCCACCCTGGGTCATCCCATCGCCATGGCCTTCGTGTCGCCCGCCCTCACGGAGCCCGGCACCGAGCTCTTCATCGACGTGCGGGGGACCCGCATCCCCGCGACCGTGACCGCCCTGCCCTTCTACCGTCGCGCCCAGTGACCGACGCCCGTCCACCGGAGGAATCCATGACCGACCTCAACACCCTCAAGTACACCGCCGAGCACGAGTGGATCGCCCTCGACGGCGACGTCGCGACCGTCGGCATCACCGACTACGCGGCCGACAAGCTCGGCGACGTCGTCTTCGTCGAGCTCCCCGGTGAGGGCACCGACGTGACCGCGGCCACGGTCGTCGGCGAGATCGAGTCGACCAAGTCGGTCGGCGAGCTCTACGCCCCCCTCGACGGCGAGGTCGTCGAGGTCAACGAGGCGGTCGTCGACGACCCGTCGCTGGTCAACTCCGACCCGTTCGGCGCCGGCTGGCTCGTCAAGCTCAGGGTCGACGCCGCGGCCGTGGCCGATCTCCTCGACCGCGACGCGTACGTCGCCCTGACCGGCGGCGACGAATGACGGGCGGCTTCGCCGAGCGCCACATCGGAACGGATGCCGCGGCCCAGCGTGTCATGCTCGACGCACTGGGCTACGACACCGTGGACGCCCTCGTGAAGCGCGCGGTGCCGGCATCCATCCAGGTCGCACCGCGCTCGACGAGCGACATCCCGCCCGCGGCGACCGAGGCGGAGGCTCTCGCCGAGCTGCGGATGCTCGCGTCGCAGAACCGCGTCGCCCGGCCGATGATCGGCCTCGGCTACTACGACACGTTCACACCGTCGGTGATCAGCCGCAACGTGCTCGAGAACCCGTCCTGGTACACCGCCTACACGCCGTACCAACCCGAGATCTCGCAGGGGCGCCTCGAGGCCCTCATCAACTTCCAGACCATGGTGACCGACCTCACCGGCCTCGAGACCGCGAACGCCTCGATGCTCGATGAGGCCACCGCCGTCGTGGAGGGGATGCTCGTCGCCCGCCGTGCGTCGAAATCGGCGTCGAACGTGTTCCTCGTCGACGCCGACGCGCTGCCGCAGACCAAGGCGCTCCTCGCGCATCGCGCCGGCGCCGTCGGCATCGAGCTGCACTACACGTCGTTCGACATGTCGCCCCCGCCGGCCGACATCGACGTGTTCGGTGCGTTCGTGCAGTACCCGGGTGCGTCGGGCCGCGTGTGGGACCCCACCGACGTCATCTCGGCGGTGCACGACCAGGGCGGTCTCGTCGTCGTCGCGGCCGACCTCCTCGCGCTCACCCTGCTGCGCTCGCCCGGCGCGCTGGGCGCCGACGTCGCCGTGGGCACCACGCAGCGCTTCGGCGTGCCGATGGGCTTCGGCGGTCCGCACGCGGGGTACATGGCCGTGCGTGCGGGTCTCGAGCGACAGCTGCCCGGCCGCCTCGTCGGGGTCTCGCAGGACGCCGCCGGCCACCCCGCCTACCGGCTCGCGCTGCAGACGCGCGAGCAGCACATCCGCCGCGAGAAGGCGACGTCGAACATCTGCACGTCGCAGGTGCTCCTCGCCGTCATGGCCTCGATGTACGCGGTCTACCACGGCCCCTCCGGGCTGAAGGGGATCGCGACCGACGTCGCGCGCAAGGCGGAGGCTCTCGCGCAGCGCCTGCGGGAGTACGACCTGCACCTCGTGTCGGACTCGTTCTTCGACACGATCCGCGTGGTCACGCCCGGGCCGTCGCGCCGCGTCATCGAGCGTGCGCGGTCGAAGGGATACCAGCTGTTCTGGGTGGACGACGCGACGGTGGGGGTCTCGGTCGACGAGACGACCACCGCCGACGACCTGGCGGCCGTCGCGTGGGCGTTCGGGCTGCCCGAGGCCGACGAGCACGACGTGCGCGACATCCCGTACGCGGACGCCCCGCCGCTCGCCGGCGTGCCGTCGCAGCTCGCGCGGGCCGAGGAGTACCTCACTCACCCGGTGTTCAACACGCACCGGTCCGAGACGGCGATGATGCGCTACCTCAAGCAGCTGAGCGATCGCGACTACGCGCTCGACCGGGGCATGATCCCGCTGGGCTCGTGCACGATGAAGCTGAACGCGGCGACCGAGATGGCTGCGGTGTCGTGGTCGGAGTTCTCCCGCGTGCATCCGTTCGCCCCCGAGGCCGACGTGCACGGCTACCTCGCGATGATCGAGCAGCTCGAGGTGTGGCTGGCCGAGGTCACGGGCTACGACGCGGTCTCGCTGCAGCCCAACGCCGGCTCGCAGGGCGAGCTCGCGGGGCTCATGGCGATCCGCGGCTACCACCGCGCGAACGGCGACGTCGAGCGCACGGTGTGTCTCATCCCGTCCTCCGCCCACGGCACGAATGCCGCGTCCGCGGTGCTCGCGGGCATGAAGGTGGTCGTCGTCGCGTGTGACGAGGCCGGAAACGTCGACCTCGACGACCTGCGGGCGAAGATCGCGGCCCACGCCGAGCAGCTCGCCGCGCTGATGATCACCTACCCGTCCACGCACGGGGTGTACGAGCACGACGTGCTCGAGATCACCCAGGCCGTGCACGACGCGGGCGGCCAGGTCTACGTCGACGGAGCGAACCTCAATGCCCTGCTCGGCTATGCGCGCTTCGGCGACCTGGGCGGCGATGTCTCGCACCTCAACCTGCACAAGACGTTCGCCATCCCGCACGGCGGCGGCGGACCGGGCGTCGGCCCGGTGGCGGCCAAGGCGCACCTGGCACCGCACCTGCCGTCGCATCCGCTGTCGCAGCGGAAGGACCACGCCGGCGGGGTGTTCGAGGGCGGCGCCATCTCGGCCGCACCGCACGGCTCGGCCAGCATCCTGCCGATCTCGTGGGCGTACGTCCGCATGATGGGCGCGGAGGGTCTGCGGGACGCCACCGCGGCTGCGGTGCTCGCGGCGAACTACATCGCGCTGCGCCTCAAGGACCACTACCCGGTGCTGTACGCGGGCGAGGGCGGCCTGGTCGCGCACGAGTGCATCCTCGACCTGCGCCCGCTCAAGGACGCGACCGGGGTCTCGGTCGACGACGTGGCCAAGCGCCTCATCGACTACGGCTTCCACGCCCCGACGATGTCGTTCCCGGTCGCGGGTACGCTCATGGTCGAGCCGACCGAGTCCGAGGACCTCGGCGAGATCGAGCGCTTCATCGAGGCGATGATCGCGATCAAGGCCGAGGCCGACGCCGTCGCGGCGGGAGAGTGGCCCGCGGGTGACAACCCGCTGTCGAACGCCCCGCACACAGCGGAGTCCGTCGTGGCCGGCGAGTGGACGCATCCGTACTCGCGCGAGATCGCGGTGTACCCGGTCCACTCGCTGGTGCGCACGAAGTACTGGCCGCCGGTGCGCCGCATCGATCAGGCCTACGGCGACCGCAACCTGGTGTGCGCCTGCCCGCCGATCGAGGCCTTCGCCTGACAGACGCAGGAGTGACGGGATGCCGGGCCCCCGGCATCCCGTCGCCCTAGGCGGTCGGGGTGGGGGTCGGTGTGCCCGACGGGGCCGGGGCGGGCGCGAAGAGGCTCGGCCACAGCGCAGCAGCGAGCGGGTACCCCACGAACGCGATGACGTCGATCACCGTGTGGGCGATGACGAGCGGCATGACGCGACCCCAGCGCCGGTAGCACCAGCCGAAGACGACGCCCATCGCGAAGTTGCCGACCATCGACGGGAAGCCCTGGTAGGCGTGGTAGGCAGCGCGCAGGGCCGCCGTCGACAGGATGACGGCCCACCAGCCCCAGCCGAGCCGCCGCAGCCGGTCGAAGAGGTAGCCGAGGAAGATGACCTCTTCGGTGAGTCCGGCTCGCAGGGCCGCCAGCAGCAGCAGCGGGACCGTCCACCATGATGCGTCGAGGGGGGATGCCTCGACCAGCACGGTCAATCCGAGCGCGCGGCCGAGCGCATAGAGGCCGAGCCCGGGGATGCCGATCACCGCGACCAGCGCGATCCCGCGGCCGACGTCCCCGCCGAACCGGCGGAAATCGAGCCCGATGCGGCGGAAGGCGGAGATGCCGGGCTCCCACAGGAAGAAGATCGCGAGGGCCACCGGGACGAGCGCGAATCCCTGCCCGAGGAACTGGTACAGGACGTCCCAGAACTCCTCCGCGCCGGCGGAGGGATTGAGCGACGTGGTCTGGTCGCCGAGGGCCGCCTCGCGCTGCAGCGCCTGGATCAGCCCCAGCACCGCGTAGATCGCCGACCGCCCCACGGAGAGCAGCAGGACGAGCGCGATCTCCCATCTCAGACGTATTCGGGACACACGGTCCATGGGGCCGGTGTCGGGCAGATTCCCAGACGCGAAAGCGTGCACGTTGTCAGATTGTCACACCCACGTAGCGCTGAGTTAAGGATATGTAACGGTTTGCTGTTCTGTTTTGCCCTGCCCCCGGAGCGTGCTTAGTGTGTCCGTGTCCGTGTCCAGCGCTGCCACAGGCTGGGCACTCAACCCTTGCACAGGAGGAAATGTGAAGATCGCGCGTCTTATGGCGGGCGTGGGTGTCGTGGCGGCAGGAGCTCTCGTGCTCTCCGGCTGCGGCAACCCATACCAGTCCGAGGTCGTGGAAGGCACCGAGATTACCACCGCGTACAACTCGGGCTTCTTCCACTTCAACGACGACAGCTCGGCCGGCAACAACACGGCCAACGGCAACGTCAAGTACATGACCGACACCTCGTTCGCGTACTACAACAACACCCCCGAGCTGGTGCGCAACACCGACTTCGGCGAGTACGAGCAGGTCAGCGAAGATCCGCTCACCGTCAAGTACACCATCACGGCTGACGCCGTCTGGTCGGACGGCGTTCCGATCGACGAGGCAGACATGCTCCTGCAGTGGGCTGCCATCTCGGGCAATGTGAACGACGCGTTCTCGCCCGCCGCCAGCACCGGCTACAGCCTGGTCACCGAGACGCCGGAGACCGGCGACAAGGAGATCACGTTCGTCTACGACGAGCCGTACGTGGACTGGGAGCTCGTCGGACCGCTGGGCGTCTCGGCGCACGGCACCTACGCGCTCGCGTTCCCGGACGAGTACTCGGACGTCCAGGCCGCGTACGACACCTGGAAGGAGTCGGGCGAGGAGGGTGACTTCACCGCGTACAGCGACGCCGCCAAGGAGTTCGCCGAGACCGCCAAGGAGAAGGTCGTCACGGCCATCACCGACGGTGACGAGGAAGTCCTGGCCGCTCTGGGCGACGCGTGGAGCAACGCCTACGGCTACACCACGCTGCCCGACAGCCCGGCTGCCGCGCTGACCAGCGGCCCGTACATCGTCGACGACATCGTCGAGGACCAGTACATCTCGATCGCCGCGAACCCGCTGTTCACGTGGGGTCCGTCGCCCAAGTTCGAGAAGATCACGATCCGCACGATCGCCGACTCGACCACCGCGCTGCAGGCTCTCGAGTCGGGCGAGCTCGACATCTGGTCGGGTCAGCCCACGGCCGACATCCTCCAGCTCGCCAATGACATCGACACCGCCACGGTGCAGACCGGTGTCCAGGCGTCGCACGAGCACGTCGACCTGACGGTCAACAACGGCGGTCCGTTCGACCCCGCGACCTACGGTGGCGACGAGGCGAAGGCTCTCGCGGTTCGCCAGGCGTTCCTGAAGACGGTTCCCCGCCAGGAGATCGTCGACAAGATCATCAAGCCGCTCAACCCCGAGGCCGAGGTGCGCAACACCAACCTCGTCTCGCAGGCTGACGTCGAGCGCTACCCGATCCTGACCGAGACCAACGGTTCGGCGGACTACGCCGAGGTCGACATCGAGGGCGCCAAGGCGCTGCTCGCCGAGGCCGGCGTGACCGGTCCGGTCGAGGTCGGCTTCTGGTACCCCGAGGGCAACGTCCGTCGTGGTCAGGAGTACGAGCTGATCGCCGCTTCGGCTGCTCTGGCCGGATTCCAGCTGGTCGACGAGAGCGAGCCCGACTGGGTCTTCACCGACCCGGCCGCCGAGCCGATCAACCCGCACGACGCCACGCTGTTCGCCTGGTCGCAGACCAGCCTCGCCGTGGGTGGATCCGACCAGATCTACGCCTGCTACGACGACCCGATGGCCAAGGGCGGCAACTACAACGGGTTCTGCGATGAGGAAGTCACCGATGCTCTCCACACGCTGAACGTCACGTCCGACTACGACGCCCAGACCGACCTGCTCGAGCAGGCCGAGACGGGCATCTGGGCGAGCGCCACGACGCTCCCGATCTTCCAGTTCCCGGGTCTGCTGGTCAACAGCGACAAGGTGACCGAGGTCAAGGAGATGCCCCTGAGCCCGGACTACTTCTGGAACTTCTGGGAGTGGACCCCGGCAGGCGCTGGCGCGGAGTAATCCATGCCATGCCGGGGTGGGCGGCTGAGCCGTCCACCCCGGCAGACATCGTGTGAACTGTGGGTGCCGAGGCGAACCCTTGGCACCCACAGTCATGTCCATCGAGGCTGCGCGACAGACACAGGTGTCGCTCAGCCTCCCTCGTAGTAGTTTTGGGGCGCCGTACCGGCGCTCCGGGACGGACGTAAAATCATGCTTTCAGCCCCATATCCGAGAGGGCTTCCGTGCTGACCTTCATCCTGCGACGACTGGGCGCCATCGCCCTCGTTCTCCTCGTCGCCTCGTTCATCGTCTACAACCTGACGGCGATCGGGACCGACCCCCTCCAAGACCTCAAGGGCAGCAATGCCCCCAACCGTCAGGAGATGATCGACAACCGCACCGAGCTGCTGCGGCTGGATCTCCCTGCTCCCGTCCGCTACTTCACGTGGCTCGGCGGCGCCGCCAAGTGCTTCATCGGCCAGTGCGATCTCGGCATCGCCTTCACCCGAAGCAACCAGCCCGTGACCGAGGCCGTGGCCTCCGCTGCATCATCGACGATCCAGCTGGTCACCGCGGCCACCATCGTGGCCATCATCTTCGGCCTCACGATCGGCATCCTGACGGCACTCCGCCAGTACAGCGGCTTCGACTACTCGGTGACGTTCCTCACGTTCATCGTCTACTCGCTCCCCATCTTCTGGATCGCCGTGCTGCTCAAGGAGTTCGGTGCCATCCGGTTCAATGAGTTCCTCTCGAATCCGGTGATCACGATCCAAGCGATCCTTCTCACGGGGCTGATCGCCGGCCTGATCTTCATGGCGATCATCGGCGGATCCTGGAAGCGGCGCCTCATCACGTTCGCCTCGGCCTTCGTGGCCGCAGGCGGCATGCTGGCGCTGCTGGGCGCGACGAACTGGTTCGCGGCCCCCTCGATCGGCATCGTCGGAGTCATCATCACCGGCATCGGCGCCGCAGTGGGCGTGACAGCGCTGTCGACAGGACTCGCGAACCGCCGCACGCTGTACGCGGCGCTGATCGTGGTCGGCATCTGGGCGGCGCTCTACTTCCCGCTCCAGTACCTGTTCTTCTACGTGCCGACCGGGTGGATGCTGTTCCTGATGGGCCTCGTGTCGATCGGCATCGGCATCGGCGTGGGCCTTCTCGTCGGAGGCGACGGCAAGAAGGAAGCGGCCCGCACGGCGGCGATCGTGAGCTTCATCACGTTCTTCGTGATCATCGTCGACCGGGTCATGCTGGTTTACACCGACTACGTCGACCGCATTCCCCAGAGCGGCGTCATCGCGACCATCGGTGCGAAGACCCCGGGGCTCAAGGGCGACATGTGGTTCCAGATCCTCGACGGGTTCGCGCACCTCGTGCTTCCGACGATCGCGCTGGCCCTCGTCTCGATCGCCGCGTACACCCGCTACTCGCGGTCGAGCCTGCTCGAGGTCATGAACCAGGACTACGTGCGCACCGCGCGGGCCAAGGGCCTGACGGAGCGGACTGTCGTCATGCGGCACGCCATGCGCAACGCCCTCATCCCGATCGCGACGATCATCGCGTTCGACATCGGAGCCCTCATCGGCGGCGCCGTCATCACCGAGACGATCTTCGCGTGGAAGGGCATGGGCGCGCTGTTCGTCGACGGCCTCAACGCCGGTGACGTCAACCTCGTTATGGGCTTCTTCGTGGTGACAGGCATCCTCGCGGTGATCTTCAACCTCATCGCGGACCTTCTGTACTCCGCCCTCGACCCCCGGATCCGGGTGAGCTGACCATGGTTACGACAATTCCCACCGATGCGCCGCAGGACCGCGGCAGCGAGCAGTCGATCGAGCAGAAGGCCGTCGCGGGCCTGAGCCAGGGCGCGCTGGTGCGCCGCCGGTTCTTCCGTCACGCCGGAGCGATGATCGCCCTGGTCGTCCTCGTCCTCGTCATCATCCTCGCCTTCACCTCGGTCGGCACCGTCATCGGCGGCACCGGCAAGCTGCAGGCCAGCGGCGACGGCACGCTCGACATCAACGGCTTCCGCATCCCCGGATGGTGGCCGCTGGACTGGTGGACGAGCTATCCCGTCGTCAACGGCGGACAGCCCACGCTGACGCTCTGGCCCTTCGCTCTCGGCGAGCACCCGTTCGGCCAGGACACCCTGGGCAAGGACATCTTCGCCCAGGTCATGCGCGGCACCCAGCAGTCGCTTACCGTCATGTTCCTCGTCGGCATCGTGTCGCTGATCCTGGGCGTGCTCTTCGGCGCACTGTCGGGGTACTTCCGCGGCTGGACCGACTCGCTGATCATGCGCTTCACCGACGTGATCATCATCATCCCGATCATCGTCATCGGCTCGATCATCGGAAAGATGCTCGGCGGCAGCAGCGCGGTGGTGTTCGGCATCTTCCTCGGTGTGCTGAGCTGGACGGGTCTCGCGCGTCTCGTGCGAGGCGACTTCCTCGCCCTGCGGGAACGCGAGTTCGTCGATGCGGCACGGGTCGCCGGCGCCGGGAACGGCCGCATCATCTTCCGCCACATCCTGCCCAACGCGGTCGGCATCATCATCGTCAACACCACGCTGCTCATGAGCGCGGCCGTGCTGACGGAGGCCGCGCTGAGCTTCATCGGCTTCGGCATCACGGCGCCCGATGTGTCGCTCGGGCAGATCATCAGCGAGTACCGCGAGGCCTTCCGCACCCGGCCGTGGCTGTTCTGGTGGCCGGGTCTGTTCATCGTCATCCTGGCGCTGTGCATCAACTTCATCGGCGACGGTCTGCGTGACGCATTCGACCCGCGTCAGCAGGGCAAGGTCAGCCGCCGCAAGGCGAATCGTGCGGTGGCGGCGATCCCGTCGGTGCAGGGCGTGCAGATGGTCGAGGGCCCGACGTCGTCCGACGACGAGCGGTACATGGACGAGTTCGGCGGCGGTGCGCTGCCCGAGCCGCCCGCCGTCGAGGAACGCCGCGAGCGGGGTGATCAGCCGTGAGGCAGGGCGAGGCTCAGCACAGCGGCGGCGATCAGCACCGCCGTCACCGCGATGACCGGAGTGTTCAGCGTCGAGACCGTGCCGTCGGGCGTGGTGCTGCCGCCGCTGCGGCGGTACTGCTCGAGGGTGCGGCGCACCAGCGCGGTCGCGTCGCCGCTGGCGGTGCCTTCGGCATCCGACGGACGGCGCATGTCGCCCTCGCCGGGCGTGCGGGCGACCTCCTCGCGGTTCGTCGTCATCGCCTGACGAGCGCTGGGCGCGGGAGCTGCCCAGGCGCGGATGCTGCGGCCGCCGGTCGTGTGGACGGTCAGCGCGTAGCGCGAGTCGACGTCGGCCACGTCGCCCCACGGCACCCGGTGGGTGCGGAAGACGTTGCCGACCTCGATGAAGCCCTCGCTGATCAGCACGTGCGGTCGGATGTAGAGGATCCACGCCAGCCAGGCCACGAGCACGATCGGCCACGCCCACACGATGAGGCTGGGCACGCCGTCCGTGACGGCGATGAAGACAAGACCGAGGGCGCAGATCGCGATCGCCACCCAGGCGACGATCTGACCGCCGCGCGGACGAAAAGTGACCGGTTCGGGCATCTGCCCATCCTGACACGGGAGACGGTTCGATGAGCATGAAAGAGGGTGCCCGCATGCGCGGACACGTCCCGCAGCAGGAGGGCGGCCCGGTGCTGTCCGTCAAGAACCTCGGAGTCGAGTTCTGGGTGGGCGGCGGCTGGGCGGCGGCGGCCAAGCACGTGACGTACGACCTGATGCCCGGCAAGGTGCTGGCGATCGTCGGTGAGTCGGGTTCGGGCAAGAGCACGAGCTCGATGGCGATCATGGGCCTGCTTCCCAAGAACGCCCGTGTCACCGGGAGCGCGAAGCTCGCCGGCCGCGAGCTGGTCGGCGCCCGCGACGAGGTGCTGCGCCAGGTGCGCGGCGAGGGTATCGCGGCGATCTTCCAGGAGCCGATGACGGCTCTCAACCCGGTCTACACGATCGGCTTCCAGATCTCCGAAACGATCCTCACCCACCGCCCGGGCATGAC
This sequence comes from Microbacterium sp. NPDC056003, assembly GCF_042274785.1. Taxonomy (NCBI): domain Bacteria; kingdom Bacillati; phylum Actinomycetota; class Actinomycetes; order Micrococcales; family Microbacteriaceae; genus Microbacterium; species Microbacterium sp. NPDC056003. The sequence continues at coordinate 11,028 of NZ_JBHJXQ010000001.1, read as the reverse complement.
CCGCAAGCAGGCGAAGGCCCGCGCGATCGAGCTTCTCGGTCTCGTCGAGATGCCCGACCCGACCAAGGCGTACAACTCGTACCCGCACCAGCTGTCGGGCGGTCAGCGTCAGCGCGCGATGATCGCGCAGTCGATCTCGCTCGACCCGCGTGTGCTCATCGCCGATGAGCCGACGACGGCGCTCGACGTGACGGTGCAGGCCGAGATCCTCGACCTGCTGCGCCACCTCCACCAGAAGCTCGACTCGGCGATCATCCTCATCACGCACGACATGGGCGTCGTGGCCGACATGGCCGACGACGTCATGGTGATGAAGGACGGCGACGTCGTCGAGCACGGCACCGCGGCGCAGCTGTTCACCGCGCCCGAGCACCCCTACACGAAGGCGCTCATGGCGTCGGTGCCGCACCTCGGTCTGGGCACCGCCGTCGCCGAGGACGCGAGCCACCGCGACGACTCCACGGCGGCGCTGCTGCTCGAGAACGTGTCGATCGACTACCCCAAGCGCGGCCGCGTGCCGGCGTTCCGGGCCGTCGCCGACGCGTCTCTCTCGATCCAGCCCGGCGAGGTCGTCGGACTCGTGGGCGAGTCCGGCTCCGGCAAGACGACCATCGCGCGCGCCATCGTCGGGCTCGTGCCGATCGCTGAGGGACAGCTGCGGGTGGCCGGTCAGGACATGGTCGGCGTCGACCCGAAGCAGCTGCGCGCCGTGCGCCGGAAGCTCGGCATCGTCTTCCAGGACCCGGGCTCATCGCTGAACCCGCGCTGGCCCGTCGGCGAGTCGATCGGCGAGCCGCTCGAGCTGGCCGGTCGTGACCGCAAGGAGATCTCCAGCCGGGTGACCGAGCTCCTCGACATGGTCGAGCTGCCCCGCGACTTCCGCAACCGGTACCCGCACGAGCTCTCCGGCGGTCAGCGTCAGCGCATCGGCATCGCCCGAGCGCTCGCGCTCGACCCGAAGGTCCTCGTTGCCGACGAGCCGACGAGCGCGCTCGACGTGTCGGTGCAGGCGCGTGTTCTGGAGCTGCTGCAGCAGATCCAGAAGGAGAAGCAGTTCGCGACGCTCTTCGTCACGCACGACCTCGCGGTCGTCGACCTGCTCGCCGACCGCATCGTGGTGATGCAGCACGGCAAGATCGTCGAGCAGGGCTCGAAGGAGCAGATCCTCCGCAACCCGCAGGACGCCTACACGCAGCGGCTCATCGCGGCGGTCCCCGTGCCCGACCCGACCGAGCAGCGCGTCCGCCGCGAGGCGCGCGCCGCACTGCTTGCGCAGCAGGACTAGAGACAACCCGGAAGCGGCCTGGGCGTGCGCGTGCGCACCCTCAGGTCGCTTTCGGCTGCCTGCGCTAGGCTGGACCGTCGGCATCCCGGCCATTCCCACTTCTTGCAAGGATCTCTTTCATGGCGCGCGCCCTCCGTCCGGACCTCCGAAACGTCGCGATCGTCGCGCACGTCGACCACGGCAAGACGACGCTCGTCGACGCCATGCTCCGCCAGACCGGCTCGTTCGGATCGCACGAGCACATGGAAGAGCGCGCGATGGACTCGAACGACCTCGAGCGTGAGAAGGGCATCACGATCCTCGCCAAGAACACGGCGATCACGTACAGCGGCGCGCACACCGACGTCCCGGTGACGATCAACGTCATCGACACCCCGGGTCACGCCGACTTCGGCGGCGAGGTCGAGCGCGGCCTGTCGATGGTCGACGGCGTCGTGCTGCTCGTCGACGCGAGCGAGGGCCCGCTGCCGCAGACCCGCTTCGTGCTGCGCAAGGCGCTCGAGGCGAAGCTGCCCGTCATCCTCCTGGTCAACAAGACCGACCGCCCCGACGCCCGCATCGCCGAGGTCGAGGAAGAGGCGCACGACCTGCTGCTCGGACTCGCGTCCGACCTGCACGAGGACGTTCCCGATCTCGACGTCGACGCGCTGCTCGACGTGCCCGTCGTCTACGCATCCGGCCGTGCCGGTGCGGCGTCGCGCAACCGTCCCGCCAACGGCGAGCTGCCCGACAACGACGATCTCGAGCCGCTGTTCGGAGCCATCCTCGAGCACGTCCCTGCGCCGGCGTACGACGACGAGGCCCCCCTTCAGGCCTGGGTGACGAACCTCGACTCGAGCCCGTTCCTCGGCCGCCTCGCGCTGCTGCGCGTCTTCAACGGCACCCTGAAGAAGGGCCAGACGGTCGCATGGGTGCGGCACGACGGCTCGCACTCCAACGCCCGCATCACCGAGCTCCTCAAGACCCGCGCACTCGACCGCTACCCGGCCGAGTCCGCCGGCCCCGGCGACATCGTGGCCATCGCCGGCATCGAGGAGATCACCATCGGCGAGACGATCGCCGACCCCGAGGATGTCCGTCCGCTCCCGGCGATCACCGTCGACGACCCCGCGATCTCGATGACCATCGGCACGAACACCTCGCCGCTGGTCGGCAAGGTCAAGGGCCACAAGCTCACCGCTCGCATGGTCAAGGACCGGCTCGACCGCGAGCTCATCGGCAACGTCTCGCTCAAGGTCGTCGACATCGGCCGGCCCGACGCGTGGGAGGTGCAGGGCCGCGGCGAGCTGGCCCTCGCGATCCTCGTCGAGAACATGCGCCGCGAGGGCTTCGAGCTCACCGTCGGCAAGCCCCAGGTCGTCACGCGCAAGGGCGAGGACGGCAAGGTCCAGGAGCCCTTCGAGCACCTCACGATCGACGCCCCCGAGGAGTACCTCGGTTCGATCACCCAGCTCATGGCCGCTCGCAAGGGCCGCATGGAGACCATGACGAACCACGGCACCGGGTGGGTGCGCATGGAGTTCGTCGTGCCGTCACGCGGCCTGATCGGCTTCCGCACCGAGTTCCTCTCGACCACCCGCGGCACCGGCATCGCCAACGCGATCTCCCACGGCTACGACGACTGGGCCGGACACATCCAGGCCCGTCAGAACGGCTCGATCGTCGCCGACCGCGCCGGCGTCGTCACCCCCTTCGCGATGATGGCCCTGCAGGAGCGCATGAGCTTCTTCGTGCAGCCGACCGAAGAGGTGTACGAGGGCATGGTCGTCGGCGAGAACACGCGCGCCGACGACATGGACGTCAACATCACCAAGGAGAAGAAGCTCACCAACATGCGGTCGTCGACCGCTGACGAGCTCGAGCGTCTCACTCCGCCCCGGCAGCTCTCGCTCGAGGAGAGCCTCGAGTTCGCCCGTGACGACGAGTGCGTCGAGGTCACGCCCGAGAAGGTGCGCATCCGCAAGGTCGTGCTCAACGCGACCGAGCGCGGCCGCGCCACCGCGCGACTCAAGCGCCAGGACGCCAACGCGTAGCCATCGACCGGATGCCGCGACCCGCCGCTCCTCACCGAGCGTCAGGTCGCGGCATCCGTCGTCTGCGCGGAACCTCGGCAGGAATCGTGCCACGCATGTCGCACCGGCCCGCGGAGCGTGGGGGAGCCGCTCGGTAGCATCGATCGGGTGACTCTCGATCCCCACTTCGACGACGTCCACAGCGCCGGCGAAGCGCGCCGCGCGGCGCGCGAGGGCGTCGGCGTGGCGCTGGCGACGAGCGCATACGGGATCTCGTTCGGGGCCTTGGCGGTGGCATCCGGTCTCGATGTCTGGCAGACCTGCGTGATGAGCCTGCTCATGTTCACGGGCGGTTCGCAGTTCGCGTTCGTCGGGGTCATCGGCGCAGGCGGGCTCGCCGCGGCGCCGGCGGCCATCGCCTCGGCGGCACTCCTGGGGGTTCGCAACGTCGCGTACGGCATGCGCATGTCTCCCGTGATCGGCACCGGGTTCTGGCGCCGGGCCGCGGCCGCGCAGTTCACGATCGACGAGTCGACGGCGGTCTCGCTCGCGCAGACCACCCAGCATGCGCGGACTGTCGGCTTCTGGGTCACGGGGATCGGCATCTACATCGGCTGGAACCTCTCCACTCTCGCGGGCGCCCTGCTGGGCGACGTCCTCGGTGATCCGCGGGCGTACGGGCTGGATGCCGCGGCCGCGGCCGCGTTCCTCGCACTGCTGTGGCCGCGCCTGCGCCGCCGGCAGCCCATCGTGGTCGGGATCGCCGCCGCCGTGATCGCCACAATATTGACTCCGGTCCTCATGCCGGGGCTGCCCGTGATCATCGCGGCGACGGTGGCGATCGTCGTCGGCTGGTTCAACTGGCTCGGCGCCCACGATCCGATCGGGTCGGCGGAAGACGAGCCGCCTGACGTCGCCGAGCGGGAGGGACTGCCGTGACCCTGTGGACCGCGCTGCTCGTGGCGTCGATCGTGTGCGTGGCGCTCAAGACCGTCGGCTATCTCGTGCCGCCGAAATGGGTCGAGGCCCCTCGGCCGATGCGGATCGCCGACCTTCTCACCGTCGCTCTTCTCGCGGCGCTCGTGGCGGTGCAGACGCTCGGAGCCGGACAGGCGATCGTGGTGGATGCCCGCATCCCTGCCGTTCTCGTCGCCGCCGGACTGCTCCTGATCCGGGCGCCCTTCCTCGTGGTCGTGGCCGCCGCGGCACTCACCGCGGCCTTGCTGCGGCTGTGGGGCTGGGCGGCATAGGACGGGCCGGCGCGGGGCCGCCCGGCAGTAGAGTCGACGGGTGCGCTCCTCCGTCCCCGCCCGTGTGGGCACGTGGTTCGTGGCCCTCCTCGTCGGCGCGGTCTACGGCCTGGCGGGCACGATCGCGCACTCGTACGAACTCGGCTGGTTCCCCCTCGGTCTCGTGCTCGCGATCGTCGGCTGCGCCGGACTGCTCGTCGCGGTCCGCTTCCTCACCGCCGATCGATGGGCGGCGCTGGCGACCGGACTCGGCATGATGACGTCGACCCTGGTGTTCTCGGGGAAGGGGCCGGGCGGATCCGTCATCGTACCCGAAGGTGCGCTCGGAAGCGTGTGGACGCTGGCGCTGCCGATCCTCGTGGCGATCGTGGTGGCCTGGCCCGACCGCATCCGCCCTCTCGCAGAGAACTAGACTGGCACCGTGACGTATGTGATCGCTCTTCCGTGTGTGGATGTCAAGGACCGGGCCTGCATCGACGAATGCCCGGTGGACTGCATCTACGAAGGCGACCGCTCGCTCTACATCCACCCCGACGAGTGTGTCGACTGCGGTGCGTGCGAGCCGGTGTGCCCCGTCGAGGCGATCTACTACGAGGACGACCTTCCCGACGAGTGGCAGGACTACTACAAGGCCAACGTCGAGTTCTTCGACGATGTGGGCTCGCCCGGCGGCGCCGCCAAGGTGGGCGTGATCCACAAGGACCACCCGATCATCGCCGCGCTGCCCCCGCAGGCACCGTGACGCGCTGCGGCGGAGCAGAGGCCTGACATGGGTGTCGCGGACCTCGCCGACTACCCCTGGGACGCCGTCGCGCCGTACGCGGATCGCGCCCGCGCGCACCCCGGCGGCATCGTCGACCTCTCCGTCGGATCGCCCGTCGACGCGACACCGACCGTCGTCGCCGATGCCCTGCGTGCGGCGACCGACGCGCACGCCTATCCGCAGACGATGGGCACGCCCGCGCTCCGGGCGGCGATCGTCGAATGGTACGAGCGGCGGCGCGGCGTCCCCGGTCTGACCGCCGCGAACGTGCTGCCGACCGTCGGCTCGAAGGAGCTCGTCGCGCTGCTCCCGCTGCTCCTCGGCCTCGGGCCGGGCGACGTCGTCGTCCACCCCCGCGCCGCGTACCCGTCCTACGAGGTCGGCGCCCGCCTGGTCGGCGCGACGCCGCTCTCTTCCGACGCCCCCGCCGACTGGCCCGCAGAGACCCGCCTCGTCTGGCTCAATTCGCCCGGCAATCCCGACGGGCGGGTGCTGGATGTCGCGCAGCTGCGCGCGGCGGTCGCCCGGGCTCGCGAACTGGGCGCAGTGCTCGCCTCCGACGAGTGCTACGCCGAACTCGGCTGGGCGGCGCCGTGGGACGCCGACCCTGTCCCGTCGGCCCTGGACCCGCGCGTGACGGGCGGCTCGCTCGACGGCGTGCTGTCGGTGTACTCGCTCAGCAAGCAGTCGAACCTCGCCGGCTACCGCGCCGCGTTCCTGGCCGGCGACCCGCAGATCGTCGCGCGCCTGCTCACCGCCCGCAAGCACCTCGGACTCATGCTCCCGGCGCCCGTGCAGGCGGCCATGGTCGTCGCCCTCGGCGACGACGCGCACGTCGCCGCGCAGAAGGAGCGCTACCGTGCCCGGCGTGCGCTGCTCAAGCCCGCACTCGAAGGGGCCGGGTTCCGGATCGACGCCAGCGAGGCCGGCCTGTACCTGTGGGCGACCGAGGGGCGCGACGCGTGGGAGAGCCTCGGTCGCCTCGCCGACCTCGGCATCCTGGCCGGGCCGGGGCACTTCTACGGAGCGCACTTCCCGCAGCATGTCCGTCTGTCGCTCACCGCGTCCGATGAGCGCATCGGCGCGGCGGCTGAGCGGCTGGCGGAGATTTCGTGAGGTTTCCTCCATCGGATGCGGCTGCCCTTTGGCTGTGTCCGCAGTAGGCGCGTGAGCGGACTAGGCTGTAGGAAACGCGGCGGCGCGGCATTCCCCGTCCCCGCTGCCGTCCTCGGAAGACGCCTCCTGTGCGTCCGCGAGGCGGACGACACCCCCGGCACGACCAGAAATCGCGAGGAGGCGCCGTGAGCGAAGCGGGCACCCAGCAGGAGAAGGCCACCCTCACGATCGGTGACACGACCGCCGAGTTCCCGCTGCTGCGGGGCAGTGACGGCGCGCCGAGCGTGGACATCTCCACCTTCACCCGGCAGACGGGGCACACGGCTCTCGACTACGGGTTCGTCAACACGGCGGCCACCAAGTCGGCGATCACCTACATCGACGGAGACCAGGGCATCCTGCGCTACCGCGGCTATCCGATCGAGCAGCTCGCGAAGAACAGCACGTACCTCGAGGTGGCGTGGCTGCTGATCTACGGCGAGCTCCCGAGCGCGTCCGAGCTGGCCGAGTTCGACGAGAAGATCCGCCGCCACACCCTGCTGCACGAAGACCTCAAGCGGTTCTTCTCGGCGCTCCCGCACACGGCGCACCCGATGTCGGTGCTCTCGTCGGCGGTGTCCGCGCTGTCGACCTACTACGAGCACCAGTCCGACCCGAACAATCCCGAGCACGTCGAGCTGAACACCATCCGCATGCTCGCGAAGCTCCCGGTGATCGCCGCCTACGCGCACAAGAAGAGCATCGGACAGGCGTTCCTCTACCCCGACAACTCGCTCGGATTCGTCGACAATTTCCTCAAGCTCAACTTCGGCGTGCTGTCCGAGGTCTACGAGGTCGACCCGGTGATGTCGCGGGCGCTCGAGCGACTGCTCATCCTGCACGAAGACCACGAGCAGAACGCCTCCACGTCGACCGTGCGGCTCGTCGGTTCGACCGGCGCCAATCAGTTCTCGTCCATCTCGGCCGGCATCAATGCGCTCTACGGCCCGCTTCACGGCGGTGCCAATGAGGCCGTGCTCGACATGCTCGCGCGTATCCGTGACTCCGGCGAGAGCGTGCAGCGCTTCGTCGAGCGGGTGAAGAACAAGGAAGACGGTGTGAAGCTGATGGGCTTCGGGCACCGCGTCTACAAGAACTACGACCCGCGCGCCAAGCTCGTGAAGGAGTCGGCCGACGAGGTGCTGTCGGCCCTCGGCGTCAGCGACCCGCTGCTCGACCTGGCCAAGGAGCTGGAAGAGATCGCGCTCAACGACGCGTACTTCCAGGACCGCCGCCTCTACCCGAACGTCGATTTCTACACCGGTGTGATCTACAAGGCGATGGGCTTCCCCACGCGCATGTTCACCGTGCTGTTCGCGATCGGCCGCCTGCCCGGCTGGCTTGCGCAGTGGCGGGAGGCCGGTGCAGACCCGCAGACCAAGATCGGCCGTCCGCAGCAGCTCTACACGGGTGCGGGAGAGCGCAGCTACCCCGGACTCTGAGTCCGGCGCACGGGCTGCGCGGTGACGGCATTCCGGGGCAGTAGGGTGTGGCTATGATCAGCGCGGACTTCTTTCCCCCCGACGACTCCGGCTTCGGCTCTCCCAGCGTTCCCGCCGAGTTCTCGGTGGTCTTCGCGCTCTTCGCGATCGTGGTCGTCGCCGGCATCGGCTTCTCGATCTACGTCGGTGTCCGCAAGTACGCGATCCTCAAGCAGGCGGGCCACGATCCGCTCACGGTGGATGCGGCTCTGGCCGCCAAGGTTCTCAACAGCGACCTCCTGCGCCCGGGGACGGCCGTCGACGACGCCGCACCGGCCAAATCGCTCGAGGAGCGGCTGTCCGACGTGGACTCCCTCCACGCACGCGGTGTCATCTCAGACGACGAGCGCGCGGCCGCCCGTGCCTCGATCCTGCGTGGCTGAGCGGATGCCGCGGCTCCTGGTCCGTCGTCCGTCTCCGCTGCTCGCCGAGGGTGAGCTCACGCACCTCGACCGCGTTCCGGTCGATCCGGCGCTCGCGCACACGCAATGGGAGGCCTACGTCGACGTCTTCCGCTCCCGCGGCTGGGACGTGATCGAGGTCACCCCCGCAGACGGCCATCCCGACGGCGTGTTCGTCGAGGATGCCGTGGTGGTCTTCGGCGACCTGGCCGTGCTCTGCCGTGCCGGCGCGGAGTCGAGGCGCGGCGAGTCGAGCTCCGTGCGGGCGGCGGTCGAGGCATCCGGTCTCCGCCTCTCGACCATCGAGACACCGGGCACCCTCGACGGAGGCGATGTCCTCAAGGTCGGGCGCACCGTGTACGTCGGCGCGTCGTCGCGCACGAACGCGGACGGGATCGCGCAGCTTCGGGAAGCACTGGCGCCCGACGGCTGGGATGTCGTCGCGGTGCCGGTCAGCAAAGTGCTCCACCTCAAGTCGGGCGTGACGGCGCTGCCCGACGGCACCGTGGTCGGCTTCCCGCCGCTCGTGGACGCACCTGGCGCGTTCGCGCAGTTCCTCCCGGTGCCCGAGGAGCACGGCACAGCGGTCGTGGTCCTCGATTCGCGGACCGTGCTGATGTCGGCGGATGCCCCGGTGACGGCGGCGCAGCATCGGGCGCGCGGCCTCGACGTGCTCACCGTCGACGTCAGCGAGTTCGAGAAGCTCGAGGGCTGTGTGACCTGCCTGTCGGTGCGGATCCGCGACTGACGCGGTGCCGCCGTTCGGCTCAGGCGTGCAGCGCCTCGTTGAGCGTCACGCCGTGGCCGATCCGCCGGACGGCTTCGATCGCCCCGGTGAGGGAGTTGCGACGGAACAGGATGCCGTCGAGCCCCGACAGCTCCGCACCCTTCACCGTCACGCGCGACCCATCGGCGCGCGGCGGTTCGTCCGCGAGCACGACCTTCGAGCCCGCAGTCACGTACAGACCCGCCTCGACGACGCAGTCGTCACCGAGTGAGATGCCGATGCCGGCATTCGCGCCGAGCAGCGTACGGGCGCCGATCGACACCTTGTGCGTGCCGCCACCCGACAGCGTTCCCATGATCGACGCGCCGCCTCCGATGTCGCTTCCGTCGCCGACGACGACGCCCTGCGAGATCCGGCCTTCGACCATGCTCTGACCGAGAGTGCCGGCATTGAAGTTCACGAAGCCCTCGTGCATGACGGTGGTGCCGGGCGACAGGTACGCGCCGAGGCGCACGCGCGAGGCATCCGCGATCCGCACTCCCGGCGGCGTCACGTAATCCAGCAGCCGCGGGAACTTGTCGAGACTCTGCAGCTGGATCCCCTCGCGCACGAGGAACGGGCGCTGACGCGTGAGGGCGTCGGGATGCATCGGGCCCGCGTTGGTCCACGCGACAGTGGGAAGGTGGCCGAAGATCCCGTCGAGGTCGACATCGTTGGGGGCGACGATCCGGTGCGACAGGGCGTGCAGTCGCAGGTAGGCATCCGACGTCGATGCCGGTGGTGCGTCGAGGTCGACCTCGAGTGTGACCACCTCGACGGTGACCGCGCGGCGCGCGTCGGGCACCGCGAGGCGGTCCAGCGCGTCCGGCGGCATGGCGGGATCGAACCCGAACGGAATGCGTCCCGCTTCGGGGGAGGGGTACCAGGTGTCCAGGACCGTGCCGTCGTCCGCCGTCGTCGCGAGGCCGACGCCCCACACCCATCGCTCGTCGCTCATGCCTCAACGGTAGCGGCGCCGTGCCGCACGCCGGGGTGAGATTGCGTCGCGGGACGCGGTCGCGACAGGCGGACGGCGTGAGCGAATGCCGTGCGATCTGGGCTTCTCGGCGAGGGGAAGGAAGTGGGCGGATGCCGCGGCCCGGCCGCGACACGCCCGGGGTGCGGGGCCGATTCGACGGGGCGGGGGAGGCCGGGTAATGTTCTTGTTGTTCGCCCCACAGGGAAGCGGAGAGGCTGAGAGCCTTACCCCCCTCAAGCGGCGGACCACCTTCCTTTCGAAAGCTCCTCTATGAGGCTGCCGGCCTTCGGGTCTAGAATGGGAGTCTTCCTCTCGTGGACCGCGGTCATCGATCGCTGCTGCAGGCCTGTGGGCTTCGGCGCGTCGGTTTGACAGACGGAACGGGATGGATAAGATTGTGAAGTTGCCCTGCCGGGCCGGCCGCGTGGCTGGTTGGTGGGAGCGTCCGATCCTTGAGAACTCAACAGCGTGCACTTGTCAAATGCCAATTAACCTCGTCGGTCATTTTTTGATCGGTTGAGATTCCTTTGGATCAAGTCCAGCCTCTTTTTGGGGTTGGCGTATGGATTGTCAGTGATGGCATCCGTTTGGTCAGTTTCGAACTCGCTGCTCGACTCGTTTTCCCGGGTTGTGGTGGCAAACATTTTTTATGGAGAGTTTGATCCTGGCTCAGGATGAACGCTGGCGGCGTGCTTAACACATGCAAGTCGAACGGTGAAGCAGAGCTTGCTCTGTGGATCAGTGGCGAACGGGTGAGTAACACGTGAGCAACCTGCCCCGGACTCTGGGATAAGCGCTGGAAACGGCGTCTAATACTGGATACGAGCAGCGGAGGCATCTTCAGCTGCTGGAAAGATTTTTTGGTCTGGGATGGGCTCGCGGCCTATCAGCTTGTTGGTGAGGTAATGGCTCACCAAGGCGTCGACGGGTAGCCGG